>NZ_AUIH01000009.1 GCF_000423605.1 Saccharospirillum impatiens DSM 12546
TGCGCCGACTGGCTCTACAGGGAACGGAACTGGCTAACGCGCAAGTGAACACGATCCGGCTAAAGCTGTGTAAGGTGGCGGCCATCGTCATACACAATACGCGCCGAATTCGCTTCCTGCTGCCCAGTCATTACCCATATCAAGGACTGTTTGAAACCGCACTGAACAACCTGAACTCGACATAGCCATAACCAGTGCTGACCCGGCACACTTTAAACAACGGGGTAAGGGGAAGTGTGCCTGAAAATCGGGAATCCGGGTCAAAATCGACCTGTAGCTGTGGAGCTGCTCGAAAACATTCAACAAATTCTATGCAGTGCTACTTTAGGCTGTTTGGTGAAATATCCGGGCTAGTACTTTGCATGTCCTAGCAGCCCTGTTTGTCCTAGTAGCCCTCGATTAAGGCGAGCCATCATCTATCAACCAGGGGGCTATGGTGCAGTCTTCCGAATCAATACAGTGTTCACCCATAAATTTTGAAAGATCGTAGGGGTCCGGTGTTTTGTTGAGTATGGCTTTTATGTGGTCCGGTAAATGACTGGGACGATCGTAATTGTCGTCGAAATTAGGTAAGGCCAGATAAGATAACTGCTGAAACGCGGGAATTCTATTCAAGTCAGTAATGGCGGTGTCAATCAAGCTCACGACATTCAGATTGGGCATTTCCGCCAAGGGGCGCACATCTGTAATTGAGGTAGCGGACAGATCCAGCTCCTCCAACTGAATCAAACCGGCTAGGTGATGTAGGTCATCCTGGGTAAATGCGGTCTTGGATACTCTGAGGTGCTTAAGCCCTGGCAATTGTCCCAACAGCTCAAACTGGGTAAACGCCGACTCACGCAGGGACAAGGATTCCAGGTTTTCCGCCGTGGTTATAAAAGAATAGTCGCTGAGCTGGCTGCCATCCAGATTCAGGTATTTCAGGTTATTCGGCAAGTTCAGTTGGTTGACGGAATCACTATTCACCTCGGCAAGGTTGAGTTGTACAAGGCCTTCGGGTAAATCAATATCGGACAGGTCGTCCGGGAGTTCCGTATCTCGGAGATTGATGTATTCCAGTTCGGGAAGGGATGGGCCGTCGATCGCGAGCTTGTGAATGGTGGCATTGCCAAGATAGAGTTCTTTCAGGCGCGATAGATTGGCGACTTCTAGATCGTCCAGTCGGGCCGCTCCGAATCCAAGCATTCTAATGGGAGCAATACAATCTTCACTAAAACGGATTTGACCTTGGGGGTAGCTGACCGGGGCGGTTAACCACTCTAGCTTTTCCAGCTCACACACCCTTGAGAAATTAATGAGCTGACTTTTACCCAAATGCAGACTTCTCAATTGAGGCAAATTAGTCAGGATGTCCAGATCAAAATCGGTGTTCTTTTCTGGACCCGCAGCATAAGAGAAACTTTCCAGTGATCGACTCCGCGTGACCAATGGCAAATCGTTTTCTGACAAATATCCTAAAAACAAGTGAGCCAGCCTACCTTCTGAGCTCCATATCACCTGGTTGGTATCTTGGCGAGTATGTACATTATCAGAGTAAGAAGCCCTGATACGGTAGCCCGGTATAGAAAAACTGACCAGACTGTCGGAGCGGTTAACTGAGGCTTCCTCTAATACAAAGCCATGTTGACGCAGGAACCAGTGCTCATCGCTGTCTTCGTAATAACTATAAGACCGCACCAATGCCAGTTCATCCGGGTCGGCAAAAGCTTCCAGCGCTTCCATTGTCAACGGAAATTCTGGAACCGCCTTGTCTGCCGAAGCCATCGATAAGAGGTTTCCCAACAGTGCCAGGCTCAACAGACCAAGCCCCAAACGTTTCTTATGTCGCATCTAGCAGTTTCCTTCCAATTCGTTTACTCGGCTCAGGTGACAAATTCGAATAATGCTACACGTTTAAGGTTACCCTTCATCTTCAACCTGAACCAAGAGTTTCCAGCGATTAATAAACGTTTCCAGCATTAAGCGGCTTTGGCTTGCGTCGTTGGTGATCGGCGGGAAAGCGGCTTTAGCGAGTTCGGCGATGGTGAAGCCTTCGGGAAAGCGACCTTCAAGAAGGGCAGGCCAGGCGATTTCTGTCAGCGCGGCTTCTTCAGGGGTCATGTTTTGGCTTGACCGGCAGGTAGAGACTTTCTGCCCGGTACTCTTGAACCAGTCAATCAGGTTTCTCGCCGCACGCTCCTCGCTCTCGCCTTCATTCTCACTGTCATCCGTAGGGGTCAACGCCAGCCCAATTTGGATGTCGATGTCGTTTAGCTTCAGATAGTTAATCAGCTTTTGTTCGTCAATATCTCCTTCCTGATTGCTTAGCGCGCCGTTTTCCAACAAGCGGGGGATGGCCATAATATTGTAATTGCTCCACGTGACGGATTGGTCGAGTGGCAGAGGGGATAGTTTTTCGTCGATGCCAAACAGGCTGTACAAAGCGTTGATGATTCGAAGGTCTGTATTCACGTCGTGGGTGTGCATATCCTGAACGGTATCAATCAGCGTGCTTTGGTAATGGTCCTGAATGGTGGTGATAATGCCTTTTATCTCTTCGTTGGCGCCGAATTCCTTGTCGATATAGGCGTTAAAGTGGGGTTGCTGCGACATCCTCTGCCATACATCGTCGAAATAGACAAAGGTATCGCTGTAGAAGTGTGAACGGCCCCAGTTTTCCCAGTAATAGTCCCAGGCAATCATACCGACGGTTATGGCGACGCCGGCGACGAACAAGACCTGCCCTACCACGGGCATGGTATTCATGCCCAACAGGGTGACCATGATGAACTCTGACCCAACCAGGCTGCCGGCCACGATGGCGCCGTTGCCTATGGCCAACATCATGGAACGCATGGCTTCGTATTCCCGGCTGAGCTCCAGATTATGCTGGACGTCCATCAAACTTTGCACGGTCGCCACAGCCGATGCCGCGAACGAGAGGCGGTTAGCCCAGGTGCTAAGCACGCTCATGCCGGACACAGCCCTGCGGGACGATTGCGTGACCCATTGGCTGAGGCCAATGGCATCATCGGTGCCCGCTAACAGGCGGCTGGTGCCCATAGCCCGGCTCGTCAATCGTTGGTTGAACAGGTTCAATAAGGCGTCGTCCGCCGGCTTGTTGAGCACGGTACGCCAGAACTGAACCATGCCCGGTACCGTCAGCAGCGTTGAAGCTTCGTTTAACCCGGTCTCCAGGGTTTCGAGGTAGCGATGGGTCGCGCTCTTGAAATCGGCCTCGGTCGGGTTCTCCCAGGCCTCTTCACCCATGTGCTGCATAAAGCCGATAAGTTGGCTGGCCTTGGTATAGAGGAAAACGCCGGTTTTGGCATAGCCTTCAAAGCGCTGTACCACCTGGCTCGTACCCCAGATGTCGCCGCCGTAGGCCCGCTCGGTAAGGGTGCGTTGGTTTAACAAACGATTAGGGTTCAAGCGGTTGGTGCTGCGAGTAAAACGCACCATCATGTCGACCAATTGCGTTTGCTGATGACGCACATGCAGGCCAGTTATCGCGATGAGGTTCAGGGTTTGCGCACGGATGAGGATATTGGTGGTGACCGTCAGTGGTGCTCGATAACCGACTTCCAGCATCATGCTGGAGAGTTCCAGAACGCCTTCCAGTAGCGCAGGTGCACCGGGGCCGCGTAGGAAGGTTGACTTACCAACATCGAAGGCGGTTCCCAGCAGTTGGCTCAGTGGTGAATTAGTGTGCTTTAACGCTGCAAGTTCATTTGCATTAATATTTAATGAAAAGGAAGAGAAGTTATCGTCATTCTCTTCGTCGTATAACGCTGTGGAAAGCGCTGTAATAACTTCTTGTAGAGCTGGATCAGTCAACCATTGATGCAACGCAGGCAAAACGATTCGGCCGAACAACTCATCATCCCGATGCGATTGCGCCAGCATGGTCATCACACTAAGCAATCCGTCATATATCAGTGCAGTATAAGGCGAGGTGATTTGCCCTGTCAGACTGGAACCGACGGACCAGTCCAGAGTACAACTATGCCCCCATCGAGCGTTGGGCCTTTGATCAAAAATTTTCACGCCACCCATTAACGTTTCTGCCCAGCGCTGTTGCTGAGCATCCGGTATATCTTCCTGTGCTTCAGCCCACGCTTTTACCTGCTGCATCAAGGTTTCGTCTTCCAACAACGCAAACCCCCGCTCCACCGCTGCCCGGTACTTCGCGAAGGCTTCGTAGCTTTCCCGCTGCTTCAGGTAGGTAAAGTATTTACCCGCGCTGTCTTTATCATTCAGACTTTCGTCTACACGGTCAATAAACTGGGTTTTGCGCACAGCATGCTGCATTTTTCCCAACTGCTCATGCAGCGCTTTCTGCTTACTTTGATTAACAGGGTCTATACCGCCTTCCGGGAAATCAATATTGCACTGCAGCCAGTTCTTCAGCTGCTCGACGTTATAAATATCCCGATGTTTGTAATGATTGACCTGTTGCATCTCTAGTTGGGCGGTGTGCATGGCATCGCGGGCCTGAAAACACTCTAAGCTGTACTGACGCAGGGTGCGTGGCAGTGTCACCTGCTGTTCGCCGCTTGACAGCGGGGCTTCGGTTTTTATGGCGATGGCCTGGTCGCCGCGTGTCTGCTCGGGCAGTTCTGCCAGGTTCTTGATGGCGACGGAACCAAACCCCAGTGGCAACAGCATAAAGCCGTACTGGTAACCGGCGGTCAACTCGAACAAGCCTGTGGTGTCTGTGCCGGTCAGCGTCTCGGTGAGACGAGGGGCTATGGGCAACCCGACCTGACTGAAATTCAGGTTTTGCAGGTTTTGGGGAGCCCGTATCGGCTTACCGTTGGGAAAAGCGGCGATGGCGGCATTAATGTTTCGAAAATGCTCGGACAGGCCATAACTGAACCAGTTGGCGGTCAACGGATCGCCCGGCACCAGTTTTTGGGGCCGAGACGCCTTGCTGCGTTCCAACAATAAAAGGTGACCGTTTTCCGGGTCGACCTGAAGCTGAATATGGTGGTCTCGATTACTCAGGAAGTCCGGCTTGTTCAGGGTGGGTCGCCCATCATGGTCGGTATACAGCAAGCCCACTGTCATCAAATTGGGGGTCAGGTAATCCAACTGGAAGCGACCCAGTTTGTCTGTGTCTTCCCGGCGATAGCGCCAGCAGAGTACTTGGGAGTGGGCGTAGGGTTTGCCATCGGCATCTACAAACCGGGGCGCGCAGGCAGCCGCTGGGGCCTGAATGGTGACCAGATCGTTGGCTTGCTCTCTTCTGGAGGCATTGAGCGGCGAACCGAGGCTGCGCTTCAGGTAAGCCACGTCGGCGTCGATCTGGTGTGTATGAGCCAGGCTCTCAGCCCACTGTTTTAATGCCCGCCATGCTCTGCCAGCGGCCTCGGCGGCGAAACGGCTGGTAACAAAGCCGTCCGACGGGTCGCGTCGGCTGTCTGCGTAGCCTTGGTAGCCGCCGTCTCCTATACGACCCTGTTCCACTTTAATCCACGCGTCCAACTCCCGTTCGTGTTCGTAAAGCGGCAGGGAAAGAACCAGCCCTGATGCATCGCCGTTTTCTGCATAGCGCGCCGCTGCTTCCTCTTGAGCTGTGATGAATTCCAGTGGAGTATCATACCCCCGGTTGGCGTAGTGCCGTCTCAGGTCGTCTATCGCTCCGTATTGCACGCGAAAAGGGTTGGCGGGATGCAATATCGTGCTCCACCGGGATTGATCTATAAATTCACCGAGCCGGGCGACAGCCCGGGAAAAGTAATCGACACTTTGATAGACGCGCTGGGCTTGCTCTGCACCGAGCAACGTGCCGAGCAATTGATCAATCTGCTGATCATTCAGCGTCGAACTTCCAGGCTCTGGTAGCCTTAGAGAATCATCAGTAGCCGGTCTACCCATCGGGTATGGGTTATGTCGTTGGTAATGGGGCGGGTTGTTATGACGAGGCTGCTTTTCCCAGCCGTCCTCCAGGGCAAACAGGGCATCTTCGAGCGAGGAAATCAAGGACTCTAAACCCGCCGCAACAGCAGGTTCATCGGCGTCTTTCAAGGCATGAAGGTCGCGGTTCAGACGGTTCAGCTCGTTGACCAGCTTGCGAGCGTTAACATCGGTAGTAAGCCCCTGCCCTACCTTGACCAAACCTTGGTCGAACCGATCCAGCAGCCGCTCCAAACGGTCCCGCTCGGCGGTAAGCCGAAGCCGCTGTTCCGGTGTTGCACGTTCCAATTGAGGGTAGATCGCCAGCAGGCGTTCGATAACGTGATGACGTTGGTCCAGTGCAGTGGTTGTCATGGTTCGTCCTTAACCAGTGGGGGTCAGTAGGTATTGTCTTCTATCAACCAGGGTGCAATGGTGCACTTATCCGAGTCGATACAATGCTCTCCTAGGAGTCTTGAATAATCGTACGGGTCCGGCGTTTTGTTTAGGATCGCTTTGATATGATTGGGTAGATGGCTCGGTCGATCATAGTTATCATCTTGGTTGGGAAGAGCGATGTACGATAATTGTGGAAGCTGGGGTATTTTATTCAGGTCGGTAATACTCGTATTAGACAGGATCAACACATCCAGGTTGGATAAATCCGTCAGTGGGCGGATATCGGTGATATTGGCCCCTGATAAATCCAATTCCTCTAACTGCGTTAACCCGGTGAGGTATTTGAGGTGATTCTGCTGGAATGAGGTCAGAGGCAACCTGAGGTGCTTGAGTTTCGGTAGCGATGCCAACAATTCAAATTGAGTAAAGTCTGAATCCTGCAAAGACAGAGACTCCAAATTCTCAGCCGTGGTTATAAACGAATAATCGCTTAAGCGAGAACTGCTTAAATCCAGGTATTTCAGGTTGTCCGGCAGGTCCAACTGATTCACCGAATCGTTAGTCACACCTTGCAAGTAAAGTTGCACCAAGTTATCGGGCAAATGAACCTGGGAGAGATCTTCCGGCAACTCGGCTTCCCGTAGGTTTATGTACTCCAGCTCTGGCAGAGAGGCCCCATCAATGGCAAGCCAGCGAATAGTAGCCTTAGCCAGATAAAGTTCTTTCAACTGAGGTAAGTTCGCGACTTCCAAATCGTCCAGACGAGCTGTTCCGAAACCCAGCATTTTTAGGGGTGCACGGCAGTTCTGACTAAAACGAATTGGGCCTTGAGGATAACTAACAGGCGCTGTCAACCATTCGAGGTTTTCCAGACCACAGACACTTTGAAAGTTAAAAAGTTGGCCATAAGCCAAATGCAGGCTTTCCAGTTGTGGATGAACCAAGAGGCTTTCGAGATCCAGGTCTGCGTTTCTGGCCGTTCCATCATATATAGACAGACTTTCAAGGGATTTGTGCTGGGATAACAGCGCGATATCCTGTTCTTTAACATTGCCTAAAAACAAGTTCAGCACGTTGCCTTCTGGTGACCACTTTATGCGGCCAACATCGTGTCTGTTGTGTTCACTTTCTGAATAAGAGGCTTTAACCACATACCCCGGCACGTAAAAGTCGAGTAACCCAACAGTGAGTTCTACCGGCTTATCTTCCAAGACAAACGTTTGGTTTCCAAGAAACCATGGCTCATCGTCTAAATCTTCTTCGTAATAGCTATAAGACCGCACCAATGCCAATTCATCCGGGTCGGCGAAGGCCTCCAGTTCTTCCATGGTTAACGGAAAGTCCGGCGGAGCCTCTCGGGCCAGGGTAGACATGGCCAATACGGCACCCATCAGTAGAGCGCAACCCAATACACAGGGCGTTGGTCGGAGCGTTTTGTCATGTTTTTCTCGCTTATTCCTGTCGACCCAGGGTATCGGTCACGTTGCTTTCCTGAGTGTTGAGTTCATCACTGAGTGCCTGAAACACTTGTTCTGCGGCTCGGGCGTCTTTCTTCCCGGGCAAGCGGGCCGTGGCTGAAAGGTTGGTCAACCGTTGTTTCTTACCTACTTCCACGTCACTGGGGGCCAGGGTCCCGGCATGGAAAGGCCGTACTCGCGTCTGCCCATTGTGTTCGTAGGAGATGAGCCCACGCTTAACCTTGTTGGGCACAGTAAATACGGCCAGGCCATCACTGTTGGTAGTGGCAGTTAAGGGCTCTGAATTGTGCAAATGGGCACACTTAACCTCAATACCGGGAAGAGGTTGCAGACTGCCATCCACTATGCGAATCGGCAAGCGGTAGTCGCCGGGTTCGGACTCTGTCTCCGCAGTCTCCTCGGCCTCCAGGGTCAACCATTCCAGTTCTACGATCTCCAATAAATCCAGCGGTTCGGTCTCTTCAGGCTCATTCCCGGCCCCAACCTCATACTGCACATCGCCGTTGAAGGTGACGCCGTTCTGCCCATTCAACGTCACCTTCTTCCCGAACAGTTTGATGTTGCCACTGGGGTCGATCTTGATGCCGCCGTCACCCTGTTTCAGCAGAATATCGCCATTGCCGTTACCCTGAATGTGGATGTTGCCATTCACTTGATGGATGGCGGCACCGGATTGAACTTGCAGTTGCAGGTCGCCGCTGGTGACGGTGGTGCTCTGGCCGTTCATGGCTTTGATGGTGAGGTTCTTTTGCTGCACCCAGATACTGAAGTCAGCACCGGCGCTTTGGGTAAAATGCGCTTGCGCGATGTGGGTGTGATCGGTCGCGGCCTGGTGGTGAATGGCGCCTTCTTCGGTTTGGGTGAGGCTGTCGTTTTTGACCGATTGGGTGCGATCGGCGCCGATGCGTTCTTCAAGTTGTGCCTCGGCCTTGATGTTGATCGTCAAAGCCGCGTAGAGGTTAATGCTGCCGTATATGGCCATCAGGTGGATGTAGGGTTCGGCTTCCCGGGCGTTCAGTTCCAGGCGCACTTGCCGGTCGAAGGTGTGCAGGGCAATTCGGGTGGTTTTGTGGGTGTCGTCGAAGGTGAGTTCGTTCTGGCCGGGGGTGACGATGCGGCTTTGGGCGGCGTTATCGGCGGTTACTGGCCCGAGTTGCTGCTGACCCGGCACGAAGCCGACGATCATGGGGCGCGAGGGGTCGTCGTCGAGAAAGGTGACCAGGGCCCGGCTTTGGTCGAGCAAGGGGAAGTGCCAGCCGGTGGGGTCAGTGGCGTCTTGCTGCGGGCTGGCATAGGGCACCAGTCGGCTGGTCGGCGGGCTGGCCAGGCTAATGCCCCGGGTGCTGCGATCGAAATCGGCCCGGAAGTAGTAGTGGCCATCGACCCCGAGCTCGGCGTGGTCGTAGCGGCTTTCAATGCGAACCGGGAACAGGTGCGGTAAGGCCGCTGGCTCTGCCAATCGCGGACGCGGTGGTGTCGCCTGGGGGATGACGGCGGCGGTGTTGCGGTATTGAACGCCGGCGGTGGCGTTCGATTCGGCCGTGTGGGTCACTTCCACCATGCGATACTCGCCGGTCGGGCAGTCGTTGGGCAGTTGCCGGGCATCCAGGGCGACGGTGTGGCCGGCGCTTAACAGGGGTTGGTGGCTGTGCAGGGTCAGGAAGTACCGTTGCTGGTCAAAGAACTGCTGTTCGAACAGGGCGCGTTGCTCGGCTTCGGGGCGCGGGCGCGGTGAGGTGAAGGTTTGGTAGGAGGTGTTCTCCCGGCTGACCGACCCTGGCACGGTGCCACTGACATAGCGGCTGGTGCTGTGTGGCTGTTCCGACCAGCGTTGATAGACGGCGGTAATGCGGTTGAGTTGCTGGTCGGGTGCCAGACCCGATACCGTCTGCCCCCATTCTATGTGCGGTAAATAGGGGCTGCTCAGGGCGTCGTTGCGGATCACCAGCAGCTCGTGGTTTTGGTCCGCCGAGCGGTCTTCAAACCAGTAGTTGGCCCCCACTTCGGCCAGCAGGCGCTGGAAGCAGCCCAGGGTGGTTTCGTCCTGAACTTGCAGATAAGGGCCCTCAAACGCGGGCACCGGGTCCAGGGCAAGGTCGACTTCGATCCGTTCGTAGCCCATTTCCCACAGCAGTTGCCACAGCACCTGGTCCCGGGTCATGCCCATGAACAAGCGAGCCTGGCTTTGCTGGCGACCACGGTCGAGTTTACTGCTCAGCGTCAGGTCCAACTGGTAGGCATCGCCTTGCCAGGATTCATTGGCGCCGTGCAGGTTCAGGTGAAAGTGACGCGGTGTGATCAGCCCAGGCCCGGTGATTGTGACGCTCACCGGCTGATCGAGCAGGTTACCCAGGCTATCGGGCAAGTCGTAACGGTCGACTACGTTCAGGCACACAGACAGTCGGGTTGGGTGATTCAGCCGTTCAACGCCGTTCAGGCTCCGGGCCGGTAACACTTGCCCGGCCATACTGACGCTGACTTCAGTACGCAACGGGCTTGCTTGGGTTTTCATAAATCGCACATCCTTGAGTACATGCTGCAATGGTTTGCCCATCGGGTGTAACCTGCCACGCCTATTGTCGATAGACGAATCCCTGGCAGGCTCAATAAACATTACATAGAAAAGGTGCTACCACCGGAGAGGAAGTAGTAAGTGCAATAAGTCTACGGGACTGAAAAGATGCGTGTTGTGATCGAGTTGGAAAAATGAATTCCCGGCTATTTACCGAGCTACCGTGGGCTGTTAAATCATAGGCACAAAAAAGCCCCGACCATCTTTCAATGATCGGGGCTTTTTTTAATTTGGTACCAGAGGCCGGACTCGAACCGGCACAGTGTTGCCACCGGGGGATTTTGAATCCCCTGCGTCTACCAATTTCGCCACTCTGGCTGAGTGGAAGGCATTCTAGCGAAAATTCCTTTCGCGTCAATGGTTTGAGGCGATGTTTCTGCGTCTGTTACCCACCCGCCTACCTTTTGCGGCCTCTATTCAGGCCGAACGCAGACGCCAGTGGATGGTTTCACCCGCATAGAACGGCACTATAGCCTCACCGTGACCCAGGGTAATGCGCTCCGGCACTGTCCAGCTTTCACGCACCAGACGCACGGTTCCTTCATTGCGCGGCAACCCGTAGAAATCCGGTCCATGCTCGCTGGCGAAGCCTTCCAGGCGCTCCAGCACGCCCATCTCTTCGAACACCTGTGCATAGAGCTCCAATGCGGACCAGGCGCTGTAGCAACCGGCACAACCGCAGGAAGACTCTTTCTTGTGTTGTTCGTGGGGCGCCGAATCGGTCCCTAAAAAGAATTTGGGTGACCCACTGGCCACTGCGGCACGCAGCGCTTCCTGGTGGCTGCGCCGCTTCAGCACGGGCAGGCAATAGTTGTGGGGTCGAATACCGCCCACCAGTAGATCATTACGGTTCAGTAACAGATGCTGTGGGGTTACGGTGGCGGCCAGGGTTTCGGGGCCTTCGCTCACGAATTGGGCCGCATCGGCGGTGGTGATGTGCTCAAACACCACTTTTAACGCAGGGTGATGCTCAACAATGCCCGCCAGATGCTGGTCAATAAAGGCTTTTTCCCGGTCGAAGATGTCAATATCCGGGTGGGTGACTTCCCCGTGCACCAACAGCAGCATGCCCTGCTCCGCAAGCGCTTCAAACACGGGGTCCAGTTGGCTGAGCGCGCTAACAGCCGCGCTGGAATTGGTGGTGGCGCCGGCCGGATAAAGTTTCGCTGCTACCACTCCGGCCGCTTTGGCAGCACGGATATCCTCGGCACTGGTGGTATCGGTCAGGTACAGGGTCATCAATGGCTCAAACCGGCTGCCGGCAGGTCTTGCTGCCAGAATACGCTCGCGGTAAGCCATCGCCTGTTCGGCATTGGTAACCGGAGGCGTCAGATTTGGCATTACAATGGCCCGTTGAAAGCAACGCGCCGTGGCCGGCACGGTCTCGACCAGCAAGTCGCCATCGCGAAAATGTAGATGCCAGTCATCGGGCGTGCGCAGTAGTAAGTCGTTCATGCTGAATCCTGAACCTGAGAATGCGGGGTGTGTATTCTAACAGGCTAGCCGGTGCCGGTAACATCCCGTCTTTAATAAGGCAGTGACAACGACCATAGAGCCCGGAGGCCCTTTCAGCTAGAATAGCCGCCCGTTTATCGACAGGTGCCCTGCAACAGGCCATGAACGTCAGCGATTTCAATTTCACACTGCCAGATGAGTTAATTGCCCGCCATCCCGCCGAACAGCGCACGGGCAGCCGTTTGCTGCATCTTGATGGCCCTACCAGCCAGGTAGCCCACCGCCAGTTTCCGGACATCCTCGAGCTGATCGAACCCGGCGACCTGCTGGTGTTCAACAACACCCGGGTGATTCCGGCCCGGCTGTTTGGACAAAAAGACAGTGGCGGCAAGGTTGAAGTGCTCATCGAGCGCATGACAGGTGACAGCACTGCACTGGCTCATGTGCGAGCCAATAAGAGCTGCAAACCCGGTACCCGGCTGACCATGGAAGGCGGCATTCAACTGGAAGTGACCGGCCGTGAGGAGAATCTGTTCCGGCTGACCTGCCATAACGCAGAGCCTCTGGTCGACTTACTCGAACTGCACGGTCACATGCCGCTGCCGCCTTACCTTGAGCGCGAAGATTCCGCCAGTGACCGCGAGCGCTACCAAACCGTCTACGCCCAACGCAAAGGGGCGGTGGCCGCACCCACAGCTGGCCTGCATTTTGATGGGGCTTTGCTTGAAACCCTGGAGGCCAAAGGCGTTCACACCGCTTTCGTGACCCTGCATGTGGGTGCGGGGACCTTTCAGCCGGTTAAAGCGGACCGGATTGAAGACCACGTGATGCACGCCGAATGGATCGAAGTACCGCCCGAGGTGGTGGAGGCTGTGGCTGCCGCGAAAGCTCGTGGTAACCGGGTGATCGCCGTGGGCACTACTAGCGTGCGCTCGCTGGAAACAGCGGCCCGAACTGGCAGCCTGAAACCCTTTACCGGGGACACCCGCATCTTTATCTACCCCGGGTATGATTTTCAGGTTGTCGATGCCATGGTCACCAACTTTCATTTGCCGCAATCCACCCTGATCATGCTGATCAGCGCGTTTGCTGGCAAAGGCCCCGTGCTTGCGGCCTATCAGGCTGCTATTGATGAACGCTACCGCTTTTTCAGTTACGGCGACGCCATGTTCATTACCCGTAACCCCCTGTCAGACCCTATTAACCAAGAGACCGACGCATGAGCCGTACCTGTTTTATGACATTCGACCTGGCCAAAACCGATGGCAAAGCAAGGCGCGGTACCCTGACGTTCCCTCGCGGCAAGGTGGAAACCCCAGCCTTTATGCCCGTGGGGACTTACGGCACAGTTAAAGGCATGACGCCCCAGCAGGTTGAAGAAACCGGAGCACACATCATTCTGGGCAACACCTTTCACCTGATGCTACGCCCGGGCACCCAAGTCATTGAAGAACACGGCGACCTGCACGACTTCACCGGCTGGAAGAAACCAATGCTGACCGATTCCGGCGGCTTTCAGGTGTTCTCACTCGGTAAAATGCGCAAAATCACCGAAGCCGGGGTCACCTTTCGCTCGCCCGTTGATGGCGCCAAAGTTGAATTAACACCGGAACGCAGTATGGAAGTGCAACGCGCCCTGGGCTCAGACGTTGTGATGATTTTTGACGAATGTACGCCCCACCCCGCTACGCATGCAGAAGCCAAAAAATCGATGGAACTCAGTCTGCGCTGGGCCAAACGTTCCAAGCAGGCCCATGGCGACAGCCCCTCTGCCCTGTTTGGTATCATACAGGGCGGAATGTTTGAAGATCTGCGCGACGTCAGCTTGCGTGGCCTGACTGAAATCGATTTTGATGGCTATGCCATTGGCGGCTTGAGTGTGGGTGAATCAAAGGCTGACATGATGCGCGTTCTCGAGCATGTCACCCCATCAATGCCAGACCACAAGCCGCGCTACCTGATGGGCGTTGGCACGCCGGAAGACCTCGTAGAAGGCGTACGTCGCGGTGTCGATATGTTCGATTGCGTGATGCCAACCCGCAATGGCCGAAACGGACACCTGTTCACGACCGACGGTGTCATCAAGATTCGAAATGCGCGGCACCGGCACGATACCGGCCCACTGGATGCCGATTGTGACTGCTACACCTGTCTGAACTTCAGCCGGGGCTACCTGCACCACCTCGACAAGTGCGGGGAGATGCTGGGCGCACAGCTCAATACGCTGCACAACCTTAGATATTACCAGCGGCTGATGGCTGGTTTGCGTGCGGCCATTGAAGCGGGTAAATTGTCGGCCTTTGTGGACGACTTCTATCAGCGCCGGGGTCTTGATACGCCGGTACTGACTGACTGAACGCCACCATGCTTTTTAAAGAAAGGGCGCCGCACGGGCCTTGTGGCCGTGCCAGGTGCCCCCATAACAACAGTCTGAACTGAATTTGGCTACCCGAAACCGTCACCGGTGATTCGAAGGCCACACAACACCTTTAACCATTTGGAGTATTACCATGAAAAAACTGTCCGCCGCTCTGCTGGCCATGACTCCGGCACTTTCACTGGCGGCCCCGGCGGCTGGCCAGCCCAGCCCCTGGCAATTGCCGATCATGCTTGGCATCTTTTTCCTGATCTTCTGGTTGATGGTATGGCGCCCGCAAAGCAAGCGCGCCAAGGAACACAAAGCCCTGATCGCCGCACTGAGCAAAGGTGATGAAGTGGTAACCGCCGCGGGCATGACCGGCAAAGTCACCAAGGTCACAGACGATTACGTCAACGTCGAAGTGTCTGACAATGTCGAAATCACCTTCCAGAAAACCGCTATTTCCGCCACCCTGCCCAAGGGCACGCTGAAAGCGATCTGATCGACCCACCGTCAGGTTTCGTTCCGAACGTGACCGACTTGTAAACCCGGCCCCGGACTCACTGAGGAGGCTGCCGGGTTTACCCAGCTCAGGAAGGCCTCATGCTGAACAAATACCCCCTGTGGAAATACGCCATTATCCTGTCGGTGCTGGTGCTAGGCGTGCTCTACAGCCTGCCCAACCTGTTCCCGGCCGACCCGGCCGTCCAGATTCAAGGCGTTGAAGCTGGCGTTCAAATGAACGACACCACCGTGCAACGCACCGAACGCCTGCTCGATGACGCCAACATCGATCATTTTGGTGCCGAAATAAACGGCCAGTCACTGCTGATTCGTCTGAACAGTAACGATGATCAGTTGGCCGCCAAAGCGGCCATTCAACGAGGGCTGGGCGGCAATTATATTGTAGCGCTTAACCTCGCCCCGACGACGCCCGACTGGCTATTGGCTATAGGTGCGCAACCCATGTCATTGGGGCTCGACCTCTCCGGCGGTGTGCACTTCCTGTTGGAAGTCGATATGGAGCGCTTTCTGGAAAGCCGGCTAAGCAGCTACGCCGCCAATATCCGCACCACTTTCCGCGATGAAAACATCCGTTACCGCGGTGTTGATGTGCTCGACGATGGATCCATTCAGGTTTTGCTGGCCGATGAAGACTTCAGAGGCGAAGCCGACACCTGGCTGCGCCGCAATCTACCTGAATTCCAGCGCACCGATATCGAGTCGCGCGGGCTACCGGGCCTAATCCTAACCCTGACAGCAGAGCGCATCGCCGAACTGGAAGACTATGCCGTCAGCCAGAACCAGACGACGTTGAACAACCGGGTGAATGAACTGGGTGTTGCCGAACCGCTGGTCCAACGCCAGGGGCGCAACCGCATTGTCGTTGAATTGCCCGGCGTTCAGGACACCGCTCAAGCCAAGAACATTCTTGGTAAGGCGGCTAACCTGGAATTTCGTTTAGAGTCACGCGATGGACAGGGTGAAGTCTACCCGTTCAAGGACAGCAATCGCACCGCCATGCTGGAGACTGAGGTCATCGTCACCGGCGACAGCGTAACCGATGGCCGTGTGTCGTATGACGAAAATGGACTACCCCAGGTTTCCGTAAGCCTCGATGGTGACGGCGGTTCACGCATGGGCCAGACCACCCGGCGCTCCATAGGCGTACCCATGGGCGTGCTATTTATTGAGCAGAAGTCCATTCTGGAAGGCTATGAAGAAGTCGATGGCGAGGCCGTACCCATTTATAACTCGGTCGAGGAACGCGAAATCATTTCACTGGCAACCATTCGCGGCGCCTTCTCCAACAGTTTTGTCATCACCGGGCTGGATAACGCTCAGGAAGCCTCAGACCTGGCTCTGCTGTTGCGCGCAGGCGCCCTGGCAGCGCCAATGCAGTTTGTTGAAGAGCGCACCGTCGGCCCAAGCCTAGGTGCCGAGAACATCCGCATGGGTACGCAATCGGTTATCATTGGCTTTGCCCTGGTCATTCTATTCATGCTGGGCTTCTACAAGGTGTTCGGCATCTTCGCTGCGGTCGCGCTGAGTGCCAACCTGGTGCTGATTATCGCCGTTATGTCGATGATGAGTGCCACCCTGACCCTGCCCGGCATTGCCGGTATCGTACTGACCGTGGGTATGGCTGTGGACGCCAACGTGCTGATTTTCAGCCGAATACGCGAAGAAATTGCGGACGGCCGCTCACCACAGGCCGCGATCGACGGCGGCTACAATCGCGCGTTCTCGACGATTTTCGATGCCAACCTGACCACCCTGATTGTAGCGGTCATTCTGTTTGCCATCGGCACCGGCCCGGTCAAGGGCTTTGCGATCACGCTCTCGGTCGGCATCGTCACCTCCATGTTCACTGCCATCATGCTGACGCGTGCCCTGGCCAACCTGACCTTCGGCGGTCGGGTGGTGAAGAAGCTGCCCATTTAAGGAGCCCGTTATGTCTGATTTGAAAGTGCTGAATTTCATGGGCCATCGCCGCATTCTGGCGGCTGCATCACTGGTATTGCTGGCCATTTCCCTGGGGTCACTGGCGGTTCGCGGGCTGAATTTCGGCCTCGACTTTACCGGTGGCGCCCAAATCGAAGTGGGTTACGAAGAGCCTGCAGATGTCGAAAACATTCGCAGCACGCTCAACGGCGCCGGCTACCGCGACGTAGTCGTTCAGTATTTCGGTAACAATACCGATGTACTGATCCGCATGCAGGAAGACAACAATCCGCGGCTTGGCGACGAAGTCCTGGCGTTGCTGTCAGAGAAACGCGATGACGTTGAGCTGCGCCGCAATGAATTCGTAGGCCCTCAGGTCGGCGAGGAGCTGCGCGAAAACGGCGGTATCGGCATGCTGGTCGCGCTCGGCGTTGTCATGGTCTACATTGCGCTTCGCTTCCAGTTCAAGTTCGCGGTCGGTGCTGTCGCCGCCCTGGTGCATGACGTCGTTATTGTGCTCGGGTTCTTCTCGATTACCCAGATGGCGTTTGACCTGACGGTCTTGGCCGCAGTTCTTGCGGTGATCGGTTATTCGCTGAACGATACCATCGTGGTGGCCGACCGAATCCGGGAAAACTTTCGCATGGTCCGGCGCGATGAAACCGATTATCTGATCAACCTGTCATTGACTCAGACTCTTGGCAGAACCCTGATCACCTCGTTGACCACACTTCTGGTGTTGGTGGCTCTGGGCATCTTTGGCGGCGAACTGATCTTCGGTTTCGCTATGGCATTGTCTGTCGGTGTACTGGTGGGGACCTACTCGTCGGTTTACGTATCGGCCAACGTATTGATGGCGCTGGACCTGACCAAGCAGGACCTGATGCCCCCGGAAAAATCGGATGACCCGGAAGAGGAAGACATTCCCGCCTGGCTGACCGATGTCGATGAAGACGAGGACAGCAAAGAAAAAACCTGATGACTTCAGCGCCCCCGGCTACGGGGGCGCCGCTTTCAGGGCTTCAACTCGATTTTCCCCTGCGGTTTCGGTAAGGTTTCCAGTCTGATCGTTCCCTACCCTCAACACCCATAACGACCACCCAAAAGCGACCCATAATACTCATGACCAAAACGCGCGTACTGACCGGTATTACCACCACAGGCATTCCGCACCTGGGCAACTACGCGGGCGCGATTCGCCCGGCCATTAATGCCAGCCGCGATGCCAACACCGAATCCTTTCTGTTTCTGGCCGACTATCACGCCCTGATCAAGTGCCAGGAACCCGAACGAGTCAGAGAGTCCGTACGCGCCATTGCCGCGACCTGGCTGGCCTGTGGCCTGGACCCTGAACGGGTTACCTTCTACCGCCAGACGGATGTCCCGGAAGTGACCGAACTGACCTGGGTGCTGACCACCGTCACCGCCAAAGGCCTGATGAACCGGGCACACGCTTACAAAGCAGCGGTACAGGACAACGTGAATGACGACAACGCCGATCCGGACCGGGGCATCACCATGGGTCTGTTCAGCTACCCGATTCTGATGGCCGCCGACATTCTGATGTTCAACGGTGAAAAAATCCCGGTCGGCAAAGACCAGACCCAACACATAGAAATGGCCCGGGACATAGCGCAGCGGTTCAACTACCTGTATGGCGACACCTTTGCGCTGCCGGAGGCCGTCATCGAAGAGTCCGGCATGATTTTGCCCGGACTCGACGGTCGCAAAATGTCCAAAAGCTACAACAACACCATTCCGTTGTTCGAAGGTGAGAAAAAATTCCGCAAACTGATTAACAAAATCAAAACCAACTTGCTGGAACCGGGTGAACCCAAGGATCCGGATGATTCGGCGCTGTTTGATATCTACTCAGCCTTCGCCACGGCTGACCAGATCGCCGATATGCGCACCCAGTACGCCAACGGCATTGCCTGGGGCGAGATGAAGAAAGTGCTGTTCGACATGCTGAACGAAGAGCTCAGAGAAAAACGTGAGACGTATAATCAGTTGATGGATGATCCGGCCCAGCTCGACGCTATTCTGGCTCGGGGTGCTGAAAAAGCGCGCGACTATTCAGCGCCGCTGATGGCCGACGTGCGCAAAAAAGTGGGAATTGGGCCCATCGCAGGCTAACTTCTGGCTTAAGGGGGGCACTGGCATCAGTTGAATCAGCTGATGCTAAGGCCCCTGGATTCCCCCGCATAGACCGGCAACGCTATCTTGCCCGATGGGTCACGCTGGCTGACAAGCCCGATGATGGCCTTCACGTCACTGACTTTCCCGGGCGCGACATCGATCATCATCAGAGTGCGGCCACGCTCTATATCGTCGTGAAAACACGCGAGGTGATGGTTCTCCTGATTGAGACCAATCAGACACCCTGCCCAACCCAACAACAATCCGAACAACAGGACCAGCGCGAGCTGACCGCTGACATCCGTGGGTGCCAGGCCCAAACTGCCGGAAAGCATCAGCAGCAAACTGCCCAGCCCTAGCCCCAGCATGAGCCCCTGACTGCCCCGGTGCACAATGTCCTGGCGTGCCAGATAGGACGCGCTCCTCAACTGATGAACCGACAACCCGACTTCGTCCTGGCTGAGTACCTGGACGTAGGTGTTGTGCAGTGGGTAATGGGCCAATTCCGTGGCAATGTGCTCGGCGTGCTCAATGTCATCCGTGAGGTAATAGATACGTTTCATGATGGCCTCCATCCTTAGTCGGAGCTGGACGTAAGGTTGTACCGCGTTTACTCTCCGACGTCCGTTTATGTTGGTGAGCATTTGTCACAGCAGATGACCAGAACCTCAAGTAGTTTCTCAAGTAAGTGCGCCTTGTTCATCGCCAAAAACTGGCCAGAGCCCGCATCAACGGCGGCTGGACGCCGTACACTGGACATTCTGGATCTGTGCCGGGAAGCCGGTTATCAGATCCACATCGCCAGCCCGGCAGACGCCTCACCGTTTCAACACGATCTGACAGACCTGGGTTATCAGTCGCATTCCATTGCGGTCAACGACAGCGCTTTCGATGCCTGGATCGCCTCTCTGGCCCCCCAGTTGGTGATCTACGACCGGTTTGTCATGGAAGAACAATTTGGATGGCGGGTCCGGGAGCAGTGTCCCGACGCCGCAACCCTGCTCGACACCAGCGATTTTCACACGCTTCGCGAAGCCAGGCACCAGGCCGTACGTCAACACGACCGCGAAAACACCCCGCCCCCCTGGCCCGCGCCCGACCTCTTTACCGCAACCGCCGAACGCGAACTGGCGGCCATGGCTCGATGTGACTGTGTTGTCATGATCTCACGGGTTGAGATCGACCTGTTGCAGTCGGTCTTCAAGGTCCCGACTGAACGTTTGTTGTACCTGCCTTTTCTGATTCCCGACCTGCCCGACCCCAATGCCTGGCGATCTTATGCTGACCGCCAGCACCTGATGATGATCGGCGGCTTCAAACACGCGCCAAATAAAGACGCGGTTGCGTGGTTCAGGCAAACCGTCTGGCCACTGATCCGACCTCAACTCGCCGGGGTTGAGTGCCACGTGTACGGCGCCTACGCCGACCATGCCGTGCAACAGTGGCACGCTCCCCGCCAAGGCTTCTCAATAAAAGGCCGGTGTGACAACGCTCTGGAGACGCTCTCTCACTACCGACTGAACGTCGCGCCTCTGCGCTTTGGCGCCGGACAGAAAGGCAAAATACTGGAGGGCTGGTTATCCGGCACCCCCACGGTCACCACGCCCATCGGTGCCGAATCGATGGTCGACAGCGATGCCCTGGGCTATCCGCTCAGCGATGAACCGGAGCAACTGGCCGCCACCCTGGTCCAGCTGTACAGCAACCAGAATGACTGGACAAGAGTACAGACCTGCGGGCACGACGCATTGGAACAGGGGTTTTTGAGAGAGCACCACGCACCCAGGTTCATTGCAGCACTGCATTCTTTGCAAGATAACCTGACGCACATCCGCCACCAAAACCTCTGGGGGCGGATACTCTGGCAGTCGCAACACCGGGCAACCGAATACATGAGCCGCTGGATCGAAGCCAAGAACCGGCCACCCAACTGAGCGGTATGGAACGCCGGTGAACGCCTGAACACTGACCAGATAGGCAGACTCAATCGCCTCGGGACTGGACTTCCCGACTGACTGTGCCAATGTTAGGCGTTGTTATTCATTCGTTTTCATCGGGAGGGCCCATGACCGACTCATTCAACGCCCGCGATACGCTCACTGTTGGCGATCAGCACTACCAGTTTTACAACCTCAATGCGCTGGCAAAAGACTACGACATTGACCGCCTGCCTTTCTCGCTGAAAATCTTGCTTGAGAACCTGTTGCGCAAAGAGGACGGCAAGAACGTCACGGCCGCCGACATTACTGCCCTGTGTCAGTGGGATGCCAAAACCGAGCCAAGCCATCAAGTCGGTTTTTCACCCGCCCGCGTGGTGTTGCAGGATTTTACCGGCGTTCCAGCCGTTGTAGACCTGGCCGCGATGCGAGCGGCGATGCGCGAGCTCGGCGGCGACCCGGCGCTGATTAATCCGCGCAGTCAGGTGGACCTGGTGATCGACCATTCGGTCATGGTTGATTTTTACGGCCAACCTGACTCCCTGGCCAAAAACACCGAACGTGAATTTGAACGAAACGCGGAGCGTTATCAGTTCTTGCGCTGGGGCCAGCAAGCGTTTTCCAATTTCCGGGTGGTCCCGCCGGGCACTGGCATTGTGCATCAGGTCAACCTGGAATACCTGGCCGATGTCGTCATGACTGAAGAGAAAGATGGCGAAACCTGGGCGCTACCGGACACGCTGGTGGGAACCGACTCCCACACCACCATGATCAACGGGTTGGGAGTATTGGGCTGGGGGGTCGGCGGCATCGAAGCCGAAGCCGCCATGCTCGGACAAGCCATTACCATGTTGATACCGGAAGTCATCGGCTTCAAATTCACCGGTCAGATGCCCGAAGGCACCACCGCCACCGACCTGGTGTTGACCGTGACGCAAATGCTGCGTGAAAAAGGCGTGGTCGGTAAATTTGTCGAATTCTATGGCGATGGACTCGACAACCTGCCCCTTGCAGACCGTGCCACCATCGCCAACATGGCGCCCGAATACGGCGCCACCTGTGGCATCTTTCCCATTGATCGGGAAACACTGCGCTACCTTGAGCTGTCCGGGCGTGAGCAGTCGGTCCGGGATCGGGTTGAAGCCTATGCCAAGACCCAGGGCCTGTGGCGGGATACTGGCGCAAGGGAGGCTGAATACAGCGACACCCTGACCCTGGATCTGGGTACCGTGGTACCCAGCATTGCAGGCCCCAAGCGGCCCCAGGACCGCGTACGCCTGAGTGATGCCAGTAGCGCCTTTGACCAGCTACTTCAACACGACGCCGATACCATCTCTACCGATAAAACCCCTGAACAGGGTCGCTTTGAAGGCGAAGGCGGCCAGACGGCTGTAGACAGCGTAAACCTGCGTGACCGCGGTGCCGTTGAATATGAAATAGACGGTGAAAAACACCTGCTCAAACACGGAGCCGTCGTCATTGCCGCCATCACCAGTTGTACCAATACATCCAACCCGGCGGTCATGGTCGCAGCGGGCCTGGTGGCCAAAAACGCTCACGAACGTGGCCTCACCGTTAAGCCCTGGGTAAAAACATCGCTGGCCCCGGGGTCTCAAGTTGTGCCGGCGTACCTCGAAAAAGCCGGCGTCATGAAACCGCTCGATGCCCTCGGCTTCAATATCGTCGGCTTTGGCTGCACCACCTGCATTGGCAATTCAGGCCCACTGCACCCGGCCATTCAAAACGCGATTCGCGCAGGCAGCCTTAAAGTTTCATCTGTTTTGTCCGGCAACCGCAATTTCGAGGGTCGTATCCACCAGGATGTGCCGACCAACTATCTCGCCTCGCCTCCTCTGGTCGTCGCTTATGCACTGGCGGGCTCCATGACGGTCGATCTGACTCGCGAGCCCCTGGGCACCGGAAAAGACGGCCAACCGGTTTACCTGAAAGACATCTGGCCCAGCCAGCATGACATCGCTGAAACGGTGCAATCCGCATTGGGATCGGGCCTGTATCAGGAAAAATACAAGGATGTATTCTCCGGCACCCAGGCCTGGCGGGAACTCCCCGTCCCCAGAGACGAGATCTACAGCTGGCCAGAGTCTACCTATGTCAAACAGCCGCCCTATTTTGAGGGCATGTCAAAAACGCCCAGCGCGCCCGGGGCAGTGGACAATGCACGGTGCCTGGTAAAAGTCGGCGATTCGATCACCACAGACCATATTTCCCCGGCCGGTGCCATTAAGCCCGACAGCCCCGCAGGGCGCTACTTACAAGAGCAAGGTGTCAGCACGGAAGATTTCAACAGCTACGGTTCGCGCCGGGGCAACCACGAAGTGATGCTGCGTGGCACCTTCGCTAACGTGCGCCTGCGCAACCAAATGGCACCCGGCACTGAAGGCAGTTGGACCAAACACCTACCCAGTGACGAGATCATCAGCATCTATGATGCCGCCATGCGCTATCAGCACGACAACACCCCCCTGGTCGTACTCGCCGGTAAAGAATACGGCACCGGCTCCTCCCGGGACTGGGCCGCCAAGGGCACCAATCTGCTCGGTGTTAAAGTGGTTATTGCGCAAAGCTACGAGCGCATTCACCGGTCCAATCTGGTTGGTTTTGGGGTCTTGCCCTTGCAATTCATGGAGGGTGAGTCGGTTGAGAGCCTTGGTTTGACCGGAGAAGAGTCTTTCTCAGTCGAGGCTTTGCAAGGCGAACCGGAGCAGGTCACCGTTCATGTGAAGGATGCCAGTGGCACGCAACGCAGCTTTGAGGCCCGAGTGCGAATCGATACTGCCGTCGAGTGGGACTACTACCGGCATGGCGGTATTCTGCACTTTGTCCTGCGAGACCTGATCAACTAAGCACCGGGAGCATTCGGACCCAGACGGGGATAACCCATCACTGCGGGGCAGACCGGTTCTGCCCCGCGCCCAACTTGGTCTGGTGGCTTTCTGGCGCCAATCAGAGACTGAATATTGACAGCTCACCGGCTTTTTTCGACAAGACTTGGCCACAGGTCATATTTTTGACGATTACACCCCTGTTTTTAGAGGTGTATCACACTTTTACCCTCGACTGCATCACAGAGTTAGTCATCATGCGTCATCCATAATACCCTGCATTTACGATTATGGTGTCGACAGAACCTACATGTTTATAGACGGACTGACAGAACAGGAAAAACAGCAACTCGCGGTGTTCTTGCGCGAACGCGACCATACGCCTTTTATGGTGATCAAACACGCCTATGCTGCAGCCCAATGCCAGCGCCGCGGTGTAGATATCCACCCGATTGACCTTAAGTACCTGATCCTGCTCGATGAAGCCATAGCCGAGCTTCATGGCAAGCACCGGATTGGCAGTGCCCTTATCTACGACGAGCCCCGCACCCAGGCTGGCCAGGATCTAGCCTAGGCGCACAAGCCACTTCTGCCATCAAGCAATAGTTTAAAGCGATCATATTTTTTAACATGATACTATTAGGCTATCAAAGGGTTTAACTCCTTTCATTCGCCCTCACCTCTGTACTGTAAGACACTAGTCCTGAACATTCTTAACAGAAGGAGGTGCCCATGAGTACCAACGCAATTGGATTGAACACGGCCAGTGCAGAAAAGCTGGCCTCAGGCCTGAACGAGCTGCTGGCAAATTATCAGGTGTTCTACATGAATGCCCGTGGCTTTCACTGGAACATCAAGGGTGAAAACTTCTTCGAGCTGCACGTCAAATTTGAAGAGTTGTACACCAATTTGCTGACCAAGATTGACGAAGTCGCAGAGCGCATTCAGACGCTGGGGCACGAGCCCGTGCACAGCTACAGCAAATATCTGGAAAGCGCCAGCATCAAGGAACAGACCCGGGTACGCGATGGGCGTGCTGCCGTAGGGCACATTCTGGAATCCTATCAGGCTATGATAGGCAAGCAACGCGCCTTGCTGTCGTTGGCCCAGGACGCCAGCGATGAAGGCACAGCAGCCCTGATGGGCGACTACATCCGCGAGCAAGAAAAAGATGTGTGGATGTATCGGTCTTACCTGGGCGAGTAAGGCACTGGCCCCAAAAGCAGCCTGATCCCAATAATCGGGCTTTCACTGACCCGGGCAGCAATGCCCGGGTTTTTTACTTTTACCTTGATCAGCCTGAAACAAGCTGGTATTTATAACCGCTGGATGCCATGGAACTGGCCCTCAGGTGCTGTCTCGTTCAAGCCCTTTGTACTGCTTCGTCATTCTACCCAGTCCAACCGTCGTTCTGTTGTGCAACAACCCGATAAACCGTCGCGCGGCACCGATGCGTCGCTAATGTCATTGTGCGTTCAAAGGAGTGAGCCCATGCAATACCCGTCACTGGAATCCTTACGAGGGCTGGCCGCCATTATGGTTGCCCTGATACATTCGAGTTTTGTCGTCGCTACTTACCCACCCCTGGTTGAACAAGCCTCAATTTTTGTTGATTTTTTCTTCATTCTCTCGGGCTTTGTCATGGCCCTCGCTTACGCAGACAAAATAGACCAGGGGCTTAGCTTCAAGTCTTTTACCCTCCTTCGCTTTGGACGCCTGTACCCATTGCACCTGTTTATGCTGCTGCTTTGGCTACCTTACATTCTCCTGAAAGGGTACGCCCATTTTGAAATGGGCCTGGGGGGAAACCCATTCGACAAAAACAGTCTGAGCAACTTCCTGGCGAACCTGTTTCTGGTGAACGGCATGGGGGTCACTGAAACACTCAGCTGGAACTACCCGGCCTGGAGCATCAGTGTTGAATTCTTTACCTATCTGGTATTTTTCGCATTCATTGCCACTACACCGAAAGACCGGAAACCCTTACTTTATTTGCTGGTCAGTCTGTTTTCTTATGCATTGCTGTATATGCAAACCGGTTCATCACTGCTCAGTGCAGACCATTTCGGTTTTCCGCGCTGTGTCGCTGGCTTCTTTTTGGGTGCCTTTGTATTTACGCAAACACAAGGCAAGCGTCTAACACTAAAGCCGATGGCCAGTCACCTACTGGAATCCTCAGTAATGCTGGCCATGCTGTTTCTGGTCTGGAAATCCCACGACGCAAAAGTCATTCAGCTAGCCACTTTTGTCAGCTTCGGCTTATTGATAGGTGTCTTCACACTGCAGGCTGAAGGATGGCTCAGTGCACTGCTATCGACGGCACCACTGATGTTCATTGGCACGCTGTCGTATTCCATCTATATGACACATGCGCTGATTTTCATCGTCATAGACAACCTGACCGAGTATGTCATTGGGTTACCAACCAGTGAAATATATCGGGTGGGCATGGGCTCGCTGCAAGTGTTCAAAACGCCCTATGCCGGCCTGATAAACTTGCTGGCACTGGCTCTGGTAGTCGCCTTTTCCTATGGGACCTATACCTTGATTGAGAAGCCATGGCGAGCCCGGTTCCGGCGCTGGGCACTCGAACGAAAATCATTATTAAATCCAGGCTAAAGCAAGGCCTTTTTAATAGGCGAAGCGAGCCTCGACCGGCAAAAGAGGCCGGCTGGCTTGCCCGCCTCCTAAAAGCATTCTATGATGCCGCCCACAAACAGACGGTTATTGGTGTACGGGAAATCAGTGAAAACCTGATGCTGCCCCCGCAACGGTAACAGGACGGGCACGGCAACCAGCCACTGCGCAAGCGGGAAGGCGCCAAGCCAAAGTGGATTCTGCTGAATTTACTTACGTTCTTAAGCCCGGAGACCGGCCAGTGACTGAATACCCTGTTGTTGCGGAGGGCAACAAAGTGGATTTCTGTCATTCGGTCCGACGGTCACGTTGGCTTTGTCGTGACCGCTTGTCAGCCGCTAGACTTGTCCCTTCGTTTATTCATCCAATATGAATGACGAAAGGAACCTCAATGAATCGTATTACGTTTACAGCACCAATACTGCTGCTGACATCTGCACTGCCTACAACGGCAGTCGCTGAAGATGTCGTCGTGACAGCCACCCGATATGAAACCCCGATAACTCAAACCCTGTCGGCCGTTACGGTACTGACCGAAGAAGACCTGAAGCGCTATCAGGACGACGACCTCGGCACCCTGCTGAGCCGACTCGCCGGCGTCGGCCTGGTCAATTCAGGCAGCCTGGGTGCCACCAGTAATGTGTTGCTCAGAGGGACCTCGAGCAGTCAGGTTCTGGTGCTGATCGATGGCGTACCGTCAGTCAGTGCCTCCACCGGGCAAACGTCTTTCTCCAGCATCCCCTTATCGAATATTGAACGCATAGAAGTGGTACGCGGGCCGGTATCAAGCCTCTATGGCGCCAATGGCATCGGTGGGGTTATTCAGGTGTTTACCAAGTCACCGGCCAAAGCCAATGACGATGTCTATGTGACGGGCAGCTACGGCAGTAATAATTTCCGTCGAGTCGGTGCAGGCTTTCAGTTTTCAACCGATAAAACACGGGCAGCTGCAGATATCTTCTACACCGGTACCGATGGCTTTGACAGTACGACACTGACCTCAGACTCCAACAAAGACGCCGATGGTTTCAGTCAGTACGCGGGCAACCTCTCGGTGGATACCCGCCTGTCCGATGACCTGCTACTCGGGATAAACCATATTCAATCAAGCAGCAAGGCCCATTACGACTCGGTCTGTTACACCGGCTTCACAGCGACTGAAATTGACTGGCAAACCCAGACTGAACTGGTCAACTCCTCCCTGTCACTGGACTACGATCTGTCTGGCACTACACGATTCAGTACTCGTATCGGCCGGTATGTAGACGACAGCGTCAACAGCGACGGGGATGATTCGGCCAATGACACCCAGTTTAAAACGACTGGCTATACAGCCAATGCTTTAGCCGAACGTAACCTGGGCGACGTTACTGCCATTCTCGGACTCGATGTCGATAGCGTCGAACTGGAATCGACTACCAATTACGACGAAAACGAACGTCTGAATACCGGTATTTTTACCAGCCTGGCCACCTATGTCGGCGATTTTGGGCTCCAGGGCAGTCTGAGGTTCGACAACAACAGCGCCTATGACACCTACACTACCGGAACGCTCGGCGCATCCTACCTGGTTAATGACTCACTGGAATTGATCGGGTCAGCTGGCACTGCCTTCAGAGCCCCTAGCTTCAACGAACTGTATTTTCCAGGCTACGGCGATGAGAACGTAGAACCTGAAGAATCCCGGAGTGTTGAGTTGGCCCTGAGGCAGTTTACTGTGGGTGGCGAGTGGCGTCTCAGCGCCTATCGGATAGACACCACCAACCTGATCGGCTCTGACCCGAACACCGTCACAGCAACCAACATCAACGAAGCCCGCATTCACGGTCTTGAACTGGATGTCACCCAACAATTCGGCGCCTTCGATCTCGCTGTGAACTCCACCCTGACGGATGCGCGAGACGCAGATGATGAGCGACTCAACAATCGCCCTGAATGGACACTCTTTGCCGCCCTCGGCTACGATTATGGACAATGGCGATTTAATACGGACCTGCAAACAGAGAGTGGTCGTAAAAATGGTGCTGTTGCACTGGGCGACTATGCCATTCTGGGTCTGGGCAGTCGGATCAGCCTGAATGACAGCAGCACGTTGAGTGCCCGTGTGGACAATGTACTGGATGAAGACTATGTCACCAACTACGACAGTTCCTCGGACTCCTACTACAACACCCCCGGCCGAAGCTTCAAGTTATCAGCCAAATATCACTTCTAGTATGGCTCTTAAAATGAGGTTCCGATGAAACCTGCCTGGCTTGTCGCAGTTACCCTTTCAGTTGCAGCCCATATTGCACTGATTGTGTGGTTGCCTGGCCAGGCATTCGTGTATGAACCCGAATCAAGCGGCAACATTTCTGTCAATCTGATGCCGCTCGCAGCTGCGCCAGTGAATAACACAGTCAACGAACAACAACCGTTGAGCCGTGAATCAGCCACCCCTCAAACAGTGAATCAAACGCTGAGACCGGAACCCCAGACAGAATCGACAGTTCAGACTGAGAAAAACACTCGATCTGCGGTGGCAGCCACAGAAGAGACGCCCCGGCTGACTCTGCCAAACGAGCAAGAACAGGAACAGGAACAGGAACAGGAACAGGAACAGGAACAGGAACAGGAACAGGAACAGGAACAGGAACAGGAACAGTCTGAGCCCGTTAAGACAGCGGTCAACAATGATTCGCTCACAACGGGTACATTACCCCTATCACCGGGGCCACCTTTGCCAGAATCATCAGGGACGGAGATTGTTCAAACAGAAGACCAGCGTGAAGACGTGAAAATCTGGCTACAGGAAGCCTTATCCAGGCAGATGACCTACCCCGCGCTGGCTAAACGTCGTGGCTGGGAGGGTTCCGTTGAGGTGAGCATTGAAATGTATCCAAATGGTGACTTTACGGCTGACATTCTGACCCCGGCACACCGGGATATATTTAATGAAACCGCCCTGGCGGCATTGGAAAGCATCATTGTCAGTTCTCACTATTGTTGTCTGGACAAAACGACTCGCTTGGCAATGACAATTGAGTTCCAACTCAACTGAGCTGCAGCCGTGAGCGACCAGAATTTGATGAAACCGACACCAACCTCTAACAGGCCGCTGAAATTCGCAGAACTTCAGTCGCCTGCTACTGGAACATGTGGTCCGACAATTCGAAAGTTCCAACGAAATCGATGACGGCTAAGTCATTAATTTCGGGAGATACGCAATCATCACATTTTTTGGATATCGTGTTTTGGAAAAGCAGAGTGCCTTTTTCAACAACCTGCTAAACCGGCACAACGCCCGGTTGCGAAATCTCACACACCAGTGCACTGAGCTTGTGCCAGGGGTCACCGGCAGCACGCCCTTTAATGGTGGCATCGATATCACCGCACAGGATCAGACACCGTTGCCACAACAGGGCGTCACCACGACGCAAAGCAACCTGATAGGGCCCCTGCCGTTTATCGAAGATGCGCAGCCGTTTGAACACGGCGGGCATTGGCTGGCCCATGGCCTGGGCGTCCGCCAATTGCACCAGATGGCGCAACTCTCGCGCCAGCACCCAAAGCACGATGGGGGCCTCAATGCCCTCGGCCGCCAAGCCAGACAGCACTCGCTGGCTGCGGGCAAGATTGCCGTTGAGTACGGCGTCGGCCAGGTCGAAAATGGTGAATCGCGCACTGTCAGATACCGCCTGCACCACGGTTTCCAGCGTCAGTGAAGTACTGTCGCTGACCAGTAGCAGCTTGTCGATTTCCTGTCGCGCGGCCAGCAAATTGCCATCTACCCGGTCGGCCAGCAACGCCAGTGCATCATCGTCGATCTGCAAACCATGCTGCTGCAATCGCCCACGTAACCAGGCCGGTAACTGATGGCGCTCTATCGGCCAGATGGGCACCCACCAGGCCGTATCCGTGACACTGGCAAACCACTTCGCCTTGCTTTGGGCTGCCTCTATTTTGTCAGACACGATCAACAACAGGTTATCCGGATTGGCATTCCCGGCGTAGGCCACCAACGCTTTTCGGCCCGCGTCATTGAGTTTTCCGGTCAGTCTCAGTTCGAGTAACTGCCGGTCACCGAACAACGACATCGACTGATTCGCTTCGTACAGCTGGTTCCAGTCGAACTGAGCATCCGCATGAAATACCTGACGCTCGGAAATGCCCGCCTGTCGGGCCGCTGCCCGCACCTGGTCGCCCGCCTCAAGCACTAACAAGGGTTCGTCGCCACTGAGCCAGATAATGGCCGGCAGGGTTTGCGTCAGTTGGTGAGTCAGTTGCTGAGGAGACACTTTCATCCGCCGGACTCCAGCGCTAACAGATCTTCCCCGGTCACGGCTTCCAGTTGATCCAACACCAACAGCGCGATCCGGTTACGCAGTATCTGACGACGCTGCTCGCGGACGTCATCATCGTCTTCCGTCAAACGGGACTCTACCCGGCTGACCCGCCGGTTGATCACCGCCCGGTCAAATTCGTTGACCAGGCTCCATTCAACTTCCAGCGTGAGAATGATGGTTTCATCCAGACTGACTTCAGAATACGTTTCGCGGTGCAATCGCAACAGAGTCCCGGACGGAGCGGTTTGCAACTCCAGACCATAGAGGGCAAAGGTGCCACGCAGGGTCTGGTACAGCTCGTCAGCGTCGACCTGAGACTGCCAGACCAAAGGGTTCAAACCCTCCGCCAAGCGAAACTGCCCCTTCAACTGATAACCACAGCCGACCAAAAGGCCCAGCATTAAGCCAATGGTCAGGCTGCGTAACAGCCCGATTCGATTCAACAGCGCCTTAATTGGCAACGATGTTCACCAGTTTGTTGGGCACGACAATGACCTTGCGCACGGTAACGCCCTCGGTAAAGCGCACTACGTTGTCATCCTCCAGGGCCGTGCGTTCAATCTCTGCCTTGTCGGCACTGGCTGGCACCTCGATGCGGCTGCGCACTTTACCATTGACCTGAACCACATAGAGCAGCGAATCTTTCACCAGGGCTGACTCGTCTGCTGTGGGCCAGGCTGCGTCGATCACCAGACCCTGATGGCCCAACGCCTGCCACAATACCTGGGTAACGTGAGGAGCAATGGGGGCAAGCACCAACACCGCCGTATCCAACGCTTCTTTAACAACCGCGCGACCCAGTGCGTCTTGCGCTTCAAACCGGTTGATGCTGTTCAGCAACTCCATGACTTTGGCAATAGCCGTATTAAAGGTTTTACGCTCACCAAAGTCGCTGGTCACGCCTACAATGGTTTCGTGAGTTTTACGACGCAGGGCTTTCTGGTCTTCGTTCAACGACTGGCCGCTCAGGTCCCCGCAGTCTCCCGCTTCGATCAGGGCATGCACTGCCCGCCAGAGCCGCTGCAGAAACTTCTGGGCCCCTTGTACACCCGACTCGGTCCACTCCAGAGTCTGATCCGGTGGCGCGGCAAACATGGAAAACAACCGCACGGTATCAGCACCGTATTGCTCGATGGCTTGTTGCGGGTCCTTGCCGTTATTCTTCGACTTGGACATCTTCGCCATACCAGCATAAACCACTGCATCGCCAGACGAGGCTTCCACACCGCCCAGTACCTTGCCTTTTTCGTCGCGTTGAACGTCGACGGCTGTCGGTGACACCCAAACGCGCCCGTTTTCGGTTTCCTTGTACCAGGTATCGGCCAGCACCATGCCCTGACACAACAGGTTGGTGAAGGGTTCGCTGGACTTAACCAGACCCTCGTCGCGCATCGCTTTATGGAAGAAGCGCGAATACATCAGGTGCATGGTGGCGTGTTCTATGCCACCAATGTACTGATCAACCGGCAGCCAATAGTTGGCCTCTTCGGGTTCAAGCATGCCGTCGTCGTATTCCGGTGTGCAGTAGCGCGCGTAATACCAGCTCGATTCCATGAAGGTATCGAAGGTGTCGGTATCTCGCTTGGCGGGCTGGCCCTGCCAGGTTGTGTCTTCAAACGCCGGGTTGTTCTTGATGGGCGAATTAGCGCCGTCAAAGACCACGTCGTAGGGTAACTCGACCGGGAAGGTTTCCGAAGGCTTGGCCTCACCATCGACATACACCATAGGAACGGGCGTACCCCAATATCGCTGACGGCTCACACCCCAGTCACGCAGCCGGAAATTGATGGTAACTTCGCCTTTGCCCCGGGCTTCAAGGTCACCGGCAATACGTTCAAAAGCCTCGGCGGAGGTCAGGCCATCATAATCGCCGGAATTAACCACCACACCTTTGTCTGTGAACGCTTCCTGACTTAAATCGCACTCGGCTTCGCTGCCCGGCTCGGGTTTAACCACCTGTTTTTTGGGCAAACCGTACTTGGTCGCAAATTCCCAGTCGCGCTGATCATGACCGGGCACAGACATAACGGCACCGCTGCCGTAGTCCATCAACACAAAGTTGGCAGACCAGATCGGGATCTCTTCTCCGGTCAGCGGATGAATCGCCACTAACCCGGTATCACAGCCCTTCTTCTCCATCGTGGCCATATCAGCCTCGCTGGTGGTCATGTTCTTGCACTCGCGGATAAAACTCGCCAGGGCATCACTGCCTTCAGCCGCTTTTGACGCGAGCGGGTGCTGAGCAGCGACCGCCATATAGGTTACGCCCATCAGGGTATCCGGGCGCGTTGTGTAAACCTCAAGCGTCTCGTCACTGTCCTTCAACCCGAACGAGAGCGTTACACCCTGAGACCGGCCAATCCAGTTACGCTGCATGGCCTTTACTTCATCGGGCCAGCCCGGCAGGTTGTCGAGTTCACTCAGCAGCTCCTCGGCATAGGCCGTTGTCCTGATGAACCACTGATCCATTTCCTTGCGCTCAACCGGTGTGTCGCAGCGCCAGCAGCAACCATCGTGAACCTGCTCATTGGCGAGCACCGTCTGATCCACGGGACACCAGTTCACCGGCGAGGTTTTCTTGTACGCCAGGCCTTTCTCCACCAGCCGGGTAAAGAACCACTGCTCCCAGCGGTAATACTCGGGCGTGCAAGTGGTAACTTCGCGATCCCAATCGTAGGCAAACCCCAGCATTTTGAGCTGGTTGCGCATGTAATCGATGTTTTCGAAGGTCCACTTTGCCGGTGCAACGCCGTTCTGAATCGCCGCGTTTTCTGCGGGCATGCCGAATGCATCCCAACCCATCGGTTGCATGACATTTTTGCCCAGCATACGCTGGTAACGGCTGATCACATCACCGATGGTGTAGTTGCGAACGTGCCCCATGTGCAGACGACCACTGGGGTAAGGTAGCATTGACAGGCAGTAGAATTTCTCTTTGCCGGGCTCAACCCGGGCTTTGAAAACCTGTTGCTCGTTCCAGGTGTCCTGCACCTGTTGCTCAATGCTGGCCGGGGTATAGGTCGCGTCCATCGGAATCCTGTTGTTTGCGGTGGTTAGTGGGTAAACAAAAAGAATGATACAAAAGAGTCGCTTACAGCGGCGGGCATTAGACCCGAACTGCTAGGATACCCGACCAGCGACGGGTTTTCGACCGGATTTCCCTGCGCTAACGCGGTGATTGATGCTGAAAATGGCCAACCGCTATCGCATTGGTTTGCCCTGAGTGTAAAAATCGGTAACAGTAGTCCTGCACCGTGCCTGTCTTCAGATGCCTGACAGCAGTGCACCAACATTCACTCTGGACAGATTATGGCTTTCAGCAACATTCCAAAACTCAGCCTGGCCCATGCCCCCACTCCTATTGAACACCTGCCACGCCTGGGTGAGCAGTTGGGCACGCAGAACCTTTGGGTCAAGCGAGACGACTGCACCGGCCTCGGGCTAGGCGGCAACAAGACACGCAAGCTGGAATACCTGCTGGCTGAAGCACTCGATACTGGAGCGGATACTGTTCTTACCGTCGGTGGCCTGCAAAGCAATCATGCCCGTCAGACAGCCGCAGCCGCAGCGCGCCTGGGCCTGAACTGTGAACTCATTCTGGAGCCAGTAACCGGAACGCCTGAGGCACTTTACCATCACAGCGGTAACGTCTTGCTGAACCGGTTGTTCGGCGCGACCCTGACGCTGGCCAAACCAGGCCAGGATGGGATTGAGTTGATGCACCAGCGCTCAGCGGCTCTGAGCCAGGAAGGATATAAGCCTTTTTGCATACCGGTCGGCGGATCCAACACCACGGGCGCACTCGGGTACGTGGAATGTGCCCGGGAGATAGCGGATTGGCAATACCGCAATGACATCGAGTTCGATCACATCATTCTGGCCACCGGCAGTGCAGGCACCCAGGCAGGCTTGTTGGCCGGTGCCGCCTTGTTTGACTTGTCGGCAACGATCAGAGGGTTTTGCGTCAGCCGGGCCGGTGAAGCACAGTCAGAGCTGGTTCTCAGCCTGACCCGACCGCTGTTCGACCGCCTGGGTCTGTGCGACGACGCTCTGCCCGCGCGTATTGTTACCGATGGCGACTACGTCGGCCCAGGCTATGGCATCGAAACAGAAGGCATGAAACACGCGGTGCGGGTCACCGCAGAAACAGAAGGCCTGCTATTGGACCCTGTGTACACAGGCAAGGCCATGCACGGCCTGTTCGATAGTTACCACAGTGGATTCTTTGGCCCCGATGACCGGGTGTTATTCATCCATACCGGCGGCGCACCGGCGTTATTTGGCTACGAAACCGCCCTGTTCGGCGACTGAGCACCCGCTGGACCAGGTAACCTGAGCCGGGGGTAATGGATATTGCACGTATAACGGCTCGTATAACGTTACCCGAAACCGCCCTTCTTAAGCACGACAACGTCCCGATCTGCAACTTCCCAGGTCACTGCCCCCAAGTACTCGGCTAACCAGGCAAACGTCGCCTCTGAATAGAAGGCAATGTGGGTCGGATCATCCAGGTAACGCCAGCGCGCAAACGCCTCGCGGTCACGCACTCTCTGGGTCTGAACAACCAGCCAGCCGCCTGCCTTCAGTTGCTGCCAGAGGCCCGACAGTACCTCGGCGGGGCTGGCCAGATGTTCAATAACCTCGGTCATGCAGATAAACCGGTAGCAGCGTGTCAAAGCCAGGGTATCCGGGTAGTAGAAAACGTCGTAGAGACTCACAGAATAGCCTGCCTCTTCGAGCATTCCCGCCAGGGCAGGGCCCGGTCCGCAACCAAAATCAAGCCCGGTTGAGCCAACAGGTACCCGGTCGAAGACGGCTTGCCTGGCTCGTGACAGAAACCGCTGGTAGCCTACATCTTCAACGTCGTTTTGGTGTTTATCATATTCCGCTTTTTCTGCGGTTAATGAGAGGTAATGGTTCCTCCCGACGAATACCAACTGACAGTTTGGGCAGCGCCAATAGTCCCTTTGCTTACGGCGGACCCACCATTGACTGTTCAGAGCGTTGCACAGCGGACAGATCGGTGTATCCGGGTCGTCGGTACCCGGCATTGCCATGGGTGATCTACCCGGCAAATCAGACCTCATCCAACCTCTTTCATCTTTGTTCCAATTTGTTGGTCGCAGGTATTCATGCTATCAGTTATTCTTAGAGCAGTGGTAGGGGCTACTGCGGCTGAGTCGGCCTGACGGCACAGAGCGGCTATTTAATGGCTACCACCATTGACCACATTGGCGCATGGCAAGCATAACAACAAGGCTCATCGACCCTAACTTCTGTCATCCAGGGCGAGAGCGCCGAGCCGAAGACACGACTGACAAAGGAACCGAGCACTGTGCTTTATCGACTAGCCTGTGGATTGCTATTTGCCAGCTTGCCCGTTTTACTGCTGGCCCTGCCCATGCAGGTTTATGCCGACACTGTCGAGCCAGACAGCTATTGGATTCAGCAGGCACCCGACTGGTCACCGGCCGTTCTATCCCGCCAATACAGTCAATCTCAGGCGGTATCTCAGACCGGCGTTTCGTTGAAAGGCGGTCATCACTGGCACGTGATTGATGTCTCTTTTACTGAAACGACCCGTCAGGTCATCGATTTTCGTAACTCCTCGGTCATCGCCAACTTTGAACACTGGGTTTTTGATCGCGCCAGCGGCGACCTGATCAGCCGCTTTCAGGGAGGCATTGAGTCCGAGCAGGATAACCCCTATTTTTTGCGCCATGGTCGTGATCAGCTTTTCGAACCCGGTGATTACCAGATCATCACCAAAATGGACAGCCCCTTCTATGTAGCCCAACCGCAGCCCGCCGTATTTGAGCAGCAGGTGTATCAACAGAGCATAAAGGTGGGTAATGCACTAACCCTGATCTGTCAGGGTATTTTCCTGGCATTGGGAATCTATTATTTTGTCCTGGGTACCAGCCGCAGCCGGGCTGCCGACTTACTATACGCCCTGTTTATTACCGGCAATTTCTTTTTTACCGGAGCCTCTCTGCTGGTATTCAGCGATTTGCTCAGCATTCATCAGTTCTACCTGACCAGTTTTCCCATTCTGATTTCAAATACAGCCTACATCGCTTTTGTCATGGTGTTGCTGAACATCAAACCCCATACGTCGCAGTGGTTGTACCGCATCGGCAGCGGCCTGATCATACTGTTCGTATTGGGCTTTGTATTTGCGTTGATTCGGCCCAGCCTGTCGATGGAGATTGATCGCATCGGCGTCGGCCTGTTTGCAATTTACGGATTTACCGCAGGCCTTACGCGGGTGCTGCAAGGCAACAAGACGGCGCGATACTATCTGATTGCGAACGCCGCCTTCGCAATCCCCGCGCTTATTTCTATCGGCGCTTCCAGCCTGCCGGTCGCCGACACCCTATTTCTTGAACACCTGGGCATGTTTGCCGTCTCGATGGAGGTTATTCTGCTATCGCTGGTCATCAGTCACCAGGTGGGGTTGGTCTACAAAGAAAAAGAAGCGGGTCTGCTTGCCACTCAGGAGGCATTGCAAGCAGCCAACGACGCCCTGAACACCAAAGAGCGTTTTCTGGCCAATGTCAGTCACGAACTGCGCACACCGCTAAACGCCATACAGGGGTCGGTTGAGTTGATGGGCCAACAACAGATGCCCGCTGAGACCAGCCGACACCTGGAAGCCATTCACGCCTCGTCCAATTTTCTGGTGTTTTTAATCAACGATATTCTCGATCTGGCGAAAATGAATGCTGACCAATTGGAGCTGGTTGAGGAGTACTTCGACCTTGATGAAGCCCTGGATGAACTGTGCACTATCTACAAAGATGCATTCGACCGGCAACAGATTCGTTTTCTGGTCGATATAGACACCCAGGTGCCGCGTCGCGTTATCGGCGATGCAAACCGGCTGAAGCAGATCCTGGCCAATTTGCTCAGTAATGCCTTTAAATTCACCGTAAAGGGGTCAATCGAACTGTCGGTGTCACAACCCGACTCGAACTGCCTGACGTTTCATGTCACCGATACCGGCATCGGCATTGCCCAGGATAAAATTGAATCGGTTTTTTCGGCCTTTACTCAGGCTGATGCCACCATTTCACGCAAATACGGGGGGACTGGCCTTGGCTTGCAAATCGCATCCAAGCTGGTTGCTCTGATGGGTGGCAAACTGACGGTATTCAGCCAGCCGGATCTGGGCAGCGACTTCCAGTTCACACTGCCCATGCGGGGCGAGCGCGAGGATATCGTCACACTGCCCGTTCGGGTGGGGCTCGTCTGCAGCGATGCAGACCTGAGCAACCTGATCACCAACAGCCTCCGTCGACTGGGTATCGAAATCGAGTACACGCTAACGCAACTCGACGCGTTGAGCGAACCCTTACCAGACGATGCAGAGCACTGGATACTGGTCGCCAGCCAGCCGGATGCCGACTTGTCGAACCGGTTCAGCGGCCACCCCAGGGTGCATTGGCTGGTGAACCGGGTACCGACCGATCTGCCCCTCTGGACACCTCCGGTCAATCTCGAACTTCTGCCTTGTACTCAAGTAACTTTTCGACGCTTGCTCGGCCAGGCAGCGACGGCCCCGGCACCCGCAAAATACCCCTTAATGCTGCGCCGCCTTTATATTGTAGCGATCGATGACAACCCGGTTAACCTCAAGGTGTTGCTGGGAATGCTGACTCGACTGGGCGTAAGCGCCAGCGGATTCGAATCAGCGGAAGAAGGCCTTAACCATGTGTTGTATCGCCAGCCCGACCTGGTGCTAATGGATATGCAAATGCCTGTAATGGATGGCCTGGAAACAACAAGGGCTTTACGTCAGCGTCAGTTCAAGCAACCCGTTATTGCGTTTACCGCCAATACATCACAACGCGACATCGACAACTGCCTGGAAGCCGGCATGAACGATGTGCTGCTCAAGCCCATTAAACTGACACAACTGGAGAGCATGATTCTCAAATGGACCGAGCAGTCTTCGCTGAATGATCGTGGAGGTCGCTAACCGACCGATTTTTAACGCCAGAAAAATGGCCAGGAACAATAGCAATAACAACGAAAAGGAACCGACACTGCGATGAACCCAATCAACAAATGGGGGCTTCTCTGGCCCATACTACTGACGCTGCTGATTCCCCTGGTGGCTGCCTGGTTTGCATACCCGGGTACCCACCTGCCACCCGGCTTCGGTATTTTCCCTCCCATTCAAACTTCACCGGCACCGGGGTTCTCGCTGCCCTATTTTTTAGTGGTTGCCGCCCTGGCCGTTCTGGTTAGCCTGCTCCTGCTGGTACCGAAACTGTTCGGGATTCAAGGTGCCAACCCGGCTCCGCAGGCCCCAAAAAAACCGTTGCCCTGGTGGTTCTGGGTTGGCGCTGCCGTGATGGTGTGCTTCTGGTGGGTGATGTGGGCGCGACCGGTGTGGCTGGGCGACCTGGTTTTCTACGCTTTCTCACCGCTCTGGTGGGGCTTTATCGTCATGCTCGACGGCATCGTATACCACCGCAGCAATGGCAAATCGCTCATGGCCACCAAGCCGGCGCTGCTTATCTTCAGTGCCGTGATTTCTGTTGTCGGCTGGGGGTACTTTGAATACTACGACTATTTCGTACTCAGCAATTGGTATTATCCCAATGGTCACATGACCGCACTGCCCCACTCGGTCATTGTGTTGCTGTTTCTGATCGCTTACACCACCGTTTGGCCCGCCATCTTCGAATGGTTTAATTTGCTGAATTCATTTCCCAAGCTGGTGGCGCGCTATCAGAATGGCCCGGCCTTACCGCTGTCCGGGAATCTACTGATCATTCTGGGCTGCCTGATAATCGGAGCACTGGTGTTCTTTCCCCGACTGATGTTCTGGGGCATCTGGATTGGCCCCCTGGCCGTTATTATTGGCGTCCTGCTGCGCCAGTCGCTGTGGTCACCTTTTACCGCGATAACCCAGGGTAACTGGGCACCTGGCGTATTGATTGCTCTGGCGTCCATGTTTAACGGCTTTCTCTGGGAGATGTGGAATTTCGGCAGTGAACACCCCGACATCGGTTACCCGACTAACCCAAACTACTGGATCTACGACATTCCCTTCGTCAATGTCATTCATATCTTTTCGGAAATGCCATTGCTCGGCTACTTCGGCTATCTGCCCTTTGGCGCATTGGTGTGGGTGTTCTTTATCTGGATCGGCGCCCTGTTCGGGCGAGATACGGATATTTACCTGGATGGCAATCCGAACTGAGAGTGTGTTTGTGTAACCCATAAAAAAACCGGGCTGACAGCCCGGTTTTTTTATGGCGACCCGTATTTATTTCAACGGGCTGCGACCTTTGCTGGCCGCAATGCGCATGCGCAAGGCGTTTAACTTGATAAAGCCTTCGGCGTCTTTCTGATCATAAGCACCGGCATCATCTTCAAACGTCGCTATGCTCTCATCAAACAAGCTGTCGTCTGACTGACGACCTGCGACAATGACATTGCCCTTGTACAGTTTCAGGCGAACCTTGCCGTTAACCCGCTCCTGAGACGCATCGATCATTTTCTGCATCATCAGTCGCTCCGGGCTCCACCAGTAACCGTTGTAGATCACTTCGGCGTACTTCGGCATCAGTTCGTCTTTCAAGTGCGCGACTTCACGATCCAGAGTAATAGACTCGATGGCGCGGTGCGCCTTGAGCATGATGGTGCCCCCCGGCGTTTCGTAACAGCCGCGGGATTTCATGCCCACGTACCGGTTTTCGACCAGATCCAGACGGCCAATGCCATTGTCGCCGCCTACTTTGTTCAGGTAAGCCAGAACATCGGCTGGTGAGGTCGGTTTTCCATCAATGGCGACAATGTCGCCCTTGTCATAGGTCAGTTCAATATAGGTCGGGGTGTCTGGTGCGGATTCAGGGCTGACCGACCAGCGCCACATCTCTTCCTCGGCCTCGGCCCAGGGATCTTCCAGGATGCCGCCTTCGTAGGAAATGTGGAGCAAGTTGGCGTCCATGGAATAAGGCGACTTCGTGCCCTTCTTGTTGAAATCGACCGGGATATTGTGCTCTTCGCAATAGGCCATCAGCTTTTCACGCGAGGTAAGATCCCATTCACGCCAGGGCGCAATGACTTTGACGCCGGGCTTGAGTGCATAGGCACCGAGTTCAAACCGCACCTGATCATTGCCTTTTCCGGTCGCCCCGTGGGCAATGGCGTCGGCCCCGGTTTCATTGGCGATTTCGATCAGTCGCTTGGCGATCAGTGGGCGCGCAATGGACGTACCCAGCAAGTATTCACCCTCGTAGACCGTATTGGCCCGGAACATCGGGAACACAAAGTCGCGCACAAATTCTTCGCGCAGATCTTCGATGTAGATTTCCTGGATACCGAGGGCCTTGGCCTTGGCACGGGCTGGCTCGACTTCCTCACCCTGGCCGAGATCGGCGGTGAAGGTCACCACTTCACAGTTGTAGGTTTCGGTGATCCATTTGGCAATGACCGAGGTGTCCAGGCCACCGGAATAGGCCAGCACCACTTTCTTAATATCAGACATCTTGACTCCCAACGAGTTGGCGGGTTTTTAGGCTGGCCGGAATTTTACGCCTTTGACCCGGGAGATGCCATGGTAGTGGGCTAGCGTTATCCCTTGCTCACTCTTCAAGTTTCGGAGTTCGGATCGCTTGGGTGGCACTGGCCCGCAGCGGCTAACGGGTGAGCCCCTGTGGGGTCGGCGTTAATCCATCCATGGAGCCTAGACTGCAGCCGAGGCGTCGGACCGATCCATACTGCGGACTTCCCCACAGGGGCATACCCGGCACCCGCTGCTAATCTTTCGGGCGAACTTCAATATGTGTATCTCAGCTTTCGAAGTTCACTATAGATTAGCGCCGGGTGGCAGGGCTGCTTTTGCGGGGATATCTGAGGCATGGATGCCGAAGTTAAGCCTACATGGATGTATCCCCGGCGACCCCGCTGGAGCATCCCTGCCATCTGGCGCGGGCTCAAGGCTATGTCGCCTATTTGAACTCCGAAACTTGAGTTAAATTACTCTTCGTCCTCGGCCACCGACTCGAGCTCCATGCCCAGTTCCTTGATCTTGCGGGTCAGGGTGTTACGGCCCCAGCCCAGCAATTCCGCCGCATCCCGGCGCCGGCCGGCGGTATGCTTCAGCGCCGTTTCGATCATGATGCGCTCGAAATTCGGAACGGCAATGTCCAGTAACCGGTGCTCGCCCCGGGCCAGCTCCCGGTCGGCCCAGTTGCGTAGCGCTTGCTCCCAGTTTTCGCTGGTCACCGGTGTCTGGGCTTCGTCCATCAGCTCTGGGGGCAGATCCGACACCAGCACTTCCCGGCCCGATGCCATTACCGTGATCCAGCGACAGATGTTCTCCAGTTGACGCACGTTGCCAGGCCAGGCCAGGCGCGACAAATAGGTTTCGGTTTCCGGTCGCAACGTCTTGGTTTCCACGCCCAATTCGTCGGCTGCCTTGTGCAGAAAAAACTCAAGCAGCCGGGGAATGTCTTCACGCCGGTCAGCCAGGCGCGGCAAATGGATACGAATGACGTTCAGCCGGTGAAACAGGTCTTCACGAAAGCGACCCTCTTTCACCAGGGTTTCCAGATTCTGGTGGGTCGCGGCAATGATGCGCACATCCACCCGCACCGAGGTATGCCCGCCAACGCGATAAAATTCGCCGTCGGCCAGTACCCGCAACAACCGGGTCTGAGTCTCGGACGGCATATCGCCAATTTCGTCGAGAAACAGCGTTCCGCCATCGGCCTGTTCAAATCGGCCCCGGCGCTGACCCTGCGCCCCGGTAAACGAACCCTTTTCGTGACCAAAGAGTTCCGACTCCATCAGGTCACGGGGGATAGCCGCCATGTTCAGTGCAATGAACGGATTCTCCCGACGCGGACTGTGGCGGTGCAGGGCATGTGCCACCAGCTCCTTGCCGGTACCGGACTCACCATTGATCAGCACCGTGATGTTCGACTGAGACAATCGGCCAATAGCCCGGAACACCTCCTGCATGGCCGGCGCCTCGCCAATGATTTCGGTATTGGCCGGAGCAACCGCAGGTTCCGTGGTCTTTTGCTTTTGGCGGGTATGCTCTATCGCACGCAAAGCCAGCGAGACCGCATCATCAACATCAAATGGCTTGGGCAGATACTCGAAAGCACCGCCCTGAAAGGAGGCAACGGCACTTTCCAGGTCCGAATGCGCGGTCATGATGATGACCGGCAAATGCGGATGCTTGTCGTGAATTCGACTGAGCAACTCCAGCCCGTCGATGCCTTCCATGCGAACGTCACTGACGATGGCATCGGGCGGGTCCTGATCCAGCTTGCGCAACAGGGCCTCGCCGGATTCAAAGCTGCGGCACTCGATGCCTTCCTTGTCAAAGGCACGTTCCAGTACCCAGCGTATGGAGCGGTCATCGTCGACGATCCAGACGCAATTATGATTGGCCATTGAGCCCCTCCAACGGTAAATAGACACTAAAAACGGTGGCACCGGGACTGCTGTCACACTCGATGACACCGTTGTGAAAATTAATGATTTGCTGAGCGATCGACAGACCCAAGCCCGTGCCAGAGGGCCGGCCTGATATCATGGGATAGAAAATCTTTTCCATCATTTCCGGGGCAATACCCGGCCCGTTATCAATGATCTCGAGTTTGACCAGCAGGCGATACCGGTTCTGACGAATGGTAAACTGGCGCACCGCCCGGGTTTTGAATTCTATGGACGGCGATTGCACATCGTTTTCAATCAGTGCCTGCACGGCGTTGCGAGCAATGTTCAATACGGCCTGAATAAGCTGTGCTTCATCGGCTTGAAAATCGGGAAGGCTGGGGTCGTAATCCCTGCTTAGCTGAATCCGGTCTCCACATTCGACGCGCAACAGGGCGTAAACTCGCTCAACAATCTGATGAATATTGACATCCGACAGCGTAGGCACCTTATGGCTGCCCAACATGCGGTCTACCAGATCACGCAGGCGGTCGGCCTCTTCAATGATCACCTGGGTGTATTCTTTCAGATCGGCGTTAGGCAATTCGCTGGCCAGCAGTTGTGCTGCACCCCGAATACCACCCAACGGATTTTTGATCTCATGCGCCACACCACGCACCAGATGCCGGGTGGTCTCTGTTTGCTGAATCAGCCCTTCATCTCGGCTGATGCGCATCGCCCGGTCAGCGGGCAGCATTTCAACGATCAGGTGCAGTTCGCCATCGTCCATGTATGGGGTAACCATGTAATCCAGCGTCAGCGTATCCCGATGGGCCAACTGCCACTGTGCAGAACGCACAGACAGAGTTGTACCGCCGGAAATGGCCGACATCATCATCTCCCTGATCTCTGCCGGGTTAACAAACAAGCTGTAAAACGCCTGACCGATAATTTGCTTGCCTGAGCGCACCAGTAACAATTCGGCAGACGGATTGACGTGTTCGACAACCAGAGTGTCGTCCAGCTGTATGACAGCCGTAAATTGGTGATCGACCAACTGGCGAAAAAAATGCGTGTCAGTCACATGAGGTTTCCTGTGCACCGGGTTGCTGTGAACGTCAGGGCCAGCAAACAGCCCCCAAAAACTGTGCGGCGGTAATACCGGGGCCTGCTGTGTGGTTCTTTAAATGGCATACGCAAGAAGCAGGCCAGTCATTTGGTGCTGAATATGCACGATTACGGGGCTTGTTTTGATCGTAATGCACCAATATAAACCCTAAAGAGCAATTCTAGCACCATTATGGTGCATTGCTGGGTTTGTGATTCAAGTCCTCCCGTTTTGCCTCTAAATACGCAAACTTGCTTATTCGTCTGCACGGTGATGGGAAGTTTTGGTTTATACTCAATGAACGCAGCAATATCGTGAAGGATTATGAACCAGACCTATCCGCTTAGGCTGCTAGACAATGCCTGGCAGCAAACCTTAAAAGGCCAGGGACAGTGCCTGCTTTTCGCCGATGCCGATGGCCGCCGATTCAGCAGCCTGGTGGATGCGTTTATGGCAGACCTGCCCGCTGAATGCATTCGCTATCAACTGACGGCCGACAGTCAGCTGAATGGCTATTACCCACTGGTTGACATCATTCAGGATGGCTATGGCCGGCTGGGCATTACCGATTGCTGCAGCTGGCTCAGGGAGCAGGGTGTCTATGGACCCAACCTGACTACCTGGCAGCAAATTCTGGACGACCATTTTATTCAGCGGCAACCGCTGCAATTGAAAGATCACGTTATCCAGAAAGCCATCGCCTTCCAGGACGACATCATTTGCTTGCTGATCGCTTTGGCGCAGACGCGACCTATCGTGGTCGCACTCTCACACTTTCATTTCGCCAGCATCAGTCTTCAGCGTCTGGTCAGAACCGTTCAACAGCAACTGAGTGGCCGGGTTTTGCTGCTCACGTCAACCGATACCGACCTGATGGCATCCCATGAGCTGGACTGGCAAAGCACCCAGCATGGCGCGGACGACGACATCGATCCGCCCCACTGGCTGATTGATCTTTCACCCGATCTGATCGACGACGCATCGCCCTGGCCAGAGCCCGAGTCGCTCAGCGCTCAGAGCATTCCCAAGCTGATCCAGGATGCGCTGAGAAACCACGCCCTGCAGTGCCATACAGAAACCCATTTGCTGTGCGACAGAATTGGGTTGATGCTCGATGAACGGCAAATATTGTTGTTATCCGAGCACCGCAGCACGTTGCGACTGATCGAAGCCGAGGCCTTGTACTACAAAGACCAGCATAACGGCGCCATCACCCTGCTGACCGAATTGCTGGAAGAAGCGCGTCATGATCACCTCTACGATCAGATGTTCGATGCTTACGTGCGCCTTGGCTGGTGTGCCCTGACCAAACACCGGCTGAGCACCGCCCGGCAAATGGCCACCCACGCCCAGACAGCGCTGGAACAAATCACCATCAAGGATGCACCCTGGCTATTGCGCGAGCGGGAATGGCTACTGTTGCAGGTGATGATCAGCAGCATGTTCCATGAGCGCCCACCGGCGAATATGCTGCACCGGCTGGAAGCTCTGCTGCCGATGCTTGACCAGGACGACTACGGTTATGCTCTGCGCACCGCCCAGATTGCCTGGGAAAGCAGCATGACTGACCGGGAGCGGTATTTCCTGCGGCGAGCCATTCTGACCGGCCTCAGCCAGGCCCGGGCAGAAAGAAACGACATCGCGACCGTCAAACTGACTGAAGCGATGGCCTTATTGCAAACCAAAGCCCATCGGCTTCAGCGCGCGCACAGACTGCTTGAGCTGGCCCTGGACCGTTGCCAGCGAATGGCCTCCCCGCGCCATGAAGCGCCGATTTATAACGGGCTGGGCATCATTCAGATGCGCCTGGGCCGAATCAGCGAAGCCCGTGACACCTTTCTGTACACCTTGCACAAACTGCAAACCGTGGCCCATTACAACGAAATCGCGGTCACGCTGCACAACCTGTCCTGGGCATATCTGATCAGTGGCAACGTTCAGGAGAGTTTGCGGCTGCTCAGTACCGCTATCCGGCTATGCCGCATCCGCGGCTTTGTCACCATTCCGTTTTACACGCTTGATGACCTCCTGCTGCAACAGGCGTTGTACCGTTTTTACCTGGGGCACAGCGTGCTCGCCCAGCATACGCTGCAGGATTTCAGCAAACAGCCCGAGCAGCAGTCGGTTCGGGGCAAAATATTGCTCACCTGCCTGAAGCTGCACTTCGCCCGGGCAGAAGCGGATTACAAACGAATAACCACGCTGGTGAGCGAGTTGCGGACGTCGTTGGAGACGCATCAGGACTTACCGGATACCTTGCTGAACCTGGCCTGGTACGCAGCCGGTTCCGACAGTTTACCGAGCCATCTGACGCCCGCTTACCGGATTCAATGGATGCACACCCAGGCGCCAGAAACCGAGCCAATGCCCGCCAGCAATGTTGATCTGATGTCGGTGCTGCGAGCTGCCGATCTTGAAAGTGAACTGGAACACATTCAACAACGGGTACGCGACACCCGTTTGTTGTCACACCTAAGTGCTCAAACCAATGCCGCCACCGACACCCTGGCCCTGGTCGAAACCCTGTGTCAGCAACTCAAAGCACACCTGGATTGCGACTACGTCGCCATTGAGCTGACCCAGCAACCTTTCATGAACGCCACGCTGATCACCCGGGGCTTACCTGACCTGGTAGTGGAGCGGCTGCATCAGGCGTTGTCCCTGCAGCGCCTGACCCGCGGGCGACTGTTAGTGCGAATGCGCAACCTGGATATCGAGGGCCTCGACAGCGGTTACGTCTGTATTTTCCGCATAGCCCTGCCCCACCATGATTTTGGCGATATGATTCTGATGACCCGAAACCCCTCGGGCTTTGAGGAGTCGGTGCTGCGCACGGCCTCCATGCTGGCCGGTCAATTGGCAGCGGCCATTCAGCGGCTGATTCATGAAAAGGAACTGCATCACCTGTCGTCTACCGACATGCTCACCGGCCTAATGAACCGTCAGGCACTCTATCCGCGCCTCGAAGAAGAGCTTGCCCGTGGACGTCGCAATGCCGACTATCGGTTTTCACTGGCGTTTTTGGATCTGGATAACTTCAAATACCTGAATGACAACTATGGCCACATTCTGGGGGACCAGGTCTTGCGGGGGTTTGCTCAGTTGCTAAAAGAACACACCCGCACCGAAGACCTGGCCGCTCGCCTGGGCGGGGATGAATTCGTCATCCTGTTTCCCAATGAGCGCGGTCAGGCCGTGCAGCAACTGGCCCAGCGCATCCTGGAGGACTTTGCCACCCCAGCCCGTTGCCAGGCGTTCTTGCGGCGCTTTACCGGGCAGGAGTTCACCTGGCCGGAAGGCCAGCAACTGGGTTGTTCGGTCGGTATTATCGAAGTAACCGGAGAACAGGCTCCAAGACTGGTCGATCAACTGCTCAATCTGGCCGACCACGCCATGTATGAAGCCAAATCCCGCGGCAAAAACCAGGCGGTTATCTCTGACCTGCCGTCGACGCCAAACAGGCACTGACAAACGCAGCCAGCCCGGGATCCATATGCGCCGAGAGCGTCAAACCCTGCTGTTGTGCCAGTACCGAGACCATACGTCGCCCGACACCCCGACCGCGGGTGAGCCCTCTGACGCCCAAGCTGAGTAAGCAACCGCTCTGCACTAAGGCAACACCGACGATACGTCCGTTAAAGCGGGCCGCATACAAACTCACCTCTGAACGATTTATCTGCCATGCTGCCCAGGCGGCTTGAAAGCAGGCGCAAGCATTCATGTCCTGCGTCAGCCGGGTAAGGTCCTGCATATCAGTGCCATCGGGGGTTGGCGTGCTTGCCAGCAAATCCAGCGTTACAGGCATCGGTGTCTGTCCGGGTGGTTTGAGGCGCAGCATACCGATATAATGCGCCTTCGCAACAGGACTTCAGGCCGCTTACTTCGGCCCAGGCGCCCGGATCACGCACGCCTTGTCCAAAATCATCAAATACAGAGAGTCGTACTATGAGTCGCCAAGCGACGGTTGAGCGCAACACCACCGAAACCCAGATCAAGGCCAGCATCAATCTGGACGGTACCGGCAAGGCCCAATTCGACACGGGCATGCCTTTTCTGGACCACATGATGGACCAGATCGCCCGGCATGGCCTGATCGATCTCGACATCGTCTGTCGCGGCGACAACCACATCGACGACCACCACAGCGTTGAAGACATTGGCATCACCCTGGGCCAGGCGTTCGCAAAAGCCGTCGGCGACAAGAAAGGCATCACTCGCTACGGTCACAGCTATGTCCCGCTGGATGAAGCCCTGTCACGGGTCGTGATCGACTTCTCCGGTCGCCCGGGGCTCGAATACAACCTGCCGTTTACTCGCGGCAGCGTCGGCGGTTTTGATGTTGACCTGTTTTACGAATTCTTTCAGGGCTTCGTCAATCACGCCTGGGTTACCCTGCACATCGACAATCTGAAAGGGCATAATTCTCACCATCAGATCGAGACGGTGTTCAAAGCCTTTGGCCGCGCACTGCGCATGGCGTTGACACCCGACGAGCGCATGGCCGGCATCACCCCGTCCACCAAGGGTGTACTCTGATACCGACATACGTGCTCTGATACCGACATAAAGGTCGCTCCATCGGTGCCCACAACGGGCGCCTGAGGCAAACCTCCGCCAGAACAGGATACTTCCGTGAGTCGCACACTGCTGACCATCATTGATTACGGCATGGGCAACCTGCACTCCGTCGCCAAGGCGCTGGAGCACGTGGCCCCGAACACCCAAATCGAAGTCACGTCCGACAAAGACCGCATCGCCGAAGCCGACCACATTCTATTGCCGGGCGTCGGTGCGATCCGCGATTGCATGGCTGAAATTCGTCGCCAGGGCGTTGATACCGTGGTCGCCGATGCGGTCAACAGCGGCAAGCCCTTCCTCGGCATTTGCGTCGGCATGCAAGCGCTGATGGCACACAGCCATGAGAACGATGGCGTCGACTGCCTGGGTTACTTCGATGGCGAGGTTCGCCGGTTCAGCACCACCGCCACCGACGAACGTGGCCTGGCCCTGAAGGTGCCACACATGGGCTGGAATACGGTAGACCTGCAAATCGATCACCCGCTGCTGCACGGCATTCACAGTGGCGACCGCTTCTATTTCGTACACAGTTACTACGTGGAAGCTCACCCGGAATACACCGCAGCCAACTGCACCTACGATGCCACCTTTGCTGCCATGATTTACCGGGACAACCTCTTTGCCACCCAGTTCCACCCGGAGAAAAGCTTCCCGGCGGGACTGACCCTGCTGAAAAACTTTGTCGACTGGGACGGCCGCCGATAAGCGGTTTCCCCAGTGCACCTGGAGACACTCTCAATGCTGATCATCCCCGCCATCGACCTGAAAGACGGCCAGTGCGTCCGCTTGCTACAGGGCCGCATGGAAGACGCCACCGTGTTTGGTTCCGATCCGGTTGAAATGTCCACTCGCTGGGTCGAAGCCGGTTGTCGCCGCTTGCACCTGGTCGATTTGAACGGTGCCTTTGAAGGCACCCCGATTCACGCTGAAGCGGTCACCGCCATTTCCAAAAAATACCCGGATCTGCCGATCCAGATCGGTGGCGGCATTCGCTCGCTGGAGACCATTGAGGCCTACATAAAAGCCGGTGTCACCTGGTGCATCATCGGCACGGCAGCACTCAAGAACTCGGGCTTCGTGCGCGAGGCCTGCCAGGCCTTTCCCGGCCACATCATCGTCGGCATCGACGCCAAAGACGGCCGCGTAGCCACTGAAGGCTGGGCCGACGTCAGCGACGTACTGGCCACCGACCTGGCCCGAGATTTCGCCAACGACGGCGTCAGCGCCATCGTCTATACCGACATCAGCCGCGATGGCATGATGCAGGGCGTCAACGTCGACGCCACCGTCGAAGTCGCCAAAGCCGGCGGCATTCCGGTCATCGCCAGCGGCGGCGTCACCAACATGACCGACATAGAACGCCTGTGCGATGTCGCCAGCCAGGGCATTCTGGGCGCCATCACCGGCCGCGCCATCTACGACGGCGCCATCGACTTGAAAGAGGCACAGGCTTACTGCGACGGGCGGGGTTGAGTCTGTGGCTGTGTCCTGAGTTCAAGATTCGCCAGGTATAATCGAAACAGAGGTTCTTTCTACTGATCAGCCAAGGCGGGCCATCGGGTACCCTCATCGGAGGCACGCCGTAAACCCGTCCATGGGGGCTCGAAGATTGCATCCATGCGATCTCACGGCCTCCGATGAGGGCACCCGATAGCCCTTGGGACAGACTAGTGGTTACCTCGCATGCGAATCTCAAACTCAGAACACGATATGACTCGGCATCACCTTTTTTTACGGAATTGACGCTGAACTGAGTGTCAGGTGCCGGGTAGGCCTATCCGGGGTAGTCTGAGGCATGGATGCCGAAGCCTAGGCCCCATGGACGGGTTGAGTGGGCGGCATCCCGCCCGGCCCCGGATAGGCCAACCCGGTGCCTGACACGACTTCCTGGCGCGGAGTAAAGTCAACCCGGCAAGCCTGAGAACCAATCGACAGCTACAGAACACAACCGAGAGACACAACTATGGCACTGGCAAAACGTATTATTCCCTGCCTCGACGTCGACAAGGGTCGCGTGGTTAAGGGTGTGAATTTCGTCAATATTCGGGACGCCGGGGATCCGGTGGAAGTGGCGCGCCGGTACAACGAACAGGGTGCCGATGAGATTACCATGCTCGACATTACCGCCACCCATGAAGGCCGCGACACCATGGTCGATACGGTCAGTGCCATTGCCGGTCAGGTGTTTATTCCGCTGACGGTTGGTGGTGGTATTCGCACCCTGGAAGACATTCGCACCATGTTGAATGCCGGTGCTGATAAAGTCTCCATTAACAGCGCCGCGGTGTTTAACCCTGAGTTTGTCAAACAAGCCTCCGACCGGTTTGGCGCCCAATGCATTGTGGTTGCCATTGATGCCAAACGGGTGGATGACCACTGGGAAATCTTCACACACGGTGGCCGCAAGCCGACCGGTATTGATGCTGTCGAATGGGCACAGAAAATGGAAGCCCTGGGAGCCGGCGAGATTTTGCTGACCAGCATGGACCGGGATGGGGTTAAGTCCGGGTTTGATCTCGGACTGACCAAAGCCATTGCCGATGCCATTCGTATTCCTGTGATCGCCAGTGGCGGTGTCGGTAACCTCGACCACCTGGCCGACGGCGTTCTTGAAGGCCACGCCGACGCCGTATTGGCCGCAAGCATCTTTCATTTTGGTGAATACAGCATCGCCGAGGCGAAAGACGTGATGGCGGGTCGCGGTATTGAAATGCGCCGCTGATTATCCTCTCTGATGGCTGGGTCGCGTCTCATCAGACGCGACCCAGCCATTTTTTGCTTACTACCCCCCACCAATAAGCAAAATCCTGCCTATACTTGCCAGTTTTCTAGCAAAAGCCCACGAACCATGAGGGTTAGCGGGCGGGCCGCTCCTGGCACAGGGGTTGCAATACCCTGACTGACCCTGTGGCAGCCGGGCTACAAAAAACTCGAACCAACCCGCGCTTGCTGCATCTTCACGACTACAATCAGGTCATTAACGGGCCCTGAGCCTGAATTCTTGTGGAACTTGACCGGTCATGTCTTACAGCAGACTGACCGCCTGAGCCACGGGATTTTGAACGACGATAATAGACGTACAAAACCAACAACAATCGAGGTAACTATCTCATGCGTAAGCTTTCACTGGCACTGTGTGCAACCGCAGCCCTGGGCTTCTCTGCTGCCCAGGCTGAATCTCTGTCCATTGCTACCGGCGGCACCGGCGGCACCTACTACCCACTGGGTGGTGGTCTGGCTGAACTGATCACCAATAACATTGATGGCTACGACGCCGTCGCTGAAGTAACCGGCGCTTCTGTTGAAAACATGGGCCTGGTGCATCGCCAGGATTCAGACCTGGCTATCGCACTGGCGGATACCGTGTACCAGGCATACAACGGTGGTGACCGTTTCAATGGCAACAAACTGGACGTTGTCGCACTCGCCTCTCTTTACCCGAACGCCGTCCAGATCGTAACGCTGGCTGATTCCAACATTAATTCCCTGGCTGACCTGCGCGGCAAGCGCGTGTCTGTCGGTGCGCCGGGCAGTGGTACTGAAGTGAACGCCAATGCCATTCTCGAAGGCAACGGCATCAGCTACGACGACTTTACTGCCCTGCGTCTGAACTTCAACGAAACGGCTGATGCAATTCGCGATGGCGACATCGATGCCGGCTTCTGGAGTGTTGGTCCGCCGACCAGCTCGATACTGAGCCTGGCCACGACCCGGGACATCAAGCTGCTGTCCATGTCTGATGAAGAAGTCGCCAATGCCCTGGAACTGGAGCCTGTCTTCGCGCCCTACACACTGCGCGCTGGTCTGTACGAAGGTATGGATGAGCCGGTCTCTTCGGTTGGTATCCCCAACGTCCTGACTGTCAACACCGCCATGTCTGACGATCTGGCCTACCAGATCACCAAGTTGTTGTTCGAAGAAGTTGAATACCTGCAGGACATTCACCCGGCTGCGAACGACACCACCGTTGAGTTCGCGCTGACGTCAACGCCAATTCCGCTGCACCCGGGCGCCATTCGTTACTATGAAGAAATCGGTGCCGATATCCCGGCTCGCTTGCGTCAGTAATTCACAATGACGCGGCTAACCAGCCTGGAAACCGTGGGTCGCAAGACCCGCGGTTTTTTTAAAGTTGTCAGAAGGGCCAGATTGGGTTTATTCGCCGGACTATTGGCCGCTGCTACACCCGTTATTGCCTGGCAACTGGAAGTTGTCGATAGTGATAGTCACATTCTGGCCCGGGCCGACTTGCCTGACGATGAAGGCCGATGGTGCCTGCTCTGGAATCACTCTGTGCAGGGGTTTCAGGTGGAGGACTGCTTTCGGGTAGATGGTCAGACGCTGATTCTCGACAGCACGCACACCCCCGATTTTGCCGCGGGCCTGGGGCACATTCCCGGACGCGGGACGTTGGGATCAGATGACCAGCATGGTTATCGCATTACCAATTTTAACCAGCCGCTGCCGGGCAATCAGCTCGTGCTGCGGGTTGGATCAATGCGGGTCAATCACCGCATTGCAGTTGAGCACAATTTGATCAGTCTCAGTGAGCTGGCATTCGACCAACGTGTCATCATTCGCCTCGCCGCTGACGAACCCACTGGAAGTATGACTCCATGAAACAATATACCCCGATACCCTTTAAGGTTGAGAGCGACTGGCAGGCCGATTTGATGCCCGGTCCCGCCGTATGGCGCTGGCTGGTCATCGTTCTTGGCATCAGCCTATCGCTGTTTCATCTCTATGGCGCCGGTATTGAACCGCTGGGCCTGTTCTATCAGCGTGGCATCCACCTGATGCTGATTCTGATGCTGACCTTTGTCTTGTTTGGCCCAAAACCAGGCAAGCCCAGGGGCCCGATCGCGATGGGCGTTGACTGTATTTTCTTTGTCGCTTCGACGGCCTCCGGTTTCTATCTGGTCTGGTTTCTCGATGACATCATCAACCGGGCCGGCTTCTGGTCGGATACCGACATCCTTTTCGCCATCATCTGCATCGTAACCGTACTTGAGGCCAGCCGTCGTGCCGTGGGCACCGGCCTGACCATCATCGGCACCCTGGCTATCGCCTATGCACTGGCCGGAGCACGCGGTGACTTGCCCTGGTTGGGTGAATTTTTGCCCGGCATTCTCAACCACCGGGGCTACTCCCTCGACCGGGTAGCCGCTCAGCTGTATCTCGGCCAGGAAGGCATTTTCGGTCTGCCACTCGGGGTAGCAGCGACCTTTGTCTTTATCTTTGTGTTATTCGGTGCATTGCTTGAAGTCACAGGCGCAGGTAAGTTCTTCATCGACCTTGCCTATTCCGCAACGGGCACCCAACGCGGCGGACCTGCCAAGGCAGCGGTTCTTGCGTCAGCCAGCATGGGCTCCATTTCCGGCAGCGCCATTGCAAACGTGGTAACCACCGGTGCGTTCACAATTCCACTGATGAAAAAACTCGGCTACAAGCCCGCCCAGGCCGGTGGCATTGAAGCGGCTGCCAGTACCGGCGGGCAAATCATGCCGCCGCTGATGGGAGCCGGCGCCTTCCTGATGGCCGAATACACTCGCCTGCCCTACCTGGAGATCGTCAAAGTCAGCGTGTTTCCGGCGCTGCTGTATTTTTCAACGGTATATCTGTTCGTCCACATCATAGCGGTCAAACAGGGCCTGCAACCCCAGGCCAAAAGTGAACTGCCGAAGATTCGCGACGTTCTGGCCCGCGGCTGGTTTTTCCTGGTGCCGCTGTTACTCCTTGTCTGGCTACTTGTGCTGGGTATATCACCGATGCGGGTTGGCTTTTACGCCATCATCAGCATTCTTGCAGTGGCCGGACTGAATGGTCTCTGGCTGGCCATAGCTCGAGGGTCGAAGAACGGCCAACTCGTTACAGAAGTTCGGGGGACCGTGCGCAATGGCGGCGTTAAATTGCTTCAGGGGCTGGAACTGGGTGCCCGAAACGCCGTATCGGTGAGCATTGCCTGCGCTGTCGCTGGTATTGTGGTGGGTGTCGTGGGCTTAACCGGTCTGGGTCTTAAATTTTCATCGATGATGATCGCCTTTTCCGGTGGCAACATTCTGCTGGCCTTGTTGCTGGTTCTGGTTGCCAGCCTGATACTGGGTCTCGGGTTACCCGTGACCGCCAGTTACATTGTGTTGATTGTTCTGGTCGGTCCGGCACTGACCAACGAGTTCGGTATTCCGTTGCTGATCGCCCACCTGGTCGTCTTCTGGTATTCACAGGACTCCAACGTGACGCCCCCTGTTGCCCTGGCGGCATTCGCCGGGGCAGCAATTGCGGGCAGCAAAACCATGGAAACCAGCGTCCAGGCCTGGAAGTTTGCCAAGGGTCTCTACCTGATTCCCCTGTTCATGGTGTTTAATCCATCCATCATCATGGGAGGCCCGGTACCCCTGGTTATGTGGAATGGTGCGATCGCCATTCTGGCTCTGGCGGCATTTGCAGCGGCGTTGGAAGGCTATTTGTTTGGCCCGATGCGCAACTGGATGCGACTATTGCTGTCACTCGGGGTTATTGCCATCTTCTACCCAAGTTTCATCGCAGAAGTCACCGGTGTGGTGTTGATGCTGGTGCTGCTCACCATCAACTTCATGAACCGACCCAAGGTTGCCCCGGCTCCCGTAGCCGGGTAAACTTCGCGCCGTCTTGGGGGAGTAATCGGCCGGTCCCCACCGGCGCGGCCATCAACATAATTGAACCGAAGGTTCATGGTGGTCGCATCCAGCGCTGTACGAACCACAGCCTGCTGGACTGATGAGACCTGAGGCAAATGACACAGAACCGGGTGGGGCTGTGGCATTTGCCTTTGGTATTGCTCCCCGCCCCGGATTACAGTAATGGACGCATTTCTCAGCTCGACCCTGGCAGTTTCCCTGGCGGAAATTGGCGATAAAACCCAACTGCTTTCCCTGTTTCTGGTTACCCGGTTTCGTAACCGCTGGGCCATTGTGGCTGGCATTTTGGTAGCTACGCTTGTCAATCATGGTCTGTCAGCCTGGCTGGGTACCCTGCTTGGTCAGTGGACCCCCGGCAGTTGGGCCCGCTGGGCAATCGGCGGCAGTTTTATCGCCGTTGGCCTGTGGATGCTGATACCAGACAAAGACGACAGCGGTCCCAGCCGCTTCGATTCAATGGGAGCATTCGCTGCCACCCTGATCCTGTTTTTCATCGCGGAAATTGGTGATAAAACCCAGATCGCCACGGTCTTGTTGGCTGCCCAGTATCAATCGACACTCTGGGTCACACTGGGCACCACTCTGGGTATGCTGATTGCCAATGTGCCAGTCATTCTGGCGGGTAACTGGTTAATGCAGCGCCTGCCGGTTCGCGCCGCGCACATCGTTGCCTGCTTGCTGTTTATCGGCTTTGGACTCTGGACAATCACTGCGGGTTAGCCGGTCACATTTACGAACAAAATTTTACCGCACCCAAGCCCTCTATCAGGGGCTTCGAGGGCAAGTGATTACTTGCACTCTATTTTTCCAAACATCTACATATTGACAGAGAGCCACCAAAACAACACCATATATAGGCATTCGGTGATTTGAGCGGGTGATCTTCGATACCCCGCTCAACCGGGTCTTTACAGGGAATTCAGGCCAAACAGCGCCGCAATCCGGCGACTGTCAAACACCGGTTTTTGTGTGTTTCATTCAGCCTTCCCGGCAGGGTCGCTACAGCGATTCAGCCCGTTACAGACCCCCCGCCCAGTGCACCCCAACATATAACGCGTCAGGCGAAGTAAACGACACTGGCAAAACCAACTCGGGCCGTCACTCAGTTGGTTTTGCCAGCCTTTTGCCGATGCAGCCCCAACAGCGGAGGAAGCGCAGGTGAGTACAGCAACCATTTCAGTGAAAAAACGCGGTGGACGAAGCGAACCCCTCGATCTCGACAAAATCCACAAAGTACTGAATTGGGCCGCAGAGGGGCTGGACTCGGTATCCGTTTCCCAGGTTGAGCTGAAAGCCCAGTTGCAGTTGCACGATGGCATCACCACCTCTGATATTCACGAGACCCTGATCAAGGCAGCCGCCGACCTGATCAGCGAAGAGTACCCCGACTACCAGTACCTGGCCGCGCGCCTGGCCATTTTCCACCTGCGTAAACGTGCCTACGGCCAGTTTGAACCCCCGTCACTGCGCCAGCACGTGGAAAAGATGGTCGAAGATGGCCGGTACGATTCGCACCTCTTTACTGACTACAGCGAAGCCGACTACGAGGCAATGGAAGGCTTTCTGCGCCACGAACGCGATCTGAACTTCTCTTATGCGGCAGTCAAGCAGTTGGAAGGCAAATACCTGGTGCAAAACCGGGTGACGGGTGACATTTATGAATCGCCTCAGTTTCTCTACATCCTGATCGCGGCCAGCCTGTTTGCCAGCTACCCGAACGCGACCCGACTCGACACCATTCAGAAATTCTATGAAGCGGTATCGATGTTCAAGTTATCCCTGCCGACGCCGGTCATGTCTGGCGTGCGCACACCGACCCGTCAGTTCAGCTCCTGTGTACTGATCGAAAGCGATGACAGCCTCGACTCCATTAATGCCACCTCTGCGGCCGTCGTCCGTTACGTCAGCCAACGCGCTGGTATCGGTATCAACGCCGGCCGCATTCGGGCTATCGGTTCCCCCATTCGCAGCGGCGCCGCCTTCCATACGGGTTGCATTCCGTTCTACAAGCACTTTCAGACTGCGGTTAAATGCTGTTCACAGGGCGGCGTACGCGGCGGTGCCGCGACCTTGTTCTACCCTTTGTGGCACCTGGAAGTAGAAAGCCTGCTGGTGTTGAAAAACAACCGCGGTGTCGAGGAAAACCGGGTACGCCAGTTGGACTACGGGGTTCAAATCAACCGGCTGATGTACACCCGTCTGATCAAAAACCAGCCCATTACCCTGTTCAGCCCGTCGGACGTTCCCGGTCTGTATGACGCCTTCTTTGAAGATCAGGAAAAGTTCGAGCAGCTGTACGCCGAGTACGAGCAACGCGACGACATTCGCAAGCAGCAGATCCCCGCTGTTGAGCTGTTCTCAACTTTGCTTCAGGAGCGGGCATCCACCGGTCGGATCTACATTCAGAACGTGGACCATTGCAACACCCACGGTGCCTTTGATCCGAAACAGGCGCCGGTGCGTCAAAGCAACCTGTGCATGGAAATCACCCTGCCCACGAAGCCCTTGCATGACATCAACGACGAGACCGGTGAAATCGCCCTGTGCACACTGGCCGCCTTTAACCTGGGTGCGATCGAATCGCTCGATGAACTGGAACCGCTGGCCGAGTTGATCGTGCGCGCGCTCGACAGCCTGCTGGATTATCAGGACTACCCGGTCAAGGCTGCGGAACTGGGTTCCATGAAGCGCCGGACGCTGGGCATTGGCGTGATTAACTACGCCTACTATCTGGCCAAGCACGGCAAACGGTATTCCGATGGGTCCGCACTGGACCTGACGCACGAAACGTTCGAAGCCATTCAGTACTATCTGCTCAAGGCCTCCAATGTGCTGGCTGAAGAAGTAGGCGCTTGCCCCGGTTTCAGTGAAACCCAGTATGCCCAGGGCAAATTGCCGATCGATCACTACAAGAAAGACCTCGATAAAGTCTGCAATACCGAATTAAAACTGAACTGGGATGACCTGCGTGCACGTATCAAGCAACACGGTTTGCGCAACTCGACACTGACGGCACTGATGCCCTCAGAAACCAGCTCACAGATTGCCAACGCCACCAACGGCATAGAGCCGCCGCGGGGTCTGGTCTCAGTCAAAACGTCGAAAGACGGGGTGATGAAGCAGGTGGTACCTGACATCGCCAATCTGAGAGACCAGTACGACCTGCTGTGGCAACAGCCGAACAATCTGGGCTACCTGAACCTGGTGGGCGTGATGCAGAAGTTTGTCGACCAGTCGATTTCCGCCAACACCAATTACGACCCGTCTCGTTTCAACGGCAACAAGGTCCCGATGCAACAACTGATCAACGACCTGCTGACGGCTTACAAGCTCGGTGTTAAAACGCTGTACTACCACAACACCCGCGACGGTGCCGGCAGTGCCATGGACGATGACGATTGCGCCAGTGGCGCGTGCAAGATCTGAGGAGAATGCATGGCTTACCAAACCTTTAACCAGCGCGAGTTTGATACGTTCAGCCAGCCGATGTTTTTCGGCGAGACGGTGAACGTCGCGCGTTACGATCAGCAGAAGTTCCCGATTTTCGAAAAGCTGATCGAAAAGCAACTGTCGTTTTTCTGGCGACCGGAAGAAGTGGACCTTACGCGCGACCGCAAGGACTTTATCGCCCTGCCCGCGCATGAGCAGCACATCTTTCTGAGCAACCTGAAATACCAGACGCTGCTCGACAGCGTACAGGGTCGTTCGCCCAATGTGGCACTGCTGCCTCTGGTGTCGTTGCCCGAGCTCGAAACCTGGATCGAAACCTGGGCGTTCAGTGAAACCATTCACTCGCGCTCCTATACGCACATCATGCGCAATGTGCTGACCGAGCCGGGCAAGGTGTTCGATGACATCGTACACAACCCGGCCATTGTCGAACGCGCAACGACAGTAACGCGGTACTACGACGCGCTGATTGCAGGCACTCAACGCTTTCAGGTTCAATCCGATGAATGGCAGGCCAGTGCTGAGGGCCAGACCGCATTGCGTGAACTGAAACGGAAGCTGTACTTGACGCTGGCTTCTGTCAACGTACTGGAAGCCATTCGCTTTTACGTCAGCTTTGCCTGCAGTTTTGCCTTTGCTGAGCGCTCAAGAATGGAAGGCAACGCCAAAATCATTCGCCTGATCGCACGCGATGAAGCCTTGCACCTGACTGGCACCCAGCACATGCTGAATCTGATGGCGCGCGGCCACGACGACCCGGTCATGGCCGAGATCGCTGAAGAAGAGCGCGACAACGTCCGCCAGATCTTCATCGACGCCGCCCAGCAGGAAAAGGAATGGGCCGCCTACCTGTTCAAAGACGGGTCGATGATTGGTTTGAACACAGACATTCTGGCGCAGTACGTTCAACACATCACCGACCAACGCCTGGCAGCCATAGACCTGGAGCCGGCTTTCGGTTCGCCCAAGAACCCGCTGCCATGGATGGATGCCTGGCTGCAAAGCGACCAGGTGCAGGTCGCTCCTCAGGAAACCGAGATCAGCACCTACCTGGTCGGGGCCTTGCAAAGTGATGTCGATACCGGTGCACTGGAAGACTTCGAGTTGTGACCAAAGAGGTCAACCCGAACGCGTCGCAGACGCACCGTATTACCCTGTTTCCCTCGCCAGAGCCAGTGACTGTATTGCAGCAACTGGAAAAACGGGGGTTTCAGGTGCCTTATCAATGCCGGGAAGGGTATTGCGGCGCGTGCCGCATGGTGTTGATGAAAGGCTCGGTCGACTACGTTCAAGACCCACTCGCCTGGTGTGGTGACAGCGAAATCCTGGCCTGCAGCTGCGTCGTCGTCGTGGATGCCACCGTCACTTTCAAAGCCTGAAACCCCTGCACAAATGAGAGTGGCAAAGGCCTCAGGTTCGTTTCTGCTTCAGTTAATCAACATCTGAACGCCCGACTCTGTTGCCGGCGCCTTGTCATTGCTTAACTGGGACAGTGGCGCGGTTTTTAACGCTTCCCGGATCAGCATTCGGCTGGAATGACCGGTTTGCGGAAAACGGCTGTAACCCGCTTTCCAGTTCAGGTTCCAACCCGTTACTTTCAGCACAGTCGCCGCATTGCCAAGCTTGTCGAAGGTCTGCTTAACGGCTGCGGAGTCAATGGCGTCGTGCACCACAAGGCCAAAAGTACTGTTGGAATAGCGGGCGAGATACACCCCGCCCGGCACCCGCTTTTGGATCTGTTCCGCCAGTGCATGCAGCCTTTGGCTGAGGGTCTCACTGGCAACACCCGCCGATAGCTCGCGGTAATTCGCCATCTCCAACATGATCAGTGTAAACGGTGACGCACTGCCCCGGGTTTCAACCAGAGATTCCAGCAAGTGGTGCTCCAACCTTGACCGGTTTGGCAAGCCGGTTGCTTCATCTTCAAACGCCATTTTCTTGACCCGCTCAGTCTCCTGGCGGCTCCACTCCTCTTCGCTATTGCGTGCTTTGATATCGCTGTAAACCGCTAACAAGGCGAAAATAATGAATAAAACAGACGCACCCACCACGGGCGTACCGATCGCCGAGCCGGTCAACTGGTTGCTCATAGCCGGCATCGCGCCAGGCGGATAAATAACAGCCACCATGCCGCTGTAGTGCATGCCACAAATAGCAGCCCCCATAACCAGCGCGGCAATCCCCTGAAAGCCAACCGCCTGACGCCCGACCAAACGCTGGGTATACCGGCAAATCGCCAGGGCCGCGCCTGAAGCACCCACTGCAATTACAATCGAAAGGGTAAACCAAACAGGGTCGTAACTGACCGATGGGGTGATGCGCATCGCAGCCATACCCAAGTAATGCATCACAGCAATACCCAGCCCCATCACCAAACTGCCGAGCAAGAGAACGCCCACGCCAGCGACCGACTTACTGATCAGAAACAGAGCCAGGCCAGATGCCAGGACGGCGGCGACCCAGGAGACGACGGTCATCGTCAGGTCGTAGGTCATGGGCATGTCCATCTGGTACGCCCCCATGCCAATAAAATGCATGCTCCAGACCCCCAGGCCCATCGACAAAGAACCCAGTATGAGCCAGACCTTGCGCTTGGTGCCTTCGACCCGGGTTAACTGGGTACCAAAATACAGGGCGCAATAAGACGCCAGAATAGCCACCAGATAGGACAAACTGACCAGCGAAATATCGTAACTACCTTCCATGCTCACCTCGAACAGCGAAATCGACATTGGTTTAATGCTCAACATCGATACTACGCGAGAAAGTGTGATTTGGATCACACTCCGCGCGTGAATCGCCTAACGAATGGCCTGCTTTGACTGGAACGATCATTCCCACAGATGGGATGGTGAGGCGCAAACTGGCAAGTGCTCTGGGAAGGGTGTTCAGAGGTTATTAGGCAGTCATCAATGTTACCGGAACATCCATGTTCCGGTAACAAACGACTTACAGTCAACGAATGTCGGCAGCTCCCTAGATGTCTGAATACAGTGCGGCTTGTTCGGCGTAGTCCTGGTAGGCCGGAATCGCTATTGCAGCCAGAATACCAATGACGGCCACGCCGCCCATCGAGCCCTGCAAGGGATCAAAGGGGTGCGTTTCGTAGCCATAGGTTGCTTGTAGGGTGTCGCCCCGGTAGGTAATCGACAAACTGGCTCTGGACTGCTCGGGCAGTTGAGCAACAGGCGCCACGGGAAACGCCAGCATATCAATTTCGGTGTTGAGCATGTGCGCCAGCGTTTGCAAACCTTCCAGATAATAGTGGTAGTTGGTTTGTATCAAGGAATCGAACTGGCCAATAAACTGAGTGGTCGGTTGATCCGAATGTTGCTGACTCCAGTCGGCCAGTGAGACCCCGGGCGCTGCTTGTTGGCGGGCCAGCAGTACCTGTGGAACGGTGGCGAAATACCAGATGCCGTCCTGCTCAATATACCAGCCCCGGGAATCCTGACTGCGGTGGAACCAGTCCGACATTGCTGGCATGCCCGGGTCCAGCCAAAGTTTTGAAAATGGCAATTGCAAACGACTCATGGTGCCGGCCGGTGTGGAGAATGCCGTTGTTTCGGTATAACCGAGATAACGAAGGTCATCCAACACGCTGGCAAACGCTTCGGCATCTGAGGGCTCCAGCGCCAGATAGCTGCCGGCATCGTCAGCAATAACACTGAACCGGCCAGCCAGTCCGGCGGCAAGCGAGGTCCAACTGACGCCTGTCTTGGCGGTCAGCTGATTCAGGTCACGTACTGACCAGTCGGATGCGGATGCCAGCCGGCGCACCCAGTCCTCATCCGGTATGACGGTGGTAAAGTAATGGTCGGGCTCTCCCAGACTCTTGACCTGGGTTGCAGGGTTGTCCGGCAGCGACAGATCCCACAGCGGCCCATTCGTGCCTCGCACCAACACAGTTGTCTGGCCCTGACCGTTCCGGGACCCCATGGCCAGTGCCAATTCCTGAGTATTCATCAACCCCAGTGTATCCAGTTCACTGACTTGCGATGCGGGCAGAAACGTCTCAACTTGGGGAAGGACAGCGGCCGTGTTCGCCCACAGATAAAGCCCGTAACGGCTGTCTTCCAACGCGGCCTGTCGCTTGAGAGCGGGATGCTCGGGGTTGGCCACTGCACCCAGTTGCGCCAGCGATTGCGCACTGCTGGCAAAGCCAGCTGATAGCGTAAAACGACGAGTTTGGGGGTCGAACTGATAATAGCCGGGCACGACACCGAAACTCAGTCGACCAGGCTCGCTTTGGGTGGCCGGTGCCAATTGGCGCACGCCCGATTGCCCCTGAAGCAACGTGCCGAGTTGTTGTTCAAACGCCGCCCGGGAATCAAAATCCAGGCGCGCTGTCAGTTGTAACTCCGCACCGGTAACAGCGGTGCCTTGCGGCAGACGCACGGCCAGTTCGAGTGGCGACCGCAACCGGTCCAGCAGCAGACCGGCAGTTGCGCCCTCTGCCCCAAGAGGTGCCAGTTGTTGGCGCAGGGCGTCGAGCAAGGTCGTCACCGCGGCCCGGTTCGCATCCGTCGCCAACAGATCACCCATGGCATTGTTTTTAGGTGCGGTTATCCAGGCACTGGGGCTGGGCACGCGAGCATAGGTAATGACATCAGCATCCAGAGTGTCAATCAGGCTGGCTGGTTCAGCCAGGGAATCCGGCCAGTTGATCCGGGCCTGTGATTGAGTTGAAAGGTTACTGCAACCGCTTAGCACGAACGCGCCAATCAGAGTAAACACACAAAAAAAACGAGTCACTGAGTCAATCCTTATCGTCAGGGTCGGGGGTAATTAAGGGTTGAGAATAGCGGGATCTGACAACAGAGAAAAGGGATGACTCAACTCGCAGGTCATCCCTACTGTATGAAGGGCTCGCTCACCCCATCAGTGATTGGATTCATGATACAGGTCAAGCGCCTGAAACGGCTGGTTCAGCCGATCGACATCGATGCTGTCCAGGTCTTCCAACGTTGCATCCTCGGTCAGACGTGACGCCGCCAACGGCAGCTCGACCGTAAACTGCACACCGCGCACATCAAGCGGCGTAAACTGTATGCCGCAGTGTTTGCGTGCCAGACTGATATCCAGCACCCACGCTGGGTTATCCGGCTGCTGAGGGTCTAGCCAGTTAATACTGCGCAGCGACGTGTCGAGCACCTTTATCTGAGGCTGATGAGCATCCGCCGACGATACTTCAACCGAGCGCAAGGGTTGCTCAAACGACCAGTTCAGTGTCTTTTCGGTATCGGTTACACCGTGTCGCTGGCACACCGGCAAGTCGTCTTCAATCTGAACGGTAAACGAATCGGTATGCACATCGCCGTTTTCAAACTCCAGACGCAATGTCATCTGACGAGCGTTATTAACGATGTTTTCGATGGCAATTGAACCGTCGTAGCCTTTAACGATTTCACCGACAAAAAACAGGCCGAGTCCCTTGCCGTGGTTCTCCTTCACCCGACGTGTGGAATACCCCAGTTGAAAGATTTTGGTTTTGTCTTCTTCACTGATGCCCGGGCCACTGTTAAAGACCTGAAGCCGGACCTTGCCAGAGCGTTCCAACAGCCGCACGCCAATGCGACGGTATTTGTGCCGATAGGGCCGCTTGCCACTGAAAAATTGAGCGTTTTTAAGCAGGTTTTCCAACAACAACACCCAGTGATTTTCATTGCCCAGCACAACACCACAGGGTTCCATCAACAACCAGAACGACGGATCATCCTGCCACTGGCAGGGCAGGCCTTCAGCTACTGCCGTGTGCAAGGACTCCGGGGTATTCAATAGCGGTGTCAGTGCTCGAACCAGACCGGCGACCGGCGAAAACGTAGGCTGCAACTCATGAGAGTCGGCTGATTCGGGGTTCAGTGATTGCTGATAATAGGGTTCTTCCAGATCACACAACTGATTGGCCAGATGCAGCGCAATGTTGTCGGTTGTGGCCAGATCCAGCAGGTCCCAGACGTAACGCAGCTGTTGCAGGGCTTCACGGGTTCGCGTCTGGTCGGTTTCGCTCAGTTCGGGTTGAGCAAGCGCCAGTTCCAGAGCCGATTGCACTTTGTCAAAACCGATCACACCGTTGTGACGAACCTCGGCAGCGATGCTTTTAAAATGCAGAAATTTTTCATCATACTCAATGTATTCGAGCAATTTATCGCTGATGAACAGTTTCAGCTTGTCGGCATGTCCGGCGTAAGTATGGACCTTGTGTTGCAGTTGCTTGCGGCTTTGCCACAGGTGGTTATATTCGTCCTGCAACTGACGGGCTTGCTGCTTTTGCTGACGACGCGCCTGAGCAAACCGGTGCGCATCGTTGATCAGGAAGATGAGAAAAATAGCGCACAGGGCCATTTTCAGTCGCGGGTCCAGTACCCAGCCTGGTATCTGGTAATACGACAACAAATCAGGCTCGGTGATCAGGTAAAAATAGGCGACCAGCGCCAGCCCGAAAAAACTGCTGAGCACGCTGAACCGCTGCGGCCAGCTCGGCTTGAAAGGACGGTCCGACTCAGTGCGCAACGTCATGGTCTGGTCTCCAGCAGTAGGCTTCCTGATCGCCAAAGGTCACGATACCGGCACCTTCCCGGCAACGCTCGGTAAACCGCCCATCGCCGTCTTCAACCTGATCGAAAGCGCGTCTCAGGGTGCGGATGTGTTGCCGGTAGTTAGCGTAGGAAAACCGCTCCGGATCGGCATCGAGCTTATCGGCGATTTGCCAGGTCGACAATGGGCTGGGCGCTGCCTCAACCAGAAACCGCAGTATTTTGCGCGGCGTCGGTGCCAGCGGGCGGCGCGAGTTGCTCGGGTTCATCAATTTATGCCCGCGCCAGAACACCTCCCAGGTGCGGGTATCGATGCTCAATGACCCGCTGCGCAGCGTATCGCTGTCGGGCTTGGCCTGATCGCCGGGTTGATGACGCTGCTGACGCAACACCGCTTGAATGCGCCAGCACAGCACCGCTTCAACATTGCGCTGGTGTTTGGCGATAAAATCCAGTGTGCCGTTCTGTTCAAAGGCGGCCTGTTCGATGTCTGTACCACTGTGCTCCGACAAATACACCACTGGCAAATCCGGCCAGCGCCGCTGCAAAGCCCGTGAAACGGTCAGCCCCGCATGGCTGTTGCCCCCCATATGAGCGTCGAGTAACGCGACGTCGGGGGCATCCTCGTCGGAGCATTGTTTGATGTACTGGCAAGCGGCTTCAGCGAACTTGAAGACTCTGACGTCCGTTGGTGAACCGTTAAAATCGGTCGCCTCCAGTGTCGGTTTAAACCGCTCGACCCAGTGGGACTGGTCCTCTACCCATACAATCCGGGTCATGCGCGTTACTGCCTTTTCTGCTGTTATCGTTGAGACATCTTTACTAAAGCTTCAAAGTTCGTTCAGTGGCCATGGCCCGCGGCAGCTACCGGTGGTACCTCTGCGGGGTCGGCGTAAATCCGTCCATGGAGCCTAGACCGCAACATCCATGTTGCGGACTCCCCCGCAGAGGTACCACCGGCATCTGCCGCTCACATTGTGCGAACTCCCAAACTCCGCATCTTTACAGTCTAGCACCCCAACCGGCCCTGAAATGTGACTGAGGTTGTATTACTCGCTTGCGTGGCAAAGCATCCTTCGCTAGCTTGGCAGTTATTCCCTCATTTCCGGAGTCCGACATGGACGAGTTCATGCAAGCCGCGCTCGATGAAGCCAAAGCAGGCGTCGCCGAAGGCGGCATCCCAATCGGCTCGGTGCTGGTGCACAAGGGCCAGATTATTGGCCGGGGTCACAACCGCCGGGTTCAACAGGGCAGCGTGGTGCTGCACGGTGAGATGGATGCGTTGGAGAATGCCGGCCGCCAGCCGGCGGCGGTGTATCGCGAATCGGTGCTCTACACCACGCTATCGCCCTGCCCCATGTGCAGCGGCGCCATTCTGCTGTACGGCATTCCCAAAATCGTGATCGGTGAAAACCAGACCTTTCAGGGTGACGAGGCATTGCTGAGCAGTCGCGGCGTCGAGCTGGACGTACGCCAGGAACCGGGCTGCATCCACCTGATGGAAACCTTTATCCGCGAACGGCCAGATCTGTGGAATGAGGATATTGGTGAGTAAACCCCTTGGCTACCAGGCCTTATGAGACAGGTAGTCACAGGGCAATCTGCTATGGTAACAACCTTGAATCCGTTGCCAATCGGGTTGCCGGGCTTGCCTGCTGAAAGCTCGCCGTAAACCCCAGATAGGTCTACCCGGTGCCTGACACGGATCCCTGGCACCGAAGCAAACTAACCCCGGGTCATTCTGCCAGGGCCGCATCCAGGTATCGGGTCAGGGTTTGGATGCTTTGCGTTACATCGTCGAGCCCGCCCTGGCGAATATTCTTGTAAACCGCCTGTTCACTGATCTTCAGTGATGTGGCCAGCGTCGCTACGGTATCGCCCTGCAGCAAGCGGTGCAAGATCACCAGTCGGTTAGCCTGCCAGCTTTGCCAGTGCCGGTCGAGCAAGTGCAGGGTACTGTTGATCAGGTCCAGCGGCTGGCCGGAAAAATCACCGGCCAGGGCTAGCTCATGATCTCCCTGTTTAAGGTACTCGATGCTTTCACGGGCGGCGTGAAACGCCGGGCCGTCCATGCCAATTGCCTGTTGATGATTAACCGGTGTGGTCAGGGCCCCCAGGGACAGGGCAAAGCGCAACCGGACAGGATATACGGCCGCCCGAATCGCCAACAGGTCAGCAAAGACCCGATCAGCGGAGCTCAGGACTGCCTGAAACTCGTCTCCGAGCGTAATGGTATAGGGCGAGAGCAGGCCCTCTTTCTGCTGGTTCAGACCATTGAGTATGCTCTCAAGATCACGTTGAACCCTGGCCCGGTCGGGCAGGTTTCTGGAATCTATGATGTCGGCAATGATGATCAATCGGTTCATACCGGAAGCTTAGCTATCACGGCCAAAATATCAACCTAAACGGTTTATTATAAGTAATTTAAACCAACATGGATTAATGCCAAGAAATAAACCGATATGGTTCAAATTCCCCCACCCTGGCGATCAGTGAAAAGTTGCGCCCTGAAACTCACAGAATTTTCACCGCCCTGCCCGACACTACCTCCTGTCAACTCAACGGAGGCTTTGCCATGTTTCAACAACTGCTCACTGTCTGGTCCGATTCCGCTGCCATCTCGGCCGCGATCTGGCTGGTATTACTCGTCACGGTACTGTATCTCGGGCGCCAGCAGGCGCATCAACTGTTTTCAACAACCGGCCGCGCGATATTCACCGCGTTGCGTCTGGCATCACGCTCGGTGTTACGACTGGAACAAAGGCTCAGCCAACGCAACCGCGATGTCCTGATGGACCTGGGCCGTATGGCGTCGGAAAAGGCCATAGAACGTGAATTTACCCGGGTCAGCACTCTGGTCGCCCGCGATCTGGCGCACTACCCAAGCCTGCATCGCACGCTGGCCGATGCCATCGAGAAAATTGAAGCGGATTATCAGGCCAGCTCGCTGTCGGCTCCGTTGCCTCCGGCCTGGTCTGACGTCGTCGATACGATTTCAGCGTTGCCCAAGAGTGCCGATCCGGCCTTAAACAAAATTCTCGATAACATTAAAGATGCGATTGAAGACTCGCATGAAGAGACCCTGAAAGCTTTTCAGAAAGCCACGCTGGAGCGTCACGGCCACCTGGCCAAAATGCACCCGCAATGGCGCACGCTGAAAACCACCATGGGCAAAGTCGAAACCACACTCGACAGCCTGGAAGAGCGGACCCGCATGATCGATGGCCAGATGGACCGCTATGAGTCGATTCGCAACAACGAAGATGCCGCGGCCAACTCATTGTTGTCGTCATCGCTGACCCAGTTTTTCATCTCCGGGCTGGTACTGATCATTGCGGCCATGGGCGGCCTGATCAACTTTCAACTGATCGCCCTGCCCATGTCGGAAATGGTAGGCGGAACCGCCACTATCGGTGCGTTGCGCATGTCAGACATTGCCGCATTGGTGATCATTCTGATCGAGATTGCCATGGGTCTGTTCCTGCTCGAATCGCTGCGCATCACGCATCTGTTCCCGGTCATCGGCAGCATGGATGATCGCATGCGCCGGCGCATGATTGTCGTCACGCTTACGCTATTGACCATACTCGCGACCATTGAGGCATCGCTGGCCTACATGCGTGACTTGCTCGCGCTGGACCGGGCCGCACTGCAACAGTCGCTGGCGGGTGTCGGCGTAGTTGAAGCTCAGTTTCGGTGGATTCCATCCATCGGCCAGATGGTGATGGGCTTTATCCTACCGTTCGCACTGGCGTTCGTCGCCATTCCGCTGGAGTCATTCATTCACTCGCTGCGCACCGTACTCGGCATGATTGTCGTCGGCCTGTTGCGCACGGTTGCGGTTGCGTTACGCCTGGTTGGTAATCTGGCCAGCCACGCCTGCAAAATACTGACGCACCTCTATGACCTGATCATCATGGTGCCGCTGGGCATTGAACGACTGGTTCGTCACCGCTCCACAGCGCCGGACCTGACCGACACCGCCAAACCTGCCGAAAAGACGTCCGACACGAACGAGGCCCCGGCGGCCAGCAGCAAGCCAAAGCGCAACCGAAACACCAAGGTTGAACCCGTACTCGGCGACACTCAGGAGGTGACCCCATGAAGCTTGTGACCGATTCAGCCCGACTCAGCCGACACATCATGACCGTGTTGCTGATTACCGCTTTGCTTAGCACCGGCCTGTTGGCCGGATGCGGCGAGTCGCCGATCAAAAGCCGGGCGGTCTACATGCTGATCGACACCTCAGGTACCTATACCGAGCAGCTCGACAAAGCAGAGACCATCATGAACTACTTGCTGGCGACCCTCGACAGTGGTGATTCTCTGGCTCTGGCGCGCATCGACAGCGCCAGCTTCAATGAAGAAGACATCATCGCCAAAGCCACCTTTGATGTACGTCCGAGCACAGCCAATGATCAAAAAAGGTTGTTCCAGCACCACATGCAGACCTTCACCTCAGAACTGGTGCGTGGCAGTGCCCACACTGACATCACCGGTGGCGTCTTGCAGGCAATTGATTTTCTGAACGAAACGGAAGCTGACGAGAAAACCATTCTGGTGTTCAGCGATCTCGAAGAAGATCTGCCCGAAGGCCATGTCCGGGACTTCCCGATTGACGTTTCGGGCATCGAAGTGGTCGCGCTAAACGTCACCAAACTGACACGGGACAACATCGACCCGCGCGATTACGAGAATCGGCTTAATGACTGGCAAAATCGCGTGATGGAGGGCGGTGGTCAATGGCGGGTGATCAACGATCTGGAACGCCTGGACCGTTTAGTAGCAATGAACTGAACCGGGCCAGGCTTGCCCCGGGCTACAACCCGGTGAAGATGGCCAAACCGGAAGGATTGAGTGACAAGGCGAGCGTGAACAACAGGGTGGTCAGGAGTAAAGCCCACAGTTTGCTGCGCAGTTCCATGAAGATTTCGAGCTCCTTTGTGACGGGGGGTCGTCTTTCTAAAAAACCAGCCGGGATCTGACTTTGGAGGGGACAAATCCCGGCTGGAAACCATTCAGCGTTTTCAACAACCCTGTTAGCACTCAGCCAACGCCTTTGCGACAGAGGGTGACAAAGGCGTTAACGAGGCGAATTCCATTTACCCCGGTTCAGGACCGTGCTCCTTCCCCGGGGCCCAACGCTGAATCGACCTTCGAGATCTATATTATTGATAATAATTATCATTTGCAACAATTAAAGGAGTAATCTGGTCTCCGCTCAGAACACCCATTCACGCATAACCATTTTTTGAGCAGATATCTGACGTGGTCATCCACCGCTAGCTATTCAGTTTTGCACCCAGAGGTATGACGAATAGACAAAGGCCGTGACAGTATGAAAGACCCAGCTATAAGGCAGACGGCTCGATGGGAACTTATATTAAATAATATTGATAATTATTGTTATTAATATTAGCATCTAATACACACTCAAACGGTTTCGGAATAGTTAAACTCACGGATGCTCCCTATCGACGCCATCAATCAGGGTCACTCTGCCCCAGTTAGTACAAGCCCGACCTGGCAGGCGGGACTGTCGGTTGGTGTATCAGTCGTCGCGCACCTGGCGCTGGTTGTCGCCATAGCCCAGGCTCAAAACCCGAAACCGATTCACCTGGATCGGCAGCTGCCTCAAACTACTGTCGCGTTACAGCTCAGTCAAACATGGGCAGAACCAGCCGCCTTACCGGAGAGCCAAACCCCCCAACGCTTGATCGCCAGTACTCGCGCCTCGATATCACAACCAGAGCAAGAACCGATTGTCGGGCCTGAACCAGGGCGGGAACACGAACCGGAACCAGAAACCATCCCTGAGCCTGCACCTGAGCCCCTCCGCGAACCGGATCCCACCCCTGCACCTGACCCATTGCCAGAACAGGAACCGGAACCACCGGTAGAACCGGATCCAAAGCCTATTCAAGTAGCGGAGCAAACAGCCATTGAAAGGCCAGAAAACGAAGAACTGTCAAACAACACTACTGCACCAAACACAACGAATGTACCGGGCGAGTCGAGCCTTGCTGCCAGCCATCAGGCGACCCTCAGAGAACAACTCTACAACACCTACCTGGCCGCCCTGATGCAAGAGCTTCGCAACAGTTTCGACTACCCTCGCGGCGCCCTTCGCCGTCGACAGGAAGGCCGGGTCGAAGTTGCACTGCGAATAGAAACCGACGGCACTATCGCCGGCGTGACTCTGGATTCAAGCTCCGGCTACACTCTGCTCGACGAATCAGCCATCGCTATGATTGAAAGAATTTCCGGTTTGCCTGCCTTGCCTGAAGCTGCGGGCAAAGAAGGATTGGCGGTATCGGTACCGATTGATTTCAAATTGAACTGACACTCTGAACATTCGGCGTCGCTGCATTCACTCAAGCAACCGCCGGTTAGCCACCACATTACACAAAAAACCCCGGGCGACTCAGCGTCGTTCGGGGATTGAATAAAACCGCTGGTTAACCGTCAGTCGGCTGCACGAAACCGCACGGTGATATGTCGCCCAGCATCAGCATCATTGTAGTAATTAATCAATTGAACCAGCATCACGGTCTCTGTTTCCAGGTTTTCAATGCCGTACACACGATAATTTGGCCAGATGCCGTGTCGACCAAGCAGGTCGTAGGCATACCAGGGTTGAGTGGTAATCGCGTTGCTACCCTTGTCTTGCAAGAAAGCGCGTGAATTGAGTTCGTTTCCATCGACTTCCTGGTCAGCCCCAGTTTCTGACATGGCGTCCATAAGACCGGCTTCACCACTGCCGCTGACACCGCCATTGGTCAGTAACATAAAACTGCGCCCATCAATTTTGAGTTTTAAATCCCAACTTGTCGACGTGTCGCAATCGACGGTTGTACCGCTGTCGAAATCGAAACAATCCAACTCACCATCAGCGACATCTGCAGCCCAGTTCACGGCCGTTGCCGAGTAGGTGCTGTCGCCACTTCCCTGCACAAAAAACTCGGCCTCAAGACTCAATACATCACTGGCAAAGCTAACCTCCACAACGTTCAACTTGGCAAAACTATCGCCTTCTGCTGAGCGCACCACCCACCAGGCATCATCATTAGCTGATACAACATGGGTCATAAAGTTGTAGTTATAGAAATTCTCGCCATCACGACCGAGTGCGGCATCAGTAGTTTCTGTTGAAAAAGTCACGGATGCCAGATCATAACTCGCCAGTAAATGCTCCTGCTCGGAGTTTGCTGTTGCGTTGGTAAATACGTTGGTCACAGGTTTATCTTCTGCATCAAAGAAGTCGCTCTGGTCAGCCAGCAAGGCTGATGCAGCTCTCTCCGAATTCACTCGAACCGAGGTTGTACTGAATGCCAGGTCCCATTCGTCATCGACCGTTACTTCAGCAGCCTGGCCCAGGCTTAAAAAAGCCCAATCATTGGAAGCATCCAGCATCAGGGATTTGAAATCTCCACTGGATTGGTTACCGGAATCATCATCGGGTGCATTGTCATTGGAATCATCCGGGTTACAGCCGGCCAGAAACAATGCGGGCAATGTCGCTAATAGCAAAGCATGGGTGGTTGTCATACAGTTTCCTTACTTACATGGGTTTGGGTTTTCGCATCTTCTATGTTGAGAATTTCTCATACTGAATACTCAATAATTGCAAAATACCGAGTGCAGGCTACCGGGTAAGGAAGCTCAAAACGGATGCCGGTACTGAACACCCAACGCATACTGGCGACCGCCAATAGGCAAGCCATCACTGCTGCCGTTCGTGGGTGAGATTTCATCGGTCAGGTTGTTCACTGCGGTGGTGAGCGACCAGGCAGGTGTTAACTGATAACTCGCAGAAACATCCACCAGGGTGTAGGGATCAACTGGCTGCGTTTCTTGTTCGCCATAGAATTGAGGGCCGGTGTAGGCGATCTGGGTGCGCAAGCGAAGCGGGCGTTCAATACCGAGTTGCCATTCATGCGTCAGCCCCAGTGTGTATTCGGGCCGCTGCGCCAGCCTGTCGCCGGTCGCTTGTGAAACCGCGTGCAACCATTGAGCGTGGGCAGACACCTGATGCGCGCCTAACTGATGGTCAGCCGACACATTAATGCCATACACTTCGGCCCGATCGATGTTCTGGTACTGGTAAACCGTGACCCCGGGTTCATCGCTGTCGGTTTCAGCGGTGACGATCAACTGCTCGATGTCCCGGTAAAACAACTCGACAGAAACCGGGTCGACAACCCATTCAAGTTGACCCGACACCGATGTTTCGGGCTCCAGGTCAGGGTTGCCAGTAACGCGGTAACCGTGCAACTGACTGTGATCGAACTGGTAATACCGTTCTTTCAGATCGGGCACCCGATAGCCGAGCCCGAGACTCGCCCGCACATAGCTGTATGCAGTCACATCCCATCGGGTGGCAAGGTTCGGCGCCCAGTGCACGCCGTAGGCCTCATCCCAATGGCCACGCAGCCCACCCACCAGTTCCAGTCGATCGGTTGCAAACCAACTGTCCTGGGCAAACAACTCCAGGCTTTGCTGATCGACCGGTGCTATTTCATCTTCACTGGCGGCGTTTAGGTCCGCTTTGTCCTGCGCCAGACCCGCTGCGCTCACCCGGGCACCCAGTACCGCATCATGCATGTCGCCAGACAGTTGAAAGCGACCTTCCAGCGCGGTATTCCACAACGCATATTCGCGTCGTAAATCCATCCCGCTGCTGCCCAGCTTGTCTTGTTCCGACACGCCCCAGCCATAACCGGCCGAGGCAATAAGGTCGAGCCGCTCTCCAATCGCCTGATATTGCGCCGACACCTTTTGCTCGTCAGCCGAGCTGCGATTCGGGTTACCCGTTACCGCATGGGCACCGGCCCGGGTCAGATCTGAACCGCTCCAGTTGAACGCTAAACGATGATCCCGCTCGGCATACAGATCAAACCGCTGAGCCAGCGACCAACTCAGTCCATTGGGCAGGTCTTCGGCCCAGGTATCGGGGGTTTTGTCGAGACCGGCGTCCTGTGTGAGTGACCAGGTGGTGGCCGAATAGCCTCCCGGAATCGGCGCGGCGACGCGCCCGGCCCAGTCGATCTGGCTGGGCAATCGCTCGGTTTCCGCTTCGTATTGCCGTGCATTCACGCTGATTTCAAATTCTGGCCGGTCGGGTTCACGACTGACCAGGTTAATGACACCACCCATGGCCGCGCTGCCATACAGTGCCGATGCATTGGCCGACACCACTTCGATGCGCTCGATATCAGCCAGGCGCAACGTACGGGTATCAATTCTCGACTCATTGACCTGATTCAGCGGTACGCCATCGCGCATGATCAGAACGTGCTTTTCAGACAAACCGTTCAGCAATATCGATGAACCGGTCTGGCCGTGCGTTTGCTTCAGTTGCAGCCCGGGAATATCCGCCAACAGGTCTTCCAACGTGACCGCCTGCGTCGACTCCAGTGTTGACCGGTCAATCACCCGAACCGCTACCGGGCTGTCTTCGGCAGTCACTTCCGACAAGGTACCGGTCACCACCACTGGCGCCAGCGTCACCGGTTCGGCCCAACCTAAAAGCGGAAACCAGGAACCGATCAATACCAGGGCCAATCCGGTTGCGGTTCGTCGCGAATGTTGAAAAAGGGTTGCCTGTGGGCTTCTGATTGCTACTACCACGCCACCTGTCCTTCTGAGTCTGGAGAGTTCGGCCCAGCCGAAGCTAAAACTTTTTGATTACTATTTGCATTTAGTAATTACTCGCATTTAATATATCGACAAGCGCCGATAAGCGTCAAGAACAAATGATATTAATTCTCAAATAGATAGAGAGGCCGGGTTGCTAACAAAACAGCCCGACTCGCCAAAACAACACCACGACAAAGGACACCGCCATGACTGAATCCACCCTCGCAAGCGCCTGGCTGCAACTGAAACAGGATCAGCCTTCACTGCGCATCCGCAACGCTGCCGAACTGCTTGGTGTTTCCGAGCTGGAGCTACTGCTCGCTCAACCGGGTGCCAATGCGGTGCCGCTGCAACCCACCGGACGAGACCTCGCGCTTCACTTGCCGGGGCTAGGCCGGTTGATGGCTCTGGTACGCAACGACAACGCTGTGCATGAAACCAGCGGTCGCTTTGCCGACCTTCAAGGGGGCGGCATGATGGGGATGTTTCTGACTGGAGAGTTGGGAGAGCAGGATCAGAGATTTTTTTTCCGGAACTGGCGTTACACCCTGGCGGTTACCGAAGGGGAGCGGCAGAGCATCCAGGTGTTTGACGACAGCGGCACCGCCGTCATCAAACTCTATCGGTTGGTGGACACCCAGATCGCCCATTGGGAAAACCTGGTTGCGCAACACAGTGACACCCCCATCACACCGGAGTTTGCCGAAGCCCCTGCCTATGAGCGTACCTCCCTGTCTGGCTCAGCCGAAGCCATGATGCAAGACTGGCGGGCACTGACCGACGTACACCAGTTCAACACCCTGCTCAAAAATCACGGTGTGGACCGCTTAAGCGCCTTTGAAGCCGCAGATGACGATCTGGCCCTGCAGGTTGATGCTCATCTGATCGAAACCGCCCTGTTCGCCTGCCAGCTACGTCAGATTCCGCTGATGACCTTTGTCAGCAACCGCGGCGCCGTGCAAATTCATACCCGGGTGCCGGGCACGCTGCGCCGTACCGGCCCCTGGTTCAACATTCTGGATCCGGACTTTAACCTGCACCTGAACACCGAAGGGCTGGCCAGCGCCTGGATCAGCCGTCGCCCTACCGTCGATGGCTGGGTGCATTCTCTGGAAGGGTTTGATGAGCAGGGCCGCTCGGTTGTCCAATTCTTTGGTCAGCGGGCAGAAGGCCGGCATGAGCGCGAAGACTGGCGCGCCCTGATGGACGAACTGGTCAGCAAAGCGGTGGTGGCGGCATGACAAGCCTGAAATGGAAGGCCCGACTGGTGATCGCGGCTCTGGCAGCGACAATGAGTTTCGCGAGCCAGGCAACCGCGGATCGCCTGGTCAGCATCGATGGCTCGCTCACCGAGATCATCTATGCATTGGGTGGCGAGGCCGATCTGGTTGGGGTCGATACCACCAGCATTTATCCACCAGCGGCGACTGAACTGCCGGATGTCGGTTACATGCGAGCCCTGTCTGCCGAGGGCATTCTGTCACTGGCACCCGACCGGGTGATCACCACGGCCGATGCGGGACCCGCCGATGCGTTGTCGCAACTGCAAGCGGCGGGCATCGACATTGATATTCTCGACAATACACCGTCTCTAGCCGGGCTGGTGGCCAAAATTCAGAGCACGGCAACGGCTGTCGGTCGCAGCGAGGCGGGCAACCAACTGGCGGTGCAGGTCGAAGCCGATGTAGAGCAGGCCCAAAGGGCGATTGCCGAGCAACTCGGGCCTTTGAATGTGATGTTCGTGATGGACGGTGGCTCGCGCGGATTTCAGGTCGCCGGCCGCGATACGTTGGCAGACGGGGTTCTCGACGTCGCTGGGTTCACGAATGTCTTCGCCGACATTCAAGGCTACAAACCGCTGACCCCGGAAGCGGCCATTAATGCCAACCCCGATGTCATTCTGGTGTTTCACAGTCAGAAGTCCCTCGATGAACTGGCGGCCAACCCGGCCCTCAGCCTGACACAAGCGGTACAAAATGGTCAGCTCTACAACGTCGATGACCTCGACCTGCTCAGCTTTGGGCCGCGCCTGGGCATCGCTTTGCAGGGCTTGCTGGAACGAATGACGGACCGGTCATGACCACCCGGCTGTTCACCGTTTTGATTGGCGTGTTACTGGCGCTGGCGCTGATGACTGCTTTGGCCTTTGGGCCAGTACCCGTCAGTTTGCGTGAGCTCGGCATCTGGACTTTGCACTGGAGCCCGATGTCGTTGCCGGACTTGCCCAGGCACATCGACATTGTGCTGGGTGATATCCGACTGCCCAGAGTGCTTATGGGGTTGATGATCGGCGCGTCACTCGCCATGGCGGGTGCTGCCATTCAGGGCTTGTTCCGCAACCCCCTGGCCGACCCGGGTTTGATTGGTGTATCCAGCGGCGCCGCTCTGGCTGCCCTGGCGGTGATCGTTCTGGGCAACACGGTTCTGGCCGGTTTTATGGCCACGTTCGGTTTTTTGGCCCTGCCCTTCGCTGCCTTCGTGGGTGCCTTGCTGGTGACCTGGATCATCTACAGCATTGCCCGACTGACACCGGGAGGCGGCCAGGTAACCACGTTGATCCTGGCCGGGGTGGCGATCACCGCATTCAGCGGCGCCGTTTCAGGGCTACTGACCTATATGGCCGACGATGCCGCGCTGCGCTCCTTCACCTTCTGGAGCATGGGCAGCCTGGCCTCGGTCACGTGGCGGGATCTGGCCATCGCCGCACCCTGGATGAGCGTGTCACTGATCGGCTTTCCACTGTTGGCCGGCCCCTTAAACGTCATGCTGATGGGTGAATCCGTCGCCAGCCATCTGGGCATTGACCCGAACCGGATTCGGCGTCGCGTCTTCGTATTGACCGCCCTTGCCGTTGGTGCCGGCGTCTCGGTGGCGGGCATGATCGGCTTTGTCGGCCTGGTTGTGCCCCATCTGGTGCGCCTGGCGCTTGGACCAGACCACCGCGCGCTGATTCCACTGAGCGGTCTGGTGGGCGCAGCGCTGCTGGTCTGGGCCGACATCCTGGCACGCTTGCTGGTCACTCCGGCAGAATTGCCGATCGGCATCATTACCGCCCTGCTCGGCGGCCCGTTCTTTTTGTATTTGCTGATGCGACAAACCACAGAAGGCATTCAACATGATTAACGTTGCCCAACTCAGTTGGTCTATAGGCGGGCGTCGCCTGCTGGACTCGATTTCGTTTCAATTGGCGCCCGGTGAAGTTGTGGCCGTTATCGGTGCCAACGGCGCTGGCAAGTCATCCCTGCTCAAAGTCGTTAGCGGTGAATGGCCTGTACAGCAGGGCAAATTGAGTTACGACGGCGAGCCGATAAAAGGGATTTGCAAGCAGGCCCTGGCGAAGCGTCGTGCGGTTATGCCTCAGTCCAGCCCGATGAATTTCCCGTTCAAAGCCTGGGAAGTTGTATCCCTGGGGCGCACGCCATTCGGGCTGAACAATTCACGACGAGAACGGCAAACCGCTCTGGAGCGACTGGAACTGACCGGCACCGGGCATTTGGCCGAACGGTATTACACAGCGCTCTCCGGTGGCGAAAAACAACGGGTGCAGTTAGCGCGCGTGTTGAACCAACTGTTGTCATCCCAGGCTGACCATCGCTACCTGTTTCTGGATGAATGCACCGCCAGCCTTGATCCATCGCACCAGCATCAGGTGTTCCAGCGAGTGCAAGCGCTAACCGACCAGGGCATTGGCGTCCTGGCCATCGTCCACGACATTCACCTGGCGGCCCAATATGCAGACAGGGTGCTCATTCTGAAAGACGGCGCCCTGCTCGATTCGGGGCCAGTCAAAGACTGTCTTACCCCCGAAGCGATGGTGGAGGCGTTTTCTCTGCACACCCACCGGCTGAATCACCCGGAAGCCGATTGGCCATTACTGGTCGCTCGTGAAAACCCCTTAGTCGCACCGCACATTCCGGACATAGAAAGCGCAGACGTCGCAGTCGGTTGACGCTACCATAGCGTCATGAAAACCCGACTCGGAAAACGACTAACCGCTTTGTTTGAAGCCATCCCTCCCGGCTACGACGCTGTCTGGGACCTGTGTTGCGATCACGGCCGGCTGGGCCTTGGGCTACTGGAAACCCAGCGAACCCCGCAGGTGCATTTTGTTGACCAGATCCCGTCCATCATGGCGGATCTGCAAGACCGGTTGAAGCGTTACGGTGCCAAAGGCTACCAGTTACATACCTTGCCCGCCGAACAACTGAATCTGCCAAACCAGGGCACTCAGTTGCTGGTACTGGCGGGCGTAGGCGATGAAGTCGCTCAAGCAATTATTACCGGGGTTACGCAACGCAACCCGACCATTCAGCCCGACTGGCTGATCTCACCCGCCAACAAGGTGTTTCAGGTCCGGCGTTATCTGCATCAACAAGGCTTTGGTGTGTTGGACGAAGGCGTCGTTTTTGAGAACGGACGGGGCTATGAATGGCTGAGGGTCAGCCAAAACCGAGAACGCGCTATTAACCCGATCAGCAACCCGGCTCCATTCTGGAATGCCCAGGTGCCCGAGCATCGGGCACACCTGCAGAAGTTGATTAAACATGCCCGCAAACAACTGAACAATCCCAAAGAACAGGATGCGCGGTTCATGCTGGAGCTGTATGAACCGCTGCTGGAAAATCACTGAACTCAACAAACGACACTTTGGGGACACTGTTCAAAATATTCATAACGATGAACACCATCATGATTCACCGGCAGTTCTGTCACCCTGAGCTGACCAGGCGGCAGACCAGAAACATTCAGTCACGTTAGAGACACTATTGGGATCCCACTTTTCTTTACTGTTTCGCCGGGTTTACGGCAGTAGGTAGTCATTTTTTCCACTAACCGGACCCGGTTCATGGAAAATCTGCATAAACCTACCAGTATGGATCGTCCCACTTGGTTAAAGGAGGCTCTGAAAAATTAGGCGAGGTCCCTAGCTGTACAAGGCGGAACAACTGCCTGTATTGATGGAGTTATAGGCGAAAAATAAATATAACCAACCAAGGGATTAACAATGAATCCAATCAACCCTAGAACCCTGTTGGCGGGCGCTGTGGCCACAGGCGCCTTACTCGTCGGCAATTCTGCATTAGCAAACCCCTTCCAAGGCAATCTGAATAGTGCCTCTAATCCCGCATTTTCGTATTTTCTGGATGCGTACTGGAGTGGTGCCCACATGCACCGAAACGAATGCCGCGTGATCCGGTGGGCCACGCCCATGCGGTTACCGCGCTGCATGCAGGCTGAGAACATCGTGCCGTATCTGGAAGAGTTTCAACGCCTGGCCGACGAAAACGGCGGTAACCGGGCTGCAGGCCTGTCCGGCTATGATGCCTCGGTAACGTTCGTTGCCAATTCGCTCGAAGACATGGGCTACAACGTCACCCTGGACGCCTTCGATTTCACCGCGTTTTACGAATTGGGTGAAGGACTATTAAGCTCCCTGGCCCCAACGCCGACCAGCTATGTCTGGAATGAAGATGTCACCTACCTCTCCCAAACAGAGCCTGGCAACGTATCCGGCACGGCGCAGACAGTGGACCTTGAACTGGGTGAGGGAAATGCCTCGACCAGCGGCTGTGAAATCGAGGATTTCGACTCGTTTCAGTCCGGCAACATCGCGCTGATGCAACGCGGTGCCTGCAGCTTCCAGCAAAAAGCCGAAAATGCTGCGACAGCAGGAGCCGTGGGCGCGATTATCTTCAACCAGGGGAATGCTGAAGATCGCCAAGGCCTGATCAACGCCACCCTGGGTGACGAATACAGCGGCGGCATACCGGTCTTTTTCGCAACTTATGAAAACGGCGTCACCTGGGCAGAGACAGACGGCCTGGTATTATCGATGCTTGCCGACGTGCTGCGGGAAACCCGCTCGGTTGACAACGTTATTGCCGAAAGCCGCTGGGGTAACCCGAACAATGTCCTGATGCTCGGTGCCCACCTTGACTCCGTTGCCGAAGGCCCAGGCATTAACGACAACGCATCAGGCAGTGCCGCCCTGCTGGAAATGGCCAACCTGATGCAAAAAGCCCGTACCCGTAACAAAGTCCGTTTCGCCTGGTGGGGTGCCGAAGAAGCCGGGTTGGTAGGCTCCACCCGCTATGTACAAAACCTCGACGAAACCGAACTTGGGCGCATCAAGGCCTACCTGAACTTTGACATGATCGCTTCGCCGAACTTTATTTACGGCATCTACGATGGCGGCGGTTCGGAGTTCGGGCTAGAAGGTCCAGCAGGATCAGCAGCCATCGAAAGCGTGTTCGAGACATACTTCGAGCTGAGAGGCGAATCCTTTGTCGACAGCGAAATCAGCTTCCGTTCCGACTACGCGCAATTCTTCGTTGAAGACATCGCCTTCGGCGGTCTCTTTACTGGCGCAGAAGTCATCAAGACCGAAGAAGAGGCCTCGGTATTCGGTGGTGAAGCCGGTGTAGCCTATGACGAATGCTATCATGCAGCCTGCGACACCATCGAGAACTTCGATCTGCGTGCACTGGAGGTCAATGCAGACGCCATAGCCTTTGTAACTTCTATCTTTGCCCAGACTACGCACTTGATCGACGAGCAAATAGAAGCCGCAGAAGCTGAACCGTCGATTCAGACGTTCATGACCAAAGCTGTTCAGTACGACATCACCCACTGGGGCAAGCATTGGATTAAATAAATCCGCGACCCGGTACACTGTAAGAGCAGGGTTTGCCCTGCTCTTTTCTTTATCCACTCGCCCAATGACCCCAAGCTCATAGCAGCTTGATCACATTTACAGCAATTCTGCCGCCTGCCAAGTTAATATTATTGGGAGCACCCACATCAGTTTTACTTTGATCCCGACTAAATTTCCGTCGTATCCCAGCTACCCAGTTGAATGCAAGGCCCTTCAAGTATCGCCAACTGCGGCTGAATAACGCCGGGATTGTCGTTCACCACCAGCCGGTGTGCTTCCATCACCGCCTGCCAACGCTCGGGGTCGAGATCCCAGCGTCTGTTTTCTTCGGTAATGGCACCCAGATACACCCACTCGCGATTGTCTCCGGTTTCAGCCCAGAGGTGCGTCGCCCCTTCCGGACGGTCATCGAGACGCGCCGACCATTGAGCGGATACCCAGGCGGGTTGGTCGCCGTCGCTGCGATAACCACTGACCACCAGAGCCACGTCCCCTTCCCAGCTCAGCGGCGCCATATAGGCTGGACCAACTGTACCCGGCGATTGGAACAGGCCCATATTCAGCGTCACCATGACCAGCGCTACCACTGCGCCGCCCATGACCGCAGGCCACCAGACTGATGGATTGAACACATCCAGCAGGCGGCTCAAGGCGCCTGGTCGTTGCGTCGATGCGGTGGATAGTTTGGATGACGCAGTCGCCTGTTGCCGGTCAACGGGCAAAGAGCGTTCAATCTGGTGCCAGATATCTGCAGGCGGTGCCTGCTCCGGATAGCGATTGTGCAGCGGCAACATGCGGTCGGACCAGTCGGCTACGGCAACCTTGAGCGGCGGATGCTCACGCATCAACTGTTCCATTCGACGGCGCACCCGGGCGGTCATGTCACCCGCAACGTATTGGGCCGCCAGTTGGTCGCATACTTCCGGGTTGGAATACCTCAAGCTTCGAGACATCGTTTCAACTCCTGTAAACCGCGACGAATCCAGGCCTTCACCGTGCCCAGGGGGCGCTCCAGTCGTTGCTGGACTTCCTGGTGGCTGTAGCCATAAATATAGGACAAGACGATGGCCTGACGGGCATTCCCGTTCAGAAACTCGAGACACCGCTCAACGCCACTGTCCAGCGCATTGTGCGTCTGGCCTTCGACATCGGCCGGGTCCATATCATCCAGCGACTGTTCACGTTTACGGTTGCGACTGCGCAATCGATCAAGCGAGGCGTTACGCGTGGTAACGATCAGCCAGCCCCACACGGAACCCACACCCCGGTGATCTGCCGCTTGCTGCCAGACCTTCAGGTAGACTTCCTGCAAGACATCAGCCGCTTCGCCGTCGTCTTTGAGGATTTGTACCGCCACACTCATCAGGCGGGGGCTGGTCAACTCGTAAAGGCTGCGCAGCGCCTGGGTATCCTGAGCACACACCCGGCCAAGCCATCGCTGCATTCGCTCGGCTTCTTCCGGGTTTGATTCTCTGGTTCGGGAAGGTGCGGTCAAAGGGTCAATTCCTTTCATGATCCACGATCAGTATAAAGGACCTTATTACTCGTGTCTGCGAGGGGAAGTCGCAAGCTTTTCTTGTTTCTTCCGTTGCCAGCAATCATTCAAGTCACTCCTGCATCAATTGGGTTGAACGTATAACCCAGACGAGGCCCGACCCGGTTATGGATGCTCTGGCCGACACTTTTGCTCGATGCCGAGATCGTGCCGACATATTTTTTACATTGCTCTAGCTCTTGAAACCTTCCGCACCAACCCTATCTTAAGTCGTGCAGCAGGACGTCTCTTTGAGAGTCCCATTGCTATCTAACCAGTGCCCCCAAGGGGCTGACCATTGTATTGCTTCGTTAGGAGAATATGACCATGACACACATTGATTTAACACCACTGTACCGCAGCACCATTGGCTTCGACCGTATGGCCAACTTGTTGGATTCCGCCATGCGCGGTGAACAGACCTCCAACGGTTATCCGCCTTACAACATCGAAGTGACCGGTGAAAATGAGTACGGCATTACCCTGGCCGTTGCCGGTTTCGAAGAAGACGAGCTGAACCTTCAGGTCGAGAACGGTGTACTGACGGTCGGCGGTAAGAAAGCCGGTAGTGAGAGCGACAAAAATCGTCGTTTCCTGCATCAGGGCATCGCTTACCGGTCGTTTGAACGCAAGTTCAATCTGGCCGACCACGTCGAAGTGCGCGGCGCGGATCTGAAGCACGGCCTGCTGACCATTCAGTTGGTTAAGGAAGTGCCAGAAGCGATGAAGCCGAAGAGCATTGCCATCAATGGCAAAGCAACCAGCTCGGCGATCGAGCATAGCGACAGCAAAGAGCAATCCAAAGTCGCCTGATCTAGATATGCCATTCTGCTAAAAAGGGACGCAAGTCCCTTTTTTTATGGCTACTCATAAACCCGAGAAATTGAAGTAGTACAAGAACCACGCCAGACAGCGCCATCCAAGGGCATTCCTTGGACGTATCCTCTCCCTCCCTTATAGTACCTTATCACTGAACCCTTCAACCGGATGCTGATCCCATGCCTCACGACACCCTTCGTATTCGCGGCGCGCGCCAGAACAACCTGAACAATCTGGATCTGGACATTCCGCTGGGAGAGTTAGTGGTGGTCACCGGTGTGAGCGGTTCGGGCAAGTCGACACTGGCGTTCGACACCATCTACGCGGAAGGTCAGCGCCGTTATGTGGAGACCTTCTCAGCCTACGCCCGCCAGTTTCTGGACCGCATGGACAAGCCCGCTGTCGACAGCATCGACGGGATTCCGCCCGCCATTGCGATCGAGCAAAGCAACACGGTACGCACCTCCCGCTCGACCGTGGGCACCATGACGGAACTGAACGACTACCTGAAACTGCTGTTTGCCCGCCTCGCGCATCTCTATTGCCAGAATTGCGGTCACGAAGTCGTCAGCGATACGCCACAAAGCATCGTAAACGCCCTGTTTACCGCCGGGCCTTCCGGGCAAAGGCTGATGGTGTGCATTCCGCTGCACGTGCCGGAACGACTGAGCGATGACGAGGTATCACAACTGCTCAACCAGCAAGGCTATGCCCGCATTCATCGGCGCGAGGGTGACCGGGTTGAAGTGGTTCAGGACCGACTGAAACTGACCGGTGATAACCGCAGCCGACTGACCGAAGCGGTGGAAACAGCGCTGCACTATGGCAAGGGCCATGTGTTGGTTTACCCCCTGGGCGATGACCGGGAAGCCGGTAGCGGTGAACGGTTTTCAAGCCATCACCACTGTGCCCGCTGTGATATCGACTATCCCGAACCCAGCCCCAGCCAGTTTTCGTTCAACTCACCCATCGGGGCCTGCGACAGTTGCAAGGGGTTTGGCCGCATCATTGGGGTCGACTACGGGCTGGTCATTCCGGACCCACGCAAAAGCCTGAAAGCGGGTGTCATCAAACCCATTCAGACACCGGCCTATGAAGAAGTGCAACGGGACCTGATTCGCTATGCCAAAAAACGCGGCATACCCATCGACACACCCTGGTCGGAACTCAGCGAGAAAGACCGGGCCTGGGTGATCGAGGGTGAAGGCGACTGGGACCAGGGCGTCTGGTATGGCGTTCAGGAGTTTTTCAAATGGCTGGAAAGCAAAGCCTACAAAATGCACATCCGGGTGCTGCTGTCGAAGTATCGGGCCTACACGCCTTGCGAAGCGTGCGGCGGCGCCCGCCTGAAACCCACATCGCTCTGGTGGCGCGTAGGCTCACTGAAAGCCGCTGACCAGGTACTGAACGACCGTGACCGGTTTGTACCGGTTGGCACTCAACTGGCTGACAAGATTGTCCGGCAACTGCCTGGGCTCAATATCTCAGATTTGATGCAACTGCCGCTGGCTCGCTGCGCGGAATTTTTCAAACAACTGGCGGGCACCGATACCGACGAGCCCACCCAACTGCTGCTCACCGAGATCCGCTCGCGCCTCGGCTATCTGTGCGAAGTGGGCCTCGATTACCTGACACTGGATCGCCAGTCGCGCACGCTGAGTGGTGGCGAAGTGCAGCGCATCAATCTGACCACAGCGCTCGGCACCTCGCTGGTCAACACCCTGTTTGTGCTGGATGAACCCAGCACCGGTTTACACCCTCGCGATATTGAGCGACTGGTCACGGTTCTGCACCGGTTGCGGGATGCCGGCAATTCACTGCTCGTCGTTGAACATGACCCGCAAGTCATTTTGTCGGCCGACCGCATTCTGGACATTGGCCCGGGGCCCGGCAAAGCTGGCGGGAATATCGAGTTTTTCGGAACGCCCAAGTCGCTGTTCCGGCGCAAGAATAATCTCACCGCCCGCTACTTGAATGGCACCGACCAGGTCAGCGCTGCACCTGTACAACCGATCGACCCTTCGGGCAACCGGGTCATTATAAAAGGCGCCCGCGAACACAATTTAAAGAATATAGATGTCAGTATTCCCCTCGGCCAACTGGTGTGCCTAACGGGCGTCAGTGGGTCCGGGAAATCCACTCTGATGCGGCAGATTCTGTACCCCGCCATTCTCAAACATCAGGGCGAGCAGACCGAAGCGCCGGGCGCGCACGACCGAATCGACGGGTTGGATGTCATAGACCGCGCGGTACTGGTCGACCAGAGCCCGATCGGCAAAACCACCCGCTCAACCCCGGCGACTTATGTTGGTGCTTTCGATGCGATTCGCAAACGCTTTGTCGCCACGCCGCAAGCCAAAGAGCGGGGTTACACACCGGGCACCTTCAGCTTCAACTCCGGCCAGGGGCGCTGCCCGACCTGTCAGGGCAATGGCTTCGAGCATGTAGAAATGCAGTTTCTGAGCGACGTCTATTTGCGCTGCTCCGATTGCAACGGAAAACGCTTCCGGGATGAAATTCTGGAAATCAAACTCCTGCCCATGGCCGCCGACGCCGATCACTCAAGCCCGGTATCGATTGCGGACGTACTCGCCATGACCGTCACCGAGGCCCTGGCGTTTTTCAAAAACGAGCCGGACATTCAACGCAGCTTGCAACCACTGGCCGATGTGGGCCTGACCTATTTGCAACTGGGCCAGGCCGTTCCCACCCTGAGCGGTGGCGAAGCTCAGCGGCTCAAGCTGGCCGGCCACCTGGCATCAACCGGTTCGGCAAGTAAGGGCAAAAGCAAAACACAGGAGCACATCCTGTTTCTGTTCGATGAACCCACCACCGGGTTGCATTTCGCTGACATTGCCACGCTGATGACTGCCTTTCGTCAATTACAGGACGCTGGCCATTCGCTGCTGGTGATTGAACACAACCTCGATGTCATGCGCGCATCCGACTGGATCATCGACATCGGGCCGGAAGGTGGCGATGCGGGTGGTGAATTGCTGATCGCGGGCACGCCTGCAGAGGTGATGGCCAGCCACACCGGTCATACCGCCCGGGCACTGCACGATTATGTGCACTCGCTGAAGGAAGGCGGCAAAGGGGTTGCTGAGATCGCCGCCCGCTATACGGCGAAAACCAAACACGCCACTGACAACACCATTCGGGTTCACCATGCCCGCGAACACAATTTAAAGAACATCGATGTCACCTTGCCGCGCGATAAACTGACCGTGATCTCCGGGGTCAGTGGCAGTGGTAAGAGTACCCTGGCGTTTGATCTGATTTTTGGCGAAGGCCAGCGCCGTTATCTGGAATCGCTTAATGCCTATGCGCGCCAGTTTGTGCAACCGGCAGCAAGACCCGACGTGGATGCTATTTATGGCATACCGCCAGCGGTGGCCATTGAACAGCGAACCAGTCGCGGTGGGCGTAAAAGTACGCTGGGCACCCTGACCGAAATCTATCACTACCTGCGGTTGCTCTACGTGAAACTGGGCACCCAGCATTGCCCGGATTGCGACGTTCCGATAGAACCGCAAACCCCGAGCGCCATACTCTCCCGTCTGCAGAAAAACTTTCGCGGTCAGGCCGTTACTTTGCTCGCCCCTATGGTTGTCGCCCGCAAGGGCATCTACCGTGAGCTCGCGGAATGGGCAGCCAGCCGCGGCTATGACCGGCTTCGCGTAGACGGGCAATACCAGCCAACCGACAACTGGCCAGCACTGGATCGTTATAAAGAGCACGATATTGAGCTGCCGTTACTCGACATCACCGTCTCCCCGAAAAACGAGCGCACCCTGGCCGAAGGCCTGGAACAGGCACTGAGCCTGGGCAATGGCTTGGTCATCGTCACCGCCACTAAAGCCGGTAAGGCAAGCCGTAAACAGGACCGTCTGTTTTCCACCCGGCGTGCCTGCCCCAGTTGCGGTACGGGCTTTGATGAGCTTGACCCAAGGCTGTTTTCCTACAACTCCAAACACGGCTGGTGCGGTACCTGCTACGGCACCGGCAGTCAGATTAAAGGCTTTGATGAAGAACAGACGGGGGAAGAGCATACCTGGCAACCGGATGATGACATTACCGAAAAGCCCTGTTCCAGTTGCCAGGGTCAGCGACTTAACCCGACGGCCCTGGCCGTGCGCTTTCGCGACCGTTCGATTGCCGACCTCGCCGCGTTACCGGTAGACGCCGCAGAACACTGGTTCGGCAAACTGACCCTGAACACAAAAGAAGAGGCGATTGCGCGTGACTTGCTCGCTGAAATGCACAGTCGTTTGCAGTTTCTGCAAAAGGTTGGGCTCAACTACCTGAGCCTCGACCGCGCGGCACCGACCCTGAGCGGTGGTGAAGCCCAGCGCATCCGACTGGCCGCTCAATTGGGGTCGAGCCTGCAGGGCGTGTGTTATGTGCTCGATGAACCGACGATTGGCCTGCACACCCGGGACAACCGCAAACTGATCGAAACCCTTAGGGAACTGCAGCAACAGGGCAACACTGTGATCGTGGTCGAGCACGATGAAGACACCCTTCGCGAAGCCGACTACCTGATCGACATGGGCCCGCGCGCGGGCATCAACGGGGGTGAAGTCGTCGCTCACGGTAGCCTGAAACAGATCATGAGCAACAAGCGCTCGCTGACCGGTCAAATGCTCTCGCAGCCGCTGCGCCACCCCATGCCAGCGCTGCGCAATGCCGATATGCGCCAGCTGTGGGAGCCAGAGAATGTGACCATTCAAGGTGCGCATCAGAACAACCTGCGTACGATCGACGTCAGCGTGCCATTGCGCCAGTTGGTCGCCATTACCGGTGTCAGTGGCAGCGGCAAAAGCACCCTGATACGCGGTGTGCTCTACCCCAATCTGAAACGCGCCATCGCCAGCCAGAACACGAGAAGCAAAGCCAAAGTCCGCTGGCAGGGAACCGAGCAAATAGCGGGCTGGGAAAGCATTGATCGCATTCTTGAAGTCGATCAGACCCCTATCGGCAAAACCCCGCGTTCCTGCCCAGCCACCTACATCGGCATCTGGGACAGCATTCGCAAACTCTTTGCCGGTACGGTCGATGCGCGGCTGCGCGGTTACACACCCGCCCGCTTTTCCTTCAACGCGGGCGACGGGCGTTGCGATGCCTGCGGCGGCCAGGGCGAGCAAAAAATTGAAATGAACTTCCTGCCCGATGTGCGTATTCCGTGCGATGTCTGCCACGGCTGGCGGTTCAACGATGAAACACTGGGCGTCACCTACAAGGGCAAACACATTGGTGAAGTCCTGGCGATGAACATCGACGAAGCAACCGAGTTTTTCGCGCCCATCAGCAAAGTCCACCACGCGCTCAGCCTGTTGCAGGATGTGGGTCTCGGCTACCTGACACTCGGTCAGCAAAGCCCAACCCTCAGCGGCGGTGAAGCCCAGCGCATCAAGTTGGTGGCCGAGCTGGCGAAGGCCAATATGACCCCGGAAGACAACAAGGGTCGGCGATCTCAACACAACCTCTATGTGCTCGACGAACCGACGGTTGGGTTGCACATGGCCGATGTGGACAAACTGCTGCGTGTATTGCATCGGCTGGTTGATGCAGGCAATTCAGTGCTGGTGATTGAACACAACCTGGATGTGATTGCCGAAGCGGACTGGGCCATCGATATGGGCCCCGAAGGTGGGCAACACGGCGGCCGGGTTATCGCCCAGGGGACACCGGCGACACTGGCAAAGCGCAAGCGTTCCTTCACCGGGCAGTATCTGAAGGAGGTCCTCGGGTAGTCAGGAACACGACATCGACTCCAGCCACCAAGCCAGGCCATTAATGCAGGCTATGTCGATTATTCCGGCTTTTTTCGACATAGCTCATTGCTATGTTGATCGTATCGACATAGACTCCCCAGAACCACCATCTATGTCGAAATTTCAAAGGAATTTGTACATGGCCTGGCGCCCAGACGAACCCTACAACCAGTTACCGCTGCTGCCGCCCGCTAAAGCAAGCACGGAAACGCTGGGCATACTCAAAGCCTGTATTCCTGCCCGTGCCGCACTGGCGGAACTGAAACAGGCCGGAGAGCTTATTCCGAATCAAACACTGCTCATCAACCTGCTGCCATTACTCGAAGCCAAAGACAGCTCCGAGATAGAAAACATCGTCACCACAACCGACAAGCTGTTCAGATACGCGCAGGAAGCTCAGGGTGCCGACCCTGCCACCAAAGAAGCCCTCCAGTACCGCACGGCACTCTATGAAGGCTTCATCAAGCTTCAGCAAAAGCCGCTATGCACCAATACCGCTGTGGATATATGCAGTACCCTCAAGGGTGTGGACATGAATATCCGTAAAGTGCCTGGCACCATCATTGGCAACCAGAACACCGGTGAAACGATATACACCCCACCCTGTGGCGAAGCAGTGATCCGCAACCTGCTCGCCAACTGGGAGAACTATCTACACAACATCCTGCAAGCGGAAGACGACACCGACCCACTGATCAAAATGGCAATCAGCCATTACCAGTTTGAGGCCATTCACCCCTTCCATGACGGCAATGGCCGGACAGGCAGAATCGTGAATGTGCTTTATCTGATCGAACAACAATTATTGACTCTGCCCATTCTGTATCTGAGCCGTTACATCGTTCAACACAAAAGCGACTACTACCGCTTACTCAACCACGTTACCCGCACCGGTGACTGGCAGGAATGGATCATCTTCATACTCAAAGGAATCGAGCAAGTATCCTCCTGGACCTGTAAAAAAATCGCCGCTATGCGAGAGTTGATTACCCAAACCGAACAGCATGTAAAGCATCAGCTTCCTAAGCTGTACAGCTTTGAACTGGTACAGACCCTCTTTGAGCAGCCTTACTGCCGCATCAGCAACCTGGTAGACAAAGACATCGCCAAACGACAAACGGCCTCTAGTTATCTAAAACAACTGGTGGAGATCGGCGTGTTGCAGGAAAAAACCGCTGGCAATGAAAAGCTGTTCCTTAACCCCCGCTTGTTGCAACTGATGACAAGCGACAGTAACGAGATAACGCCTTATCAGTGATATTGGCTAACTAAGATCACCACGGTCAACAATGTCGTTCTGATACCAATCCATAACAGCCTGTTGAATAGAGTCATTCATTGCAGCATACAACGGCCACTCAAGGGTGGCCTGTGTTGCTCATTTTTACTTATTTTGCCTGACCTGAGGCCGCGGAGGAACTCATTGCTGATTGACTTGCCTTAGGGGGCCTTCGGAGGCAAAACGAACATTAACGAAAATAATTTTGACATTTACGAAAACGAATTTAGACTGCATCTTACTGATCATCTTATTCGTGGAGCGACCATGTCTGTGCCCAACCCTGCTGCAAGCCACCAAGCCGCCACCGTACAACCCTGGAACCGGGACGATCATCTGGACCGCCTGGCCGAGGCTGAGGTGGATGTTCTGGTGATAGGCGGCGGTGCCAGTGGCGCCGGGGTTGCGCTGGATGCCCTGAGCCGCGGGCTGACCACGGCACTGGTCGATCGTCAGGATTTTATGGCCGGCACGTCCAGCCGCTCCACAAAACTCATTCACGGGGGCGTGCGCTACCTGGAGCAGGCCTTCAAAGGGCTGGACTACGGCAAGTATCAACTGGTTCGTGAAGCCCTGGCCGAACGCAAGCGCATGCTCGCCATGGCACCGCATCTTGCCTGGCCGCTGACGCTGATCACGCCGGTTAAAAGCCTGATCGGCCTGCCCTACTACCGCTTCGGCCTGGGTCTGTACGATGTGTTGTCCGGCTCACAGCGCCTGGGCAAATCGCGCATTGAGAGCACCGCCGAAATGAAACGCGCCTGTCCGAGCCTCGACATCAAACCGCTCAAGGGCGGCGTCAGCTACATGGATGGCCAGTTCGATGATGCGCGCTTTGGCGTCGCCATGGTTCGTTCGGCTGTTGAGCAGGGCGCGGCCGTCGCCAACCATGTTGACGTGAACGAGTTGTTAAAGCACGACGACGGCACTGTCGCGGGTGCTCGCTGCACCGACCTGATTAGCCAGCGAACATTGACCATTCGTGCCAAAGCCGTGGTCAACTGCACCGGCCCCTGGACGGACACCCTGCGCTTGCAGGCCGATCCGAATGCCAAACCGCTGATGACCGTCTCAAGTGGCATTCACGTGGTGCTGAATAAAACCCTGCTACCCGATGGCCGTGGCATCCTGATTCCTGAAACCGACGATGGCCGGGTGCTGTTCCTGTTGCCCTGGTTGGGCAAAACACTGGTCGGCACCACTGATGACCCGGCTGAGTTGAGCGACCGTCCGGAAGCGAGCCAGTCAGAGATCGATTACATCATCAAACACATCAATGAATGGCTGGACGAACCGGTCAGCCACAGTGACATCAGCGCGACGTTCTCCGGCTTGCGCCCCTTGGTGTCTGACCCGGACGAGAGCTCCACATCAGGCCTGACCCGCGATCACGTTGTCCTGCAAGACAAAGGCCTGTTCAGTCTGACCGGTGGCAAATGGACCACCTGGCGTCGTATGGCGGAAGATTGCATGGACATTGTCGTCAAACAAACCCGGGGGTTGAACGCCAAAGCCTGCCAAACGTACGATCTGCGCCTGCCCGGCGCCAATGGAGATGCTGCGGCGGCTGAATCGGCCCTGAAGGACCAGCCAGAAGACATTGCCGATTACCTCTGGCAAGCCTATGGCGACCGCGCGCACCTGGTCTTGGCAGCGGGCTCTCCAGAACGTCTGGTTAGCGGCGCGCCTTACATTGAAGCCGAACTGGCCTGGGCGATGCTATTTGAAGGGGCCTGCAAGGCGGATGACGTACTTAACCGTCGGCTGAGGGTTGGCATGCTCGATCAACAGGCAAAAGAGCAGATTGAGGCGCGGCTACAGCAGTTGGTAAACGCGGCCTGAGAATGGCCTGCTGCCGTTTCTAATCAGCCCGGTGACGCGGTACACTACCGGTCCGATATAATCACCGTGATCCGTTGCCATGCCTTCAACCCAGGCCATTCTCGACAAAGCCAGCCAGCACTGCCAGCAGCGCGGTGAACGCCTGACGCCCAAACGCAGTCGTATCCTCGAATTATTGCTGGCATCTGACGGCCCCAAGTCGGCCTACGATCTGATCAGTGATCACGACCGGACCTACGGTGAAAGTCCGGCCGCCATGTCCGTCTATCGGATGCTGAATTTTCTGGTTGATGCCGGTCTGGCCCATCGTCTGGCGACCACCAATCAGTTTATGGCCTGCGCTCACATTGCCTGTGACCACGCACACCGGGTTCCCCAATTGTTGATATGCGACCAGTGTCACCATGTTGAAGAAATTGGCCTGGGCTCCGACCTGATGAGTGAATTGCAACACAGCGCCGATGCCAGTGGCTTTCGCATCGGCTCAACCCCACTTGAGATACACGGACTGTGCAAACGCTGCAGCCACTGATCAGACACCTCACACAGATTGCGTGAAACCCAGCGTTCAACTTGCAGTCTGGCAGGATTCCAGCTATTGCTTATTACACGATGGCGCTCTGACCGGGCCTAACCGAACACCGGCGCCATCCGTTCCGGCTTCTGCTTCAAATGGAGTAACACCATTAAACGCCTACCCCCGCTCAACAGCCTGAAAAGCTTCGAATCGGCCGCGCGACTGGGCAGCTTTCAGAAAGCCAGCCAGGAGTTGTTCGTGACGCCGTCGGCGGTCAGCCATCAGATCAAATCACTGGAAGAATTTCTGGAGGTTGAGCTGTTCATTCGCCAAACACGGCGTATTGAACTGACGTCAGCCGGCAAGGAGTACCTGCGTACCGTTCAAAAAGCCCTGTCCGATATCGAACGGGCCACCCAGCGGTTGGTTTCCGCCCATGGTACCGGTGAACTGAACCTCTCGGTAGCACCTGCGTTTCTGCACCGCTGGCTTTTACCCCGCATTAGCCGGTTCTACGACACTCACGCCAACATTGAGCTGGAACTGTCGGCCTCAACCGGCCTGATTGATTTCGCGCACAGCGATACCGACATGGCGGTCTATTTTGGCGATGGTCACTGGGATAATGTCGAGTGCAGTTTCCTGAAGCGGTCGGCGCTGATTCCCGTCTGCACTCCCAGCCTGTTGAACAACAAACCGATTCATCTACCCGAAGACATCACCCGTCATACTCTGTTGCACGTCAGCAAACGACCGGATGAATGGCGCGCCTGGTTTGAAGCGGCCGGTACCGAGTTCAGGGAGACTCGCAAGGGCATGTTTCTCTCCAGTGGTCTGTTGACGGCCCAGGCGGCTGCACGGGGCCTTGGTGTCGCACTCTCGGACATCAGTCTGATCAGCGAGGAGATCCAGTCGGGCGAACTGGTCGCACCGCTGGATATCCCGCTGGAATTGTCCAAATCCTTCTATCTGGTGTACCGGAAAAACCGTCCGCTGACCCCGGCCATGAAAGCCTTTCAGGACTGGATCATGGCCGAGATGGCAGTTGATGCGCTGAACCCTGGGGCGTCTGAATGACCCACGGTCGGCCAGGAGGCAAGGGGTCCGCAGCGTCAACCCGGGGCACCCCTGTGGGGTCGGCGTAAATCCATCCATGGAGCCTAGACCACAGCCGAAGCGTCGGACCGATCCATACTGCGGACTCCCCCACAGGGGCACCCCGGGTGGCCGCTGCTTATCGATCCAACAACAACACGTGAATAAATAAGCGACTTACAATTAGTGCCCTACTGAAAACACAATTTCACCATCACGCACTTCTGCGGCAATGGCATCACCACTGCCAAAATCACCGCGCAGCAGGGATTGCGCCAGGCTGTTCTCCAGCTCCCGCTGAATCACCCGCTTGAGCGGACGAGCGCCGTAAACCGGGTCGTAGCCGGCGGCGCAGATCTTGTCCATGGCTTCTTCGGTCAGGTGCAGCTTCATGCCTTGCTCGGTCAGACGTGCCCGCAGTGCTGCCAGTTGAATGTCGGCAATGCCGCGCATCTGGTTGCGTTGCAGTGGGTGGAACACCACGACTTCGTCTACCCGGTTGATGAACTCGGGCCGGAAATGCTGGCCGACCACGTCCATCACCGATGATTTCATGGCTTCGTAATTTTCCTCACCCGCCAGCGTCTGAATGATGTCGCTGCCGAGGTTTGAGGTCATCACAATCACTGTATTGCGAAAGTCGACTGTGCGGCCCTGACCATCGGTCAATCGACCATCGTCCAGCACCTGCAACAAGATGTTGAACACATCACCGTGCGCTTTTTCCACTTCATCGAGCAAGATCACCGAATAGGGTCGACGCCGCACCGCTTCGGTCAGGTAACCCCCCTCTTCATAGCCGACATAGCCCGGAGGCGCCCCAATCAGCCTGGCAACAGAGTGCTTCTCCATGAACTCCGACATATCGATGCGAATCATGGCTACTTCGGTATCGAACAGGAACTCGGCCAACGCTTTGCACAGTTCGGTTTTACCCACACCAGTAGGGCCCAGAAACAGGAAGGAACCGTTGGGACGATTCGGATCAGACAAACCGGAACGGGAACGTCGAATGGCATTGGACACCGCAACAAGCGCTTCCTGCTGCCCGACAACCCGGCTGTGCAGGTTGTCTTCCATGCTCAGCAATTTCTCGCGTTCACCTTCCAGCATTTTGTCGACCGGAATCCCGGTCCACCGGGAAATAACATTGGCGATGGTCTCGTCGGTAACTTTGTTTTGCAGCAACTGCATGTCCATCATTTCAGCCTGGCTGGCCATGTCGAGCTGCTTTTCCAGCTCGGGGATGCGGCCGTACTGCAACTCGGACATGCGCGCCAGGTCGCCGCTTCGGCGAGCGGTTTCGAGCTCGATACGGGTCTGCTCCAACTGCTCTTTCACATGCTGGGTGCCCTGAACGGCTGCTTTTTCGGTGTTCCAGATCTCTTCCAGATCCGCGTATTCAAGTTCCAGCTGACTGATGGTTTGCTCCAGCTGGATCAAGGTCTTACGGGTCAGTTTGTCGTCGTCTTTTTTCAGCGCCTCGGCTTCTATTTTCAGTTGTATCAGTCGGCGCTCAAGCTTATCCATGCTTTCCGGTTTGGAGTCGATTTCCATGCGAATACGGCTGGCAGCTTCGTCGATCAGGTCGATCGCTTTGTCCGGCAATTGCCGGTCGGTAATGTACCGCTGCGACAAACGTGTCGCCGCGATGATCGCTGCGTCGGTAATGGTGACACCGTGATGCACTTCGTAACGCTCTTTCAGGCCGCGCAAAATAGCAATGCTGTCTTCTTCATTGGGTTCATTGACCTGGACTTTCTGAAAACGTCGCTCCAGTGCACCGTCTTTTTCAATGTATTGACGGTACTCGTTCAGCGTAGTGGCGCCAACGCAGTGGAGCTCACCCCGGGCGAGTGCAGGTTTCAGCATGTTGCCAGCGTCCATGGCACCTTCGCTTTTACCAGCGCCGACCATGGTGTGCAGCTCATCGATAAACAGAATGATCTGCCCTTCCTGTTTCGACAATTCATTCAATACCGCTTTCAAACGCTCTTCGAATTCGCCCCGGTATTTGGCACCAGCCAGCAACGAACCCAGGTCCAGGGATAGAACTCGTTTGTTTTTCAGCGTCTCAGGGACTTCACCGTTCACAATTCGTTGCGCCAACCCTTCTACAATGGCGGTCTTACCAACACCCGGCTCCCCGATCAGCACCGGGTTATTCTTGCGCCGGCGCTGCAGCACCTGAATGGTACGACGGATCTCATCGTCACGGCCGATGACGGGGTCAAGCTTGCCGGCTTCGGCCTGGGAGGTCAGGTCTACGGTGTATTTTTCCAACGCCTGCCGGCTCTCTTCGGCTTCCTGGGTGTTGACGGCCTCACCACCGCGAACCTTATCGATGGCGGTTTCCAGTTGCTCGGCGGTCGCACCCGCATCGCGCAACACCCCGGCGATGCGGCTGCGATCCTGCAACATAGCCAGTATCACCAGTTCACTCGCGATGTACTGATCCTGGCGTTTCTGCGCGAGTTTGTCCGCAAAATTCATCACCCGGCCCAAATCATTGGACATGTGAACTTCGCCATCGTGGTTCTGAATCTGGGGCAAGCTGTCGAGGTAGCTGGCAATACCGGCTTTCAGCTGAGCCATATTGGCACCGGCACTTTGCAGCAGCGGGGCAATGGCGGACCCTTTCTGGTCGAGCAAAGCCACCAGCAAGTGGGCCGGTTCAATAAAATTGTGATCTCGACCCAGGGCAACGGACTGGGCGTCGGAGAGGGCGACCTGCAATTTGCTGGTCAGGCGATCAATACGCATGAGGTAACCTCAGTAATCTGTTCAAGTTAAAGAAAGAATTGGGTCTGAGCGGTCAATAACAAGCGCTTGAAATTTGAACAGTTGACCGGGGTCAACTTTTATTCACTTAACGTCCGGAATCCGCCGCCAATGGGGGCGCCTGATCAGCTAACTGCGCGCGCTCCCGTCCCACGGGAGGGGCTGGGGACAGGGCTCACTTCTGGTTGCTTTAACGCTGAATCCAGATCAGATTGACCATACGTCCCGTCGTACCATCCCGGCGAAAGGAGTAATAATGCTCTTTATCAGTAAAAGTACAGGCTTTGCTGCGATAGATTGCTGGCACACCAGCTTCCTGCAGCCAGAACTCGGCCAGTTGCGGCAAATCGGCCAGCCATTTACCTGGCGATCCGGCCGGTTTAAAGCAGCGTTGCGCACCCGGCCAGTCGGAAAAGGCTTCGACAACGTCCATACCAACTTCAAAGGCTTCAGGGCCAATGGCAGGGCCCAGACCACAGCGAACCCGGGTTGGGTCGCTAAATTGCTGCAGTGTCTCATTCAAAATGCCCGCAGCAAGGCCCCGCCAACCGGCATGAGCAATGGCCACCCGGGCACCGTCATCCTGCCAGAAAAAAACGGGTAGACAATCTGCCGTCATCACGGCTGCGGCAATGCCGGGTTGGGCTACCGTGGCTGCGTCCGCTTCATTGCCGTCAGTGGCGGTGTCAGCGGCCACCACTTGAGTCCCGTGAACCTGAGACAGCCAGCATATGCGCTCGCAGCCTGGCATGCCTGCCAGCAGGGCCGTTCGGTTCGCTTCAACTGCAGCCGTCGAATCACCGACGTGGTGCGCCTGGTTATTGCTGTTAAAGGGCGCCTCGCTGTGACCTCCCTGGCGAGTTGTCCAGCCTAGTTGTACGGCTTTGGGCACTGGCCACAAGGGCCTTTCCATGGTCATATATCGTCTTCGTCCACCTCACCTTCGTGGTCCGCTTCGAGCAACGCCAGCAAGTCAATCATGTCGTCGGGTGTTTCAGCCTGCCAGGCCATGCGCTCGCCGGTACGAGGATGAATCAATTCAAGTTGTGCCGCATGCAAAGCCTGGCGGTCAAACTGGCGCAAGGCTTCGGATACCGCGCGTGTTACGCCTTTGGGCAAGCGCTTGCGACCGGCATACACCGGGTCACCTACCAAAGGATAGCCGATGTGCGCCATATGCACCCGAATCTGATGGGTACGGCCTGTTTCCAGCTTACAGCGAATAAAGGTGTGATTGCGAAATCGATCGGTAACACGGTAGTGGGTCGTCGCTTCTTTGCCTGTGGGGGTGACGGCCATTTTGGTGCGGGCGGTAGCGTGCCGGCCAATGGGTTCGTTAACCCGGCCACCGCCAGTCATGGTGCCAGTGACCAGCGCCTGATACTCCCGGCCCATGCTGCGGTCCTGCAACTGGTTGACCAGGCTGGTATGTGCCGCCAGGTTGCGTGCGACCACCATGAGACCCGTGGTGTCTTTGTCGATGCGGTGCACGATTCCGGCACGGGGTACCGATTTTAGCTCCGGATAGCGAAACAGCAATCCATTCAACAGGGTACCGCCCGGCGTGCCAGCACCAGGGTGCACAACCAGGCCCGCCGGTTTGTTAATGACAACAATATCATCATCTTCATAGACCACGTTTAACTCTACAGGCTCGGCTTCCCAGCGCTCTTCGTCCACCAGAACAGCCTTCAGCGTGAGTGTTTCCCCCCCGATCAGCTTGTCGCGGGGTTTACGCGCCTGCCCATTTACCAGGACTTGACCTTCTTTGATCCACTGCTGGATCCGCGAGCGGGAATACTCGCTGAACAGGCTGGCTGCGACCTGATCGAGCCGCTTTTGGCCCATGTCGAGCGGTACTATCTTGCTGTCTTCCAGTGTCTGGGGAGAATCGGTCATTGGAGCCCTTGGGTGCCTGTGGTTACAATAGCCGCCTATTGTACTTCAAGGGCCGGACCCAACGCATGTTTCACCGTCATTCTGCATCAATCAATCGAACCGCACTGGTATCATTTCTTCTGATGACCCTGGCTCTGGGCGGCTGCAGCCTGTTTCAAAGCAACAATCAGGAATCCGAGCAGGCGCTCTATGAGCGAGCCTCCGGGCACCTGGAGAACCGTAACTATACGCTGGCCATCGATACCCTGGAGCAACTCGAAAGCCGCTTCCCGTTCGGCCGCTATGCCAAACAACTGCAGTTGGACCTGATTTACGCCCGCTACATGAGCAACGACCACGCTCAGGCCCTGCTTGATGCAGACCGCTTCACTCGCCTGAACCCGGATCACCCCAGTGTTGACTACGCCTGGTATCTCAAAGGCATGAGCTACTACAAACTCTATGAACAGAACTCCGGCATTACCGGTCGGGGTGATCTGGCCCAACGCTCTCAAGCCCAGGGCGAAAGCGCTTTCGAGGCGCTTAACCAATTTCTACAGCGCTTTCCGACCAGTGAATACCGCGAAGACGCGACCGATACCATGATCATTCTGAAAGACGCATTGGCCCGGCACGAACTCATCGTGGCCGACTACTACATGCGCCGGGATGCCTGGGTGGCTGCTGCGGAACGTGCTCAGGTAGTGCGCCAGCATTATCCAGGCGTCAGCGCTCAGGGAGATGCTTTGGTGGTGCTGATCGAGTCCTACAACCAGCTCGGCTTGCCACAGGACCGGGAATTGGCACTTGAAGCCCTGCAACGCGACTACCCCGGTCATGCCACTCTGGCCAGCGGCGAGTATGAATCACCCTACCTGCAGCAGGATCGCTGGTGGCTGAAGATTCTGACACTGGGTTTCTTCAGCTAATCCACTCGGCTGACGATTACCGACCTGGCTTCCAGCCATGCGTCAATGGGTAGCGCCGGTCGGTACCAAAGCCCCGGCGGGTAACCCGTACGCCTTCTGGCGCCTGCTGACGCTTATACTCGTTTCGGTCGATCAGGCGGATGACCCGTTCGGCCTCTTGAGCGTCAAAGCCTGCGTTGACGATGGTCTCCAGACTCTCGTCCCGTTCAACGTATCGCTCAATAATGGCATCCAGCGTATCGTAGGAAGGGAGACTGTCTTCGTCTTTCTGGTCCGGTGCCAGCTCAGCCGATGGGGGGCGGGTAATCACTCGCTCCGGTATCACCCGGCCCCGTGCATTGCGCCAGTTCGACAGTTTATACACCCAGGTCTTGGGCACGTCTTTCAGGGCATTAAAGCCCCCGCACATGTCGCCGTACAAGGTCGCATAACCGACCGCCATCTCACTCTTGTTGCCGGTTGTCAGAACCATAGAACCCAGCTTATTGGACAGAGCCATCAAAAACAGCCCGCGCATGCGTGATTGCATGTTCTGTTCCGTTGTATCTACGCCCCGGCCTTCAAAAAACGGGCTGACTGTGCTCAGAGCCGCTTCATAGGCGGTGCCAATGGGCAGCACATCGTAACGAATACCCAGCAAATCGGCTTCGGCACGGGCGTCCTCGAGGCTCATTTCGGCCGTGTAGGTGTAGGGCATCATCACCGCATGAACCCGGTCTTTACCCAGGGCATCAACGGCAATAGCGGCGCTCAACGCCGAATCAATACCCCCGGACAACCCCAGCACCACGCCGGGAAAGCCATTGCGATTCACATAGTCAGCCAGGCCCATCACCAGTGCTTCATAGAGTGCTTCTTCGACATTCAAAACAGGGGCTTTAATGGGTGTAGCCACTTGCCAGCCACTCTGCGTCCGGTGAAAGTCAACACAGGTCAGCGCAGCCTCGAACTCGGGCAGTGTCACGGCGATTTCTCCGTCGCCCTGAACAACAAAAGAGCCACCGTCAAACACCAGTTCATCTTGGCCGCCCAGGTGGTTAACGTAGATCGTTGTTGCGTTAAATGCCCTGGATACCCGGGCAACCTGAGCGTGGCGTTCGGGCAAACGACCGATGTGATAGGGGCTGCCATTAATGTTGATGTTGATCTCAGCACCGGCCTCAGCTGCCCTGCGCGCGGGGCCGTCGTACCAGATGTCCTCACAGATGGTCAGTGCCAGGCGTGCACCTTTATAATCAAACACGCAGGTTTCGGAGCCTTTGGTGAAATACCGTTTCTCATCGAAAACCTGATAATTGGGCAGGTGCTGCTTGCGGTAGTCTGCGATCACCTCGCCCCGGTCAATCAGCATGGCCTTATTATACAACGCACCCTGTTCCCGCTCGGGATAACCGACCACAATGCCGATAGGCAGAGCCGCTGATTTCAATGCATCAAGCGCTTCACCGATTCGCAACCCCAGGCTCGGACGCAGCAACAGGTCTTCAGGCGGGTAACCGGCCAATGTCAGCTCGGGAAACACCACCAGATCGGCCCCCATTTCAATGGCCGCTTTCGCCCGCTCCAGTACTTTCTGGGTATTACCGGGAATGTCACCAACCGGGAACCGGTCCTGTACCAGGGCCACGCGCAACGTCATTACTTTCTCCACTGATGACTGAATCCCACTATTGTCCGGTTTTCAACTGGGCAGAACAAGCGAGGTGTTGTCTTCTCTGGCAGAAGGGTGTTTATACTGAGCCACCCAAACAGACCCACTGCTTTCGGGTTTTAATGACAGGGACAACTCTCCTGATGATTTTTTCACCCCAGTACCCAAGCTATCGTCGTCAACAGATTCTTTTTTATTTCGGTATCTATCGGTTGATGTTGGCCAGTGCGCTCAGTGTACTGGCCTTAATGCCACTGGACACCATGATGACCCTACCCCGGTTAAGCGCCGATTCATTTCTGTATGCCGCGCTGACCTATGTGATCATCTGCATCATCGGACTGGTGGTGACCGTGCGCGGGCAAATGGGCAGCACACCGACGGTGGTGTTACTGCTGACCGACATTCTGATGCAATCGCTGATTCTCCACTACCTGGGTGGCGTCGGCACCGGCTTTGGCAACCTGATGATCGTCAGCGTCGCCATTGGCAGCCTGTTGTTGCGATTTCAGCACAGCCTTCTGGTTGCCGCAATGGCCGCTTCCGGAGCGGTGTACACTGAGATACTCTCGGTGAATACTCTGGGGGAGGACAATCTGCTCCAGGCCGCGCTACTGGGCGTCGCCTTCTTCGCTGTAACCCTGTTGCTGCAGTACCTGACCTCCCGTGTACGAACAACCGAACAATTGGCCCGGGCGCAGGCAGACACCATTCTCGATTTACGCCACCTGAACGAACTGATTGTCCAGCGCATGCGAACTGGCATTATCGTGACGACCTGGGAAGGCGCTATCCGGCTGATGAATGACGCCGCCAAAGACTTGTTGGGCATGACCGAAAAGCGCGCTTTCTGGCTGCCGCCACCGGTTCAAGAACGCCTGGAAAACTGGCAAGCAGAACCCGCTGAACGCACTGACCCGTTGCAAATGGACAAAGATCACCCGTTGGTGCAATTGAACTTCGCGCCCCTGCAAGACAGCCCCAAATGCGACCTGATCATCTTTATTGAAGACACCGGTCGGGTGCAGCAACAGGCTCAACACCTGAAACTCGCCTCACTGGGCCGACTGACCGCCTCCATCGCCCATGAAATTCGCAATCCACTTGGCGCGATCAGCCATGCAGCTCAGTTACTCGCAGAAAATGACTCACTGGATGAAGGGGATCAGCGGTTACTGGGTATCGTGCGTAATCACAGCAACCGTATAAATACCATCATTAACAATATTCTGGACATGTCTCGCCAGCTAAATTTGCAGCTTGAACCGGTCTACTTGCGAGAATTTCTCGACGAGTGCCTGGGCGAGTATTGCCAGGGTCACATTAAATCAGACAACATAAAGATTACCGGAGACCCCGATATTCGAGTCCGCGTCGACCCCAAGCGCATGATGCAGGTGGTGATCAACCTGGTCGACAATGGGCTACGCTATAGCGAACTCAGAACCGGTTCACGGAAAGTCGCCATAGAACTGGGTACACTGGCAGATACCGAGCAACCGTATATGGATATAAAAGACTATGGTCCCGGCATAGCCGAAGACCAGTTAAAACACTTGTTTGAACCGTTTTACACCACCGAAGCGACCGGAACCGGCCTTGGGTTGTACATTGCCAAAGAGCTGTCCGAAGCCAACCGCGCCCGACTGTTCTATACCGGCGATGAAAACGGCGCCTGCTTCCGCATCCTATTTGCGCACGCTGCTGTACAGGAGTAATCACCACCATGGCCAATCAACGCGTCCTGATTGTCGATGATGAACCCGACATTCGTGAGCTGCTTGAACTGACCCTGATGCGTATGGGGCTAGACACCCTCAGCGTACCCGACCTCAAGTCTGCTATCCGGCAGATCGATCAGCACGCTTATGACCTGTGCCTCACCGACATGCGATTGCCCGATGGCAACGGTCTTGAACTGGTCAAATACATCCAACACAAGTGCCCTGACACCCCCGTGGCGATGATCACCGCACACGGCAATATGGAACTGGCGATCGACTCCCTCAAAGCCGGTGCTTTCGATTTCGTGTCCAAACCGGTTGAGATTGATCGCTTGCGCGCTCTGGTTAACCAGGCGCTAAAAATCAGTAACACCTCGAATCAGACGTCTCCATCCCCAGCCGTTCCCACCATGGTTGGTGAATCAGAGGCGATGACTCAGCTGCAAAGTAAAATCCGGAAACTCGCCCGCAGTCAGGCACCGGTGTTTATCCAGGGGGAATCCGGTACCGGCAAAGAGCTTGTCGCGCGCCAGATTCACGCCCTCGGGCCACGCGCCGAAGGGCCCTTCGTGCCCGTTAACTGTGGCGCCATACCCAGCGAATTGATGGAAAGCGAATTTTTCGGACACAAGAAAGGGGCCTTTACCGGCGCTTCAGAAGACAAATCCGGCTTTTTTCAGGCGGCTAACAACGGCACCCTGTTTCTGGATGAAGTAGCCGACTTACCCCTGGCGATGCAGGTCAAACTGTTGCGCTCTATTCAGGAAAAGAAAGTACGCACCATTGGCAGCCAACAAGAGACTGACGTGGATGTACGCATCCTGAGTGCCACGCACAAAAACCTGGATGCCCTTGTTGCCTCTGGCGAATTTCGACAGGACCTGTTCTATCGAATCAACGTCATCAACTTGCCCGTACCTGCCCTGCGCGAGCGCACAAGCGATATTCCCTTGTTGTGCCAGCGCATCCTGATACGCATCGCCGAGTCCTATGAGCTGTCGCCAGCGCGCCTGGACAAGGCAGCCGAAAACGCCCTGATGAGCTACCCCTTCCCTGGCAACGTGCGCGAGCTGGAAAATATTCTGGAGCGCGCCTATACCCTGTGTGAAGACGACCGGATCGGCTTGCGTGACCTGCAACTGGAACAGACTCCCGCGGCGGCCATATCTGGTGCCAACAATAGCAACGGCAATGGCGAGCGTTATGCCCGACCCAGCGACATGAACCTGGAAGACTACCTGATGGAAGTTGAGCGGGAAGTGGTTGAGCAGGCGCTGGAAGAGACCCGCTGGAACCGCACGGCCGCTGCAAAAAGGCTGGGCATTACTTTTCGGGCTTTGCGTTATCGATTGAAAAAACTGGGGCTGGATTAACCAGAAAACCCACTGAATAAAAGACCCAGTGTCTAGTTAATCACAAAAACTACAACTCACTATTGCAATAAGAGTGTTAGATATTAACCTGCCGGTAGCGTCTGATCAGGGCTGATCAAACGTAATAGTTAACATCTAGAAAGGACAACTGGATGAAAACCGGCGTTAAAAATAAAGGAGCTACTCTCCTCGAACTAGTAATTACGACCTCAATACTCGGGATTTCTGCAAGTATTGCACTCCCCGCCTTTCAAACAATGATAGATCGACATTCGGCTAAGGCACAGCAATGGGAGTGGGTATCGTTACTTAAAACTGCCAGAAGCGCCGCTGTCAGCCAAAGGCAATGGGTCACTGTGTGCCCGATGGCTAATGATCAGTGCACAGGAGACCTGAACAACCCCTGGATAGCCTTTTTTGATTCAACAAGAAGCAATAGAATAGTCACACCCCAGGCAATCATCAAACAACTTAATATTCCCGACAGTACACGATTGAAGATGTACAAGGGCAATACCACACTGCCTTATTTCAGATATAGGGCGAGCGGGTTATCAGGCAACTTGCGCAGCCTGACGGTATGCCCTGAAGGCACTGAAACAAGCAATACCTTTCACTTTACCAGCACCCACCTTGGTCACATTCGCTTTGTCAAAGACTCGGACAAGGACGGCCTTGTAGATCGAATGTACCAGGGAAGACGACAGAACGTAACATGCACCTAAAACGGAGTACAGACCCCAACGGCAACGTCCGCATCATCAGCATCGTCAAACCAACACTTTCTGCCAGTATGAGTGAGCGTCATCCTACCGGTGCCTACCATAAGACCCTGGGGCGTTGCCAACAAAGTGAAAGTGCTGGCAGTCTGATCCTCTATTGTCATCGCATAGAAGTTTGCATTGCCCTCCACTGGGCAAGAAGCAGGAAATACTCCAGCAGCACCTAATGCTGCACCAACATAACTCCCCTGCCCCGCGCCGGTCTTGTACCTCTCGATTGCGTTCGCAGCTGCCGTCATACTTGACTGGCAATCGGCACGCCTGGACCTCTCGAGCTGCCCCTGATAAGAAGGGATAGCAATAGCAGCTATAATTCCTACAATTGCAACGACTATCATCAGCTCAACAAGCGTAAAGCCATTAGTTTTACTCATTCAATCAAGCTCCGCTGGATGCTTGGTTTATCACCCGGCCCTACTACAGGCCGGTTGACAACAATTATCGGGCAATCAATTCTTGCCAGCCCATTCTGCCGGCAAAGACCTGCCCTCCCTCTTCGATGTTGATGGTTGTAATATCACCAGTCGACGTATTGCCGTAGCCTGTCCCCCCAACTGCAACGAAGTCAACCAGATAATCCGGAGAATAAATACCACCAACACCTGCATCATCAGAATCTACTACTCCATCACCATTGGCATCAAACACCGCATAGGTTGGTGCTCCTCCCGTCTTAAGATCAACAGCCATAATCCATGAGGTTCCTCCATAATTGCACACGTCAGAATCAGGCACCACAGAAGAGAAAATTGCATAGTAACTTCCTGGGGATTCACGGGCTTCGCGTATATCGATATAATCCAAAACACGCTCACCCTCAATGGGCAGGTCAAAACGGAAACCCGTTCTTCCTCCAGTCCAAGGTGACTGAGTAGCTGCTATATCGCGCACAGGAAAACCTTCTGGATTAGTAGTGCTGGTCACGTTTGACTGTGACAAATTCCCCCTATCGAGAGCACTATTATTAACCGAATCGTCATCCCAAACAACGTAAAAGCTCTGAACTTCAGTACTGTCTAAATCTGAATTATCTACCATGCTGCCCGTTCCGAATATTACCATTCGGTTCGGAGCATTACCTGCTTTATCGTCTACAGATGTATGCTTAATAACCCGGGGACGCGTTATGATCGGCTGTGGTTCGTCTGCCTCATTTTTTGCTTCAAATAGTGGCACGGGATCACCACTTCTATACGCAAAGTCCCAATTAGATTCATCAGTATCGCTGAGCTCAAGTTTCCACATATAACCTCCAGCATCAGAGGCATAAACTGCATCAATTACTCTATCGGTTCCATAATCAATGGCTGTAATACCGTTGATGGCACCGGGCACCTCCGTCTTAAACTTAAGGAAAGTGTTGCCTTCTATCCAGCCGTCTTCGAGTACTTTTTCAATAAATACCACATATACAGCTCCCTCTCCGTAAATGCTGTTAAAACCATTACCATAAATCATCGCCCATTCTCCATTAGCCATCATGCCAATAGTTGGGCGTTCAAAAATATAACCAAGATAGGGGTCCATCTCATCGCTATACTCAAATAGCACTCTGTCACTAACATTGGCATCGTTAAACTGCGAAGGGTCAGTTATATCTAGCGCATAAAATCCCTTGGCACCGGTTCTAAAACCTCCGGAAAGTATCGTCATCCAATCAGCTGTTCCACCATCGTGCCCTACAAACACATCACTAAAAGCAGGTTCTGCATCCACGTAAAAGCGATGTGTATAATCAGGGTCGGTCAAATAATGTAGCCCTTTGCCAACTTCATCCGAATACATGCTTGAAGGAACATAAGCAAACCGCTCTTGCCCGCCGGTGGCATCGCTCGAAGCGTCAAATCCGTGCAACATGCCATCATTTGCACCAACATAGATCATGGGAGTGCGATCTTTCACGGTTTCCCTGAACTCGCTATGTGAGTCCAAGCTAGCGCCAAATCTATCGTCTTGGTCATAGTCAGGCCAGCTGACCGTAGCACCAGCCACATAAGCTGGCGTTGAACTTACAATATCGCCCAGTACTGACGATCTCCTACGAAACTCAGTACCTTCACGACTTCTGTCACCTTTCAGAAAATCCAACCTCTGCTCGCCCAGGGAATCAGAATTTCCGTCTGGATCTGTATTTAGATCAGACTGTTGATCAACACTGAGATTTGCCCAATCAAAAACAACACTCTCTTCGGAGACTGGATTGTAAGTCACTATAAAGCGATCATTCCAATTCTGATTATCCAGCTCCTCCTGAGCATTCCAAACCGTACCCCCATCTGGCTGGCCAGTAGCTGGGTCAAGCAAAGTTGCAATTAAATTTCCCGTCCAATTAGTGGTATTAAATACTGTATTGAACACTATGCTATCTGCATTCAGCGTCGCACTATTAAAGGATAAACCAGAGGCAGAGCCCTCGGCTGCCAATATCTGACGCAGTGCTGCCTGCAACTCCAATTGCAACAAGTCTGGTGAATTAGCGTTATATACTTCACCACGACCGTTAACGGCGGTGTGGTAAAGGTCATCAATAATTGCCCCTTGGCCATCACTTGGATTTGGCCAAGTCGGGTATACTGTGAAAGCATCCTTAACTTTCTCATAGGTTCCTGTTATTGACCCATTGTTAAATGACTGTCCAAATACATCCCTTCCCTCCAAACCAAGCGAAACGGTATAGGTATTCATATGTAAATCACTATTGCAATCCAGCCAAGGGTCAGCAGTACCGTCTGTGCAGGCTTCTGGAACGGGCACCCGACCACCAAGCAGGATCTCACCATCTGCACCTGTATCGCCATCACGAAGCTTACGGTCGTAATAGTACTGAGCAATATCTGCTAACGTATTGGAATAGGTATCTGAATATGGCGCGCCTTTGCTACCATCAATATTTCCGGTATTGCCACTGTAATTCGTATAGCCATCAGTGAACATCAGTGTGTAGTTTTTCTGGCAAGCGTATTGAATGATCTCGGAACCGGAACTGTCTAACTGGCTCCCTGCGTGCCGCAGTGCATCACTGTTAGGCGTACCACCATTGGCAACATAATAGTAATTCTCAGAGAGAAACTCAGTTACATCATTTGGGACGTCTAGATCGAACATCTCGACATTACGGCGATTATTAATCCAAAAAAGACCCGTACGAACACCACTTATTCCTTGCAATGCATACCCCAATGCACCTCGAGCCACCTGGTGACGCTTACGATGATACGTAAACCAGTTCGCAAAATTCTGCAACTCTTCCTGATAATCACGCCCACTGGGATATTCTGTTAAGGTAGATCGAATTTCTACTCGCTCCAAACAACTTCCATCAGGAGCAAATGCATCTACACCTGTAAAATAGCCTGCATGGTCATGGAATTCATCATATACATCATCTACTGGGCCATTGGCAAAATCAGAACACTGATAATCACCACTATTTGTCCCATCATCATACTTATAAGCAGATGTATCATCTGCCACATAATAGGTTGCAGCCCAATAATCCAGACGAGAACTGCTATTTCCGCTACATAGAGTACCGTCTGCTTCGCACCACATGTCATCCCGGAAATTAAATGATGTCCTATTACCTGTTCCGAAACGGTCGCCTAAAGTTAAAGCTGTTAAATCAAGGTATCTTGTAGTCAATCCGCTTCCAATTGCCGAAGGGTCAAGCCATGCCTGCTCAGGGTCAATTTCTGGCCAGACAAAGCCGCCATATGATGGCCAGGGACGATAGTCCACATTCGGGTTATAGTACCCTTTATTCCAGTCGGAACTGCGCATGAACCCGTAACCATCAAATGGGGGTACATTATTCCCTGGGTATTGCGAGCCTCCATTGTATCGACTGGTTTCTGATGTACGAGTAGCGTTTGCGTCACCCACAGGGAACAAGTGTGAATAGGCTCCGTTTAAGCCACCATTGGCAACGGGCATTCCATTATCAACAAAACTGTCGTCAACAGACCAATAGCCCAAACCTTCAGCTGCCCCGACTAAGGACAACTCAAAATCCATTGAACCTGAATCATCGATAGACATCAAAATATTTGGTTTTGCCCGGATCCCATAGTTCACGGGATAGTCTTCCAAGACTATTTCCTTACTCAAGCCTTGCGTTGCCAGACTGAGTGCACATACTGACAACAGTATTTGAGTTGCTAAGCGGTTCATGACCGAATACTCCTATTGGAAGGTACGTGCAACATAGGTCTCTACAACACGCTCGGAAACACCATCGTTCCCCAGCCCTCGTGACACAATTCTATAGCCAAGATTTTGACCAATGGTATTCAAAGCCCCACCGGTCACAATTTCACCCGTTTCCAGTTGTTCTGCCATCGGCCCAATGAACTCAACAAAATACCGAGTATCATACTCGATGCCATCGAGCTCAACGGCATCCCCTTCCCTGACGCTATTAGACTCCCAATTGACGTTCCAAGGGGCTGGCGCCTGATTAACGTCGTAGACACCGTTACCTGATGCGAAAAAGGCCCCAGGATTGGGTAAGCCCATGATGAATGCTTCGCCATCACGCAATCCATTTTCCGCTATTTCAAGCGCAATATTCCCTTGCCTCACCGCCGAAGTCATTTGCTCCTGAAGAGTGACATTCTGAACCGTGGTGACCGCAACGAGCGTCAGAACCACCAGAAATATCAAGGCAGTAATCAAGGCTGCACCGGCTTGTTTCGTTTTCGCTGCTACAGTCATCACGGCAGACGGCTCCTAATAGTTGCAATAGCAGTAAATTCACGGCGCAATCTGCCTAGGTCTACGCCAGCATCCAGCGCAGCATCGCCATTCCAGGAATACTCAATACCGGCATCCACTACATTCACCTGAGAAGAGGCAATCACCAGGCGTACCTCAACACTTAACACCTGTTGAAAGTCGAGTGCCGCATCGGCCAAAATGGTCGCAGCGTTTACAAACTGATTGGCAACGCCATCTCCGCTACTGTCTAGTCCGAAGATCAACTGCATGTCCTCAACGCCACCTGACAGAACGCTTATGGTACCCGTCTCATCCTTGACCATTAGACGAGAATCGTCGCCATCCTGATTGATAAAGTAGCTACGATACACAGGGAACAGTATCTGTGATCCCGCAGGATATTGTTTGCTTAAGCTACCAGAGGTGTTTCCGGGCACGGGTCCGGCGCCTGAGTTGTGTACTATGTTAAAGCCTGGCGTACCTCCGCCAGCCGCGTTGAAATTGCTCACTTGGAACACATCCGCTGACTCACAGTCGCTGACGGCGAGTATATCGCCCTGTGCAAAACCCAAATTCTGATTAACAAACAACACGGCAGCCGCAGACGGCATTGCCTGAGCGATAGAGACACCTTGTGAAGTCATAGACCGTATTTCCAAAATATCTGTGCCTTCTCTGACCCCAACCCCATCAATGTCGACTCCGGCTCCAACATCATCACTGGCCTCAATACCGACCTGACCGGCAAGCCCAAAACCATGAAGGTCGGCGTCGTATACCGCCGGATCACTGTCATCAACGGTACTGCTTACTCTGGATACATCACCGGCACAGCCCCAATAGTCTGCGTTTCGAATATCTCTCGACATCAGATCCAGTGTTAGTCGCCCGGTGTCCTGAACCTGAACAAGCGCCTGTGTGAGCCTCGCTGACTGCTGGTTTGAGGTAAATACCTGATAGATGCCAATCGCCAGGAGCAGGCTCAGTGACATGGCGATCATCAGTTCTACGATGGAAAGGCCGCGTTGTTTATACATATTATTAATCCGCCATCCGTGCACTGTAGGTAAAGGACTGTTCTTCTTCACCATCCTGATTGCCAAATGCTAAACCTACATCCACCCAACTGATTTCCACCTCAGCGACATTGCCAACACGGGTTATTACGGCACTGGCGTTGTTCAAATCGCTCAATCTTGAATACCAGTCGAGCAGATCCGACTCAGCTCGTTCAGCTGGCGTGCAGACTTGTTCGCAGGCATCACCCAAAGCCGGGTTATCAACGTCAAAGTCACCCACGTAATCATCATTCTCGAAGGCGATGGGGTTTGCTCTCATCCTCTCGGTGATCTCAACAGACAAGCTCGTAACCGTATTGTGGTCCAGAGCGACCGTCGCGGTTCGGAGCCCGAGGGCCTGAACACCAGCGACGCCAAGCAATCCGACGGACAAGATGACCACGGTTACCAGCACTTCAATCATGGAAAATCCTGCCTGGCGGCTGGCGGGCGGTTTAATCTGTGTTAAGGACATACTGGCGCTCCATCCAACCGGGATTGGCCAGATCCGCGGATCTGCAGTAACAAACCTTCATTACGATCATCACAAATGTGGATGCTGGCATTAACCGTCGATCGTCCGTCCGGTAAGAAAGTGACTGTATTTATCGCAACGTTTGCCGCGTTCAACGGTTTGAAGGAGACAGAATCGTTAGGTAACAGGTAGGTTCTGACGCGTCTGTCGCCGGCATCTTCGGCACCGTTCCGATTCTCATCAACAAACAGGACCAAATCACCTTCGTCATCCGCAACAACCGGATTTTGGTTGATGGCAACCACAACACGCCGGTTGTTGCGGATGGCTTCACCGCGCGCTAACTGAAAAATACCCAGAGCCTCATTACCAGTTGTCGTCAGCCGATTGTTTTGAATCAACGTCTGAAAGCTGGGCAGTGCTATCCCCGCCACTACCGCTATGATGCCGACTGTAATCATCAGCTCGATCAGTGTAAAACCCCGTTCACTGCGCATAAAATGATCCAAATTTAGTTAAAGGCCATAATAATGTTCTAAATTGAGTAGGAACAGCATACCTGACAAGTGGTCGTGGCGGGCCGATAAGCGGCATAGAAATGAGGGACTTTGCTAACGAGTTCAAATTTTTGGTGCGTAAAGGGGGTATCTTGACCGGCTTGCGAGTTGGCAAGCCAAATAGTGGGATTAAAGGGGGAGCATCGTAAGCGACTGAAAATCAGTTCATGAAAGGTCTTTAACCCGCAGCTCTTTGGGAATAGAAAACGTAATGTTCTCAGGAATACCGTCCAGTTCCACCGGAGTGGTCGCGCCCAATGCTTTCAATCCATCCAGCACCTGGCTGACAAGAATGTCGGGTGCCGAAGCGCCGGCGGTAACACCAATGACCGTGGTTTCATCAAACCAGGTCGAGTCCAGTTGGGAGGTGTCGTCCAGCAAATAGGCTTTGCAGCCCATGCGTTCCGCCAGTTCGCGGAGCCGGTTGCTGTTTGAGGAATTGGGCGACCCCACGACCAGCACCACATCGCAATCCTGCGCCAGGGTTTTCACTGCATCCTGACGATTTTGGGTGGCATAACAGATATCGTCTTTGCGCGGGCCCTGGATCTGGGGGAAACGCGCGCGCAACGCATCTATAATGCGGGCGGTGTCGTCCATCGATAAGGTGGTCTGGGTGACGTAGGCCAGCTGTGTTTCATCGTGCACCTGCATCCTGGCGACGTCGCTTTCGTCTTCGACCAGGTAGATGGCACCGCCATTGCTGGCGTCGTACTGCCCCATAGTGCCTTCGACTTCCGGATGGCCTTTGTGACCGATCAGGATGCACTCCATGCCATCGGTACTGTAGCGGGACACCTCCAGATGCACCTTGGTCACCAGCGGGCAGGTCGCGTCAAAGACTTTCAGGCCGCGTTTGTCGGCTTCCTGACGCACCGCCTGAGATACGCCATGGGCAGAGAAAATCACCAGTTGATTGTCTGGTACTTCGTGAAGCTCATCGACAAAGACAGCGCCCCGATTCCGTAAATCATCCACCACAAACTTGTTATGCACCACTTCGTGGCGAACATACAAAGGTGAGCCGTACAGCTCCAAAGCCCGGTTCACGATGTCTATGGCTCGATCCACGCCAGCGCAGAAGCCGCGGGGGTTGGCCAGTCTAATGTCCATCGGACGCCCCTTTTACCTCGATAATCTCCACTTCAAAGTCCAGAACCTTGCCAGCCAGCGGGTGGTTGAAGTCCACTTCAACGAATTCGTCGTCGAGTGTTGCTACGACGCCGGGCAGTTCGTTCTTGCCCGCATCTTCAAACGACATCACCATACCCACTTCCAGAGGTTCGGACTGGGCAAAACGGTCCCGTTTGAACTGCTGAATGTTTTGCGGATTGTGCTGGCCAAAGGCATCTTCCGGTGGCACCTGAACCTTGCGCCGATCGCCGGCACTAAGGCCCATCAAATGCCGTTCAAACCCTTCAGGCAGGTTTCCATCACCCATGGTCAGCGTCGGCGGGCGACGATCGAAAGTGCTGTCGACCTGCTCACCGCTGTCCAGATGCAACGAAAAATGCAAGGTGACCGTCGAGTTTTCCTGAATCTGCATGGGTTACTACCTGTACTTAAAAAGTCATGAAGGTTTGGTGTTCGCATTGCGCCGGGGCTGAAGCCAGAGCGCATCGATGATCATCATGATCGCCCCGGCCGTAATGGCCGCGTCAGCGATGTTAAACGCCGGGAAATAACGACCCTGCCAGTGAAAATGCACGAAATCAACGACATAACCCAGGGTCAACCGGTCGTACAGATTACCCAGTGCCCCGCCCAGAATCAGTGGCAAGGTCACCGATAGCCAACGTTCGTGAGGCTTGAGCTGCAGCGTCCAAACCAACAATACGGTACTGACGGCAAGAGCGATTAACGTGAATACCCAACGCTGCCAGCCACCCGCCGAACTCAGAAAACTGAAAGCCGCGCCTCTGTTGTGTAGAAGCGTAAAATCAAGCACCGGTAATATCTCAAGCGGCCGCCCATATTGCAGCATCTGGGTTGCCAGGCTCTTGGTCCACAGATCAAGCGCGACCACCACAGCGGCGATCAACAACCAGGCCGATTGTTTCATCCTTGCGTTCATGTTTATACCCGGCCCTTATGCAAAATGGCGCACTTCACCGTCGCCGTCGACGTTCTCGACACAACGGCCGCACAGCTCAGGGTGCTCTGCATGCTGCCCTACGTCCGGACGCTGATGCCAGCAACGGCCGCATTTTGGCTGTTCGGAGGCGGCAACGCTGACTCTAAGCCCTTCAAGTTCGGTTGCATGCGCTGAATCCGGCGCGTCGCCAAGATTTGCCAGAGTGACCGCACTGGTCAGGGTCACAAACCGCAATTCGTCACCCAGCGTCAGCAGTGCCGATTTCAGGGCGTCGTCGCAGTACAGGGTGACTTCAGACTTCAGGGCACCACCGACACGGCCTTCGTTACGAGCCAGTTCCAATACTTTATTGACGCCTTCTTTCACCGCCTGTACCTCAGCCCAGAACGCAACACCCATGGGCTCATCGTCGTCCAGCGGCTGCAAACCGTCGTACCAGGTGTGTTCAAATACCGACACACTGCGCTCGCCGGGAATGAACTGCCAGAGTTCATCTGCCGTGAAGCTCAGAATCGGAGCAACCCAGCGGACCAATGCCTCCAACACATGGTAAAGGGCCGTTTGACAGCTTCGCCGGGCCAGTGAATCCGCCGGGGTGGTGTATTGGCGGTCCTTGATGATATCAAGATAGAAGCCGCCCATGTCGAGCACACAGAAATGATGAATTTTCTGGTACACCTGAACGAACTGATAGTTGTCGTAAGCGTCGGAGATCTCTTGCTGCAACCGGTAAGCACGATCGACGGCCCAGCGATCCAGCGCCAGCATGTCATTATGATGCACACTGTGCTGCGTGGGATCGAACCCATTCAGGTTGGAGATCAGAAAACGGGCCGTGTTGCGGATGCGGCGGTATGCATCGGCTGAGCGGCTCAGAATGTCTTTCGACATGGCCATATCGCCGCTGTAATCGGTCGACGCCACCCAAAGACGCAGAATGTCAGCGCCCAACGAATCAAACACTTCTTGCGGTTCAATGCCATTGCCGAGCGATTTCGACATTTTGTAGCCCTTCTCATCGACAGTGAAGCCGTGAGTGAGCACTTGCTTGTAGGGTGCACTGCCATTCATGGCCACTGCTGTCTTAAGGGAAGACTGGAACCAGCCCCGGTGCTGGTCCGAGCCTTCCAGATACATGTCGGCCGGGTATTGGCCCAGTTCTTCGCGCTTGCGCAGTACGGTATCGTGCGTAACGCCCGAGTCGAACCAGACATCCAGTGTATCGGTCGCCTTTTCATAATTAACGGCGTCGTCACCGAGCAATTCAGCCAGGTCAAGTTCCCACCAGGCGTCCATCCCCTCTTTTTCAACACGACTGGCCACCGCCTCGATCAAACGCGGGGTTTCCGGGTGCAATTCACCGGTCTCGACGTGGGTCACAAAGGCAATCGGCACGCCCCAGGTGCGCTGACGCGAGATGCACCAGTCAGGGCTTTGCTCGAACATGGCTTCTATGCGGTTCTGCCCCCAACCAGGCACCCAGCGAACGCCTTTGATGGCATCCAGCGCCTTCGCGCGCAGGCCTTCTTTGTCCATGCTGATGAACCACTGTGGCGTGGCGCGATAGATCAGCGGTGTTTTGGTCCGCCAGCAATGGGCATAGCTGTGACGAATTTTCTCTTCATGCAACAGACGACCATTGTTAGTACACACCTCAATGATGTGCGGCTCAACCTTGTAAACGTGCTCACCGGCAAACAACTCAACGTTAGGGCGATACACCCCTTTATCGTCCAATGGATTCAGCGTTTCAATGCCGTACTTGCCACAGACGACAAAGTCTTCCATACCGTGGTCTGGTGCGGTGTGCACGCAGCCCGTACCGGCATCGAGAGTGACGTGGTCACCCAGCAAAATTGGGATATCACGCTGATAGAACGGATGATCGAACACCAAACCTTCCAGCGCCGAGCCTGTTGTGCGAGCCAGCACCTCAACGTCTCCCAACCCCGCACGCTCTGCGACAGATTCAAGCAAGCCTTCAGCCAGGATCAGGCGGGCAGGCTCACCATTGAACTGAGCCTGTACCAGAACGTAGTCGATGTCCGGCCCTACTGAAATCGCCTGAGAGGCAGGCAGCGTCCAGGGGGTAGTCGTCCAGATAACAGCCGAGACTTCGCCTTTGCCGGCATCGGTACCAAAAGCAGCCAATACGGGTGCTTCATCGCGAGCGGCGTAGCGCACATCGATGCTGAACGAGGTTTTGTCGTGGTATTCCACTTCTGCTTCTGCCAGCGCCGAACCGCCCACCACACTCCAGTAAACCGGTTTGAAACCACGCACCAGATGACCACTCTCGGCGATCTTGCCCAGCGCGCGGATGATGTCGGCTTCGGTCTGATGGTCGAGCGTCAGGTAGGGTTTATCCCAACTGCCGAAGATACCCATGCGGATAAACTCCTTGCGCTGACCGTCAATCTGGCCCAGTGCAAACTCACGGCATTTGGCCCGAAAGGTTTTGAAATCGACCTTGTCTCCAGCGCGGCCGATCATGGTCTCGACTTTATGCTCGATCGGCAGACCGTGACAGTCCCAGCCCGGCACGTAGGGCGCATCGTAGCCGATGAAATTCTTCGACTTGATGATGATGTCCTTGAGCATCTTATTGACTGCGTGCCCAAGGTGGAGGTTGCCGTTCGCGTAGGGGGGCCCATCGTGCAGAATGAACTTCGGGCGACCCGCACTGGCTTCACGAATGCGCTGGTAAATGCCGTTCTTTTCCCAATGGGCCAGCATTTCCGGCTCACGTTTGGCCAGGTTACCGCGCATCGGGAAATCCGTATGCGGCAGGTTCAGAGTCGCTTTATAGTCTGTCATGGAGCTCGGTCACTTCCGTCTGATGGGGAGAACCAGGCACGAGCGGCCTGGATATCTGCATGAATCTGGTGTTTAAGGGCGTCAAGCGTATCAAATCTTTCTATGCCTCGCAGCTTGTGACGCAACCGTACATCGAGGCGCTGGCCGTATAAATCCGGCGACACATCAAACAAATGGACTTCCAGCCAATTTCTCAGATCATTCACCGAGGGCTTCGGCCCAAGATTGGCCACGCCAGCCACCCAGCTATCATTGAGGCGAACTTCAGCAACATAAACCCCGGCCATGGCCAGCTTGGGATGAGCCAGCAGTAAATTGGCCGTCGGCACCCCCAGGGTTCGGCCCAGCTGGCGGCCATAAATCACCCGACCACTGAGGGTGTATGGCTCGCCCAACATATCGGCTGCTTTGGCCAGTTGCCCCTCGGCCAGCAGAGAACGAATAGCCGTACTGCTGACGCGCTGGCCGTTGATGCGCTGCGAAGGCATCTCGGCGACCTCAAAGTCATATTGGCGCAAAAAAGCGGCGTCACCTTTGCGGTCGTTACCGAAACGGAAGTCATCACCGACTTGTACCCAGTTCGCCTGCAACCCTTCAATCAGTACCTGCTGTGCAAATTCGGCAGCCGACATCGAACGCAACCGACTGTCAAAGGGCAATACAATAAGCTGTTCAATACCGAGCTCACGAAACCGGCGGACCTTGTCGGTCAGTGACGATAACCGCGCCGGAGCACCCTCGGGATCAAAGAATTCTCTCGGCTGGGGTTCAAAGGTCACGACAGTTGGCACCAGCTCACGCTGTTTCGCTTCACGAAGCACCTCGGCGATCAAATGCTGGTGACCCAGGTGCACGCCATCGAAACTGCCAATGGTAACGGCACTTGGCTGACCAAGACTGTGAGGACTGCGGCTGATGTGCATAAAACGAACCGGGATTAAAACAAGGCCGCGCAGTATACAAAAAACCGTCGCGTGCGTCTTTAACTGCGCACCTCACGCAATCGCCCACCCAGCATCAGCCAGAACAGGCCATAACTGGCCAGGCCTGCGCCAACCAGAACGCCCGTACGCCAGATCCGGCCCAGCGCATCCTCAGGGTAATCAAGCAGCGGCCAGCCAAGCAGCAGCCAAAGGACGGCGGCCATGGCTATTGAAGCGACTAGCGCGCGCAGCGCAGAACCCCGCCACAGAGCATTATCCGGCAGATCACCCTGACGATGAAGCGTAATAGCCAGCAAGCCAGCGTTGATCCAGGCTGAAAGCGAAGTCGCCAGTGCCAGGCCGATGTGAGCCAAAGGCACTATTAGAATCAGGTTAAACACCATGTTCAACGCCATGGCCCAAACGCCAATTTTGACCGGCGTTCTCGTGTTCTGTCGGCTGAAAAACGCGGGCGCCAGAATCTTAATCAGCATAAAGGCAGGCAGGCCCAGTGCGTAGGCCATCAAACTGCCACGGCTTTGCTGCACATCGAACACGGCAAAGGCTTTGTATTGAAACAGGGTAGTGAGCAACGGCCCGGCCAGCACCAGCAGAGCCACCATGGCCGGCAGGCCAATCAACAACACCACACGAATCGCCCAACCCAGCGTCTGCTGAAAACTCCGATGATCCGATTTAGCAGCGCTGTGAGACAATTTCGGCAACAACACCGTGGCAATGGCAATACCAATCACCCCCAGAGGCAACTCCGACAAACGATCGGAATAGTACAACCAGCCAACGGAACCATCCTGCAGCAGCGAAGCCAGCACCGTATCCAGTAACAGATTGATCTGGCTGACCGAGACCCCGAACAACGCCGGAATCATCAACACACCAATGCGCCTGACACCCGGGTGAAAGCCAAATCGTAGGGGTTGCCAAACCCCCGCGGCGATCAGCGAGGGCCACAACCAAAGCCATTGCAACAACCCCGCCAGCATTACGCCCCAGGCCAGGCCAGCCATGGGCACATCAAACCGGGGCGTCAACCAGAAGGCCGACCCAATCAGGCACAGATTAAGAATGACCGGCGTCACGGCTGGAGCGGCGAAACGGCCGTAGGTATTCAATACCGACTGGCCCAGAGCCGTCAGCGCGATAAACCACAAGTAAGGGAAGGTCAGCCTGAGAAAATCAGCAGTCTGGTCCAGCTTTACACCCTCATCATGAAAGCCCGGTGCAAACACCCAGGCCACCAGCGGAGCCCCAACCATGGCCAGAAGGGTAATAAAGCCCACTGCAGACGCCAGCGCCCACTGAGTCGCGGCCACCAACCGACGCACACCCTCATCCCCTTCCGCTTCACGCACCGACGCCAGCACCGGGATAAAAGCCTGGTTAAAAGCACCTTCGGCAAAGAGACGACGCAGAAAATTGGGAATCTTGAACGCCACGAAAAAGGCATCCATCGCGCCGCCGGTACCAAACAAAACGGCGAATACTGTATCGCGTACCAGGCCAAGCACACGCGACAGACCGGTAGCCCCGCCTACAATGACGGAATTGCCCAGAATACCCCTAGTCTTGCGACCAGAAACGGCAGGCTGCTTTGGCAGATCAGGCTCTGTTGGTGTAGGTGAATTCATGGGTGCAAATAAGGACCAATTGAGAGAACAAGATTCGGCGCCAGTCTACCGGATACTGGAAATGGGGTCCTGCGAAATCGAACATTCACTCCAGAGCTCCCACACAACTCAGAGTCAATGGTAGGAAGCGGTTAATCAGGCATTGACAGCAAGCCCTCAAAAACCTAGAATCGCGCCCCTCAAAATTGACTCCATTCTCCAGTAACCGACTAATAAGGAGCTGCCCGTGGCAAACTCTGCTGGTTCTAAAAAACGTGCTCGTCAGGCAGTGAAGCGTCGCGCGCACAACGCAAGCCTGCGTTCCATGGTTCGTACCTACCTGAAAAAGGTAGTTGCACAGATCGAAGCCAAAGACTTCGATCAGGCGACCAAAGCACTTACTACCGCTCAACCCGTTGTTGATGGCATGGCCCGTAAAGGCATCATCAGCAAGAACAAGGCTGCTCGTACCATCAGCCGCCTGAACGCTCGCGTCAAGGCCCTGAAAGCCGCGTAATTGGCTTTCAGACCTGGCTTGAGTTAAAAAACCGGCTTTTAGCCGGTTTTTTTGTGCCCAACGTTTACGATTCTATTCGCAGGATATTATTACCCTCCGACATCTGTACTGGCCCCGTGGCCGTACTCTGGGTATGCTTTTTCACTCAGCCATTCAGAGCGCTCTCATGCCCCAAAGAACCGCGATACAACGCCTGTTATCTCTCATTTTGCCTGCACTGCTCGTGCTCACTCTGAATACACCCGTGAGCGCCCATGAATTCTGGCTTGAACCTCTGCGCTACCGGATAGATGTGAATAAAACGGTGCAGGCCGATATAAAAGTCGGCCAAAACTTCAAAGGCAACACCTACGCATATTTCCCGAACCGCTTTATTCGCTTCGAATTGCACCACAACGGACGAGAGCGCCCCATCAGCTCTCGCTTGGGCGCCCGACCTGCGGCCTCACAAGCCGTTGACAGTGATGGACTGACCACTCTGACCTACGAATCCACCTACACCGAACTTACCTACGACGACCCGGCTGTTTTCGACAATTTCTTAACCTTGGACGGTCTTGACTGGGTACGTCAGGCCCATCAGAACCGAGGCCTCCCACCCAGCGGCTTTACCGAGGTATTCCGCCGTTTCGCGAAATCCTACGTCGGCACCGGAAACGCCGAAGGTCAGGACCGGCTCATTGGCTACCCTCTGGAATGGCGATTGGAAGACAACCCCTACACAATGGACGGGCAAACACCGCTGACCGCCACGCTCTTTTTAAATGAAACACCCTCGCCCGGCGTGTTGGCTCGCGTGTTTATGAAGACAGGGTCAAATGACGCCGAAGAACTCCGGCTGATCACCGATGAAAACGGGCAGATCAGCGTGCCCCATCGGGCCAATACCGCCTACCTGGTCAGCAGTGTTCACATGAAAGAGCCCCCGGTCGATGTGGCTGAACAGACCGGGGCTGTGTGGGAAAGTTTGTGGGCTTCAGCGGTATTTTTTAGGGATTAGGGAATAGGGAATAGGGAGTAGCTTTGAGCTGTGAGTAAGACGCTAACAGCTCGTCGCTCGCAGATCGAACCTCGCCTTCCCGTCAAAACCTCCCTTCGTTGAAATCGACGATGGCCTGCTGAACTTCATCCACCGTGTTCATTACGAAGGGCCCATATTGCACTACCGGCTCCTGAATCGGATCACCCGCAACCACCAACAATCGGGTATCCGGCGATGTTGAGGTCACTTCCACCCCCTCGCCATCACCCAGAATACCCAGGTGACGTTCTGGCAGGTCGGTTTGACCAATGCTGGCAGAACCCTGGTAGACGTAGACGAAGGCCGACTTGTTGCCTGGTATGTCAATGCGCTGAGTTGCGCCCCCGTTCAGGTGAAAGTCGAGATACAGCGGGTCGGTGACCACGTCTTCAACCGGGCCGACCACCCCCTGAAAGTTACCCACCAACACCTTCACCTTGCCGTTTGCCAGCTCCACCTCGGGCACCTGCTCGGGGAGGATGTCCTGATAGCGAGGTGCCGTCATTTTGTGCTTGGCCGGCAGGTTAACCCAGAGCTGAAAGCCCCAGACCGGGCCGTCTTCCTGGTTCGGCATCTCCTCGTGCACAATGCCACGCCCGGCGGTCATCCACTGAATCGAACCCGGCGCGAGATACCCGGTATTGCCCTGGTTATCCCCGTGACGAAAGGAGCCCTTGAGCATGTAAGTCACGGTCTCAAACCCCCGGTGCGGGTGCATCGGAAACCCGGCCATGTAGTCGGCCTTATCGTCTGATTTGAATTCGTCGAGCATCAGGAACGGGTCCAGATTCTTGACGTACTGATTCCCGATGACCCGGGTCAATTTCACCCCAGCCCCATCGGACGTTGGAATGCCCCTGGCCACTTGCCGAACACTGCGCAATGCTGCTGTCATGATAATACCTCCCGGTCTGTTATCTGATCTGTATCTGATAACGCCCAGTCTATGCAGTTGCAGGATGACCCGTAAGCGGAATATATTGCCTCTACATTTCAAAAAAACTGAACCTTCATGGCCCACAACCCTATTTCTCTGGATCTGCTGCGCGCACTCGATGCCATCGACCAGCGCGGCAGCTTTGCTGCTGCCGCCGAAGCGTTACACAAAGTGCCTTCAGCGCTGACGTACACTGTGCAAAAGGTAGAACAGGACCTCGGCATCGACTTGTTTGACCGCAGCGGACACCGCGCCAAAATGACGCCCGCCGCCCGGTTGATGCTGGAAGAAGGCAGGGGAATACTGCGGGATATCGACAACCTGGCCAGTTCTGCCAAGAAGATCGCCAGTGGCTGGGAGCCCGAGCTTCGCATTGGCGTCGACACCATTTATGAACCAGCCCGTCTCTACCCCCTGGTTCATGAATTCAACGAAGCCAACCCCTACATAAAAGTTCATCTGATACACGGTTCACTCTCGGGCACCTGGGAAATGCTGATCAGCGGTGAAGCCGACCTGATACTCTCAGCCGACAACCTCGACCCCAAACTGGATGGCTACCAAACCGAACGCTTCGGCCAGGTGAGCATGGTATTCGCCGTCGCCAAAGACCACCCCCTGGCACAGAACGCTTGCGACTGGACACACGAGGACATAGAAGCCTACCCGACCATCGTCGTCAAAGATTCCACCAAGCTGATGACGCCACGCACCATAGGCTGGACACGCCAGAACAAACTGATCACCGTGCCCTCAATGCGGGATAAAATAGAAGCCCAACTGGGCGGACTGGGAGTGGGCTACCTGCCACAACACAGAATTCAGAATCACCTGGATTCGGGCGAACTGGTACAGGTTAAATTGCAGGAGAGCAATCCGCCATCATCAGGCGTAAAAGCCTGGCGAACCGGTGTGAGCGGCAATGCATTGAACTGGTTCAGAGAGCGTGTTACCGAGGATGTGCTGGGAATATGAGCTAACAGCTAACAGCTAACAGCTAGATTTTAACCGTCTTTAAGTGTCTTGCGTCAATTAATGTTTAGCGTCTTTCCGTGTTCTTCGTCAGTTGATGTTCCACGTCTTTCCCTGTTTTTCGTCTTTTGCAAAGGCAAAAAAAAGCCACCCCGAAGGGTGGCTCTACTTCATCATTCAGAGGAATCTGAATTAGAAAGCGTAGGCAGCAGACAGTTTGAACTCGCTCTGAGTGTCGCCCTGCATGTCGTAATCAGCTGCGTACTTAACGCCGTTGTCCTTGGTGTAAGAAACACCAGCACCGATCTGCGCATCGTCAGCTGTGTCAGCATCGATGTTACCCAGAGTCACGTCGCCATATGCGCTCAGAGGACCATCGGTGTATACAACTTCACCAAAGATCTCATCACCAGCAGACTCTGCAGCGGTGTACAGGTATTCACCAGTAACAGTAATCATACCAGCAGTGTAGCTTACACCTGCCAACAGCTGCATAGAGTCAGTGTCGTTACCCGCATCCAGATCCTGACCTTTCAAATAGGCACTCAGGTTTTCTACTGGAGTAGTAGTCAGTTCGAAACCATACTCAGAGAATGCTTCTTTCTCACCGCTAGCTACTTGAGCAGCAGTAGTTGGAGCATTGTAAGTGTTGAACGCAGCGGAAGCAGTGAACATATCAGCTGTGTAGGTTACGCCAGCACCAACGTACGTATACGCGTCTGCATCGTCCGGAGACTGATCAGAAACACGCACGTTTGCGTCTGCTACGTAAGAGATTGCGTCGGCTGAACCTTCATAGGCAACACCGATACCGTAGTCAGTAGCAGGAGTTGTGCTATCGTTCTGGCCTTCAACCTGGACTTTCAAACCATCCATAGTATAGCGGATAGCAGCATCAACCGGGGCGCCTTCATCGACATCGCCCAGTGCAGTTGAATCGTCCATGTCGTAAGTGTACTCGTGTGTAGTAATTACACTACCCACTTGACCAAACGAAATAGCACCATCAGTGATAACGATGTCGTCAGCTTCAACGGCTACAGTGTTTGTATCATCAGCAGTGAAGATCAAGCCACTAGAGAACGGACCATGCACAATCGACATGTTGGCTTCAAGACCCCAGCCATCGCCAGCATCACCACTATCGAAGTCATCTTCTTCGTCCAGGTCTACATCCATAACGGTAGCTTCGTCACCGTTTGCATCAGTACCTTTCAGATCGATCAGGTAGACTGCTTCCATAGAGCCAGTGAAGCTCCATTCGGTTTCAGTAGCAGCACCTTCGTGAGCAGCAGCGTTTGCCTGGGCAGAAATAGCCAGAGCCAATGCGGATACCGCAACGCCAGAAGCAATTTTAATCGCTTTCATTCAAGATTCCCCTTTTTTTATTTCAACTGGTTTGGTGACCAGACTTCTCGATGAGCCATCGTTGTTTCAGTGTCGGTACGCTACCGATTGGGTAACCAATAACGAATCACAACACCTGCGTCAATCGACAACCATTATTTTGTTATATCCTGCCGCATGTATATTACAACCACGTTGCAGAGTCAAAACGTTACTGAACAAAAGGTGACATGTATCAAAAGCGGTGTCCCGTGTAACGATCTCTTTTGGGCCTTTTCGTTCTGGCCGATCCGACTGCCTGTGCGTGTTACCGAGGTAAGTCAGCACACCTAACCGGGAGATTGTTATTGGTCGACTGCGTTTGCTACGCGAGCGTCTTTGCTCCCCTTGCTCAGGATTGATCGAGAATGTCTCAATCAACGTCCACGACCTATCAAACCAGAGGCACGATTATCGGTCAACCCATTTTTTTGCGTTTTTTTGACGCTTTGGTGATTCTTTGAACAACCGGGCGATGCCCATGGTGAGCGGCTTGGCCGACTTTGCGAGATTTTTTTGACAGGGGTTGAAATCGATACCGCGCGTTCAATACCGGCCAGGGGGCGTCCGGTGATAGAAATTCTGTGATAGCCACCGTACTCAACACGAAAAAACTGCTATAAAAAATTCTTTAAATTCAAAGAGGTAGCGAAAGAAAACAATAGGTTGGCTCTCAATTCAAACCGCCCAGTGTCACCAGGCAACGCTCGTGAGCAAAGACAGGACAGTATGATTAAGCCAGGATGATGGATTAGCAAGCACACTCTGCAGCTATCAAACCGGACCTCGCGATGCGACCCATGAAGGACATCTGAGACATTGTTTTGTGAAAATAATTACAGTCTTTCAAGAAAACACGGCAACCAATTAACCGCTTCACTTAGGAAATGGTCCGCAATACCAAAGCCCAATCAGCCTTTTTCTACCTGAAACCGGGTTATCCGGGTGCCTGAATAGACCGTGATGACGGATGAACGAGTAAATCCGGATTATCCCGGCTCTTTCTGTTGTGGTTTCAGATAAAGCGTTGTACCGAAGACGTGATAAGTCAGCAACGAGTCCTCTCCCACGCGACGGGAGAGGGCGTGATCAGTGCCGAAACAGGGAATCAGGTCGCTGCCAGATCAGACTGTTCAATGTTTACAGAGGCTACAGACCCAATACCGCTTCCATATCATACAACCCAGCAGGCTGCCCCTTCAGCCACTGGGCGGCACGAACCGCGCCCAGGGCGAAGGTTTGCCGGCTACTGGCTTTGTGCTTGATCTCAAGGCGCTCTCCCTCACTCGCGAACAGAACTGTGTGCTCGCCTACAATATCCCCGGCCCGGACCGTAGCAAACCCTATGGTATCCTCAGCTCTGGGTCCCTCCTGACCTTCACGACCATATACAGCGCACTTGGCCAAGTCACGCCCCAGAGTTTCAGCCACGGCTTCCCCCATTCGAAGCGCAGTACCGCTTGGGGCATCGACTTTATGGCGGTGGTGAGCCTCAATGATCTCAATATCGCTCGACTCGCCCATCACCCGGGCCGCCATACGCAACAGTTGCAGTGATAGCGTCACGCCAACGCTGTAATTCGCCGCAAAAACTACGGGAATGGCTTCCGAGGCCTGTTTTAACCGGGCAAGCTGGGTGCCTGAAAAGCCGGTAGTGCCGATTACAATGCGCTTGCCGGTATTCTCAAGCTGATCAAGATGTCGGAGGGTCGCCTCAGGAGTTGTGAAGTCGATCACAACATCAGCGTCAGCAAAGGCGATTCCCACATCTGCAGTCAATGCAACGCCCAAATTTCCCACCCCAGCTAGTTCACCGGCGTCTGCGCCAGCCAGGCTGGAACCGGGAGAAACAGTGGCGCCCACTAAAGAAAGCCCCTCGGTTGAATGAACTGCCTGAAGCAGGGCACGACCCATTCGGCCGGATGCGCCGGTTATCGCGATGTTTAACATACAGAGGCCTCTTGGAATCACAGGGTTCGCAATACGGTTTTAATGGCTTGCCAGGAACGCCTGCCAGCCATTCATGGCACTGTCCAGTCCTCTCTCCACCCTTGGGGGGAGAGAGTTAGAGAGAGGGGGCGGCGTAGCCGCTACTGCCGTTAAGTGGAACCCGCTCCCCAGCCCTCTCCCGTGGGACGGGAGAGGGAGCAGTTTCGGGGGCAAACAGGTCATTCGGCACCTTATGTAATCTTAGCCAAGCACTTAAAGCTCTTCAAAGAACTTCTTTACGCCGTCAAACCAGCCATTTGAACGGGGTGAGTGCTTGTCGCTGCCCATGCCGTCCTGCAGCTCACGCAGCAGCTCTTTTTGCTTGTGCGTCAGGTTTACCGGGGTTTCTACAACCACACGGCACAACAGATCGCCAACACCGCCGCCACGCACCGGAGTTACGCCCTTGCCACGCAAGCGGAACAGGCGGCCAGTCTGGGTTTCTGACGGAATTTTGAGTTTAACCCGGCCTTCCAGCGTGGGCACTTCCAGTTCCCCGCCCAGGGCCGCTTCGGCAAAGCTGATGGGTACTTCGCAGTGCAAATTGGCACCGTCGCGTTCGAAAATGGCGTGTTTCTTAACGTGGACTTCCACGTAGAGGTCGCCTGCCGGGCCGCCGTTGCGCCCAGCCTCCCCTTTGCCAGACAAGCGAATGCGGTCGCCGGTATCAACGCCTGCCGGTATTTTCACGTTAAGTGTCTTGGTCTCTTCCTTAACGCCCCGTCCATAACAGCTGTTGCAGGGGTCGGTGATCATGTGACCGGTGCCAGAGCAGGTCGGACAGGTCTGCTGGACTGCAAAGAAACCCTGCTGCATCCGAACCTGGCCAATACCACCACAGGTTGAACATGTGGTGGGTTTGGTTCCCTTTTTGGCACCGCTGCCATCGCAGATTTCACACGCTACCAACGTCGGGACTTTGATGGTTTTTTCCGTTCCGCGAACGGCATCTTCAAGCGACATTTCCAGGTTGTACTTAAGATCAGAACCGCGCTGAACACTGGAACGGCCACGACCACCGCCGCCTCCGAAAATATCTCCGAACACATCTCCAAAGATGTCGCTGAAACTGCCATGGCCACCGCCCTGGCCGCCGCCAAAACCACTTTGACCATCTACACCGGCATGGCCGAACTGGTCGTAGGCTGCCCGCTTTTGGGAGTCTGCCAGCACTTCATAGGCCTCAGACAGTTCCTTAAACTTGGTTTCCGCATCCTTGTCATCCGGATTACGGTCCGGATGGTACTTCATGGCCATGCGGCGATAGGCTTTCTTGATGTCTTTTTCGTCCGCACCGCGTTCTACACCGAGTACGTCGTAATAGTCTCGTTTGGACATGGGGGTACAGTTAACCTTTTATAATGGGCGGTTGGCTGATGGTGTTTAGCTGTTGGTTTTGATCCGGGTGCTGGCAAATAAATTCGACCAGGCTGCTCATACAAAAAGCCAATAGCTAAAAACCAGACAAGGCAACACCCCTTGCGGGGTGTCACCTTCAGGTACAAGCAGGCAAAGGCTTACTTGTTGTCTTTTACTTCTTCGAACTCGGCGTCGACAGCGTCGTCTGCGGTGCTGTCGGCTGTGCCTTCAGCTTGTTCCGCGCCCGCTTCGCCGCTCTGGTCAGCGTAAATTTTCTGTGCCAGTGCGGAGGAAGCCTGAGTCAGGGCTTCGACCTTGGCGTTGATTGCCTCAACGTCGTCGCTCTTCAGCGCTTCCTCAACCTCTTCGATAGCCGTCTCGATGGCCTGCTTCTCTTCATCGGTTGCCTTGTCGCCGTGCTCTTTCAACGTTTTCTGAGTTGAATGAACCAGGGCGTCGGCCGTGTTGCGAACCTGAGCCAGTTCTTCGAACTTGCGGTCCTCATCGGCATGCGCCTCGGCGTCTTTAACCATATTGTCGATCTCTTCATCACTCAGACCGGAGTTGGCCTTGATGACAATCGACTGTTCTTTGCCGGTTCCCTTGTCTTTGGCAGACACGTTCAAAATACCGTTTGCGTCGAGGTCAAAGCTGACTTCGATCTGCGGCATGCCGCGCGGGGCTGGCGGAATGTCAGCCAGATCGAACCGACCCAGCGACTTGTTCTGCGCCGACACTTTACGCTCGCCCTGAACCACATGAATGGTCACGGCAGCCTGATTGTCGTCAGCGGTGGAGAACACCTGGCTCTTCTTGGTCGGAATCGTGGTGTTCTTTTCGATCAGCGGTGTCATGACACCACCCATGGTCTCGATGCCCAGCGTCAGCGGCGTCACGTCGAGCAGCAGCACGTCTTTAACGTCGCCAGACAGTACGGCGCCTTGAATCGCGGCACCAATCGCCACGGCTTCATCGGGGTTGACGTCTTTACGCGGTTCTTTACCGAAGAAGTCAGCGACTTTCTTCTGAACCATCGGCATGCGGGTCTGACCACCGACCAGAATGATATCATCGATGTCACCGATCTCATGATCAGCGTCTTTCAATGCCATCCGTACCGGCTCCAGTGAACGCTCAACCAGCTCTTCCACCAACGATTCCAGCTTGGCCCGGGTTACTTTTACGTTCAGGTGCTTGGGACCGGAAGCATCAGCGGTAATGTAAGGCAGGTTCACGTCAGTCTGCTGGCTGGAAGACAGTTCGATCTTCGCTTTCTCAGCCGCTTCTTTCAGACGTTGCATCGCCAGAGCGTCACCTTTGAGATCAATGCCGGAATCTTTCTTGAACGAATCGGCCAGGTAGTTGATCAGTTTCAGGTCGAAATCTTCACCACCAAGGAAGGTGTCACCGTTGGTGGCCAGCACTTCAAACTGGTGCTCGCCATCGACTTCGGCCATTTCAATGATGGAGATATCGAAGGTACCACCACCCAGGTCATAAACGGCGACGACGCTGTCGCCGCGCTTCTTGTCCATGCCATAGGCCAGGGCAGCCGCGGTCGGCTCGTTGATGATGCGTTTGACTTCCAGGCCAGCAATACGCCCGGCGTCTTTGGTGGCCTGACGCTGGGCATCGTTAAAGTAGGCCGGTACGGTAATCACCGCTTCGGTAACCTTTTCACCCAGGTATTCTTCAGCGGTCTTCTTCATCTTTTTCAGCACTTCGGCTGAAATTTGTGGCGGTGCTTTCTTGTCGCCCTTCACTTCAACCCAGGCATCACCATTGTCGGCCTTCACAATTTTGTAAGGCACCATGCCGATGTCTTTTTGCACCACGTCGTCTTCAAAACGACGGCCAATCAGTCGCTTCACCGCGTAGAGGGTGTTGCTCGGATTGGTCACGGCCTGGCGTTTTGCCGGCTGACCGACCAGTGTTTCATCGTCGTCGGTAAAGGCCACGATGGAAGGCGTTGTACGATCGCCTTCAGCATTTTCGATAACCTTGGGCTTGTCACCTTCCAAAATCGCTACACACGAGTTGGTGGTACCCAGGTCGATGCCAATGATTCTACCCATGTTACTGACACTCCATAATTTGTTGAACGGTTCAAATGACGGTTCGGTTAACGTCTTGTCTGGCTATATGAGAGCCGCTTTGCTGAATTCAAGACCCCACGCTTAACAGGGGTATTAATAACGGCGTTTTAACGCTTAATCAGCTGATTGCCTGTTCAATAAGGGGCAATCGGTAATAATCAAGCGGTTTCGTCAATGCTGTTTTTGGCTGGACCACCCTTGCTGACCATCACCATAGCCGGGCGCACCAGACGTCCGTGCAAGGCATAGCCTTTTTGCATCACCGCCATCACGGTGTTGGGTTCCATATCCGGGTTTTCGACCATGCTCATCGCCTGGTGCACCTGAGGATCAAAAGGCTCACCTTCAGGGTTAATGACGGTAATGCTGAACTTCTCGAAACTGTCCAGAAGGCTCTTCAGCGTCATTTCAACGCCTTCTTTGAGCGGTTTTACGTCATCCGTTTCAGTTTCAATCGCCGCCAGCGTCCGCTCCAGGTTATCTGCAACGTCCAGAATTTCCCGAACAAGCTTCTCCTGACCGTATTTGTGAGCGTTCTCGACATCTTTCTCGACACGCCGGCGTACATTGACCATCTCGGCCTCGGCACGAAGGTAGCGGTCCTTACTGAGCTGAGCCTCTTCGCGGACTGCCTCAAGCTCTGCTACCAGGTCCTGCTCTGTCGCTGCCACGGACGCCTCTTCAGGGGCGGCCTGGGCGTCGTCGACCAGTGTCTCGTCCTGCGTCACGTCGGTTTCCTGTGCTTCTACGGGTTTCTCTTCGTGTGCCATCTCTCGATCCCAATAACAACCGTGTTCAAAGTGAGGCTCTTCCGCTACCCGACCGGGGTAACAGGAAGAAGCTAGCTGGCGCACTTTAATTGGGCCATGACCTGGCATTTCAAGGCGACCAGGGCGCTTTCAGGCGACAAAAACCCCTAAAATTGACTAAAAAGGGCCTCCAGGCCTCTTCAATACAGACACGCACCTTGAAAGACATCGCGGTAAAGCAGTTGGTGGCGATTCAATACCCAAAGAGCGACATAAATCTCTTGAGCTTGCCGGATTTTTACTGTACAAAAACACAGTATTCAGGCAACTCAGGTCGCTTTCTTATGCTGCACACACTGCTGATTCGTAACATTGCCATCGCCGATAACATCGAAGTGGAATGGAAACTGGGCATGACCGCCATTTCCGGGGAAACCGGCGCGGGCAAGTCCATCCTGCTTAATGGACTGTCTCTGGCACTCGGCGAACGCGCCGACAGCAGCGTGGTGCGCCACGGCGAGAAGCGAGCCGAGGTGACGGCCACTTTTCAGGTTGGCCGTATAGCAGCAGCCCTGGACTGGTTAACTGAACGCGACCTGGATCAGGGCGAAGAATGCATCCTGCGACGAACCGTTTCGGCCGAAGGCCGCTCACGCGCCTACATAAACGGGCAGCCCGTTCCGCTGACCGAGCTCAAGTCGCTGGGGGAGATGCTGATCGACATCCACAGCCAGCACGCACACCAGTCTCTATTGCGCATAGACACCCACCGCACCTTACTCGACGATTACGCCGGCCTGGCAGAGCAAGCCCAGGCCGTGAGCCACGCCTGGATACGCTGGCAAGGCAAGGCACGCCACTACAACCAGCTTAAGGCGCAGGCCGACGACAACAGCGCGCGCCAGCAACTGCTGAACTATCAGTTCGAAGAGCTCAGCGCTCTGGCGCTCGAAGTCGGTGAAGTGGAAGCTCTGGAGGCAGAGTTTAAGCGCTATGGGCAAACCGAATCTCTGGTTAGCGGGGCTTACGGTGCCCGCCAGTTTCTGGAACCGGAAAACGACGGTACCGGCGCGCTCGATGGCCTGAAGCAAGCCCTGCATCAGCTACGCAACCTACAGGACAGCAACCCCTCACTCAGCAACGCCGTGGAACTGCTCGACAGCGCCCTGATCCAAAGCCAGGAAGCTGTAAACGACCTGGAGCACTATCTGGCCAGTTTCGAGGTCGATGAAAGCCGGGTGCAGCATGTAGAAGAACGACTTGACCGCATTCATACCCTGGCACGCAAGCACCAGGTACGCTCCGAGGCCCTGCCCGGCCTGATCGGAGAGCTGGAAACAGAGCTGGCCAGCCTGGCTGAAGCCGTTGATGGCCTCGACGACCTGGCAGAAGAAGTCAGCGACCTGGCAGAGACCTATCAGCAGCAGGCCCGGCAGTTGTCAGAGCAACGCCAGGCCGCTGCCACGCGCATGGCCGAAGATGTCATGGAGAAGCTGCATCAGCTCGCGATGCCCGGCGCATGTTTTGAAGTTGCGTTCACCACCCTGGAAAAAGCCACGCCTGACGGTCTCGACCAGATTGAATTTCTGGTCAGCATGAACCCGGGGCAACCGGTGCGGCCACTGGGGAAAGTCGCCTCAGGCGGTGAGTTATCGCGAATCTCGCTAGCGATACAGGTGATTTGCGCCGAACACAGTACCATTCCTACCCTGGTGTTCGACGAAGTAGACGTCGGCATCAGTGGTGCAACCGCTGAGATTGTGGGCTTAATGCTGCGCAGTGTCGGCGAACGGGGGCAGGTCATTTGTGTAACGCACCTGCCGCAAGTTGCTGCTCAGGGGCACAACCACTGCGTGGTCAGCAAGGAGCAGCAGGGCCAGATCACCCGCACCCGTATACTGCCAATACAACAGGAAAGCCGAATCGATGAGATTGCACGCATGCTGGGGGGCATCGACATTACCGCCCAGACACGGGCACATGCAGAAGAAATGTTAATGCGACAACAGCGACAGCATTGATGTGTCGCCTTTTGCAATAGCGGCTGCGCTGCACTGCGCGCGCTCTACCCTTTCGCAAGAGTGGAGAGAAGCTGGTTATGTGCAGTGCCACAGTCGACTGGCGCTGCTCATGTTCAGCCAACCCCTGCTTGTTACCCCGCCCCATGGGAAAGTGCTGGAGAGAGGGTTCTCGCAGGGCTTTTACGTGCCGTTCCTGCTAGAGCAGGCTCTGCAAGTATGCCCGGGTTTCTTCCTTGCCCGCGAACCCGGCTTCCACTTTCTGTACCGTGCCGGTTCTGTCGATCACATAGGCGGTAGGGTAGCCCTGGGGGCGGAACTCGCTAACGACGCGCTGATCTTTATCGGACAGAATCAGAAAGTCGACCGGTGTCGCTTGCAGGAAGCGCTCAGCCAGCGCTGGGTCCTCATCAGTATTCAAACCAATAAAAACAACCTGGTTTCTGAATTCTTCATGCAATTCATTAAGTACAGGAAAAGATTTACGACAGGTTGTGCACCAGCTGGCCCAGAAGTCGATGTAGACGACACGACCCTGCAGCGCGGTGCTGTCCAGCATCCGGCCATCCAGTGTCGGCAAACGAAAGGCTGGCATGGTGTCGCCTTCACTCACATCGGCAAGAACAGACGGCGCAACACTGAACAGCACACCCAGTGCAACCACCCCTGACAAAAGCGTCAGTCGAAAAGAACTTCTTTTGACTCCCGACACCGAACCAGACCGCTTGTGACGGTTACTCAAGCACTTACTCAATCCGGAAAAAACAGGTCCGACTGCCGACATACTACTTACTCCACATAAAATCGATAGAGCCAGCAGTATACTGCAGACCCCAACACAGGAACGGGAACGGGTTCACGCCCCAGGCAGGTCCCGACCGCTTGTACCCGGGTAAAAGCGATCGATTCAGGCTTTTTTGGCGCGCACATAGAGAATCAGACTGTGGTCGACCAACTCCAGACCATGCTCTTTCGCAATCTCATGCTGCCGCCGCTCGATGACATCATCGACGAACTCGATGACTTCACCGTTATCGACATTCACCATATGGTCGTGATGCTCCGGGCTTGCCAGTTCATAAACCGAATGAGTACCGTCAAAGTTGTGCTTGGCGACCAGCCCGGCCGATTCGAACTGGGTCAGCACCCGATAAACCGTTGCCAGACCCACATCTTCACCGCTGTCCTGAAGTGCCTTGTAAACTTCTTCTGCACTCATATGGCCGTCGGGATTGCCCTCAAACATTTGCAGGATTTTGAGCCTCGGCAAAGTGACTTTGAGGCCAACTTTTTTCAGTTCCTGATTTTGAGTTGTCACTGTGTCGTCTCCTGTAAACTTGCGTGATACACTGACCGGCGCTGCTGCATGCGCAGCCGCGCAGCCGTCAACAGCTGGCACCCTTGCCGCTGGCCGTGTTTTTGTAATGAGTCTGAACCATTTAAGTGGGATGATAACGATTTGAACCTGAAAAGAACAAAGGTAATTGCCCGCGCTCTAATCACCGGCGCACTGGTGAGCCTGACACTGAGCGCCTGCGCCCTACTGACACCCTATCAGCCAGAACTCAAGCAGGGCAATTTCGTCAAAGAGGAACAACTGCAGCAACTGACTCCCGGCATGTCAGCCGAACAAGTTCAGTTCTTGCTGGGCACTCCGATGCTAACCGGCGAAGCCCCTCAGGACCGGTGGGTATACCCCATTCTGGATGAGCAAGGCGAATACCGGACCGTTACCGTTGAATTTGAAGGCAGCAGCGTTGCCCGAATAAGCCGTAGCTGACAGAGCGGGGGCGTGCGCGCCCCAAGTCAAGGCGCCACAGCAGGCAAAGACAGAAACCCTCCCGTTTGCCAGTCTGGCTATCCGGCAGCGTCCTGCTTGGCTTTGGCAGCCCGGTTCAGACGGGCCTGCTTGGGGTCGATCAGCAGGGGACGGTACAACTCGACCCGGTCACCGGCATGCAGCTCTTCGATATCCGGTTTGGGGATTTTACGTCCAAACACCCCCATCGGCGTACCTTCCAGCGTTAGTTCAGGAAACTCCCGTTCTATGCCACTTTGGCGAACAGCCTCGGCCACGGTGGTGCCTACTGGTACGTCAACTTCAACGATAAGCTGTTTTTCGGGTGTGGCGTAGGCCACCTCGACTTTGATCATGTCCATACCGTCCCCTTGCCCTGAAAGATTGCGGAAGAAAACCTCCCGTTTTCTTCTATAACCGGTTAATCAAAACGTGCGCTGCTTGTTTACCCATACAGTTGTTGCGCACGGCGAACAAACGCATCCACCATGCGGTCTGCGACTTGCCTGAAAATCTGACCAAAGGCAAACGCAGCCAGCCGGCCATCAGTTTCGAATGTCAGATCCAGCGTTACCCGACAGCCTTCCGGCCCCAGCGGCTTAATTGTCCAGACGCCATGCAGGGATTTTAAAGGCCCCTTCTCAAGGTTTAACTCAATGCGGTGCGGCCGCTCCAGCTTGTTTCGGGTAATAAGGGTTCGTTCAATCCCGGCTTTGCGCACCACCATACGTCCGACCATGTGATGCTCGGAGGCTTCTACCACGTCAGCAGCCACCACACCGTCCAGAAAAGCCGGATAGGATGCGACATCGTTGATCAGGTCGTAGAGGGTTTCCGCAGGGTGCGGCAACAGGGCAGAACGGTGAATGTCGGTCATGAAAACCTGCAAGTAGATGTATGTAGGGCGATACTGCATCGAGCCGAAGCCCGCCAGTGCCAATCAATCCAGCGGAAAAATGGCCTGGCGACGGATCCAGCGGGCCAGTTGTACGAGCACCACAACAATCGCAATAACGCCAAGTATTTCAGGCAAGCTCGCACCACTCAGACCGAGTGAGTCGCGGGTAAATGTTAACGCAAGCGCCGCCGGGATCACAAATTTGAGAGAAGCGCGCCAAGCCATGTAGCGCCCACCTACCCGAGGGTTTACCTGCTTTAGCACCTGATTGGGAGGCAAATGCCAGCCCACTCCCCAGGAGATCATCAGCGCCACCAGAGGCACAACGAGCGAATAGCTAAACCCACTGAGCAGCTCTGAAAACGGCTGACCCCTCCAGGTGAGCGCCGACTCGACCTGTACCGAAAACAGTAACACCAATGCCAGCAAGGCCGCTGCCAGCAAGGCAAGCAACAGCCCGCCCCGACGAGTTTGGCCGCTACCGCTAAGGCTAATCAGCAACAAAAGCGGGACGCTGCTCAACATGCCCACCACAGCCGCGACAAGCAGGAACAACCGCAAATGCATGGCTCCATCACCACCCCTTGCAATTTGTTCGACCAACCCCTGTAACACCAGACCAGAATCGCCACTGGAGGCCGGTATGATGGTGAGCCCCGGGAAAACGGCTGATACGATCGATAAACCGAGCCAAAGGTCAAACAACTGCACCGAGAGCACCCAGTACCCTGTCGGCAAACTCTGCGGCAGTCGCGTGCCCACCAGATACCAGACAAGAAATCCGGCCACGGACGACAACAACGCATACTTGAGCGCCTGCTGCACCCCTTCGGCGTTAACCTCCCCCCAACTCCAGGCGTCAAGCAAAGCACCGGACTGGGGAATCTGCATAACGATGAACAACAGACACAATGGCAGGGCAACAGCATACGCAAAGGCCATTCCGTACCAGGCAAACCAGGCAAGCAGGGCGAGAATGAAGACTTGCAATACGATCCAGCGCGACAATTGAACCTGATCAGCCCCCAGCTCATACCAGTATAAGATTCGGTCAAGCCCGTCGAAATCGTTCAACCCTCCACGCAATGCATCACGGGTGATGGAGAGTGTCCAACTGGCGTTATGCAACGTCAGCGCAACAACACAAATAACGGCCAGCACCAGCGCACTCAGCAAAACCGGCGCCAGCGGCCCCAGCCGGCCAGTCTGCACCCATTCAAAAGGGGTGATACGGTACAAACGACCGGCCACGAGCTCGGCATGAAGCAACGGCAGCACAATCACCAGTTTAAAAATGGCGTAAAGCGCCAGAAAGGTCAGTTCCCCATAACGAGCCGCATACACTGGCAATAGCAGGAAGTCCGACAAGCCAATCTGGCTGCCAAAAAGGATCAGTAGGATCAATAATCGATTCATCTGTGCAGTATACCCTGAAACTAACTGCAGGCAGATTGCGTAGACTGTATTGGGTGCCTATGGTTTGGTGGCAGAAATCCATTTGGCGACAACTGACAGGCTAACAGACCAGTGACAACGCTATCAGGAGACCATTGATGAACAAGGTAATGCGCTACCGCCTGATGTCTCAGGCAGCCATCTGCGTGTTTTCGGGTACCTTATTACTCCCGTCAACTGCTCTGGCCGAACCCTTAACCGAAGGTTCAAGCCTCGGTCACGACTATCAGGTCGAAGAAATCGCCAATGGTTTTAGCGCCCCATGGGGCATGACCTTTGTATCGGATACAGAACTGGTGATTACCGGACGGGGGGGCCAGCTCTGGATACTGGACACCGGCTCCAAAACTCGTACGGAACTCAGTGGCTTGCCTGACGATATAGCCACCCGGGGGCAAGGCGGCTTGCTTGACGTGCAAGCCAGCCCATCATTCAGCTCAGACAAAACGCTCTACTTTACCTACAGCAAAACCGTTAACAATGGAGCAGCCACAACGCTGGCGCGGGCGCTGCTCTCAAGCAACAACCGGCAACTGACGCAGTGGGAAGATTTGCTGGTAACCGATTCAGCCTCTTCCGCAGGGCAACATTTCGGCAGTCGGGTCACGTTCGATAATGACGGTTACGTCTACTTCGGCGTCGGCGACCGAGGGGATCGGGACAACGGCCAGGACTTCAGCAATCACGCCGCGTCCATCATGCGGCTCCACCAGGACGGCCGCGTGCCCGACGACAATCCCTTCGTGAGCGACTCCGGTATTCCCAATGAAATCTGGAGCCTGGGCCATCGTAACCCCCAGGGACTGGTTTTTGACGAGCAGCGGAACATGCTTTGGGAGATCGAACACGGCCCGCGCGGGGGTGACGAAATCAACGTGATTGAGCCCGGAGGAAACTACGGGTGGCCTGTGGTCTCTCATGGCCGGGAATACTGGGGCCCGGTCGATGTAGGTGAAGCAGAATCATTGCCTGGCTACATTGATCCGGTCAAAGTATATGTACCTTCCATCGCGCCGGGAAGCCTCATAGTCTACCAGGGCGAGGCTTTTCCCGGATGGCAGGGGCACCTGTTTGCCGGCGCTCTGGTGCTGACGCACCTGAATCATATTGAAGTGACTGAGCAGGGGGGGATCGGCAGGGAAGATCGGTTGCTGGACGAGCTGGGCGAGCGCATTCGGGCTGTTGCAGAAGACCATAGGGGACACCTCTACTTGTCTACCGACAGCGGCCGCATTTTACGAATCTCACCCGCGAATTCGTGAACCTTACTGGCTAAACCGACCCCTGGCTTTTGCTTCAAGCCAGGGGGGTCGGTTTACCTTCTCAGTCGACCATAACATCGAAGAAGAGATAGTCTTTGCGAATGCGGTTATAGGTACCATCATTCTTTACAGAATCCAGGCCCTGGTTAAACAGCCGTCTCAGGTTATCGTCATCCGGCCGGAAAGCCATGCCTACACCCTCGCCCAACTGGCGTGCTCGCCCGAGAATGGGAAAGTTACCGCCGATCATGAACTCACTCTCCCAATGCGGATAGTCGTGAAAGACGGCATCCACTTCCTGGCTGCGCAGGGCCACGTTAACCTCTTCATTGGTCTCGTAGGTGCGCACAGTCGCTGTATCGCCGTAGGTATCGATCAGGTATTCATGTTGGATGGTGTTGGCGATAACCCCAATCCGACGCCCTTCCAGCGCGCCTTTGTTGTCGGAACTGATGCCGCTGTTGCTGTGAGTAAACAATACTGACGGGGTGGAATAGTAGGGGTCAGAAAAATCGACCATTGCCTTGCGTTCGCTGTTGATCGACATCGACGACATGATGGTGTCGTAGTTACCCGCCAGCAAACCATCGATAATGCCATCCCAGGGGGTGACAACCCATTCGCACTGGATGCTCAACCGCTGACAGGTCGCATTACCCAGGTCAATCTCAAACCCGGTCAGTTCGCCATTGTCATCACGAAACTCATAGGGTGGGTAAGGAACGTCGACGCCGATGCGAACCACATCGAGCTCTATCTCGGTCGATCCCTGGAATTGCATGTAGCCGAAACCGGCCCCTACGACGACCACCGCGATCAGCACTGGCAGAATAATCTTCAGATTCATAGAACACATTCACTCTTTGGGGAATTCACCGAAATGTTACCGTACCGCAAAATCAACCCCTACACCCGGCCTGAGGTCGTATTTATGCAGATTATGTACTCACGGCTGAAAAAAGCACCGGGCAGGACCCCGACTCATTCAATGTTGCGCATAATGGCGTCAAACACCTGGCCAGTTCCGTCATTCAAGCCGTCAATAATGGTGAAGTGATCACAGTCCGTCACAGCCTCCACAACCACTTCACGCTGCGGGTCAGCCGCATTCAGGTGCGCTTTGTAAGCCCGGGACTGGCGATGGAACTCGTCTGACTCCAGCGCCCCCACCATCAAATTCACCGGGCAACCGACCTGCGGCTGCGCATTCAGCGGACTCAACGCCATGACATCGCGACCGGTTAACTGCAGCTTGGGCTGCAACCAGGAGTACGGGAAAGGCCCCAGATCAAAGAGCCCGCTGATAGCCGTAGCCCCTTTAATGAGGTCCGGCGCGCGGCCATAAAGCCCTTGCCAGTCTGTTGCCAGCAACATGCCCGTGATATGGCCCCCGGCTGAATGGCCAGACACGGTAATTCTTTGCGCATCGTACCCATACTCAGTGGCATGGTCTGCCAGCCAGAGCAGCGACACCTGGCATTGACGCACTAACTCAGCCAACGTCACTAACGGGCACAGCGCGTAATTAACTACCGCCACACTCACCCCGGCCTCCACCAGACCGCGTGCTGCGAAAGAAAACTCCTTGTTGCTCAGCGAGCGCCAGTAGCCGCCATGAAAGAATACATGCAGCGGTGCGCCCGGTTGTGTGGCAGGGAACAGATCGAGCGTTTCCGCCAGGCTCTGGCCGAAGCGCACATCAGCGTGAACCTTCAAATCTGCCATGGCTGCCGCGCTCATGGCCTGGTAACGAGCCATAGCGGCGGCGCCATCGGCCGTTTTCGACGGATCGTAGGCCAGGTCGATGGCCTCCTGAGTTTCAAATTGACGGTACAGCATAGTGTCTCCGGCTTTCAATTAAGTACGTGATTAACAAAAAAAATTCCGGAGTTCACTTCAATTCACTGGCATTTGCCCGCATCGGCACCCGACGGACACTTTCCAGCAAACTACGCAACTTTAGTAACCGGAACGTCAGGATAACCCTGAACCTCTTTCGGACACCATTAAAGCGTCTTTTCGGTTAATTGTTCAAGCATGAATGTTTAAGCTTGAAATACTTTCGACAGCGGACTACATTGGAGGGAAAGACGCAGAACAAGAAAAACGCGACACATTAAAAGACGTTGGACATTAAGGGACGCAAGACAAAGACAGACGTCCATTACTGACTCAACTCTTGAAATTGGCAACCAACTGAGTGCCCGGCACCGGGTATGCCTATCCGGGGTAGGCATACCCGGTGTCGGGCACGGGCTTAGCCACTATAAGGTCATTAAGAATGAAAATAGCTTGTCTGGGTGGTGGACCCGCGGGTCTGTACTTTGCCATCAGCGCCAAATTGCGCAATCCGGATCACGATATCCAGGTGTTTGAACGCAACAAAGCGGACGACACCTTTGGCTGGGGCGTGGTGTTATCTGACGAAACCCTCGACAACCTGGCGCAGAACGACCCGGTCAGTGCCGAGCGCATTCGCGAGCATTTCGCCTACTGGGATGACATTGCCGTCGTTCACAACGGCGTGCGTACCACCTCGACCGGTCATGGCTTCTGTGGCATCGGTCGCATGCAACTGCTGATTCTGCTGCAGGAACGCGCCAGAGAGCTGGGCATCACCCTGCTTTTTGAAACGCCCTTTGACGACATCGACGCCTATGTCAGAGATTACGACCTAGTGGTCGCAGCCGATGGCATACACTCCAGAGTGCGCCAGCACTACGAACACATCTTCAAACCAGACATTGACGTTCGCGCCTGTAAGTTCGTTTGGCTAGGCACGCATCAGAAATTCAACGACGCTTTCACCTTTATTTTCGAGAAAACCGAGCACGGCTGGGTCTGGGCGCACGCTTATCAGTTCGATAACGACACCGCCACCTTCATCGTTGAGTGCTCTGAAGCGACCTGGAACGCCTTCGGCTTCGGGAGCATGAACCAGGATGAGTCGATCGCTGTGTGCGAGCGTATTTTTGCCGACCATCTCGCCGGCCATGCCCTGATGACCAACGCACGCCACATTCGCGGTTCAGCGTGGATCAATTTCCCGCGCGTGCTGTGCGAGCGCTGGAGTCACAACAACGTCGTGCTCATGGGCGATGCCTCGGCCACAGCGCACTTTTCCATTGGCTCCGGTACCAAACTGGCCCTCGAATCGGCCATCGCTCTGGCCGACTATATTGAGTCGGAAGCCACGCTCAGTAGCGCGTTCGAACGTTATGAAGCTGAACGCAGGCTGCAGGTCTTGCGTCTGCAATCGGCGGCACGCAATTCCACCGAGTGGTTCGAGCAAGTGGAGCGCTACCTCGATCTCGACCCGGTTCAGTTCAACTACGCCCTGCTGACCCGGTCCCAGCGTATCAGCCACGAAAACTTGCGTCTGCGTGACCCGGCCTGGCTGCAATCGGCCGAGCGCTGGTTCCAGCAACAGGCCGGTGCCGACAACGATCAGGCGCCGATGTTTGCCCCCTACCGTATCCGTGGGATGACACTGAAGAACCGGGTGGTGGTGTCGCCGATGGCGCAATACAAAGCCATCGATGGTTGCCCGACAGACTGGCACTTCGTGCATTATGCCGAACGAGCCAAAGGCGGCGCTGGCCTGGTGTACACCGAAATGACGTGCGTTACGCCAGAGGGCCGGATTACACCCGGGTGCCCCGGCATCTACAACGCCGAGCACATCGCAGCATGGACACGTCTAACGGATTTTGTGCATACCGAAACCGATGCCAGGATCTGCATGCAACTCGGTCATTCCGGCGCCAAGGGTTCAACCCAGCTCGGCTGGGAAACCATGGATGCACCGCTGAAAGCGGGCAATTGGCCAATCATGGCCGCCTCTGCCCTGCCCTGGTCACCAAACAACGCCGTCCCCCGGGAAATGGATCGTGCCGCTATGGATGCGGTTCGCGACGCTTTTGTCCGGGCAACCCGTTCAGCCGACGCGGCGGGTTTCGACATGCTCGAAGTGCATGCCGCTCATGGTTATTTGCTCTCGGGCTTTATAACGCCGCTGACCAACCACCGGACCGACGAGTACGGTGGCAGTCTCGAAAACCGCATGCGCTACCCACTCGAAGTGGTAGCGGCTGTGCGCGAAGCCTGGCCCGAAGACAAGCCGCTGTCGGTTCGCATTTCAGCCCAGGACTGGGTCGGTGATGAGGGCATCACACCCGACGAAGCCGTTGACATCGCCGCTCTTTTCAAAACCGTCGGAGTTGACCTGATAGATGTGTCTGCCGGTCAAACCTCGGTTCAGGCCCGGCCCGTTTATGGCCGCATGTTCCAAACCCCCTTTGCCGATCGTATTCGCAATGACGTGAAGATACCCACCATGGCTGTCGGCAACATCTACGACCCGGACCATGTCAATTCCATTCTAATGGCCGGCCGGGCCGATCTGGTCTGTCTGGCGCGGCCTCACCTGGCCGATCCTTACTGGACATTGCACGCTGCGGCCAAAATCGGCAACGACCAGCAAGCCTGGCCCAAACCTTACTACGCCGGACGCGATCAACTGCTGCGCCTGGCGGAACGCGATGAAGGACTGATATAACCCATGCCATCGGATACCACAGACAACAGCATCGCTGACAAGCGGGTTCTGATCACCGGCGGCGGCAGTGGCATCGGTGCCGACCTGGCCCGTGCCTTTGCCAATGCCGGCGCCCAGGTGATCATTGCCGGTCGAACGGAAGCCAAACTGCAGCAGATCGCCGCGCTGCACGCCAAAATCGACTACCGGATCGCCGACGTCACCGACGCGGCCTCGGTTACCGCGCTGTTTGCGGACTGTGATTCACTCGACATCGTCATCGCCAACGCCGGTGCCGCCAGCAGCGCACCGCTTCGAAAAACCAGCCTCGAAGACTGGCAACGCATGCTGGATGTGAATTTGACGGGCGTGTTTCTAACACTGCAGGCAGGTCTGGCCAAACTCAGCGACGGCGGCCGGTTAATGGCCGTCGCCTCGACGGCCGGATTGAAAGGCTACCCCTACGTCGCCCCCTACTGCGCCGCCAAACACGGCGTCATTGGGCTGGTGCGTGCTCTGGCGCAGGAAACTGCCAAACAAGGTATTACCGTCAACGCCCTATGCCCGGGTTTTACCGAAACCCCTCTGCTCGATGAAAGCCTGGCGAACATCAGTGCAAAAACCGGGCTCAGTGAGGCGCAAGCAAGAGCGCAATTAACGGCGACAAACCCTCAGGGGCGTTTGATTCAACCCTCGGATGTGTCGGCCACGGCCCTCTGGCTCGCCAGCCCCCACGCGCAGGCAATAACAGGACAGGCCATCGCCATCGCGGGAGGGGAACTCTGATGAGCGAGCAAGCCACCACCCCCAACAGGCACCTGACCAGCAAGGAACACTTGCGCCTCTGGTTGCGATTGTTGCGCACAACGCGCCGGGTCGAGGCCGATTTGCGCGAAAGACTGCGCCTGCAATTCAACACCACCCTGCCCCGTTTTGATGTCATGGCTGCCTTGTCGCGCCATCCGGATGGCCTGAAGATGAATGAACTGTCCCAACAGTTAAAAGTCTCAAACGGCAACGTCACCGGCATCATCAGCCGTCTGGTGGAAGATGGTTGGGTGGAACGCATCGCCATCGAAGGTGACCGCAGAGCAACAAGGGTGTTGTTGACCGCAGCCGGCAACCAACAGTTTCATCACATGGCCCAGGCCCACGAGCACTGGGTGGATGAACTGTTCAGCTCGCTGTCGGGCCAGGAAACCCATCACATGAACGAATTGTTTGCACACCTGCCCACCGAAGCCGGACCAGAGCCGGACAGCCCAGCACCGGACAACCAGGGAGAACTACGATGAAAATGGCCAACCACGCCCCCAAACACTTTCTCTGGCGCACGGAAGGCCCGGTCGCCATCATTCAACTGAACCGGCCCGAACGCAAAAACCCGCTCACCTTCGAAAGCTACGCGGAATTGCGCGATACCTTTCGGGATCTCGCCTATGCCGACGACATTCACGCCGTCGTCTTTGCAGCCAATGGCGGCAATTTCAGTTCCGGGGGCGATGTGCACGACATCATCGCGCCTCTGGTCGGTATGGAGATGAAAGAGCTGCTCGCCTTTACCCGCATGACCGGTGACCTGGTCAAGGCGATGATTCACTGTAACAAGCCAGTGATTGCAGCAGTCGACGGCATCTGCGTCGGCGCCGGTGCCATCATCGCCATGGCCTCGGACATTCGCTTCGCCACACCCGAGGCGAAAACGGCGTTCTTGTTTACCAAAGTTGGGCTGGCCGGGTGCGACATGGGTGCCTGTGCCATCTTGCCACGCATTATCGGCCAGGGCCGCGCCGCAGACCTGTTGTACAGCGGCAGAACCATGAGTGCCGAAGAAGGCCACCATTGGGGATTTTACAACCGACTGGTCGCGGCCGGTCAGCTCGAGGCAGAGGCTCTGGCTTACGCGCAAACACTCTGCGACGGCCCGACCTTTGCGCACGGCATTACCAAAACCCAGCTCAACCAGGAATGGTCGATGAGTATTGACCAGGCCATCGAATCCGAAGCCCAGGCTCAGGCAATCTGCATGCAGACGCGTGACTTTGAGCGCGCCTACAACGCCTTTGTCGCCAAAGAAAAACCCGCTTTCGGAGGCGACTGATGAGCGATACCAGTTTTTTAACCTGGCCTTTTTTCGATGATCATCACCGCCGATGGGCGGCCGATCTCGACGCCTGGTGTTCACAAAATCTGAGCCACAGTGGCCTCGAGACAGACACCGATGCCGAATGCATTCACCTGGTTCAGGCGCTTGGCAAAGCCGGCTTTCTGATGCCAACAGCCGGCGATGCCATTGACGTGCGTACCTTATGTCTCGCCCGCGAAACCCTGGCCCGCCATCACGGCCTGGCTGATTTTGTGTTTGCAATGCAAGGGCTTGGCACCGGCGCCATTAGCCTGTTCGGGACCGATGAGCAAAAACGCTGGCTCGATAAAACGCGCGCCGGTGACGCGATATCGGCTTTTGCCCTAACGGAACCAGCCTCCGGCTCGGACGTGGCCAACATGACCACCGAAGCCATTCGCGACGGTGATGACTACATCCTGAACGGCGAGAAAACCTGGATCTCCAACGGTGGGATTGCGGACGTTTACACCGTCTTCGCGCGCACCGGTGAAGCGCCGGGTGCCAAAGGGTTATCGGTGTTTCTGGTCGAAGCAGACCGTGCCGGTTTTGAGATTCGCGAACGCCTGCACACCATGAGCCCACACCCGCTGGCACGCATCGGCTTTAAAAACGTCCGGATTCCGGCCACGAACCGCATTGGTGAATCCGGTCAGGGGTTCAAAATCGCGATGTCCGTACTCGATGTGTTCCGTTCTACGGTAGGTGCCGCCGCTCTGGGTTTTGCGCGGCGTGCTCTGGATGAAACGCTGGATCGCTGTCAGCACCGGGAACTGTTCGGCGGCCCGCTGTCCGACTTGCAAATGGTTCAGGGCCACATTGCCGACATGGCACTGGATGTCGACGCCGCAGCTTTACTGGTTTACCGCGCCGCCTGGACCAAAGACCAGGGCGCCGCCCGCGTCAGCCGCGAAGCGGCCATGGCCAAACTCTACGCCACCGACCGGGCGCAATCGGTCATCGACAAGGCCGTGCAATTACACGGCGGCGATGGCGTGCGCAAAGGTCATATTGTGGAAAGTCTGTATCGGGAAATACGCGCCCTGCGAATTTATGAAGGCGCGTCGGATGTACAAAAAATTGTGATTGCACGCAGCGCTTTGAATGCAGGCTAGAAGGACAGACACTCAAGTTTTGGGATTCGCTGAGCAGACAAACTGCGGGTGCCGGGTGTGCTCATGCGGGCCAACGCCCTAAGGCCGACCAAGACCCAGAACCTTGACTAACAACAATAAATGAGAGGAAACCATGTCAGTTCCGTCAGCCCACACCGATACTTACTGTCGTGACCATCTGCCACCGGCCGATCAACAACCGGTGTTTCTACTCGACGGGTTACACTACCCCGAGCAGTTAAATGCCGGCGTCGAACTGACCGATCGTCTTGTTGAGCAAGGCCTCGGAGATCGCACCGCGCTGATCGGCAATGGCCGTCGCCGCACCTACAAAGAACTGGCTGACTGGACCAATCGCCTGGCACATGCCCTGGTCGATGACTTTGGCATAAAGCCTGGCAACCGGGTATTGATTCGTTCTGCCAACAATCCAGCGTTCGTGGCCTGCTGGCTCGCCGTCACTAAAGTGGGGGCAGTTGCCGTCAATACCATGCCCATGTTGCGCGCCGGTGAGCTGGCCAGAATCGTCGACAAGGCTGAAATTTCTCATGCCCTCTGCGACACCCGCCTGCTCGATGAGATCAAACGCTGCGCGGCTGACAGCCAGTTTCTGAAACACGTCATCGGCTTTGACGGTACCGCCAATCACGATGCTGAACTGGACCACGCGGCTCTGGAAAAACCCGTGCACTTCGATGCGGCGGCTACCCGGTCAGACGACGTCGCGCTGCTTGGGTTTACCTCCGGTACCACCGGCTCGCCAAAAGCCACCATGCATTGTCATCGTGACTTGTTGGCCGTCGCCGATACCTACGCAAAAGAGGTGTTAAACGTCACGCCAGACGACGTGTTCGTTGGCTCACCTCCCCTGGCGTTTACTTTTGGTCTGGGTGGCCTGGCCATTTTCCCGCTGCGCTTTGGCGCGACCGCCACCTTGCTGGAAACCGCCTCGCCCCCAAATATGATCGATATTATTCAGCGCTATAAGGCCACCATTTCTTTCACCGCACCGACCGCTTATCGAGTCATGCTGAAAGCCATGGATGAAGGCGCTGATCTGTCCAGCCTGCGTGCGGCGGTATCGGCGGGCGAAACCCTCCCGGCTCCGGTATTCGACGAGTGGCAACAAAAAACCGGCAAACCCATGCTCGACGGCATCGGCGCCACAGAAATGCTGCACATTTTCATTTCCAACCGGCCCGACGACGCCAGACCCGCTTGCACCGGCACACCCGTTCCCGGGTACGAGGCAAAAGTGGTCGATGACGAGATGAACGAAGTGCCCCGGGGCACCGTGGGCAAACTCGCCGTGCGCGGGCCCACCGGCTGCCGCTACATGGACGACGCCCGCCAACTCAATTACGTGCGCGATGGCTGGAACCTCACCGGCGATGCGTTTACTCAGGATGAAGAGGGCTATTTCCACTTCGCCGCCCGCACCGACGACATGATCATCAGTTCCGGCTACAACATTGCCGGCCCGGAAGTCGAAGCTTGCCTGCTTGGCCATCCCGACGTCATGGAGTGCGCGGTCATCGGCGCCCAGGACGAAGAGCGCGGCCAGATCGTTCAGGCCCACATCGTGCTGGCCGACGGTCTGGTCGCCGATGAGGACTGCATCAAACGCCTGCAGGACTATGTGAAAAGCCAGATCGCACCCTACAAATACCCGCGCTCCATTAAGTTCATCGAGCAATTGCCAAAAACGGCCACGGGTAAGGTTCAGCGATTTCGGTTGAAGGAGAAGGGCTGAATGAACCCCCCGGTTAGTTAGAAATTCGCCGACAAACTTTAGACGGTACCAAGGTTTTCTAAGGTGCCAATGGACATACCCGACCGCCCTGGAAGCAAGGGTGGTTACGTCAACGCGAATTTCTAAGGCAGCTAACAGTCTTTAACCAGAAAGGTGGTCAAATTAAAAAGCTGACATTTGACGAGCAAACATCGAACGGACTTGGGTATGATGTTTTGAGAGTCGTCAAAGCAACCGGCTAAGAAAGCATACGCCGTCGGATATGACACCGGCGGGGCGTCGGCTCCCATGGATGGGAGCCGCCGAGCTTACATGGACGTTCTTGCAGCGACCCGCCGGGGTCGTATCCGACGGCGGATGCGAACCATCGGCACGCGTTTAGTTCTACCAGAGAGTCAAACAATAACGAGAAAAACACCAGGAGGTGTGACCATGAAGAAGGTAATGAATGCAGGTCTGGGACTGTTGATGGCAACGGCCATTGCGGCACCGACGCACGCTGAAGACGTTAAGATTGGTATGATCACGACCCTGTCCGGTGGCGGTGCGCACCTGGGTGTGGATGCACGCGATGGCTTTATGCTGGCCATTGAACAGTCCGGTCGCGATGATGTTGAAGTGTTGATTCAGGACGACGCCCAGAAACCGGATGTCGCCAAAAGCCTCGCCGATGAATTCGTGCAGCGCGAAAACGTCGACATCATGACCGGGATTATCTGGTCGAACCTGGCCATGGCTGTCATCCCGAGCGTGGTGCGTCAGGGTACATTTTACCTGTCTGTCAACGCCGGGCCGTCTGATCTGGCCGGTCGGCTGTGCCACGAAAATTACTTCAACGTCGCCTGGCAGAACAACAGCCTGCACGAAGCGATGGGCGAGTACATGAGCACCGAAGGGTTCGACAATGCCTTCATTCTGGCCCCGAACTACCCGGCCGGAACCGACGCGCTCGAAGGCTTCAAGAACCGTTACACCGGTGAACTGGCCAACGAAGTTTATACCCAGTTGGGGCAAACCGATTACGCCGCCGAAATTGCCCAGATCCGCGCGAGTGGTGCCGACAGCGTGTTTTACTTCCTGCCGGGTGGCATGGGCATCGCTTTCATGAAGCAATATGCAGGCTCCGGTGTCGACATTCCGGTCTACGGCCCGGCCTTCTCGTTCGATGAAATCATCATCGGTGCGATTGGCGAATCTGCGATTGGCGTACGCAACACCTCACAGTGGGCCTACGACCTCGACAACGCCGCCAACCAGACGTTTGTGTCTGCCTTCCGGGAAAAACACGGTCGCACCCCGACCTTGTACGCCTCCCAGGGCTATGACACGGCGCGTTTGATTCTCTCCGCCCTTGATGAAGCGCATCCGGATGACAAAGACGCCTTCCGCGAAGCCCTGCGCGCTGCCGATTTTGATTCGGTTCGCGGCGATTTCCGTTTCGGTGCCAACCACCACCCGATTCAGGACATCTATGTCCGCGAAGTGGTCGCCAGTGGCGACGGTGTCACCAACCAGCTGGTCGGTGTTGCCGTTGAAGACATGCAAGATGTGTACGTCGATCAATGCTCAATGTGATTGACCGGGGGAGTTCGCTCCCCCTGCTATTACCTGCGAGGACTTCCGCGTGACCCTGTCGTTACTCTTTGAACAACTGCTCAATGGCCTGCAGCTGGGTACCATGCTGTTTCTGATGGCCAGTGGCCTGACGCTGGTGTTTGGTGTCATGGGGCTGATCAACCTCGCGCACGGGTCGTTTTACATGACCGGTGCCTTTGTAACTGCCTGGGTGACGGGCACCACCGGAAATTTTTGGGTAGGTTTACTGGCCGGAACGCTCGCAGCAGCGGCCGTAGGCGCCCTGGTCGAATTTGCCGTGATCCGGCGGCTTTATCAGCGCGACCATCTCGATCAGGTGCTTGCCACCTTTGCGCTGATCCTTATTTTTTCCGAAGGAACTCGCTGGCTATATGGGTCCTCCCCTCTGTGGTTGAACGTCCCGCAGAGCCTGGCGGGGTCTGTTCGCTTGCCCTTCGGTGTCGAATACCCGCTGTACCGCCTTGCCATCATCGGCATGGGTGTCCTGATTGCCATTGGCTTGTATTTGCTGATCAGCCGCACCCGACTGGGCATGCGCATACGCGCCGGTGAAAACGACCGGGAGATGATCGGTGCACTGGGGGTCGACATCAGCACGCTCTATACCCTGGTCTTCGCACTGGGCGCCGGCCTGGCTGGGCTGGCCGGTGCCACCATCGGGGCCTTGCAGTCGGTTCAGGTTGGTATGGGCGAACCGGTGTTGATTCTCGCCTTTGTCGTGATCGTGATCGGCGGCATTGGCTCGATCAAGGGCGCCCTCGTTGGTGCCCTGCTGGTGGGCCTGGTCGACACGCTGGGCCGGGTATTGTTACCCGATCTGTTCAAGCTGTTTATGGAAGCCTCCGCGGCGTCTGGCGTCGGGGCGGCCATTGCCTCGATGCTGATTTACATCCTGATGGCCATCATCCTGATCTTCAAACCCAACGGCCTGTTCGCCGTGAAACACTGAGAATGCCGGTCATGACGCAATCACACACCCTTACTGCAACCGGCCTGGCCCGAACAACCCGCTTCCGGCTCGACCGGGAAGGCTGGATCAGCCTGAGTCTGCTACTGATTCTGGTCGTTGGCGCTACCGTCGCCTACCTTGCCGGCGAACGATTTTTCGTCAACCTGGCATCGCGCATGGTCATCATTGCCCTGGCGGGCGTCGGCCTCAACCTGGCACTCGGCTTCGGGGGCATGGTCAGTTTTGGCCATGCGGCTTACTTCGGGCTGGGCGGCTACGTTGCCGGTATTGGCGCCTTTCACGCCTTCGATATGACCCCGGCGCTCGGCATTCCGTTTCTGCCCAACGGCAGCGACCAGATGATTCCACTGTGGCTGACGGCCATTGCCCTGTGTGGCCTTCTCGCCTATGGCATTGGCCGACTGTCGCTGGGCACCTCGGGCGTTTACTTCATCATGATCACCCTGGCCTTTGCCCAAATGATCTACTATTTCGCCATTTCCTGGCCGACTTACGGCGGTGAAGATGGGCTGCCCATCTACATTCGCAATCAGCTCTGGGGCCTGAATACCAACAACAGTCTCGTCTTCTTTTTTCTCTGCTTTGGTCTGTTGGTTCTGGCGTTGTCGTTCTGCCATCGCCTGCTTGGCTCGCGCTTCGGCGCTGCACTGACCATGGCCCGGCTGAACCCGATTCGGCTGGCGACCTCGGGGGTTGAGCCGCGGCCAATCAAGTTGATGGCCTTTGTGATCAGCGGCATGATAACCGGCCTGGCTGGCGCGCTCTTTGCCGATCTGAATGGCTTCGTCGGCACCTCCATGCTCGACTGGCATCGCTCCGGTGAGATCATGGTGATCGTCATTCTCGGCGGTGTCGGTCGTCTCTATGGGCCGGTCGCCGGAGCCATGTTGTTTGTTGCCATGGAATTCTGGCTCGGCGGTTTGACCGAGTACTGGCAATTCTTTCTCGGCCTGGTGCTATTGGCTGTGGTTCTTTTTGCGCGCGGTGGTGTGTTCGGTCTGCTCGCGGGGAGATCCCGCCATGAATGACGCCGTGCTCCGCATACAAAATCTGAACAAGCGATTTGGCGCTTTGCATGCAACGAAAGACGTGTCTTTCAATGTCATGCCAGGCGAGATCCATGCGCTGATCGGCCCGAACGGTGCGGGCAAATCCACGCTGATCGCCCAGATTGCCGGCACCCTGCCGCCGGATTCCGGCACGCTCTGGCTCGACGGTCAAACGCTCGACGACCTTTCAGTTGCCGCGCGCGCGCGTCAGGGACTGGGCCGTAGCTTCCAGGTATCGTCGCTGGCTGAAAGCCTGAGCGTGCGGCGCAACGTCATGATGGCGGTGCAAGCCCTGCAAGGCACCAGCTTCCGCTTCTGGACACCCGTCAATAGCGATACCAGTCTGCGCGAACCGGCCGAGGCCGTACTGGAGCAGATGGCCCTGAGCCATCGGGCAGATACCCAGGTCGCCGAGTTGTCTCATGGCGAACGTCGGCAGGTGGAAGTAGCCTGCGCTCTGGCGTTGAAGCCCAAGGTATTACTGCTGGATGAACCCATGGCAGGCCTGGGACCCGAAGGCACCGCCAAGCTGACCACACTGCTCGAAACTCTCAAACACCAGGTGCCCATCTTGCTGATCGAACACGATATGGATGCCGTCTTCCGCCTGGCTGACCGCATTTCGGTATTGGTGGCCGGCGAAGTCATTGCTCACGGCACCAGCGAAACCATTCGCAACGACCCGAACGTACGCGAAGCCTATCTGGGGGACGATCATGCTTAACGTAACCAATCTGGAGACCTTTTACGGCCCGTCCCAGGCCCTGTTTGGCGTTGACCTGTCCATCGCGGCCGGCGAACTGGTCGCACTGATGGGCCGCAATGGCATGGGTAAAACCACGACCATACGCTCGGTGTTCGGGCTCACCCCGCCTTCGGCGGGCACGATAGAATTTGAAGGCAAAGACATCACCAAGGCTCAGGGCTTTCGTATCGCCCAGATGGGGCTGGGGCTGGTGCCCGAGGGACGACGTTGCTTCACCAACCTCTCGGTGCGCGAAAACCTGCTGGCCACCGCCCGGCCAGGCCACTGGAACCAGCGCCGGGTAGAAAGCCTCTTCCCACGCCTGGCTGAACGGCGTGACCAGAGCGCAAACACCCTTTCCGGTGGCGAACAGCAGATGCTGGCAATAGGCCGAGCCCTGATGACCAACCCCAAACTGCTGGTGCTTGATGAGGCCACGGAAGGGCTGGCTCCGGTCATTCGCCAGGAGATCTGGCGAGCGATACGCACGCTGAAGGCCGAGGGCTTGTCGATTCTGCTGGTCGACAAGACCCTGAAAGAAGTGCTGCCTCTGGCCAGTCACTGCCTGATTCTGGAAAAAGGCCAGACGGTCTGGGCCGGTGAACCCGATGCCCTGACTGACGACCTAAAAGACCGATACCTGGGCGTATAACCATGACTTACCAAACCCGACACAAGGTTCGATTCGGCCACTGCGACCCGGCTGGCATTGTCTACTTCCCGCGTTACTTCGAGATGATCAACGCCGTGGTTGAAGACTGGTTTGCCGATGCCGTTGGCCGGGATTTCAACAGCCTGCACATCGACTCGGGCACCAGTGTGCCGACGGTGAACCTGAAAACCGACTTCAAAGTACCCAGCCGCCTTGGCGACTGGCTCGATTTCCGGTTAACCGTCACCCGTATTGGCAATGCCAGCCTCACCCTGTGCATCACGGCACACTGCGGCAATACTCTGCGCCTGAGCAACGAATCCACCCTCGTGTATGTCGACATGGCGAGCGGCAAACCCCGTCGCTGGCCTGACACCCTACGCCAACGTTTTGAACGCGACCGGGAAACCCCCGCGGTTACGACTGAAAAAGGATCCTCCTGATGCCTGCACCCACCCCCCACCAACTGCTTCACCCCAGCCACTGGAAACGCGCGGTCGGCTACGCCAACGGCATGCTGGCCGAGGGTAGAACCGTCTTTGTTGGCGGCCAGATCGGCTGGAATGCCGAACAAGTCTTTGAGACAGATGACTTCGTCGGCCAGATTGAGCAGGCATTGCACAACATTGTTGCCGTATTGAAAGAAGCCGATGCCAAGCCCGAACATCTGGTCCGCCTGACCTGGTACGTCACCGACAAGGCCGAATACCTCAGCCGCCTGACCGACGTGGGCAACGCCTACCGTGCTGTGCTCGGCAAACATTTTCCGGCGATGACCATGGTACAAGTGGCCGACCTGATCGAAGATGACGCCAAAGTAGAAATAGAAGCCACAGCGGTGATTCCGGGGTAAACGCCTGTGGTGTCGCTATCAATGCCGTGGCAACAACCCATAAGGTCGCTGACAGGCTCACACCCGGCCAACAATCCGGTACACTCCGTGGTCCATTCCAGAGATACCGGGGTCGCTCAGATGTCACTGCCACCCGCGTCCGGCCACCGGTCTTTCAGTGCCCTATGGCAGGCACCGTCCGATACAGAGACCGAGCTGATTGAAGAGGTTCCGGTTGCCATCAGCTATGGCGACATTACCCACGGCATCATGATGCTGACGCCCACTGATTTGGACGACTTCCTGGTGGGGTTCAGCCTGAGCGAGGGTGTTATAAAACGTGCGACCGACCTGCTGGACTGGACGTTAACACCCACTCACACCCCCGATGCTCTGCCCGCCTATGTGTTAGACGCAACTCTGAGCGCACGTCGCCAGGCCCAATACCGCCAGCGACAACGGCAAATGCTCGGCGCCACAGGCTGCGGATTGTGTGGCAGTGATTCACTGGAAAGCGCCTTTGCGCCATTGGAGCCTCTGACACCGGCGCCAGTATTACCCCGCGAGCGACTGAGCCCGTTGCGCGAGCTGCTTTCCCGGGCACAGGTGCTCGGCCCCCGGGTCGGGGCCATTCACGCAGCGGCTCTTGTCGACCCGAACGGCACCCTGATCGCTTGCCGCGAAGACATCGGCCGTCACAACGCCCTTGATAAACTCATTGGCCATGCCTTGCGCCGTGAGTACTCACTATCGGGCCACACCCTGGTAATGAGCAGCCGTTGCAGTGTGGAGCTGGTTAACAAGGCCATCATCGCCGGAGCATCCACCCTGGTTAACCTCGCTGCTCCCAGCACCCTCGCCGTTGATCAGGCTCGCCGCTATAACCTGAATCTCATCCACCTGGCTCGCGATAACCAACCGAGGTATTACAGCCCCGAGCGCCCCTCCCTGTAGCACGATGTCCGCGACTTTTTGCGCATTGGTCAAGCCAGTCTCCAGCCACGCCGACAAACAAACGACCGTTGATCAGGCAGTTTCACTGCTGTTGTGCAGCTACTCGCCAGATTATGTTACCGACATCATCAGCCACTAGAATAGCCCCGGACTGATCAACAATAACACCGACCGGGCGGCCCAGTGCCTCACCATCATCCGTTAAAAAGCCCGAGAGAACATCTTCAGGTTGGTCCACTGGCTCGCCATCGTTAAACGGCACATGAACCACTTTGTATCCGCTGCGATCACGACGATTCCAGGAACCATGCTGCCCGATCAGGGCACCATTGCGATATTGAGGCAGTTGATCGTGGTTATAGAAAGCCAGACCAAGAGACGCGGTATGGGCACCCAACGCATAATCGGGAACCAATGCGGTCGCCGCCAAATCCGGACGTGGTGGCTGAACGCGTGGGTCCGGATTATCGCCAAAGTAGCTAAACGGCCAGCCATAGAAATCACCGTCACTGACAACCGTCATGTAGTCTGGCACCAATAAATCGCCCAGCTCATCCCGCTCGTTAACCGTCGTCCACAGCTCGCCACTTTGAGGCTGCCAGGCCAGCCCGACCGGGTTGCGCAAACCGGACGCAAACACCCGATACTCACCGGTTTGAGGGTTAACTTCCAGAACGGCCGCCCGGTCAACCTCATTGTCCAGACCATTTTCCCCCACATTACTGTTGGAACCGACGGTAACATACAGCCGTGTACCGTCCTGGCTTGCAATAACATTCTTGGTCCAGTGATGATTCAGTTCTCCCGCGGGCAGGTCGGTCACTTTGCTGCCTTCAACGGTGATCTCAGTTTGGCCCTGACGGTATGGAAACCGCATCAGGGCATCCGTGTTGGCGACATAAAGCTCGTTGCCTACCAACACCATGCCAAATGGAGAGTGCAATTGATCAAGAAACACAGTCTGAAAGTCGGCGACACCATCGTTGTCACTGTCACGAAGCAGCGTGATGCGGTCGGCACTTGAAGTGGCAGCTCCGGCTCGCTTCATGATCAACCCGGCGACCCAGCCTTTAAGCCCGGAAAAGCCGCCAGAATCAGCAGGTGCATTGGATTCGGCCACCAGGACATCTCCGTTGGGTAGCTCATAAAGCCAGCGTGGATGATCCAGGCCCTGCGCATAAACCTGAACACTTAACCCCTCGGCCGGTAAAGGCAACCGACCCTCTGACCAACCAATGGCTTTTGCCGGGTTCACGGTTGGCACCAGTGACATTTCCGGTTCCGGCAGTTGTGGGCTCGCCCCTGTATCAGTGCCAGCCGGCAACGCGCTTTGCTGTGAACACCCGGCAGTAATGGATATCACCGCGAGCACCAGAAGTCGTTTTGATAGAGGCAAAAACATCGTAGCTACCTAATAATGGGATCGGAGTGACCGGGAACGAGCGCCGTTTAAGGGAACAATAGTGGGTATGATCGAAATCGCAACCGGACCGACTAAGCTCCCGTCGCAAACTTACCCATCATACCCAGTAGAAATCCGGCTACCGCGCCAAGCGGCGGCGCCCAGTGCTTTTTCAATTTGGCCTGGGGGGCAATATCCTGAAAGACAATGTACAAAATGCCTCCTGCTGCAAACAACATAATCGAGGAAACGACTGCCGGGTAATCGGCCAGTACATAATAGCCAGTCAGACCACATAACGGTCCGAGCAATGCCATAAGCGCGAACGCAGTAATGATCTGCGTTGAACGATAGTGCGTCGACCGGGCCAGTTCCCGGGATGCATTAAACCCTTCAGGCAGGTTTTGCAGCGCAATAATACCCGCCAGCAGGAAACCGGCACTGCTCGATACGGCAAACGTAGCCCCCAACGCCAGTGCCTCCGGAATAAAGTCAGACAACATGGCCACTAGCTGATTGGCGGGTGTTGCCTTGGCGGCCAAAGCGATATCGAGGATCATAAAGGCCAGGCCGCCGGCGATGAACCACAGAGCAACAGACAGCGCTTCGAGGCGATGCATCCCTTCAGGGACGAGCACCAGGGCAACAGAAGACAACAGAGCGCCACCGCCAAACGCAATTACACCGTGGCGTACTTCAGATTCGAGCCAGCGAGGACGAATATGTTCGAAACTGGCTATCGCTGCGCCTAAAGGCATGGCTATTCCTGCCATTAATGTCAGAAGTACAACCGGTATCCAGTCGCTCACATTGCACGCTCTCCAGTAGCAGTCACCTTCGCCCAGTCAGACTTGCATGACCACAGAGTTTACACCTCACCAGGCGCCCGTTAGCGAAACCGGTGAAATAGCCTTAACAGCCAAACTACCTGACAATCCAGCCAAAGCATAGGTCACTGACACCGATTGACCAACACTGACCCCGGCCAAGGTATGCTGACTATGAGCTCGATCAGAGGTGTACCATAAAGCCAAAACGAGACCGGTTCTCTATTCTATACTGAACGGTATAACCAAGAGGGTGACACATGGCTGGCAAGAAGTCTGAACGAACACATACCGAAGCACGCAATACCATTGCATCCGGTGATACGGCTAGGGATCTGGCACCGGCCGCTATTGCAGAGTACAAGTCCCGGGAAAGCACCCAAGAGGCTCAGGACTCACTGGGCGTAGTACTCAAAGAGATCTCAGCCATGGCGTCGAAAGAAACCGATGAATCGATCATCGAAGACATATCCGGCCGCTTGAGTGCGATACTGTCCGGCGCCTCACCCGACGACGTTGCATTACTGCACAAGACACTGCTCAGTGATAAATTTCTGAATACTGCACAATTGGGTATGGACTCCGACAATGAGCTAATGCCGGACTGGCGTGAGAGACGGTACCCCTATAAAAACCGCATGCGTCGCAAGGCATATGAACGGCAAAAGTATTACCTTCAGGTAGAGCTGCTCAAATTACAGCGCTGGGTAAAAGACACCGGCTCGCGCGTTGTGATCCTGTTTGAAGGCCGTGACGCAGCTGGCAAAGGCGGTACGATCAAGCGGTTTATGGACCACCTGAACCCAAGGGGTGCCCGGGTCGTTGCACTGGAAAAACCCACCCCTACCGAGCAGGGGCAATGGTATTTTCAGCGCTATGTGGCACATTTGCCCACCGATGGCGAAATCGTTCTGTTTGATCGATCCTGGTACAACCGGGCAGGTGTGGAGCGCGTCATGGGCTTCTGTTCAGACAAAGCCTATAGCGAATTCATGCGTCAGGTACCGGACTTTGAAAAAAACCTGATACGGTCAGGCATACACATCATCAAATTCTGGTTTTCGGTCACTCGGGAAGAGCAGAAACGCCGTTTTGTCGAGCGCGAAAGCCACCCCCTAAAGCAATGGAAGCTCAGCCCGGTCGACCGGGCTTCCCTGGATAAATGGGACGCCTACTCCAAGGCCAAGGAGGCCATGTTTGCTCAGACCGATACAGTCGATTGCCCCTGGGTTGTGATCAAATCAGACTATAAGAAGCGCGCGCGGCTAAGTGCCATGCGCTATGTCCTGAACCAGTTTAACTATCCAAACAAGGAGAGCAAACGGATAGGGTCCATCGATCCGCTCATTGTGAGTCCTGCCACTGAAGACAAGATAATTGAAAAGCCCAACGGTAAACGGACCTGACTGATGGCCATTTAAAAAACGATGGCTATAGATCACGCTTTTGCTCGTAAATTGAGAGGGCATGAGCATCCTTAAATCGGCTTTAGGGCCACAGCCTGACTCGCCTAAGGCCACACAATTAAGGTGCCATCCCTCTATTCTCCTGGCTGTTGACCGCACGGATTCAGACCGGCGCTCCCTCCCTGGCCATATGTGCAAACTGCCGGTCAATAGCAGCAAGATTAGCCTGAATATACTCAATAAAACGCCGGGTCACCGGTGACAGGCTTTTAACCGTAGGGTACACCAGACACCAGGACCGGCGGATCGGAAACCCCTCCAGTGGCAATGTTTTCAAACTGCCCAGTCGCAGCTCAGCCAATACACTCAGGCGAGGCAGAATAGCCACACCGATGCCGGCAATAACGGCATGTTTAAGCGCCTCATTTGAACCGACCTCCATCAGTGGTGCCATACGCAGTCGCTGTTGATGACAATGCTGTTCCAGCGCCAGGCGACTGCCGGAACCACGCTCACGCGCCAGGAAATTCTGCCGTAAAAACTCCTGAGGTGTGACATTGGCCTGACCACACAGCGGATGGTTGGCGGGTATCACCGGAATCAGCTCATTGTCGAGAAACGGCACAGACGACAGAGGTCGGTCATTGGGCACAATACCCATGATCATCAGATCATCGGTGCTGCTCGACAGCCGATCGATGGCCAGCGCCCGGTTGACCACCTGCACCGATACATTGACCTCCGGGTACAAGTCCAGAAAGGGTTTCAGCAAGTACGGCATCACATACTGAGCGGTATTCACTGCAGCGAGTTTAAGGTCACCGGATATTCGCCCCTCCAGCCCATGGATGTCGCTTTGCAACCGGCTCAGCTCCGCAAACAGGCTGCGCACGCTTGCGGCCACGATTTCCCCCGTAGCCGTGCAGTACAGACGGCGGCCGATGTATTCGAACAGTTTTTGACCCAGGGCGCTCTCCAGCTGCCTGATTTGAGAGCTGACCGCCGGCTGAGTCAGCCCCAGTGCATTCGCCGCTTTGCCATAGCCCTGCTCTTCGTACACGGCCAAAAACACCTCCAATTGCCGCAACGAGAGTCGACTGATCAGTTTTTGAACACTCAGTCTCACCATTTCCCCTACCTTTTAAGCTATCCATAACCAAGAGCTTATGGAAAATATAAATTATATCAATTTTAAATTATGAAAAACCTGAGATAGGTTAGTGGCATCGACCCACCGAGGGAGAAAAACCTGTGTTGAAAAAGGTGCTCATAGCAAATCGCGGTGAAATCGCCGTCCGCATCATTCGCGCCTGTTCGGAACTGGGCATTCGCTCAGTGGCCATTTATACCGAACCGGACCGCTACGGCCTTCACGTAAAACGTGCCGATGAAGCCTACTCATTGGGCGATGATCCGCTCGAGGGGTATCTGGACCCACTGCGCATCGTCAATCGGGCTCTGGAAACCGGCTGTGACGCCATCCACCCGGGCTACGGTTTCCTGTCCGAAAACGCCCGCTTCGCACAACTGTGTGAGCAAAAAGGCATCACCTTCATTGGCCCCAAATCCACGGTTATCGCGAAAATGGGCGATAAGACGTCGGCCCGGGACAGCATGCGCGCTGCCGGCGTACCAGTCACACCGGGTTCAGACGGCAACCTCGCCAACCTGGAAGAAGCGCTGGCACTGGCGGAGACAATTGGCTACCCGATCATGCTGAAGGCCACATCCGGTGGCGGTGGCCGCGGTATTCGGCGTTGCGATACGGCCGAGGAACTGACCAAACAGTACCCCCGGGTTATCTCCGAGGCGACCAAAGCCTTTGGCTCAGCCGATGTGTTCATGGAGAAGTGCATTGTTAATCCACGTCACATCGAAGCCCAGATTCTCGCTGATGCCGAAGGCAATGTGATTCATTTATTCGAGCGTGACTGCTCGATTCAACGACGCAACCAAAAACTGATCGAGATCGCACCCAGCCCGCAAATCACTCCGGAGCAGCGCCAATATATTGGTGAACTGGCAGTACGGGCCGCCAAAGCCGTTGGGTACGAAAATGCCGGTACGGTTGAGTTTCTGTTAACCGGAAACGAAGTGTACTTCATGGAAATGAACACACGCGTTCAGGTAGAACACACCATCACCGAACAGGTGACCGGGGTTGATATTGTTCAGGAACAACTGCGCATTGCCTCGGGCCTGCCGCTGCGCTACGACCAGCAAGACATTCAACTGCACGGTTACGCCATACAGTTTCGTATCAACGCCGAAGACCCCAAGAACGATTTTCTCCCAAGCTTCGGCCGCATCACGCATTATTATGCACCGGGCGGACCGGGTGTTCGGGTCGACACCGCTATTTTTACCGGGTACGACATCCCACCCTACTTCGATTCGATGTGCCTGAAACTGGTGGTATGGGCTCTGACCTGGGATGACGTCATCGCCCGTGGTCGCCGCGCCCTGGACGACATGCGCCTGCACGGTATTCGCACCACATCCAATTACTACCAGCAAATTCTCGCGCACCCCGACTTTCAGAAAGGCGATTTCAACACCAGCTTTGTGCCCGACCATCCGGAACTTCTGAACTATTCCACCAAACGTCACCCCAGTGAAATAGCGCTGGTTCTGGCGTCAGCCATTGCCGCCCACGCTGGCTGGTAAACACCACCGGTCAAGAGGAGAAAAAGATGAAACCGATTGAAGTGACCGACCTCACCCTGCGTGATGCCCACCAATCGCTGATCGCCACTCGCATGCGTACGGAAGACATGCTGCCCATTTGCGAGAAGCTCGATAACATCGGCTACTGGTCCCTGGAAGTCTGGGGTGGCGCAACCTTTGATGCCTGCGTTCGTTTCCTGAAGGAAGACCCGTGGGAACGCTTGCGCCAATTGCGGGCAGCCCTGCCCAAAACCCGACTGCAAATGTTGCTGCGCGGCCAGAATTTGCTGGGATACCGGCACTACGCCGACGACGTGGTTGAAGCTTTTGTTCAGTCAGCGGCGGACAACGGCATCGATGTGTTTCGGGTATTCGATGCACTGAACGACCTGCGCAACCTGGACGTTGCCATGAAGGCGGTAAAGAAAGCCGGCAAACACGCCCAGGGCACACTCTGCTACACCACCAGCCCAGTGCACACGCTGGCCATGTTTACCGAGCAGGCCCGGGCATTGCGTGACATGGGAGCGGACTCCATAGCGATCAAAGACATGGCTGGCTTGCTGACGCCGTATGCGACCTATGATCTGGTCAAAGCGATCAAAGCCGAAGTCGACTTGCCCCTGGTCATTCACAGCCACTCGACCGCTGGCCTAGCGGCCCAATGCCAATTAAAAGCCATTGAGGCCGGCGCGGACCGAATCGACACCGCCATTTCTTCGTTTGCGGGCGGCACCAGTCACCCGGCCACAGAAACCCAGGTCGCGGCACTGAAAGACACCCCCTGGGACACCGGTCTGGATCTGGCCCCCTTACAGGAAGTGGCCGATTACTTCCGCGAGGTACGCAAAAAATACCATCAGTTTGAAAGTGAATTCACCCGCGAAGACATCTCGGTACAAATCAATCAGGTCCCGGGCGGTATGATGTCCAACCTGGCCAACCAGTTAAAAGAACAAAATGCACTTGACCGCATTCGTGACGTGTTCAACGAAATTCCACGCGTGCGCGAAGACCTGGGGTTCCCACCCCTGGTGACGCCGACGTCCCAAATCGTCGGCACCCAAGCGGTCTACAACGTATTGGCCGGTGAACGATATAAAACCATCACCAATGAGGTGAAGCGCTACTTACTGGGCGGTTACGGGAAGCCACCGGCCGAAGTCAATGCCCGGGTGCTGAAAAAAGCCATCGGTAACGAAAGCGTCTCCGACGCACGCCCCGCCGATGCACTGAAACCGGAAATGCACACACTGACCCGCGACATTGACGAATTAGCCCAATGCAAAGAAGACGTCTTAACCTTCGCCATGTTTCCGGACATGGGTCGCGAATTCCTGAAGCAACGAGCCGAAGGCACCCTGGTCCCTGAACCCCTGTTGCCGCCTGAATCCACAGCAGCCCACAAGCCGTCAGGTGCAACACCCACCGAATTCAAGGTCGACGTTCACGGCGAAACTTACGAAGTGGCTGTGACCGGGGTTGGTGATTTTGGCAGCGGTAAGCGCAAACTCTATATCTCTCTGGATGGCATGCCAGAAGAAGTGGTATTTGAAAGCCTGAACGAATACGTCGCCGATGGCCGTGGCAGCGGCCGACAAAAAGCCTCCGAGCCCGGGCACGTAACAGCCGCGATGCCGGGTAACATTGTGGATGTGCTCGTCAGCGAAGGCGATGCCGTTGAAGCGGGCCAGGCTGTGCTGGTCACCGAAGCCATGAAAATGGAAACCGAGATTAACGCCAGTGTCGCTGGCACCGTAAAGGCGGTGTATGTTGTAAAAGGCGACAGGGTGACACCGGGCGAGATATTGGTCGATATTGGTTGAGCGGGGAAAGGCCTAAAACTGAACCGCAAGCACCCCGCGTCGAAAGGGTGCTTGCACAACCCCCTCGCAACCATTTGCTGGAAAAGACTGGCAAATACTACCAGTCTGTTTCAATCACAAAGAGTGATGGCCAGTCTACCACCCTCATGTATTGCTCAGCCTGCATAGCGATAGCTAACGACAATTTCATCACCGGCGGCAGGTAATTCGGTACCATGAAATACAATGCGCGTTGAGCCTTCATTAATCGACCAGCCATTACTTAGACTACGAGGTACTGTCGCCCCATTGTTCGTAACCACAATGGAGGTGGTAATCGGTTCCTGGCTCAATCCAAATTGCGAACTGATTGCGCCCGCCGCATCGGCGATATCTGTCATAAACTGCTCAAAGCTCAGCAGATTTTCAATATCGGCAACCAAGCCACTGGTTTCATTGCTCAGATCGTCATATTGGCTGTCTTCTGCATCATATGGCTCCACAATTGAGTGAAACGTATATCCTTCAGTCACGAACACATTATTCGCGACATCAAATGCAACACCGTCTGTTGACCGGCGTTCATATTGACTCTCTTCATCACTAAGCAAGATTACCGACAGCGAAGAATTCTGTCTGGGCATGCCCTCATCGGCCGCATCGCCTCCTGCAGACAGTGTTGTCTCCGCATTATATATACCGGTCTCAGTGGAACTACCACCCGTCCCGGCAACCAACCGGTTTTCAAGCTCGGTGAGACCATCAGACCCCTCTGCGGGGGTAAGCAGCTTGGGGAAATCAGTGTCATGCTGAGTTAACACAGAGTCGTAACCGGTCGTAATAACGCCAATCGAATAATCAAAGCCCGAATTATTGATCACAGCCACGAAATCTTGTGCGGCCTGGCTCAATGCATCCTGCTCATCACTCATGCTGCCGGAATCATCCACAACAAACAGAAAATCGGCTTTGTCCGAACCTGCTTGTACAGCAAAACTCTCGGACGTGCTGACCAGCGTTGAACCCGATCTGACGGTATTGTTCGGATTAACCGCAGACGATACCGCAGAGGCAAAGGTGCCGGCCTTGTCTTTGGGCACCAGTACCGCATTGATCAAAACACCGTCGGCACCCAGGTGAAACACCAACAATTTGAGTCTCATTTCCGTGGCTGTCGCATCATCGGTTTGTACTGCCGGGAGCGTTAGTGTGGTCGACAAGGTACCGTCCAGATCAATTGCCACCTCGGTCAGCGCATTAGCTAGTGCCCGTCCATAAACGGCTAAGCTTCTGAAAATAAAAGAGGCTCTTCGTAGTTTCCTGTGGAAATCCAGTATAATCAGGACTTGATCATACCGAATTTACGGGGAGTCTTTCTGTGGAAATCGAAGAGCATTATGCACTGCTTCTGGGTATTCATTCGCCCTGGGAGACAAGCTCGGTAGACCTCAACATGGCCAATAGCCGAGTCGATATCGAGATTGAGTATGTCGACTCCACTGGCGCGTGTCCTGAGTGCGGAACATTATGTCCAAAACACGATGAACGTGAATCCCGGACCTGGCGCCATCTGGATACCATGCAGTTTGCTACTTACCTGCACGCTCGGTTGCCAAGGGTCAAGTGTAA
>NZ_AUIH01000010.1 GCF_000423605.1 Saccharospirillum impatiens DSM 12546
GCGTTGGACTCATTTGAAAGGTCTAGACATTCCTGCATGAGTCCGTCGGGATGCCGCACCACTGCGGCAACGTCCCTCGGATAAGCCAGAGCCCCGGGGGAGTTGTTCAGAGGCTCCCCAGAGTATCGGCCGCAACGGCGGTTTTTGCAGTAGGGTTTGGTAGGCGCCTTGTGGTCCATTCGTAAAGTTCTGTTACTGAGGAGCGACGCCAGCAAGTGTTAGCGGGGTCGTTCGGAGCGAGCGAGCACGGCGTGCAGCCAGCGCACTGGCAGGTGGCGTAAAAAGGCGACAATCAGCCGGTAGTTCCAGCCCTGAACAGACAGCACCCGACCCCGGTTCAGGTCTTTGAGCGATCGATCGACAACCTCGTTGGCCGACCAGGCGCGGGTGAGCCCGTGGCGTTTATAAAAGCTAGCCGGGTCCAGTCCCAGGCGGGCATGAAAGTCGGTTACGGTGAACCCGGGGCAAACCGCCAGGGCACGAAGCCCTTCGTGGCGATAACTCAGTGCCAGCGTCTCGGTGAACGCTCTGACGAAAGCTTTGGTCGGGCCATATAACGCACTGTGGGGTGTCGGCAGCCAACTGGCCACCGAGGCCAGGTTGATCACCAGCCCACGCGCCCGTATCAGGTTGGGCAAGGCCGCATGGGTCAGCTGCAGGGTGCTGGTGACATGGACATCAAGCAGAGCCTGGTGGCGTGACCAGTTTGCCTCGCCAAAACGTCCATCGTCGGCATAGCCGGCGTTGTTGATCAGGGCATCCAGCCGGGGCAGCAGTGTGACTTCCTGGACCAGCGCTTCGCGCTTATCAGCCTCGGCCAGGTCAATGATTCGATAATCGACATCGACCGGGTAGCGTTCTCGCAGGCGGTCGCATACAGCAGCCAGTTCGGCTTCACGCCGGCCGGTTAACAGCAGATTGTAGCCATCGGCGGCGAGTCGTTCTGCGTAGGCGGCACCTATGCCGCTGGTGGCGCCGGTTATTACGGCCAGAGGTTGGGTCATGAACAGGTATCCCGGAGCACAGTGCAGTGGGGGATCATGCCAGAGTCGCACCGTTGGGCAAACCGCTTACGCTAAGGGAGGCTGTCGACATCTCTTGACGCGGTTTGGTTTTGCACGCCAGGGTCTTTCGGCAGGTTGGGGGTGCCTTTGGTGCCGTGATTCTGACTGGTCCCTGCTTTATACTGCGCCGTTCAGCCGCCACCGACCCACAGGACTTCAGCCATGGTGCACACCGACATTTCGAACCGGCCGCAATGGCCCGGCTATCGCTGGCCGCACCTGTGTGACCTGACCCGGGCGTTGCAAGCCGAACCACACTGGCCACAGATGGATCGCTGGCTGGCGGCACGGTTTCGCGAGCGCAAGGCTTATGGTGGCAAAGACCGGCGGTTTTACAGTGATCGGCTGTTTCAACTGTGCCGGTTGGCAGCGGCACCGGTGATTCTGCAGCAGGGCTATGCGGCCGCTACCAATAACGCTGCACCAGATAACGAGGCATGGACCGCTGAGACCCTGTGGCAGGCGTTCAAAGTGATCCCGGCGCTGGAACTCTGGGGTTGGCTGGTGTTGCTCGACGGAGCTGACGATCAGGCCCCAAGGGAGCTGACCGATATAGCCGCGCGGCGGGAGTGGCTTGATCGCCAGTATGACCAGCCCGATGTGCAGGCAGCAAAGTACGGTTGGTTGCGTAGCTGGAACCCTTGGTTTGAACGTCGTCTGGCGGCCAGCCAATGGCCAACCGAGCAGGCGCAACACTGGCAGGCGATGCAGATGACGCGCCCGCCTATCTGGTTGCGGGCCTTGCCCGGTAAAGGCGAGCAGGCCGCCCGCTCGCTCCACGCTGCAGGGTTGACGTTAGTGGAGCAAGGCGGAGACGGGCTGGCGCTGGAACCCGACTCTCAGGTTACCAGGACCAAAGCCTGGGATGCAGGCTGGGTGGAGATTCAGGATCGGGCCAGTCAGCGCATCGTCGATGCCGTAGCCGCCGCGCCCGGGCATCGGGTTTGGGACGTGTGCGCCGGAGGCGGTGGCAAAGCCGTCGCGCTGGCGAGCCGGGTCGGGCCGTCTGGTGAGGTTGTGGCGACGGATATTCGTGCTCACGCCCTGCAAGAGACTGAACGGCGCGCTGCTCGCCAGGGGTTTGCCAACCTGCGTACCCGTGCGCTGGATGTCACTCGCCCGGACGCGGTTGCCGAACTGAACGCGGGTACCTTCGACCGGGTTGTGATTGATGCGCCTTGCTCGGGCGCCGGCACCTGGCGGCGCAACCCTGACAGTCGCTGGCGGTTGACCGGTGATGCCATTCAGGCATTGCAACCGATTCAGGATCAGTTACTGACGCAGGCGTCGGTATCGGTTAAAACCGGTGGTTATCTGGTGTATGCGACGTGCAGTTGGCTGGTTGAAGAGAACGAAGACCGGGTCTCACAGTTTTTGTCTGCTCATCCCGGTTTTACCTTGTTGAGCCAAGCCATGGTTGGCGCGCCCGAAGACGACGCCGACACCATGTTTGTAGCGGTGATGCAGAGCCATTGAACAGGCTCGTCAGCGGTGTTCCTGGCCTCTTCAACCCTTTTTATTCTGCTCGGCCTGCTGTGCTTTCAGAGATTTGGCGACCTTTATCGCCTGTTGGGCTGCGGCGCGCGCTTCCTTCACTTTGCGGATCGAGAGGTTAAAGCTGGTTTTCATGCGCGAGGTCGCCAACTTCAACTGATCGATCTCATTGCGGCTATTCAGTGGAATGGAACTGACGTCCAGCTCGGTTTCCTGCCCCTTGGAAATAGTATCGGCCATCTGTGTCAGCTCACCCACCGGTTGAATGATGGTGCGCCGTACAAACCACAGAATCACCAGTATCGACAACGCGATGGCTGCAATTTCAACCATGCCGAACAGGGAGACCGTGCCTGCCAGCAGGTTGCGCTGGGGAATGGTGACGCTGATGATGCCAGCCAGATCTCCGGCCTCAAACCCGAAACCGTTGTCGGATCCGTACCGGGTTAATACATCCCGCGGGGCATTGGCCGCATTGCCGTGACAGACAATACAGGCTTCGGTGTGAAATACCGGCTTGGCATAGCGATACTCGCCACCGACGGTCTCGAAAAACTCGGGCAGATCAAACGACTGAATGTTGTTCAGTGCGCGCGATTCAAAGGCATCCGGCGTGTTGGCCGGGTTCATGACATTCTGTGAGGTCATGCGGAACTTGGCGGGTGATTCAGAGGCAGCGACGGTTTCTGAAAACTCGCGCTGAGCCAGGGCCGGGTTTTTTGAATAAAAGGTGATGGTCTGGTTTGGGGTGTCTACCGGATGCACATCCATTTGCCCCAGAAAGCTATCCTGTCCATCGCGTACCCAGACCCGACCAGTTTGGGCAACCCAACTGCCAAAGGCATCGACATTGGCGACCACGGTTTGTGCCTGAGCCCGAAGCTCCTGCATGTAGACATTTTTGAGCAACAGAAAGAAGGCGCCTGCGTTCAATGCCAGGACACACATCAGCAGCAGCACAAACTGAGTGCTGATAGACAATCGTTTTCCAAACATGAGGGGGGTAACTCCGTTTAAATTACCGGGCAGTCGGGGGCTTCCCGGCACCGGATGTCATGCTGTAAACCACCTTGTTGGTGGCTTCCAAAAAAGCCCGTTTATCTCGTTCGCTGTCGATATTCGATGCCAGCTCACTGATGTAGTGGCGCAGCGCAGCCGGGCCTTTCCAGCCTTTACGGCGCCAGATCTGTCGGGTGTCTTCAATCAGGATGTCCCCTATGGGGCCGACAGCAGATTTGAATTCCTGATCGATCATTGCCAACAGGCGTTGCGAACGGCTTCCCTGTGCTGCCATCTATGGGTCTCATCAAAAAGAGGGGTTACGTTGAGTGGGTAGCAAAATACCAGATTCAGGGCCGGGTGTTGACTTTAAATAGCGTCTAACAACCTGATTTCTGGTTATTAACGTACACTTGGACGGGTGGAAAGCAAAAAGTGACATTTTGCTGATCTACCGGCGTCTATTATTGTGCAGTCAATAATGCCACCGGACCCCTCACGGTTCGGATCGTGTTGCTGACTGTCAGTAGGTTTCCACAGCCTGGTAGAAGACCCAAAAACGAACCACGAGGAGTTTTCATGAACAAATTATGGCCATTAGCCATTGTCGCCCTGATGTTTATTGTGGCACCGGTTGTAGGGCTCTGGCTGCCATTGGGTGCTTCAAAAGCGCCCGACTTTACCGAATTTGCCGCAGGTGATGCCCGCAAGACCGCTTTTTTTGACTTTATGGTGCCCCTGGTCAAGCAAGAAAACGAGGCGGTATTGAGCAGCCGTGCGCGATTGCTGGCACTGCAGGAGGAAGGCTCTCCAGGTTGGGCGGAACGCCGTTGGCTGATGTTATTGGCCGAACGTTATGAACTGGACGAGTTTGACCCAACTGACGCTGCGGCTCGGCGTCAACTGATCAGGCGGGTTGACGCTGTGCCGGCCTCAATCGCACTGGCGCAGTCAGCCAATGAAAGCGCCTGGGGTACATCGCGCTTCGCTCTGCAGGGTAACAATTACTTCGGACAGTGGTGCTTTGTGCGCGGCTGCGGGCTGGTGCCGGAGGCTCGCAATGAGGGGGCCAGTCATGAGGTTGCCGCCTTTGATTCGGCGCGTGAATCGGTGCGTCGCTACATGAACAACATCAATACTCACAACGCCTATGCCGATTTGAGGGCTCGTCGTGCGTCATTGCGCAATGAAGGGAATGACGTTAATGGGTTGGCTCTGGCTCCCACCTTGCTCCGATACTCCGAGCGGGGTCAGGAGTACGTGAATGAGTTGCAGGCCATGATACGCGGCAATGCGTTGCAACAATACGACTGACAGAACACCGGTGATGTTCACCGGTGCCTCAGTATCGTGCTAATTGGCCGGTTGCCGTGTGAGCACGGCCTGGTTCCGTTGCTGGCCGGCCTCTATCCGGACCGGTTGGTGGCCGGGCAGCCGGATATCCAGCGCCGGCGCCGGTCCATGCCAGTTGGCGTCCCAGCTCAGGGTCGTTTCAGTGCTGCTGTCGGCCACAATCGTTACCGTTACCTCACCGAACTCCGTCGGGGCGGCTCCAAATGTAATCGGACCTTCGGCGTCCAGCCAGCGTTGCGGAATGCCCTGGCACAACACCAGGTGGTCCGCCTCTTCACGCATGAAACAATACCGCATCATCAACACCCACTCCGATGACGCCCAAACATGGTGCCCGTCGCCCATGCAACCGGCACCGGTCAGCGGGTGAATGGCTTCCGGCCACTGGCCGGTGGGTGAGGCGATGTCGGCGACTGCATCAATCAGGTCCAGGTAGCGCGGGTCGTCTGCGCGCATCATTACCTGAGCAATGTGAAGGGTCAGGTAGGCGTTGAGACCCGAGTGAATCATATCCTGATAGAACGCACCCTTAACGAAGCAGCGTTCCAGCAGAAACTCGACCAGGTCGGTCATGCGCGGGTCGTCCGCATCCCATAACTGCAGCGGGTAACCGCATACCACCGAACCGATGGCCCCGGAGTCGAGCCGACGGTAGGGTGACGCCGGCATGGCCGGGCGGCGCAGTTTCTCGGCCTGACCCGCCAGGCTGCGCTCGATGGATTGCTCGAAGTCGCGTGCGGCACGAGCGTAATGCTCGCTCAGTTCCGGGTCGGTGCCGGCCAGCATGCGGCTGGCGGCATTCAGACCGGCAACACTCCAGAAATCGTCCCAGTAATAAAAGTCATTGGGCCCCAGGTGCTCGGCACTGAATCCGGCTGGCATCAGCCCGGCATGCGGTGCATCAATGTCGTTTGAAACCCGTTTTTTGATGATCCAGTCGGCGCCTCGCTTGATGACTTTTCCCCACTTTTCGGGGCGACGATGGGTGAATTTAAAAAAGCGTTCCAGTATCCACAGAACCTGCCCGTTGGAGTCCCACTCACCCTCCTGGGACCGAAAATAACCAGCGGCGGTTTGACGGTCGATAAAGCGGTCCAGGGCGCGCTCGGCTCTTTTGGTCAAACCGATACTGAGCAGTGCATCGATGATATAGGCGGCATCGCGGAACCAGAAACGCTTGTAAGTATAGGGGCCGGGGAACACGTCATCCGGCGAATGCAGCACCAGTGATGTCACCGCCGCATCGAATAAAAATTGCCAGTGCGGGTCCGGGCATGTAAGCGTGCAGCGTTGTTTGTGTACAGCCGACCAGGCATCGTCAATTAACGGCGTCGTCGGCTTGGTGTCCAGTGGCATACTGGCGGTCAGTTCTTTGGGTTCGCCCGCTTTGATGTTAAACAGTGCCGCCGCGGTAGCCAGGCCGACATCGCAGCGCCCCTGCTGCTGGTCTTCGCGATCCCGGAGGTGAATGTGAACGTCGCCGTCGCGGTAATTCGACACATGATGCCGGTCAGCCGGTTCTGAAAATCGAACAACGTGTTCGTCGTTAATGCGCCAGCCGTCGCGTGCCTGGTTCAGCGACACATCGTGTATGAATGAAATGCCTTCCGGGTTGTAGGGCCGCAACGCCAGTATCAGTTGCCCGGCCTGATCGCTGTGCCCGGTCACTTTCAACCGACATATCATCTTGCCTTCGACTCGCTCAACCCAGGCTTCGCTGCGAATCTCCAGACCGTCACCGCTGGCAACCGTTGTGATGTGTGGTCCCTGTTCCAGTTCCTGGCGCTGTTCGACCTGCTTTAACTTGGAGGGCAGCAGACAGCGCCCATCCTCTGTTTGTAGCCAGGCGTCCAGTGACCAGCCGTTGAAAATGGGGGTGAGCAGTCCGTTCGGGTCAACAATGGGCAGGTCCGGACAATCGGGGTAGCCCACCGCTGTCCAGTTGCGATTGCTGATGTTGATGTGGGTAATGGCAAACGCCCGTGGAATAAAAGACGGGTCTCTCGGATCAAATTGACGCTCGATCCAGACCGGCCAGACCCAGTCCAGGTTGTGTTGAATGGTGCGACTGTTGATCAACCCGCGCGCGTGGAAGACGACGCCGGAGCGAATCAGCTCAATCGGCTCGGCCACCTCCGAAGGCTGGGCCAATGCTTGCATTTTTGCCATGACCGGAATGGGGTCGAGAATGCCTTGTTTTTTGGCAATATAGGAAACAGCAAATCGCCATGGCAACCACTTTGCCCACTTCATGATAAAGACTCCTCATTGTCAGCAGATTCGGTGTATTGACTCAGAGCTCGGCGTGCCAGCCGGTTCAGATAAAACACGATGGCAACGGTCACCACGAAACCGCCTCCGTAGAGAAACCATTCAAAGCCAGAGCGTTCCGGGTTGCGCAGGCCGAGGTTGGTGACGTCGGCCGCAATAGAGCCGAGATAGACGTTGTGAACGGAAAAAGGAATAAAACCGATGAGCGAACCGACCAGATAACCCTGCCAGGAGAACCGGGTCAGACCAAAAAAATAATTGGACAGCTTACCCGGGAAAAACGGGATGAGCCGGGTCAGCAGTACGATCTTCCAGCCGTTTGCGCTCATTTCCTCATTGACCAGCCGCAGTTTATTGCGTCGGCGTACAAAGTCCGCCGCGTAAGGGCCAAACAGATAACGGGAAATCAGGAAGGCGGCAAGGGCACCCAGGGTTGTACCCAGCACGATGTAGATTGACCCTTCAACCACGCCGAACACAAAACCTGCACCGGTGGTGAGCAGTATGCCGGGCAACACCAGAACGACCACCAGCGCCATCAGCAGAATCACCAGCACTGGCCCCCAGATCCCCCGGGCGTCAACCCAATACAACAAGTCTATGATGGCGTGGTGAATGTCGAAATACACCAGCATTGTCAGCAGCGCAGCTACAAACACAACGCTGGCAACAATACCCCAAAGAGGTGACGCAGACCGCTTGGCGGGTGTGGTATTGGGTGCAGTCATGCGCAGTAGATCCTGATTATCTTTCCCCTGATCGTCTGTGGATTATTCCGGGGCGCTATAAACAAACGGCCGCAGAACACCTATCTTGCATGGAGTGTAGTGACCTGCTGTTGTTATGTGGCCGCCAGGATGAAAAGTGATGTAAAGTTTTGTTTAGAAACTCGGTCATCGGCGAGAAATACAGGCAGCTATTGCTGCCACAATGAGCGTCTGCGTTAGCGGGGTTGTTGTGTCAGTGTGGCTTAATCCCAAACACTGACGCGTCTATGGTGTCTTTAACGTGTCCGGACGGGTGCTTTTTTGAGGCCTCCGGTCAACATCACCAGAAAGTGGTTTGCCAGCAGATGTGTTCTGTCGACTGCCTGGGCCAGGTTTTCCGATTCATTACGGGCGCTCTCGCTGCTGGTAACGGACTGATCGCCGAGAATACCGAGGTTGCTGCATTGCTGCTGAACCTGAACGCTAAGCGCTGACTGCTCCTCTGTTGCGCTGGCAACCTCCTGGGCATGTCGCTCGATCAGCTCGATGTGCCCCAGAATATCGCTCAGGCTTGACTGCGCTTCCTGTGTCATTGCGGTTGCCAGTGTGGAGGCCGATTGTCCTTTGTGGATGGTTTCAACTACCGAATTGGTGACTTGCTGCAGGCCATTGATGATCGTGCTGATCTCATCGGTCGATGTCCGGGTGCGCCGGGCCAACCCGCGAACTTCATCCGCGACAACCGCAAAGCCGCGCCCGGCTTCACCGGCTCGGGCTGCTTCAATGGCCGCGTTCAGTGCCAGCAGGTTTGTTTGTTCGGCAATGTCAGTAATGACTTTCAATACCTGGTTGATATCCAGACTTCGACGAGCCAGTTCCTCAATGCCGTTGGAAGCTTGCTCCAGTTGAGCCGTTAGCGCCATAATGGCTTCGGTCATCTGCTGCATTTTTTCACTGCCGAGCTTTGACGATTCGCGCGCGGACTGTGTCGCGGTATGGGTAACGCTGGTCAGCTCACTGACCCGGTGGACACTCGATTCGAGCTCATCGAAAGCCTGTTTTATCGACACGATGTCGCAGCGCTGTGATTGGATGTGATTCATCGAGAATTGAATGCAGTCGAGTGTCTTGTCCTTGGACAAACCCATGGTACCAACGTTGGCATGCATTCTTGCTGCAATGGCTCTCATGGTTGAATCACGTTTCATGCGATCATATTCCAGCCAGGCAGAGTCCCCCCGCTTGCCGGTATAAAGATAGGGCATTACCGGGTGAGTACCCATTCTTGCCTCTCGGGCCAATTTAACCTGAGGCCATACAGTCATTAGGGTCGCTGCAAACAGCAGAGTCAAAAAAAAGAAACTGTGCGCCGATACCAGTGCATTGAAAAACATGCCATTGAGCAGCAACAACCCGGCTAGAGAAAGGTAAATTGCCGTAATTTTTAGGTGCAATGGTAGGCCAATCGCCTGATACCTTGAGGGGAGTTTGCCTGTGCGCCATGCCTGGTAGACAGTCTCCGCACGCGCAATCTGTTCCGGTGTTGGCATTACCCGAACTGACTGATACTCAGCGGCTTTGCCGTCTTTGGTGATCGGAGTAACGAACGCATCGACCCAGTAGTGGTCGCCGTTCTTGCAACGGTTTTTTACCAGACCTTTCCAGGAGTTACCCGCCCTGATCGACTCCCATAAATTCTCGAAGGCACCTTTTGGCATATCAGGATGCCGTATTAAATTGTGGGGCTGGCCTAGCAGCTCATCCTCCCGGTATCCGGAGACGGACACAAAACTGTCGTTAACGGCTGTGATTCGACTGTCGAGATCCGTCGTTGTAATCAGGTGCTCATTGGCTGCGTAAGACCGCTCATGTCCGGTGACAGATTGTGTATGGCGCATGTTGACTGCTCATTTTTTTTTGTAGTTCCGGACACTATGAAAGGTCAATGCAGGGACAGCCATCCAGATCTTGCACATTATCGATCTCGTTGTCAGTTTCCAGACATGCATCAATTAGTCAGCCGTCCATGAAGACTATGAGGCGTGCCCACCGTATCTCCGTAGAAACAGGATTTGCGTTATTTGGATAGGCTAACTCTGAAACTTCGCTAGCCTGTTCATATACATCGATTAGTTGAATCTACCTGAATGATGGACATGGCTATCTCAGACAAAGACTTTAAGGCGCTCGTCGACTGCCATCCCAGAGCCATGATGCTTGCGACTCAGGAACCCCGCATTCTCTATGTTAACCGGGCATTCCAGGCGGTAACCGGGTACGAGGCTAGCGCTGTTGTTGGAGAAAAACCCTCCGTACTCAGCTCGGGTTATCACGGTCGGGATTTTTACAAAGGAATGTGGAAGCGTCTGTCAAGTGAGAATAGATGGGAAGGGTTGGTGTGGAACCAGCGTTCCAATGGTGAGATATACCCGCAGTGGCTCACGATTTATGGCGTGGAGGTGCGCCAGGCGCAATGCTATGTGGGAACCTTTATGGACGTGGGCGACCTCGCTGCCATGGATGAACAGCTGGCCAGTCTTGCCTACTACGACGTACTGACCCGTTTGCCCAATCGACATCTGTTTCAGGCGTTTCTGGAGTCCAGAACCGGCCATCAGGATCATTCGCCGGCGCACTTTTCAGTACTGTATCTGGATCTCGATTTTTTCAAGGAAGTTAATGATCTGCACGGTCACGCGCAGGGCGATGAACTATTGGTACGGGTGGCTCAGCGATTACAATCGGTTTTGCGCAAAGGCGATGTGCTTGCCCGATTGTCGGGTGACGAGTTTGCCGCCATCATAGAAGTCGACAGTGTGGCCGGGACAGAAGCATTTTGCGACAGGATCTTGAACGCCTTCAAAGAGTCTTTCGTTGTCAATGACCAGCCCCATTATGTGAGCTTGTCGATTGGTGCGAGCCTGTTTCCCTTTCATGCCGATGAAGATAGGTCATTGCTCGAAAAAGCGGATCAGGCAATGTATTCCGCCAAGCGGTCGGGCCGGTTTCGGTACCAGATTTTTGATCCGGAAATAAACCGCAAGCTACTGTACCAGGAAAGTATCGGGCAGTACTTGTCGCAGTCGATTATTGAATCTCATGACGAGTTCAGTGTGGTCTATCAGCCGCATTACATGCTAGATAGTGGCGAAGTAACCGGGTTGGAAGCTCTGGTGCGATGGCATCACCCCCTACTCGGGCTGGTTCCGCCGAGTGACTTCATTCCGATAGCCGAGAAGCGCGGTTGGATAACCGTATTGACGACCATTATTCTGAAGGTTATTCAGAATGACCTGGCAAAAAACACGGTTAAGCTGCCCATGGGTATTCGCCTGGCCATTAATGTTTCGGCCCGGCATATGCTGGACGACGACTTCGTTTCCCAAATGACCCGAATGCGAAGGCACACTGATCAGTTGAACTGGGAGCTTGAGCTGGAAGTTACCGAAACATCCCTGGTACATTTTAACGATCAGCTCAGTTCCAAACTGACTGTCTTGCAAGAGCAGGGCATTCGAATTGCGATTGACGACTTTGGCACCGGATATTCTTCGCTGGCGTACCTGCAGTCCCTGCCGGTCAACGTACTTAAGATCGACCGTAGCTTTGTGGCCAGGCTGAATGAGCAGAGTGCGGACAGTACTCTGATCAGGGCAATTATTGCCATGGCCCATGCCCTGAGTCTCGAAGTGGTTGCCGAAGGGGTTGAGAGCGAAGCTCAGCGGCTGATTCTATGTCAACTGGCTTGCAAGCATGGGCAGGGATTCCTGTTCGCCAAACCCCAGCGCTGGAGCGCGCAGCTTTTTAGGTCGCTTGATATGGATCAATAGAATTGCAGTTTCCTGATCTTGCTGGCTCTCCTTGACCCAGAGAAAGCTAATTTTAGTATATTCTTATATAAGGCCTGCTTTAATGACACTATAATAAGAGTTTTGCGATGTTTTGCGGATATGGAATGGCTTCCTATTTACGGTTTACCCGGTCTAGCCCCAGGCAATGGCTGGGGAGTATCAAGGTGTTGCTGGGTCTGCCCCGGATCGAATTTTCATTCCCGCCGAGTGTAAAGTCCTTTCCCGGTGTGTCTGAGCTTAATACCGGGAGTGGCAGTGTTTTTCATATGGCAGTTGACGGACCAACTGGCGTGATAGTGAAGAACGCCAAACTTCCGATATTGGTTTGGGTCTGCTCCGGGCGTATACAGAACAAGGAAGATGTGTTTCTCATTCGCTCTGGTGAGGAGGTGGGCCTGGCTACCGATGGTCACTCTGTGTTGACGATTATTCAATTCCCCGAATCAGAAGTCGCCGCATTTGCGAGTCATCAGAGAGCTCTGGACACCTACCAACAACGACAGCAAGTCCGTTGGTTGCTGGAAGATTATAACCTGAGGAGCCAGTTTTTCCCGGATCATGACAGAGCGCTTAGCAACACCCGGGCAATGCTGGCCGAATTGACCGCTTGCTTGACCGACCGGGATTGCCGGCTCAGTTTGCCCCGGCGGCGAGTGATAGATCCCAAATTTGAGCAAGCCGTTAATTTCATCGCCAACAACCCGGGCTGGGAGTTCAGCCTTAAAGACCTGACAAACATAGTGCACAGCAGTGAACGCACCCTCTACTATCAGATGAAGCGCGTCATCGGCATGACGCCTTATCGCTATTACCAGCGCTGTAAGCTGCTACGGTTAAGGTTGGCATTGCTCGACTGCGAAGCGGACTCACCCAGCATCTCCTGGCATGCGCTGGAGCATGGCCTGAACCACCTCGGGCGCTTGCCTGCTCTCTATGCCAGCCATTTTGGCGAGAAACCCAGTGAGACACTAACCAGCCGCAAGGCACTTCGAATGGCGGGGGAGCTCGCCCTGTCTGCGACACTGCGTCCGGTAACTGCTGGGGCAGAGTAAGCGTAGGTTAAGCGGGTGTGCCGGTGGTTGCGCTGATGGCGCTAGCGCCTCATGATATGGGCTCTGCATTCAACAACCGTATCTTCTACTACCTAGCCGGATGTGCCCAGGATGATTCAAGCTCCCCATATCGATGGTCTTAACCAGATTTTACCCGAAGAGCCTTTGTTGATGATGGGTGCGGGCCCGGTGCCCATTCCGGGGCCGGTGGCGGCGGCGAACGGTATTGTTATTAACCACCTGGGTGAGACCATGGCGCGCATCATCGATCAGGTGAAAAAGATGGGCCGCTACATTTTTCAGACCGAGTCACCCTGGCTGATGGGTGTCGCCGGTCCGGGGTCTGCTGCCATGGAGATGGCGGTGACCAATCTGGTGTGGCCGGGCACTCGGGTGCTGTGTGTTTGTAATGGCTTTTTCTCCCAGCGCCTGGCTGAAATGGCCGGGCGTGCCGGTGGCGAAGTCGAGCGGTTGCTGGTTGAGGAGGGCTTTGGTGCTGACGTCCGGCGCATTGAAGACATTCTGCAAACCTTTGAACCGGAAGTGATGACCATTGTTCAGGGCGAGACCTCAAACACCACTCATAATAAAGATCTGGCGGCCATCGGTGCGCTCGCGCAACGATACAACTGCCGTCTCATCGTTGATGCGGTTTGCACGCTCAGCACCATGGAACTGAACATGGATGACTGGGGTATCGATGTGGTGATTACCGGCGGTCAGAAAGGGCTGAGCTCGATCCCCGGTGTCTCACTGGTTGCCTTTTCCGAGAGCGCCTGGCAACGCATTCTGCAGCGGCCGGTGCCCATGCCGCACTGGACCCTTGACGCCCTGCTCGCCACCCGCTTCTGGCATGAAGCCTCTTATCATTACACCGCGCCGGTTTCTGGCTTGCTGGCCCTGCATGAAGCCATGCGCCTGGTTTGTGAGGAGACGCTGGAGCGTCGTTTTCAGCGACATCGCAAAAGCAGTCTGGCGTTGCAGGGAGGCATCGAAGCGCTCGGCCTGTTGCTTTACGTACCCACCGAAGCCCGCCTGAACTCGGTAGTCGGCATTGCCTTGCCTGTAGGGCTTGATTCAAAAGCCGTCTGTGCGCATATATCCAAACACTTTCGGGTCGAAATTGCAGGCTCCTTCGGGCCGCCCATTGTACGCATCGGTCAAATGGGCGAGCAATGCCGGGTGCATAACCTGTTCCGTACACTGCATGCCTTCGGCTCCACCTTCAACGCCCTGGGCCATCCGGTCGACGTGCCTGCCGGTATGGCTGCATTGGAGAACCGTCTCCAAGCCCTGTCGGCCGACGAGTAAGATCAGCGTATGGCGCACTGGTGGGTGGCCGAAATGGTGTTGACCGCCAGTGCCTGGTGGGCCAGCCAACGTCTGATTCAGACCGGTCGTTCGGCATCGTTTCTGGCGGCAGTCTGTTTTGCCCTGCTGGGGCTGGCGTCGGCCATTGGCGCTCTTAAATATGGTTTTCAGTGGCAGGACCGGCTCGATGATATGCATACTCTGGCCTCCCGAGCCTTCGGTGTTGCCGGGCTCTACCTGCTGGCCATGGCCTTGCTCGACTGGATCGGCTGGCTGCGCCTGCACCGTAAATTATGGCTGGCGCATTTGGCCGATGCGTTGCTGGTGTTTATCCTCGGTTACTGGCTAACCCGGCTACCTCTGTTTCAGCTCGTGATCGGGTTGGTCCTGACGCTGGTTTGCATCGCGGTTGCAGGGGCCCTGTGGTACCGGACTCAGCGTGTTCAGAGCGGCTGGCTGGCATTGGCGGCTGTGGTGTTTTCCGTCAACGGCTTGCTCGTTGGGGGTGGTATGGAGCCGTTGCTGGGACTGCCGGTACGAATGGACGTGTTTCATCTGGGGTTGGCGTTCTGGGCTGTCTGTATGATTCAGGTGCTGGCCTATCCGGCCGATCCGCAAGCGTGAGAAAACCGAATGAATGAGGTAACAGAATGAAGCAGGCTGGCAAGAAAGCAGCACTGATCGGGGCCCTGGTGTCACTGGTGGTGAGTGGGTCGGCTCTGGCCGAAATGTGCTATGACCGCAGTGTTCAGGGGCATCGCCTGGTGGTCGACAGCCATTTGCACTTTCAGCCGTTCAGTGGTCCGCATCTCAATCATCAGGTGTTGGTAGAGTATCTTCAGCGCGCCGGCATCCAATACGCCAACGTCTACGGCATCGGCCAGACCCGGATCGAAGACTGGGCTTGTTTGAACGGCGGGGATTGCAGTGGCAATACGGTGATCGCGCCGACGATGAAGAACGATTTCGTCAATGGCGTGAACATGAACGCTTACCCGAGAACCGCCGTGCAGTTGCGCGCGTCCATGACGTTTCCGGATCTGCAAAACCCTGAGGGCATTGTCGATCGGATGGCCATTCTGGACCGCGAATTTCCCGGCCTGTTCCAGTGGATGGGGGAGGCCAATCTGGTCAAGCAAGCCTTGTTTTCATACGGCCACGAGGCCGCAACCCTTGAGGACATCGCCAATTGGGCCCCATTTATGGCGAAACTGGCCGAGCGCAATATGCCGCTCGCCCTGCATTCGGACATGGGCAATGATGAAGACGATTACGGTTACGTCCATCTGATGGAGGCCGTCCTCGAGCAATATCCGGATAACACCGTGGTGTGGATGCACCTGGGCACTTCACGTGAGCAAGATGACCTGGATCCGGCCGAGCACGTTGCCGAGATGTCCCGGCTCATGGATGCCCACCCGAACCTCTGGTTTGATATTTCCTGGAACGTGCTATACGACGGCTATTTCCGGGATGCCAATCGGCGCGGTCCCTACGTCGAGTTTCTGAATCAATATGCCAGCCGCATTCTTACCGGTACTGATGTGGTGGCCTCCAGTTACACCAGTTATAACGACTATCTGCGCGCACTCGAGCAGAACAGCTTTATCAACCAGTACCTCGACAAACGTGCTTTTCGCTATATCGCTCTGGGGCAAAGTTATTTCGATTTGCTCGACATTGATGATGTCGCGCCGCCTGTCTGTTGACAGATGCGAACACCGAAGCCTGAATGATTGGCGCCCGGAACGGATCGTCCGGCAAGATGGGTTGCGGCTAAGTCTTTGATTGTGGCAAACCAGCACACAACCCACTTTTGGGTTATCGTGTGTTTGAAAAGGCAGGTAGCTTGTTAACACTCTGAAAATACACCGAGTAATGTCACTGTGACCCGACGGCAGTTTCGGGCCGCTTGGGCACTCCAGGTCATCACCTGGCTGTGCTTTACGGCCATACCCATCGTAAACGCCAGCAGCGTGCAAACCGCTGATGGCTGGTTGCGCCTGTGCACCGGGCTGGGTGTCACCTGGGTGCAGCTTGATACGCTGGAAACCGCCGACTCAATGCCGGTGGAAGCCGAGTCGTCGTTGCATTGCCCCTGTGTGAACCAGATATTGGGGTTGCCCGAAGTCTGGGCATTTCCAACCGGGTCCGGGGTGGCCGTTGCTGCCCGGGACACCCGGGTTAACTCGCCCCGCACGACCACCTTTCTAGGCTATTTCAGCCGCGCCCCACCGATCGAGACCGTGTTTTACTCCATTAGCTTCAGCCGCCGTACCGTTTCCGTCGGTTAAAGCATGCTGTTGAATATCGCTGATTTTTAACAGCCCGAACACTCTCATTAAACTCGTTTTTTGTACCGACGGTGGCAGCACTCATAGGTCTGCACTGTCCTTGCAGTAAGGAATTCAATAATGCGCAGCATCACATTAACACTGGTGTTAACAACCCTGCTTTTTTCGGCCCTGGCTCAAGCTCATGATTACCTCCTGGGATCACTCGCAATTGACCATCCCTGGACGCGAGCGACTGCTCCCGGAGCACCGGTTGGGGGTGGATTTATGAGCATCAGCAACACAGGCGAACAGCCTGATCGACTGATCGGGGCAACGGCAGATTTTGCCGGTGAGGTTCAGATTCATGAATCCAGCATGACAGATGGCATGATGCGCATGCAGCACCTGCCTGAAGGGGTAGTCGTACCTGCAGGTGGCCGTCTTGTTTTGAAGCCGGGCAGTTATCACCTGATGTTTATCGGGCTGCAGCGTCGGCTGGTTGAGGATGAACGTGAGACCGTGACTCTGATGTTTGAGCACGCCGGTGAAGTCGAGGTTGAGCTTACTATCGAAGGTCCCGGAGAGCAGGGGCCGCACCAGGAAGGCGACGCCATGGAGATGGACCATGGCGATATGAGTCATTAAGCACGGTACCAGGGGCTGGCACTGTGTCAGCCCCTGGTTCAAAGGCGGGCGTCAGTCGCGGAAGTTATTGTACTGCAGGGAAACCTCAAGATCAGACTGCTTCAGCAGGGCCATGACCGCTTGCAGGTCATCCCGTTTCTTGCCGTTGACCCGCACCTGCTCGCCCTGAATGGAGGCCTGAACTTTCACTTTACTGTCTTTTATCAGCTTGATGATCTTCTTTGCCGTTGGCTGGTCGATTCCCTGTTTAAAGGTCATGTTCCAGGAGAACGTTTTGCCGCTGTGGACCGGCGAGTCCTCTTTGTCGGCCCCAGCGGCACTGATGCTTTGTTTGACGCAGGCTTTGGAAAACAGCTCTTCAAGCTGGCGCAGTTGGAAATCGGATTCGGTTTTCAGCGTGACGACCAGGCCTTTTTGTTCGATGCTGGCTTCAACGCCGCGAAAGTCGAAGCGGGTGGCCAGTTCCCGGTTGGCGTTGTCGACGGCATGGCGCAGGGCCACTTCATCAATTTCGGAGACGATGTCAAAAGAGGGCATGGTGGTGTCCTTGTATTAAATGACGGAATTGGCCGCAGTTTACCACAGTCGGCTATTCCAACGGCAAGCGTGCCCGTTCATTGCGGTTCTGAAGGGCATCCCGCCGGTCATCGAACAGTTGAATGGCCACCGGGGTGATCAGCAACAGGCGCTCTCCATGCAGGCCGATATAGCCCGCACGGTGCTCAGTCATGAAATGCCCGTCCTGATGGGCGAGGGGAGACACGCCGGATAAGTCGGTCAGGGCAATCAAACCATTGCCGAGCGGGTCTCCGATGGCGGCTTCGTCTTTGTACAGGGCCAGTGCGGTAGCACTGATAACCAGTACCGTGCCGCCCCGCAGCCATATCTGCTCAGCCGGTTCGCCATTACTGAGAGTGAAAGTAGCGCTGTTAACAATAATATCGGAAGGGCCGTAGATCATAATCGGGTTGTCACCTAACACTGGGATGGCAACAATACGGCCAAACCCGTTAGAGTCGCAACTGGCTGAAGTCCGTGTCAGGTGCCGGGTGTGCCTATCCGGGGTCGGGCGGAATGCCGCCCACTCAACCCATCCTTGGGGCCTAGATCGCAGCATCCCTGCTGCGAACTCCCCCGGATAGGCACACCCGGCGCCTGGCACTCGCTTGGTAGCAAACTCCAATTTAGTAAGAAAGACAGAGGAGAGCGGCAATGGCCGTCTTGGTATTTCGGTTAAACGGTGTCAGTGAGCAGGAGGCTGACGAAGTACGTGACCTGCTCACCACTGAAGGCTTCGAATTCTATGAGACCAGCGCTGGCCGTTGGCGTATTTCGGTGGCTGCTATCTGGCTGGTAAACGATGACGACTACACCGCCGCCAGGGAGCGCATCGATGAGTACCAGAAGCAGCGCCAGATTGAGCAGCGTGCAGCGGTGCGTCAGGCGATGGAAGAGGGTCGGGCGCCTAGCTGGAAGGACCGGTGGCGGGACGAGCCTGCGACACTGATTCTCGTCTGGGTGGGTCTGGCCGTGGTCGTAGCGATTTCGATCTGGCCATTTTTCAATTGGATCCGGAGTTAGTGTCGTGCGTTGTAAATTCTGCTGGTTTAACCCCTTTGCTGTCCAAGGGCTGTTGGGTGCGCCTACTGAGGGCCGTTAGACCGCATGGACTAAAACGCCAGGAGCGTTTTAGCATGAGCGCAGCGAGCCCGAAGGGTGAATCCCATGGAAGGGGTTCATATCCGGCCTTCGAGTCTACATGGATGTATTTACGACGTGCCCTCAGTAGGCGTACCCGACAGCCCGGCATGCACTGAAGTAACTGTTTCCTGTCAGTCGATTATCCACAAGAATTTCCAACGCATGACACGACGCCACAACCAAAAACCAAAACAGCCACAGTCAAGCCAGTGTAAACCACCCATCCCGTTTGGCCGGTGCCGTTGACCCGGCCTGACAGCGCTCTAGAATCGAACGGTCAGTTATCCGCACCTTTGCGCATTTTCCAGAGTCACCCATCAATGAAACAGGGACGCCAATGGCAACTGAACACCCACTGCTCGAACTGAAAGACGCCCTTCAACACCGGATTCTGGGGCAGCCGGAACTGGTCGAATCGCTATTGCTGGCATTGTTGGCCGACGGGCATTTATTGGTGGAAGGCGCGCCGGGCCTGGCCAAAACCACCGCAATCAAGGCGTTGGCCGAGGGTGTGCAGGGTGCGTTCAGTCGGGTGCAATTCACGCCGGATCTGATGCCGTCGGACATTACCGGCGCTGAAATATACCGGGCCGATGAACATCGCTTTGAATTTCAGCCCGGGCCGGTGTTTGCCAACCTGGTGCTGGCCGATGAGATCAACCGGGCGCCGGCCAAGGTGCAGTCTGCGTTGCTGGAGGCCATGTCGGAACGCCAGGTCTCGGTCGCCGGAACCACCTACCCACTGGCCTCGCCGTTTCTGGTGATGGCGACGCAAAACCCGGTAGAGCACGAAGGCACCTACCCGTTGCCTGAAGCTCAGCTTGACCGCTTTCTGTTGAAAGTGTCGCTCGATTACCCCGATGTCGGGATGGAGCTGGCCATTTTGCAACTGGCCCGGGAAGAACAGGCGCACCAGACTCGGGCCTTGCCCCTGGTATCTCCGGAGGCGGTTCTGGCCGCTCGTCAGGCGTTGAACGATGTCTATATGGCCGATGCCGTGACCGATTACCTGCTGCATCTGGTCGATGCTACCCGCTCGCCCGAACGCTACAGCCCGGAACTGGCCGGAGTGATTGAGTTTGGTGCCTCACCGCGAGGCACCATAGCGCTGGACCGTTGCGCCCGGGCGCTGGCCTGGCTCGAAGGACAGGACTTTGTGACCCCCGAGCAAGTGCAGCGGGTGGCTGTTCGTGTGCTGGCTCATCGGCTGGTGCTGTCGCTGTCTGGTCAGGCCCAGGGTTGGGACGGTTCCAGTGTGGTGAATCACTTACTGGAACGGGTGGCCGTCGGGTAATATGAGCACAGTGGGTAAGGCGACTCCCTTTGCCGTCGAAGGCACCGAGGTAGAACGAGATGAACTGCTCGCGCTGCGCTTTGTCGCAGCGGACCTCGGCCGCGTGCCGGTGCGCCGTGCGTTGGGTTTGGGCGCGGGCGAGCAACGTTCACCGTTTCGGGGGCAGGGACGCGAGTTCGTGGAAATGCGTCGCTACCAGCCCGGTGACGACGTTCGCCGCATCGACTGGCATGTCACGGCCCGCAAGCAAGCTCCCTATGTGCAAATAATGGAAGAAGACCGGCAGGCGGCGCAGCTGATCTGGGTCGACCTGTCCGACAGCCTGTATTTTGGCAGCCAGCGGGCGTTAAAGTCTGTTCTGGCCTGCCATTGGGCGGCTTTTCTTGCCTGGCGACTGTTAGCGCTGCGGCACCCGACCCGGGCCGTTATCACCGGTGTGGGGGATGGCCGGCCCATGATGCTGCGCCGGGCCAGTGATGTCGCTCAGTTTTGCCAGAGGCTGGTCGATGCCCATGCAAAACTGGCCAGTCAGTATCGCCAGGGCACGGTGCCTCCGGTACCCAGCGACATTGCCTCTCTGCTGCGTCAGAACCCCACGCTGTGGCTGGTGTCAGATCTGTCGCACTGGCAACCCGAGGCTCTGGCAGCCTGCCTGCCACAGGCACGAATCAATCGAACCCTGATCCTGCAGCCTATCGACCGGCTTGAGTCCGATTTGCCCGATGTTGGGGTACTGCAGGGTCGGGCCCGGGACCAGAGTGTGCAGCTCGATACCGGCTCGGCTGGCGTGCGCGCCGCGCACCACCGCGCTTTTGAACACCGGCAACTGACCTGGCAGCGTTGGGCACCGGCGCACCAGGCCAGACTGATCAGCCATTTCGTCCACGACTTCAACTGGGGAGAGGTGAACCAATGGCCAATCCACAGCTGACGGCGGGGGATCCGGCGCTGGCGTCCTTGCTGGCGCAACTTGAAGCCAATGCTGCACCGGCAGTACCGGGGGCCTGGCCCCTGGCACCGGTGTATTGGCTGAGTGTGATCGCGCTGGCTGCCGGCATTGTTCTGGCGGCCTTGCTGTGGCGCAAGGGCCGTATGCGTCGCCGCTGCCTGGTCGCATTGAAAACCCTGCAACGGGAACCGGATACTGCACGCCAATTGCAGCAATTACACGCAGTGCTGCGCAACGCGGCGGCCCAGCAATCCCCGGCGCATAAAACCGAGTCTGCTCCTGTCTTCGCTCAGCGGGTGCGCGCGACGCTCAACCGTGCCGATGTGCCCGTCTGGGTCAATGCTCACTATCGGCCCGATGCCCGGGTCGAGATCGACTGGCGCGAAGCGCGGACCCTAATCAAACGGTGGTGCCGATGACTCTCGCCTGGTGGTGGATGCTGACGCTGATGCCCGTGCCCTGGATCATTGGGCGCTGGTTACCAGCCGTTGATGCCGGCGACCGGCTCGATCACCCGGTGCTGGCACGCTGGTCGGCCGGGGGTACTTCAAGCGCTGGCCCCTCATCCATAAACAGCCGCTGGTTGTGGCTGGCCTGGGCACTTATTTTAGTCGCGCTGGCACGCCCGCAGACGCTGGGACCCTGGGTGGAGCCTGAGCAACCGGCCCGGGCTATTATGTTGGTGGTGGACGTGTCGCGCAGCATGGAAGAGCCGGATATGGAATGGGGCGGCCAACGGGTAAGACGGTTCCAGGCGGTTCAGCAAGTGGTGGGCGATTTTGCCCGCGAGCGCCAGGGTGACGCACTCGGTCTCGTCGTGTTTGGTGAATTCGCCGATACGCAGTCACCGCTGACACCGGATGTCGAAGCCGTGCGTGACCTGCTGTTCGATATCTTGCCCGGTATGGCAGGTGACAGCACGGCCATTGGCGATGCACTGGGGCTGGCGGTTAAGCGGCTGCGCGATCAGCCGGTGACCGACCCGGTCATACTGCTGTTGTCCGATGGCGAGAACAATGCCGGCGAGCTGGAGCCCATGGCCGCTGCGGGCGCCGCGCGTGACAGTGACATTCGGGTACACACCATTGCCTTCGGGCAGCCGCGCAGTGGCGATTTCTTTGGCTTGATGCGCGGCGCCGGGGTGGATGTCGACACTCTGGGTCGCGTCGCCCGCGAAACCGGGGGTGAACTCTTCGTCGCCGAAAACACCGATGAACTGGCCAGGGTATACGAACGCATCGATGCACTGGAGCCGAGCCCCAGGGCGGGGCAGGCCCAGCGACTGGCCGCCGAGTGGTTCTGGGTGCCGGCACTGCTTGCTCTGCTGGTCATGGTTGTCGGGCAGCATGCCCGGGTGCCAGGCCAGCGCAAGAGGTCTGTATCATGATCTGGACCCGCCCTCTGTTATTGCTGGCCCTGTTGCCCTGGCTGGTCTGGGCCGTTTGGCGCTGGCGCCGACAGCAGCGACAGGGCGCCTGGCACCGGCTGATGGATGATCGGTTGCTGCGCCGACTGAATTACCAAAACAGTGCTCGTCGGCAGTCTTGGTCGCAGGGTGCATTGCTGCTGGCCGGTGTTTTGCTGATTGTAGCGGCGGCCGGGCCGGCAAGACCACTGAGCGGGGGCACCACATTGACGGCGGGCAACCTGATTGTGGTGCTCGACGCGACGTTGTCGATGACGGTTGAGGATACACCGCCATCCCGGGCCGTTCGGGCCGAGCGACTGGTGCAGGACTGGGCGGCTTCCGGTGTATTCGAACGCACAGCCGTCGTTGTCTATTCCGGGTCGGCACACTGGCTGGTGCCGCTCACCCGCGATATTGAAACGCTGGCATTGCAACTGGAGCAGATGACGCCCTACATCATGCCGCAGTTTGGCAACCGGCCGGAGCTGGCCTTTGAGCGAGTGACCGAGCGGCTGGAATCGTTGCAGGGGCGTAGCCAGTTGCTGTGGATTACCGATGATGCCAGCCCTGGCCGAATGGATGCCCTGTTGGCGGCCCGCCCTCCGGTTGAACGCTTTTGGCTGATGCCGATGGGCACCGAATCGGGCGGGCCAATTCCGCTGCCCGATGGCAGCGGCTATTTGCAGGATGGCAGCCGCATGGTCATGCCCACTCTGAACCGGGCCGGCTTTCGGGACGTCGCTGCCCGGTTAGACGCGACTCTGCTGCCGATGGAACAACCCGTCACGACTCTGGACCTCAGCATCGACCGGGGCGAAGTATCCCGAGAGCGACAACTTCGTGAATGGGGCTTTTGGCTGTTGCTGCCGGCGCTGTTGCTGTTGTTGCCCTGGTACCGCCGCGGCCTGGTGTACTGTTTACCGCTGGGCCTGTTGTGGCAGCCGATGCCGGCAGAGGCTGCGAGCTGGTCTGATCCGCTGCTTAAAAATCGTGAGCAGCGTGCATTTCAGGCCTATCAGGAAGGCGATGCGGATCGCAGCCTGGCCTTGACCGAGCGACCGGAACTGTCAGCACAACTGGCGTTCGAGCAGGGTGATTTTGAGCGGGCAGAAGAACTCTGGCAGCAATTGGACAATGCTACGGCGCATTACAATCGGGGTAATGCGCTGGCGCATCAGGGCAGTCTTCAGGAGGCGATTGATGCCTATGATGAAGCCCTCGCCAGAGCAGACCTGGAGGCAGCCCGGCACAACAGAGACCGTGTCGCTGAAGCGCTGGAGCAGCAGCAAGAACAGCAGCAACAGCAGCAGGAACAGCAGCAGGACTCGCAAAGCGAGTATGAACAAAGCGGTGACTCGGACTCACAGCCCGCTCAATCGCAAGATTCAAATCCGCAACCCGGAGGGGAACCGGACGACCAACGCGAACCTCAGCCACAGGACGATGAAAGCCCGGGTCAGAATGACGGCGAGGAAGATCGCGATGCTGAACCCGTCGAATCCGATGACGCCCGGTCCCGCGGTGAGCCAGACCCCGATCTCGACGCGCGACGTCGCGACCAGGCGGTGGAGCAATTGCTGAATCGGGTTCCGTCAGCTGAGGGTCAGGTGCTACAGCGAAAATTCCAGTATCAGTTTCAACAAGCCCCAACAGACGAGGAGCCTGATTCGCTATGGTAAACACCGCGCGTGCGCGCCTGAGGTCACTGCTGGCCCGACTGCCGTTGCGGGTCGGTGGTTGTCTGGCTACGTTGTGCTTGCTGAGTGCTGCCGCTTCAGCAACCGTAACGGCCGATGCTGACCGCACTCGTCTCTATCAGGATGAAACCCTGACGCTGACCATTCGCGCGAACTTTCCGGCGGCCAATGAACCGCTGGATCTCACCGCGTTGACCACCTTGTTTCAGGTCGTCGGGCAATCGCAAACGACGCAGAGCCGATACTCGACCGCACAGGGCCAGGAACGCTGGCGCGAATGGCGCCTGCAGATTCAGCCTCGGGAAATCGGGACCCTGGCGATTCCCAATTTCAGTCTGGGGGGGGAACAATCGAGCCCGATCATGGTCACGGTGATGAACCCGGCCGACCGCCAGGAAGGCCTGCCCGAAGAAGCCGTCATTTTGTCGGTCTCGATTGACGATGACTCACTGTACATCGGGCAAAGCACCACCCTGACGGTCAACCTCGACTATCAAGTGCGCCTGCAAGGGAATTTCGACCAGTTGGACCTCAGTGCCTTCGATGCCGAGAAACTGAACGAAGACAACACCCAGACACGTCACGGAGGTCAACCCTATCGTCGCTACCAACTGGTATACCGGCTGACCCCCGAGCAAGACGGAACGCTGTCGATTCCCGAAATTCGCTTTGTCGGGCAATATGAAAGTAGCAACTATGGCCAGCAGTTGCGCATGCATCGAATTCACCCGGGTTTCGATGTCGCCGTCAAACCCATACCTGCGTCCTATCCGGCAAACGCGGTCTGGCTACCGGCCGAGTCAGTCAGCCTGAGCGACAACCTGGGCAGCCGTATTCAGGCCGAGGTGAACGAGCATATTGACTGGCAAGTCAGCACTCGCATACAGGGACAGCCGGCAACCCAGCTCCCCGACCCGCTGGCCTCTCTGGCGGACGATGATTTCCGGCTGTATCGCAACAGCCCGGAGTTCACCCAGACCGGTGGTCTGCAGCAACGAACCGATCAAGCTGCCCTGGTGTTCTCCTCTCCCGGAAACTACGACTTGCCTGCTGTGCGGGTACCCTGGTGGGACATCAAAAACGACCGGCTGCGTTACGCTGAACTGTCCGCCCGTTCAATCCGTATAGAAGGTATCAGCAACGAAGCCATGGACATACTGGCCAACCCGTCCCGCTCTGATTCCGAGCCGGGTACCGTTGATGCGGCTAATCAGCGCAGTGCAACCGCCACCCTCGCTGGTCAGGGGGGGGTCTGGCGTTGGGTGAGTGTGAGTCTGGGCATTGGCTGGCTGGCTACGGCGCTGGTGTTCTGGGCCAGTAACCGTTACCTGAAGCGACGGTTGCGTGAGACGGTGAGTCGTTCCGTGCCGGAGTCAACCGAACCACGCCCGGCTGAGGATGACATGGCGCGTGCGGCGCACAGCGGCGACGTCAGTGCCTATCACGCGGCATTGTTGCGCTGGTTGAGAGCCCGAAGAGGGTGGACGCCTGCTCAGTTGCGCGCGAAATTGGGCGAATCGGAACGGGGGATACTGGCACAGGCTGAATCGTATCTTTTTGCCGGTACTGCAGATACACAAGCGCCAGACCGCAAGGCTCTGATAACACTGAACGATGCCGTTCAGGCACTGCAGGCATCGCGAGCGCCGGGAACGGAACCGGATGTCATGACCCTTTACCCCTGAAATGATGGTACTGGCTATATTGTTGGCTAGGATAAGTATTACACCCGAAATGAGGAGTGCCTGTGCTGCCTGAACGGCCCAACACAGAAGTGGCATCCATACCCAAAGCGTCTCCTGCGATCCGAACGATTACTCTGATCCTGGCGGTGCTGAGCATTATTGTCTTTGCTGCGCTGGCCCGGTTCTTGTACCAGGCCGAAACGGACAGCATCAAACGCGACTTCTCGGCAGAGGTGGCGCAGCAGGCATTGTCATTTGAACGTGAAGTGCTGTTGAACCTGGAGATTCTGTTTGCACTGAATGCTTCGGTGGCACTGGTGGATGACTTAACGCCGGAACGGTTTGATCAGTTAACCGGTGATATCCTGTCCCGGTCACCCGCCATTCAGGCGTTTGCCTGGGCCGAGATCGTCACACCCGACACCCTGACGGCCGTTGAATCCCGCATGAATGAGTGGTTCCCGGGTTTTAGCGTGACCGAGCGTGATACCGGAGGTAACGTGGTACCGGTCGCAGTGCGCCCCCAATACGCGCCGGTGTTAATGATTGAACCTATCGCTGCCAACCAGGCGGCGCTCGGCTTTGATCTGGCCAGCGAACCCCGACGGCTGTCGGCCCTGTTGCAGGCTATGGAAAGTGGGAAAATGGTCGCTACGGCGGGCATAACGCTGGTACAGGAGCCAGACAACCAACGCGGTTTCCTGGTGTTTGCACCCCAGTTTCTGTCGCCGGAATCCGGCACCGCCGCAACCGGCACCGAGTCGCGCGTGGTGTTTGTTAATGGCGTATTTCGCGTGGGCGAACTGATCAATCAATCCGTTGGCAATACGTTCAATCAGCAAGTGCAACTGCAGGTGATTGATCGAACCCGCGGCGCTGAAGACGTCCTGTACAGCAGCATCGCGGCTGAAAGTGAGCGCTGGTTAATCGCCCAAACGGTTGTTCACGACCTGCCCGATGTGGCCGGTCGGCAATGGTATTTCGAGGTGACGCCCGCCGCTTCGCTGTACACGGAACGGCGCGGTTATGTGCCCTGGTTGGTGTTGGGTTCCGGTTCCACCGTGGTGGTGTTGCTGGTCGTCTACGTCCTGGTCACCCAGCGCCAGAACCAGGCGCTCAATGCTGCGAAATCGGAACTTGAGCGAATATCTCTGACCGACAGCATGACCGGCCTGGCCAATCGACGGCATTTCGACCAGCACCTGGAGCAACAGTGGGCACTGGCGGTACGCCAGCGAAGCGCTTTGTCGCTGGTCATGGTCGATATCGATAACTTCAAGCCCTACAACGATGAGTATGGTCACCCTGAAGGCGATGCAGCGCTGAAACAGGTTGCCAGAGCGTTGCAACGAATGGCAACCCGGCCCCTGGATCTGGTCGCTCGTTATGGGGGGGAAGAGTTCGCGCTGGTATTACCCGATACCTATGATTCGACGCAAGTCGCTGAAAATTGCCGGCAGGCAGTAGAGGCCCTGGGTTTGCGTCATGAGTATTCGGGTGCCAGCGATGTCGTTACCATCAGTGTGGGGGTATGTTCTTTGGTACCTGCAGAAGGCCAAAGCCTTAGCGAGCTAAGCGAACAAGCAGACCGCGCTATGTATCAGGCGAAACAGGAAGGTCGTAACCGGGTCGTGGTGTGTTCATCTGAACGCGATTTGCATCGCGCCTGAGGGTTCCACACGGTCACTGGGCCGCAGTGCGTTGTTCGCTTGTGTGAGACAGATCGCCGCCGATAAAAGCGTGAACCCGATCAAGTGGAATATGATCGCTGGCATCGCGCCCGTACCAGGTTTCAACGATTCTGCCCTGCTCGTCTATGAGAAAATCGGCCGGTACCAGTTTCATGGTTGGGCTACTCCGTGGCCGGCCTCCGGTTTTCATACCCTTAATAATACGTGGGAATTTAAACAGCATTGCTCTGATTAACGCCGTTGATGATTGCTCGACACCGTAACGGTCGTACAGCGTCAGATCCGGGTCACTGACCAGTCGAAACGGGCGAGGGTGGCGGGCCACATAGTCGCGCACGTCGGCACCCGGTGAACAGAACACCGCCACCACTTCAAGCCCTTTGTCCTGCCAGGATTTGTAACGGTGTGTCAGTTCATGCACCCTGAAATTGCAAAACGGACAAGCCGCATCGCGAAAAAAGGATAGCATGACTTTTTTGCCCCGATAGTCCGACAGATCCAATGGTCTGCCGAAAATATCTTGCGTGCTGAACTCTGGGTGGTGGTCTGGACTTTGAATTCGCATCGTGATTGACACTCCAATACATCATTGTCGCGGAGTATGAGCTGTTCCGGATTGAAGTGCACTTCAATCCTGTTTGAGAAATTTCAACAACCCTGTTAGTCAGTCTGAATTGTATTGGTGCAACACGTATATGTATGGGTATCACATGTTGCGGCGATACTCTCCGCCTACCTCATAGAGGGTGTGACTGATCTGCCCGAGGCTGGCCACTTTGACCGTTTCCATCAGTGTTGCAAACAGATTGTGTCGTGCCCGGGCATCACTGGCCAGGGCAACCAGAGCGTCGTTAACGTTTGCCTGGTGGTGGTGCTGAAAACGGGCGACTTGCTCTATTTGCTGTTGTTTTTCCGCATCGGTTGAACGCATCAGTTCAATCGGCGCGTCGGCGTCACCGTCTTTTTTCGACAGAAACGTATTCACCCCTATGATGGGCAATTCGCCGCTGTGTTTTCGGTGCTCGTAGAGCATGGATTCATCCTGAATTTTGCTGCGCTGGTACATGGTATCCATGGCACCGAGTACGCCGCCACGTTCGCTCAGTCGTTCAAACTCGGCGTAAACCGCAGACTCTACCAAGTCGGTCAGGTACTCCAGCGTAAAGGCGCCCTGCATCGGGTTTTCGTTCTGGTTCAGGCCCAGCTCTTTATTGATGATCAGTTGAATGGCGACCGCGCGGCGCACACTGTCTTCTGTGGGTGTGGTGATGGCTTCATCGAACGCATTGGTGTGCAGGCTATTGCAGTTATCAAACAGGGCGTAAAGCGCCTGCAGGGTCGTGCGAATATCGTTGAATTGAATTTCCTGGGCGTGCAGGGAACGACCCGAGGTTTGAATGTGGTACTTCAGCATTTGCGACCGGGCATCGGCACCGTACCGGTGCTTCATCGCCCTAGCCCAGATACGCCGGGCAACCCGGCCAATCACGGCGTATTCCGGGTCCATGCCGTTGCTGAAAAAGAAGCTCAGGTTGGGCGCGAAATCGTTAATGTCCATTCCGCGCGCGCGGTAATACTCAACCAGGGTAAAGCCATTGGCGAGCGTGAACGCCAGTTGAGTAATCGGGTTCGCACCGGCTTCAGCAATGTGATAGCCACTGACGCTCACGCTGTAGAAATTTCGCACCTCGCGTTCAATAAACCAGGCTTGCACATCGCCCATTAAGTGCAGGGCAAATTCGGTCGAGAAGATGCAGGTATTTTGCGCCTGGTCTTCTTTTAAAATATCAGCCTGTACCGTTCCCCGAACTTGTTTCAATGTTGTCGCCGCAATGCGGCTGTAGGTATCCGCATCCACCAGATGGTCGCCGGTGACGCCCAACAGACCAAGCCCCAGCCCGGAATGACCTTTCGGCAAGGGCCCCTGGTAACTCACTGGAGCATCACCCAAAATGTCTTTAATGCGTTGCTCTGCAGCGTCCCATTCACCATTGTCGCGCAGGTGTTGCTCGACTTGCTGGTCTATGGCCGTGTTCAGAAACATGGCCAGAATGATCGGCGCGGGGCCGTTGATGGTCATGGACACCGAGGTCGTTGGCGCGCACAAATCGAAGCCGGAATAGAGTTTCTTCATGTCGTCGAGCGTGGCGATCGACACACCGCTGTTGCCCACCTTGCCATAGATGTCCGGCCGTTCCGCCGGGTCTTCACCGTACAGGGTGACGGAATCAAACGCAGTGGAGAGCCGGGCCGCAGGTTGACCAAGTGACAGGTAATGGAAACGACGATTGGTTCGCTCCGGCGGGCCTTCACCGGCGAACATCCGGGTTGGGTCTTCGCCACTGCGACGGTACGGGTACACACCGGCCGTGTAGGGAAAATGCCCGGGCAGGTTTTCCTGGCCACTGAACCAGACGCGTTCGCCCCAGTCCTGGCTGGTATTGGCGCTGACTTTGGGAATGCGATTACCGCTCAGGGTTTCCCGGTAGTTATCTCCGGTGATGGCCTTACCGCGCACCTGATATTCAAACTGGTCGGAGCGTACCGAATCCATCAATGCATCCCAATCGAGCAGGGCGTTGCGGCTTTCCGGCTGCAGTTTTTGCAGGGCGGTATTGTGGCGTTCGGCCAGCACTTTCCGGGCCGCATCCAACCCATCGGTTGCGACGTCGGTCAGTGGAGTCAGGTCTTCCAGACCGAGCAGGCGCAAGCTTTCATACAAGTGCTGAACCGTGCGCGCACAGTCTGCCTGACGCTGAAGTTGCTCGCGCAACGATCGTCCCTGTTCGGCAATCTCCGCGAGGTAGCGTTGTTGTGAGCCGGGAATTAACACATGGGCTTCGGGGTCGCCTTCGGGCAATGATGCTTGCCACCCGGTATCCGTCGCATCACTCAGACGCCGGCACAGATGATTGAATACCCGGTTTACGCCCGGGTCTGAAAAGTGGCTGGCAATGGTGGCAAAAATCGGCAGATCATCATCCTTTGATTCAAAATCGATGCGGTTGCGCCGCCATTGCTTGCGCACATCGCGCAGGGCATCGCCCGCGCCTTTGCTATCGAATTTGTTGATGACAATCCAGTCCGCCAAATCCAGCATGTCGATTTTTTCAAGCTGACTCGCTGCCCCGTATTCGGGGGTCATCACGTAGCCCGGAAAATCAACCAAATCGACAATGGCGCTGTCGGACTGACCAATACCGGCGGTTTCCACAAACACCAGATCAAAGCCCTGCTGGCTTAACTCAGTAATGGCGTCCTGCAAAACTTCACTGGTCGACAGGTGCTGGCGTCGCGTCGCCATGCTGCGAAAATAGACATTGGGCAAGCGCAGGCTGTTGATGCGAATGCGGTCTCCGAGCAGGGCGCCACCGGTGCGTCGCCGGGTCGGGTCGATGGCCAGTACGGCGAAACGTTTGTCGGGAAATTCGGTGGCAAAGCGCAGTACCAGTTCATCGGTAAGACTGGATTTTCCAGCGCCGCCCGTGCCTGTCAGGCCGAGCGTTGGAGCGCGTTTTCCGGAAGCGGTGGGCGACGCGCGTCGTGCTTCTATATCCGATAAGGCGCGTGCCTGAATCAGGTCTGGATGTGCAGTGTCGGGTAATGTATCTGACCGGCTGTCCCGGGCTGCTTGTATGCGGTCAACTGCATCGTCGATCATGCCGGGCAGGCCGAGTTTCATGCCGTCGGTCGGGTGGTAGATACGGGTTACGCCGTAGGCTTCGAGTTCGGCAATCTCGTCTGGCGTGATGGTGCCGCCGCCTCCGCCGATAATGGCCATATAACCCGCACCACTCTCCCTGAGCCGGTCGACCAGATAGCGGAAATATTCCATATGTCCGCCCTGGTAGGAGCTGATGGCGATGCCGTCTGCGTCCTCCTGCAAGGCGGCTTTGATCAGATCATCGACGCTGCGGTTATGGCCAAGATGAATCACCTCACAGCCGCGATCCTGGATCAAACGACGCATCACATTAATGGCGGCATCGTGACCGTCGAACAGGCTGGCAGCGGTGATGATGCGCAGTGGTGCAGTGTTATCGGCTTGGCTCATATAGCGTTTTCCCAGCGGGTGATTTTGAAGTTATCACTCAAGTTTCGGAATTCGTTTCACGTCAGTGGCATTGGCCCGCATCGGATGCCGGCTATGCCTCAGCGGGGCTTCCAGTGCTGCCAGTGGCCCGTGCCGAGCACCGGGTATACCTGTCCGGGGTCGGCGTGAACCCGTCCATGGGGCCTAGACCGCAACATCCATGTTGCGGACTACCCCGGACAGGTACACCCGATACTCGGCACTCAGTTGAGTGCGAACACCGACTTGTGATTCAAAAAATAACGGCTGAACTGATCAGTCGTACTGATAAAAACCACGACCACTCTTGCGACCGGTATAGCCGGCATCCACCATCTGCGTCAGCAGCGGGCAGGGTCGGTACTTCGGGTCTTTAAAGCCGTCGTACAACACCTTCATGATGAACAGGCAGGTGTCGAGCCCGATCAAATCGGCGAGTTTCAGCGGACCCATCGGGTGGTTCATGCCAAGCGTCATCACCGAGTCGATGGCCTCGGCTTCGGCGACGCCTTCGTACAGGGTGAAGATGGCTTCGTTGATCATCGGCATCAGAATGCGGTTGGAGACAAAGCCTGGCGCATCCCGCACTTCGATGGGCGTTTTGCCCAGGCGCTCGCTGAGCGATTTGATGGCATTGAAGGTCGCGTCTGAGGTTTGCAATGCACGAATCAGTTCCACCAGTTGCATCAGCGGCACCGGGTTCATGAAGTGCATGCCCATAAAGCGGTCTGGCCGTGACGTGGCTGCGGCCATGCGGGTCAGGGAGATGGCGCTGGTGTTGGAGGCGAACAGGGTCTTGGCCGGGCAAAGGGCATCGAGCTTGCGAAACAGGTCGATTTTGACGGCTTCGTTTTCGGTAATGGCTTCGACGACCAAGTCGCAACCGGCAAGCACGTCGATATCCGTATGGATGTGCAACCGGGAAAGGGTGTCAGAATGCTGTTCTGAGGTCAGTTTCCCTTTTTCGACAAACTTGCCGAGGCTGCGGTCGACGGCTTTCAGGGCAGTGTCGAGCTGGGCTGGCTGGTTATCGACCAGGTGGACAGTGAGGCCGCTCTGGGCAAACACCTGGGCGATGCCATGGCCCATGGTGCCGGCGCCCAGCACCCCAATGGTGTTGAGGGTGTCAGGACTGAAATCAGTGGTAGTCATACGGAATCCTGTGAGTGAGCTGTTATTCTTGTTGATTCCGAGGCTAGTTTTCGTTTACGTTAACGTCAACTTGGTGGGTGGTGAGTGACAGATCCTGGCCGTAAACTCTGGCTAACAGCAGGTGGTTGCTTCAGTTTGCTGGCTGGGGCCTCCTGGTTGCCAGGAGTCCGTGCCAGCTACCGGGTGCTCCTATCCGGGGCCGGCATGAACCCTTCCATGGGGCCTAGACCGCAGCATCCCTGCTGCGGACTTCCCCGGATAGGAGCACCCGGCAGCTGGCACTCAACCAGTCGCAAACGTCTGCCTTTAAGTACTTAGAACCTGCATGTTGGTAGTAGCCGACCTTTATTGGTGACCCGTGACTTTTAACCTGAAAACCCTGATCTCATGAACAAAGCAACGCCCGACTTGCAAACCTTCACCATCCGCGACCTGGCGGGTGAGTTTGATGTCACTACGCGAACCATCCGTTTTTACGAAGACAGGGGGTTGTTGACGCCCGAGCGTGAAGGGCAGCGCCGTATCTATCACAAGCGCGACCGTGCCCGGTTAGTGCTGATATTGCGCGGCAAGCGTCTGGGTTTCAGTCTGGATGAAATCCAGCAACTGGTGACCGCCTACGAAACCCCGGAAGATGAAATCCCGCAACTGGAGCAATATTTACGCACCTTGACCGAGCATCGCGAAACCCTGCTTCAACAAAAAGAAGACCTTGAAAAAACCCTGCAGGAACTGGAGCAGGCTGAGCGGGATTGCCGGGCGGCGCTGGCCAGAAAGACGAGTTAAAGCCCGAGCCAGCTATTCGTTGATTAGCGAAGGCTGGTGGCTGGAGTCATTGTGATCATGCAAACACAAGGCATGATTCTCCAGTACTTCAATGACCCGGCAATGTTCAACGGTGTTACCCTCGCAGGCCCCTACCATTCTGGATAATTCCTCCTCCAATGCCTGCAGCCGGGCGATCCTGGATCGCACCGCATTGAGTTGCTCTTCGGCGATGGCGTTGGCCTGATCGCAGGGTTCATCGGCGTGACGTGACAGGCGCAACAGCGACTTGATGGTATCGAGCGAGAAGCCCAGCTCCCGTGCGTGGCGAATAAACCGCAACTGGTTCAGGTGGGCGTCGCTGTAGCGCCGTTGGTTGCCTTCTGTTCGGTGTGGCGGCGCGACCAGACCGATGTTTTCGTAATAACGCAGCGTCTGAACCGCACAATTCAGCCGTTTGGCCAGTTGGCCGATGGAGTAGTGTTGCATAAGTGACTCATCCCAAAAAACACTTGAACCTACAATGATTGTAGCTAATAGACTGATCTCTGTGTTGAACAATCATTCATGAGGCGAACCAATGGGGCAGCATTGTTGCGAAACCAGAGACTTTGATGGCACCACCCGGGGTTACCGGCAGGCGCTGGTTGCGGTCATCATCATCAACGCGGCCATGTTTGTGGTCGAAATTCTGGGCGGGGCCTGGGCTGGTTCCCAGGCGTTGAAGGCTGATGCACTGGATTTTCTGGGCGATGCGTTGACCTATGGCCTGAGCCTATGGGTTATCGGTCGTTCGCTGAAAACCCGGGCCAGTGCGGCCCTGCTCAAGGGCATTAGCCTGGCTCTGATGGGCTTTTGGGTCTTGGGCTCAACCATCTGGCAGGTTTGGGTTCTAGGTGTGCCCAGCGCGGGTATAATGGGCGCGATCGGCGTTTTGGCATTGGTGGCTAACCTCGCCAGTGTGCTGATTCTACTGCGCTACCGGGATGGCGACGCCAACGTCCGTTCAGTCTGGTTGTGCAGCCGCAATGACGCCATCGGGAATGTGGCTGTGATTGGTGCGGCGGTACTGGTGAGTGTCACTGCCAGCCCCTGGCCGGACCTTGCAGTCGCTGCGCTGATGGCCGGGCTTTTCCTGAAGTCGAGTGTCAGTATTATTCGTCAGTCTTTAGAGGAGTTGCGCCAACAGCCGAGTCACTGACGTAACAACAGAGTTCGCAACGGCAGAGGATATCAACCCCTGATTTCGCCTGCAGTCTGCCGGATATGCCAAGGGAATACGGCTCGTTTGGCCTGCCTCGGACTCAGCTGTTTTTTCTGCCACTTTTGACTAGGGTGTTCTAGTATTTCAAGTCAAGTCGGGAGTACCCCATGTATTGGCTTGGCAGGTATGGGATTTGCCGGGACCTTTATGTTTCGGGCACAAGTTGTTGAGTCTCATGCATTTCTACAGCCTACTCAATGGAGATACCAGAATGGACAGTTCGACTCTGAATATCTGGGCAATTCTATTGGCCTCACTGGTCGGTTTTGCGGTGGGTGCCCTCTGGTATTCACCACTGCTGTTTGCCAATGTCTGGATGCGTGAAACCGGGCTGGATGAAGCGAAAATACGTTCGGCCAACATGCCAAAAATTTTCAGCCTGTCGTTTGTGTTTCTATTCATTATGGCATTTTGCCTCGCAATGTTTTTGAATACCCCCGAGACTCATGCCGGTACCGGAGCCCTGTACGGTTTTCTGACCGGATTTGGCTGGTTGTTGTTTGCTTTTGCTGTTACCGGATTATTCGAGCAACGCAGTTGGCGCTACATCCTGATTCACGGTGGCTACTGGACGGTCGTATTTACGTTGATGGGGCTGATTCTCGGAGCCTGGCGCTGACCACTACTGCAACGCACCGTATTGATGCATTACCGGATTGGCCAGAGTAGACTTCCGGTTCATTTTTGAACCCTTGTCAGTGAACTCATGACGTTTGCTATTTCCCAGGCGGGTGTTTCCCGACAAAAACTCACCGGGCTAGGCTTGGCCTTGCTGTCTGCGCTGGCCTTTGGCGGGTCGGGTGCCTTTGCCAAGCCGCTGATGGTGGCCGGAATGTCCCCGTTGCACGTTACCTGGTTGCGCTTGCTGGGCATGGTACTGATTCTGCTGCCAGTGGCCTGGTATTACCGGAGACTGCTGCGCACCCAGTGGCGGTTGTTGATTGCCTATGGTGTCTTTCCGATTGCCGGTGTTCAGGCTTTGTATTTTGGGGCTGTCTCACGCATTCCGGTCGCGATTGCCTTGCTGATCGAATTTCTCGGGCCGGTGCTGGTGCTGCTGTGGGTGAGCCTGGTGCGGCGGCAGCCTGTGGCTGGTTCAGCCATTCTGGGTGTGGCACTGGCGGTACTTGGTTTGGCCGGTTTGCTCGAAGTCTGGGACGGACTGGTGCTCGACCCCCTCGGGTTGTTACTCGCTGCCGGTGCTGCCGTTGGTCAGGCCTCGTTCTTTCTATTATCCGACGCGGCTCAGGACGATGTTGAGCCACTGGCGCTGATCGCTATCGGTGGTGTCGTCGGGTTTCTAGCTTTGTCGCTGATCGCCCAGCCCTGGGCCTTACCCTGGTCGATACTGGCGGGCGACATCACCATCGCCGGCATGCAAACCTCGGCCATGGTGTCGGTGGTGTGGTTGGGGCTCGTTGCGACTGCTTTGGCTTATGTGACGGGCGTGGCTGCGATTCGAAGGCTGTCACCGCCTGTTGCCGGTGGCGTGGCCTATCTGGAGGTGGTAACCGCCATTGTGCTGGCCTGGTTGTTGTTGGGTGAAGCACTGTCGTCGGTACAGCTTGTCGGGGCGCTTGTCGTCATTGCCGGGGCTTATTTGGCACAGCGGGCCACTCCTACGGAAAGCCCGCATCCGGAAATCACATTAGAAACCAGTGAGGAAGCGCCCGTTCAGCTTCGCTGAACGGGCTGTACGGTGGCAGGCGTCCGTGCCAGCCACCGGGTAAGCCGATCCGGGGTCGGCGTAAACCCGTCCATGGGGCCTAGACTGCAGCATCCATGCTGCAGACTTCCCCGGATCAGCTTACCCGGTAGCCAGCACTCAATGCATTGCAATAAGTGAAGTCCGAGCTGTGTAAAGCATGAGATAAGGAAGTGAATTGAATGACAAAACCCTGTGACGTTTTCGATTACCAGCGTCTGGCCCGTCGCCGTGTGCCGCGTATGTTTTACGACTATGCGGACTCCGGTTCCTGGACGGAATCAACCTACCGGGCTAATGCCTCGGATTTTGACCGGCTGAAATTTCGCCAGCGCGTGGCTGTTGATATGAGTGACCGTAATCTGGAAACCTCCATGGTCGGTCAACCGGTTTCCATGCCTTTGGCGCTGGCACCCACCGGTCTTACCGGTTTGCAATGGGCCGATGGTGAAATTCACGCCGCCCGGGCCGCCGAAAAAGCGGGGGTACCCTTTACTTTGTCGACCATGAGCATTTGTTCGATTGAAGATGTTGCCGCTCATACGAGCAAGCCATTCTGGTTCCAGTTGTATGTGATGCGTGACCGGGATTTTATTGGTCGGCTGATTGATCGGGCCAAAGCGGCCGGTTGCAGTGCCCTGGTGGTGACGCTGGATTTGCAGATCCTTGGTCAGCGCCACAAAGATGTTCGCAATGGGCTCAGTGCGCCACCTTCGTTCAGCCTTAACAGTTTGCTGCAAATCATGGCTCGCCCCGCCTGGGCGATGCGCATGCTGGGCACCAAGCGCCGGGGTTTCGGAAATGTGATTGGCCACGTCAAAGGTATTGAGAACATGACGTCGCTGTCGGAGTGGTCGGCCAAACAGTTGGACCCAAAACTGTCCTGGGACGACATTGCCTGGATCAGGGAACGCTGGGGTGGGCCCATGATTCTTAAGGGTATCATGGACCCGGAAGATGCGAAGTTGGCGGCGAAAACCGGAGCCGATGCCATCATTGTGTCCAATCATGGTGGACGTCAACTTGACGGAGCGCCTTCCAGTATTGAGGTTCTTCCTGCGATTCTGGATGCCGTTGGTGACGATCTGGAAGTGCACATTGACGGTGGCATTCGGACTGGCCAGGCTATCTTGAAGGCCCTATGCCTGGGTGCCAAGTCGACTTATATTGGTCGGCCGTTTTTATACGGACTGGGGGCCGCGGGCGAGGCTGGCGTCACCGACGTACTGCGTATTCTCAGAAATGAACTGGATGTCAGTATGGCGCTGTGTGGCGAACGTGATATTCATCATGTCGGGCGACACAATCTATACAACCCGGAAGTGTTTGAAGGTAATAAGTGGCGTTAACCAATTACGCCTAGGTATAGCAACCGAACGGCCATAATGGTCAGCACCACTTTCAGGATGGGTTGCACCTGCTCGGCGGACAGGCGTTCCAGAAAAACCCGGCCGGTCAGGGTGCCGAGGTAACCGGTAAACAGCATCAGGGCGATCATCAGATACCAGTCAGAAAACACAAAGCCGAAGAAACCAAAGAACACCACTTTCAACAATTGCTGGCCGCTGATCAGCGCGGCCATCGTTCCGACCAGGGCGGTACGTTCGGTAAACATCGGTTTGATCGCAGCAAAAACAAGGGGTGCAACACCGCCCACAATCATACTGATGAAGGAGGTCACACCGCCGAGCATTGATATGAATTTCTTACCGGTAGGCAATGTGATGGGTGGCAACCAGGCGGTGTATAGAATGAAAACCCCCATGGCTATTTGCAGGCCGGCCGCAGGCATTTGGGTAGATGCCCCTGCACCAATGACTGAGCCGATCAGGCTACCGATCGAGAACCACAGCACCAGGCGCCAGTCGACAAAGCGAAACAGTGTGGTTAACCGCCCCAGGTTTGAGCCAAATTGAACCACCCCGTGAAGAGGAATGACGGCGCTGGCAGGCAGCAGGTTGGCCATTATGGCCAGCAGGGTTACGCCGCCACCAATGCCCAGAGCCGCGGTTATGGCTGACGTCATGTAGCTGACCAGAACCAGACTCCAGAATGCCAGGTTGTTCAGTGAGTCGGGCATCCATTGGCTCAGTAAAGCAAGCATGATTCACACTCCGGTCGCGATGAGGGGAATCAGTTTAACCCGGTTGGCGTTACTTTATGTGCGCCAGTGCGTTCCGGAATTGAGGGTGTTCGGCATTGCCGAGCCATTCAAAGGCGACCATCTCCGTCGACACAATATCGGCCCCTTGCTGGCGCAATCTCTGCAGTGCCAACTCGCGGTTTCCCGGCTGGCGAGCGCCAACGGCATCTGCTACTACCCAAACCCGAAAGCCTGCATCCAGTAAGCCCATTGCCGTTTGTAGCACACAGATGTGCGCTTCACAGCCACCGATGATGATTTGGGTGCGGTGGTCCTCAATGGCGTTGAGCAGACCGCTTTCGCACGCATCAAATGTAGACTTGTGCAGGGTTTGCTGACAATGCTGATAGAACCGGTCATCGTTGGGCCCCAGTTTTTCGGGTGTTTGCTCCGTCCCGATAATGGGGATGTCCAGCAGTCCCGCAATACTGGCCAGGGTCAAGGCCCGTTCAGCAACGGAGTCTGCATTGTCGATGGCGGGCATCAGTCGTTTCTGGAAATCAACCAGCACCAGGGTGGATTTGGCGGCAGACATCAACATTGCGAGGCTCCTCAGGCTTGGGTAATTGATAGTAAAGCCGGTTTTCCCGATAGAGCAATATCGGCAGAGCTCGCCAGCCTGAAAAAGTCAGGCTTCCTGGTACCCCCTGCTTACACCAGCAAATACCCGCCATCCACATTCACCACACTGCCGGTGGTATAGCCACTGGCATCGCTCGCCCAATAGACAACCTGGCCCGTCATTTCTTCCGGCTCGGCGGCACGACCCATCGGAATGTGTGGCAGCACCTGTTTCATCATTTCGGGGTTGTCGGTAATGGCGCTGGCGAATTTGGTTTTGGTGAGCCCGGGCAGTAGGCAGTTCACTCGAATCTTGTGTTTGGCCCACTCTTTGGCGTGGGTTTTGGTCATGGCAATGACCGCTGATTTGGTGATTGAGTAGACGCCCTGAAAGTCACCCGGAATGACACCGTTGACCGACGCAATGTTAATGATGCTACCGCCGGTTTTTTTCATCGACTGGCCGACCAGGTTGGTCATGTAGAAATAGCCGCGAATGTTCACATCCAGCGTTTTGTTAAAGGCATCCAGCGGGGTCTGGTCAATGGGGCCGAAATAAGGGTTTGCCGCCGCGTTGTTCACCAGAATGTCGATGTGTCCGTGTTGCTCCAGCAGCATTTGTACGGTCATTTCCATGGCGTGCAAATCACCGATATGACAGGCCGCGGCCTCGCCTTTTCCGCCGTTGGCGCGAATCTGTTCCACCACTTCGGCACAGGCTTCAGCCTTGCGACTGGTGACAATAACATAGGCACCCTGATCCGCCAGTGCATGGGCAATGGCGGCACCGATGCCTTTGCTGGCTCCGGTGATCAGCGCGATTTTTCCGGTCAGGTCGAAGGGGTTGGCCATAATGACTCCTTTGTTATTGATGTGAGTGTTATTCGAGTAAGTGTTCATTGAACGAGTGATATCAGTGAAAGGTTAGCCAGTCGGGCTGGTCCATAAAGTGCTGAACCTGGTTGATACCCTGCATGCGCCATTGGCCACGTTGTGGCCTTAATGTGGTGACCGATGCATTGTGCAAGCCCAGGTTAATGCGCATCGCCGCCGCTGCATCCAGCTTCAAGGCCTGGCTGATCAGCGCGGAAATAACACCGCCAGAGGTAAACACCCAATGGGTTTTTTCCGCATCCAGTTCAGCCAGTGCGGCGGCGGTTCGCGCGTTGAAGTCGGTCCAGCTTTCGGTGTAGTGCTCATGGGTGCCACCATCGATCCAGCGTTCCAGGGCACCCCGAAAAACCGATAAAAACGCCCGGCCGGGGTGATCTTCCCGACTCAGGTCTTGCTGCATTTTTACCGGGTCTTCCCACTCAGGCCGGTGTTGGCGAACGATGTCGAGAAAGTCGAATTCGTTCCATCGGGCATCGGCATTGGAGGTACTTGCTTCGACCATATGCCCGCTAAACAGCTGTTCACTCTGGCGTTGCCGGGTCAGTGTGCCTGAGTGGAGTGCAGCCGCTTTCCAGCTAGGCCGATAGAACTTCGCCAGATGAAGAATTTGTTGTTGCCCCAGGTCACTGAGCGAATCGTAATTGAGCAAATTGCTCGATGCCTGCCCGTGTCGAACCAGATAAACCGTGGCCATCAGACGATCAACCCGGCGCAACGCTGGTGCAAGTGCGCCACCACCTGGCCAAAGCCCGCGAAGCGTTTGTCGGTCGTTTGGCCCTGATAAAAACGCGCGTAAATTTGCTGCAGAATACCGGCCAGTCGGAACAGACCAAAGACTTCGTAGAACCGGAAGTCCACCTCAGCGATGTCACGAGCCTTGCAATAGGCGCTGACCAGTTCAGCCCGCGTCATCATGCCCGGCAAGTGTGTTGGTTGCGGACGAATGGCCAGCATGGCCGGGTGATCGTCGGCTTCAACCCAGTAAGCCAGGGCAGTGCCCAGATCCATCAGTGGGTCGCCCAGAGTCGCCAGTTCCCAGTCGAGCACGCCACGAGCGGCGAAAGTCTCCGGGTCCAGAACCAGGTTGTCGAAACGGTAGTCGTTGTGAATCAGGCAGGCGGGCTGATCGGCCGGTTGATGCTGCGTCAGCCAGTGGCCGATGTCGTCAAAGGCGGGTACGTCCGGTGACTGCGCCCGGCTCAGGCGGTCGGTCCAGCTGCTTACCTGGCGGGCGATGTAACCTTCGCCTTTGCCCAGGTGCGATAGGCCTGCTTCGTTGACATCAATGCCGTGCAGTTCGGCCAGCCCGTCGACGAACACCTGGCACAAACGCTGGCATTGCCCGGCTGATAGGTCCATGGGCGGGGTGCGACGCAGAATCAGGCCCCGCTGTTCTTTCATCAGGTAGTAGTCGCAGCCGAGCGTGGGCGATCCGCTCACGATCATCACCACCTCCGGCGCCTTCGGGTAATGCGGTTGAATGGCCTGCATCAATTCGGCTTCGCGCACCATATTGTGCGCGCCTTTGGGCAAGGGGCCGGGCGGCGGGCGGCGCAAAATCAGTGACTGGTCCGGGTAACTCAGCCGGTAGGTGAGGTTGGAGGCGCCTCCCGGGAACTGGGTTATCTCCGGCGTGCCAGTCAACGACGGCAGATGCTGCTTCAGTTCCTGATCCAGCGCTTCAACTGGCAGTGTTTCGCCTTTACGCATGGCAATGGTCGGGTCGGTCTGGCTCATTGCGAGGCTCCTGTATCCGGGCGGGTTGCCGTTTTGTCGGGCCTGGGTTGCTGGCGCATCATCAGGCTGTGCAATGCCCGGTAGGACAACCGTTTCAGGTACCAGAACCAGCGTTCCCGACCGTGCGGCAGTATCAGGAATTGCCCGCGGTCCGCGCTGCGTACGATGATCCGGGCGACCTGGTCGGCACTGAGTTTGCCTCGGGCCATGAGTTTCTCAACCGATGCGCGGGCTTTGCCTTCTTGCGGTGGAATGCTGTCGGTCAGGTTGGTTTTAAAAAATGCCGGGCAGGCCACGCTGACACCAATGCCACTGTGGTGCAGTTCCTTGTGCAGGGTTTCCGATACTGAAACCAGCGCCGCTTTGCTCGCGCTGTAAGCTGCCATGTGACTGGCTGACAACAAACCCGCCATCGAGGCCGTGTTCACAATGCTGGCCTTGGGTGAGGCTTCCAATAACGGCAGCAGTAACCGGGTTAACCGCACCGGCGCGAACAGGTTAATGCCAAACACCGCCTCCCAGTTGGCGTCGGTCTGGTGTTTTAGTTTGCCGATGCTACCGGCAATACCCGCATTATTATAAAGCCGTGTGACGGCGGGGGTGATCGTTCGAATACGTTTCACCAGGGCTTCGCATTGCTGTGCATCGGTCAGGTCACAGGCAATGAACTGAGCCTCACCACCCAGTGACTCGGCGCTTGCGTTACCCTGCTGCGCATCCCGATCGACCAGTATCACCCGGTCGCCTTGTGCGGCATGAACCTTAGCCAGGGCATACCCGAGACCATTGGCACCACCGGTGATCACAACGGTAGAGGGGGCGTTTGAGGTCGGCATCAGGTTTTGGCTCCGTAGCGTTTCAGTTCAAGTTTGGCGATGGTGGCACGGTGTACTTCGTCAGGTCCGTCGGCCAGACGCAACACGCGCCCGCCCGCCCAGAATTCAGCCAGTGGCAAGGCGTCATCAACGCCGGCGCCCCCATGCATCTGAATGGCGTCGTCGGCCACGCTTTGCATCAGGTTAGCGGCAACCACTTTAATTTGCGCGACTTCCGACAAGGCACTGCGCACGCCTTGCCGATCGATCAGCTTGGCCGTGTGCAAACACAGCAACCGCGCCTGGTTGATCGCCATTCTGTGGTTGGCAATGCGCTCCCGGTTCCCGCCAAGGTCAACCAGCGGCTTGCCGAAGGCCTGGCGCGACAAGCCGCGTTCGATCATCAGTTGCAGCAACCGCTCAGCGGCTCCAATGGCACGCATGGCATGGTGAATACGCCCGGGTCCGAGTCGGCCCTGGGCGATTTCAAAGCCGCGCCCTTCGCCTGCGATCAGGGCGCTTTTGGGCAGGCGCACGTTATCGAACCGCACCACGCCATGGCCGTAGGGCTTGTGCTCATTGCCGAACACACTGAGCAATCGATCGACGGATACGCCTTTAGTGTGGCGGGGTACGAGCACCATCGAATGCTGTTGATGACGTGGTGCCGTCGCGCTGCTGCGCCCCATAAAAATCAGCATCTCGCAGTTTGGGTGACCGGCTCCCGTGCTCCACCACTTGGTGCCGTTCAACACCACGTCATCGCCTTCGACCTCGGCTGTCGCTTCCATATTGGTGGCATCGGACGACGCCACGTCAGGCTCGGTCATGCAAAACGCAGAGCGAATCTCACCTTTAAGCAACGGCAATAACCACTGCTGTTGCTGTTCGGCACTGGCGTAATGCAGCAACACTTCCATATTGCCGGTGTCCGGTGCATTGCAGTTGAACACCTCGGGTGCCAGCAAGCTGCGACCCATGGCTTCCGCCATAAAGGCGTATTCATAATTGCTGAACCCCTGAGTCGGCACGCCCGGATCACCCGGCAAACCGTGAGTGCCTGGCGGCAGGAAGAGATTCCACAAATCGGCTTCACGATTGCGGGTTTTCAGAGCCTCGATCTCGGGCATCAGCTCCCAACCCCGGTTCGGGTTTTTCATCGCCTCGGCAAAAGGGCTCTCAAGCGGGATGATGTCGTTTTCAACGCAAGCGGTTACCCGGGCAAGAGTGTCTTCGGCGTGTTTGGACAGGTCGTACACCATGGGCGTTTCCAACTGAGGTAAAGAGTCTGGTTGCAGTCTAGCCAATGGCAACGTATAAAAAGAATGAATTCTTTGAATCACATTCCATTAGATAAATGAATACTACCCATGAACCTCGATAAGCTGGATCTGAACCTACTTGTGGTCATGCGGGTGCTCGACGAATGCCGCTCCACCACCAAGGCCGCCGAGCGGTTGCACGTATCCCAGCCCGCCGTGAGCCATGCCCTGAAGCGACTGCGTCAGCATTTCGATGACCCGGTGTTCGAACGTCGGGGCCGAACGTTGGTGCCCACCGCGCAAACTCAACGCTTGCTGGCCGAGACCGCCGGCCCCTGGCGCCAGCTTCATAAAGCTCTGACCGGATTGGACCGGTTTGAACCGCAAACCAGTGAGCAGTCGTTTGTGATTGGGTTAAACAACGCCTTCGAAAACGTAATGCTGCCCGCGCTGATGGCCCGTGTGGCTGACCAGGCGCCTTCGGTTCGCATGGCGGGGCAGGCGATTTCGCGGGCTGCCCTGGTCGAGGGGCTGGTGAATGCCGAGTTGGATCTGGCGATTGATGCCTCGGTGCACGTGAGCGATCAGATCGTGCAGCAAGCCTTACTGACGTCCGATTATGTGGTGATGGGTCGGCCTGGGCATCCGGCGCTGCAATCAGATATCTCCGTCGAGACGTACCTTACCAGCCGCCATGTGCTGGTCTCACGCCGCACCGATGGTCCAGGGCTTGAAGATGACTGGCTGCACCGGCATGGCCACCGGCGCGTGCCAGCGGTTAGGTGCCAAAGCCTGTGGACGGCCTGTCAGGTGGTGGCCACTACGGATTGTTTGCTGACGGTCCCACGTCTGTTTCTGCAGCAGGCTTTGCAAATACAGCCGTTTTCCGTCACGCCTTTTCCTTTGCCGGGGTTGCAACTGTCGGTGTATCTCTACTGGCATCGGTCGCGTGACGCAGATCCGGCGAACCGTTGGTTGCGCGATGAAGTCGTGCACAGTTTGGCCGCTTTGCGAAACGAGTGAGCGCAGGCTTATTCGGCGACATCGATCACAAAAACCAAACCCCAATGATCTTAGGGGTTGCCTGAGAAACTCAATTGAATAGAGTGCCAGCATTCAAGGAATTAATGCATGGACCGGTCACATTGCAGGGCGTTGTCGCAAGGAACTGGGACACAAAGGAACCGAGCAAATGTGCCCTCACTTTTCGGATGGTCAGCCGTCTGATGATGATCTGTTTGACGCCGACCACCACAGACTTTCCACTCAATCTGAACCCACCGACACGCCTCCTCCCGTTTTGGGTGACCCGGCTGCCGTAGAGCGGTTGCCGCGCGGGCTGCGCAATCAATTGCGACCGGATTGGCGCAGTTGGTCGTTGTTAAGCCGAGAACAGGCGCGCAACCGCGTCGCCAACGAGCGCACCCTGTTTTTTGTGCACAATGGCCGTGACGAGTGGCATCCGGCGAGAGGGCCGGCCGGGCAAACATCTGTCTGGCATTGCCTGGTTAAAATTCCCGCGCGCAATCGGCAAGCGTCAACCTCTGGCGGCAGTGCAGGCGGGCAGGCTCTCAGCACTGCGGCGAGTCAGATGAACCCGCAAGAGCGCGAGGCCGTTGAACATTATGAGGCCGAAGGCACCCGCACCGACCGCACCCTGGCACTGCGCTATGTTGACGATCAGGGCGAGCCCCTGCCCGACGTACGCTACCAGGTTGAACTGAATGGCAGCCGCTACAGCGGCCGGCTCGACGACAACGGCGAAGCCGAACTGACCAACCTGCCCGAAGGCGAAGCCAGCATCACTTACGAGGCTGACGACAGCCAACTGCCAGCGCTGCGCAATGCCTTAAAAGACAGCCTCGACGGTTTCATCGGCGAACGCGAAGCCGACAAGCAACGCCTGAACGACTTGCTGGCCGAGTACAATTTTGTGGAACGTAACCTCATCCTGACCGGTGCGGTCATGCACAGCATCTGGAGCTCTGGCAGCGACTTGGTTACCGGTACCGCGTCCGCCATAACCAGCACGGTCACCGCGACAGCGCGCGCAGGCGCCGCCTTCTACGACAAACTGGAAGACGGCTACGACTTGAGTGAGCTCAAGGAAGACTTCGCCTACCTGGCCGCCGAAGCGGGCCACGCCCTGGATCAGGCCGAACAGGCCTTTACCGTCCTGACCTGGCTGGCGACCGATGCTGAAACCTGGGCCATGTTGTCCGAGTTGCCACACCGCTATTTCGAGTCGATGAGTACCGTGCAAAAAGCCGAGGCCCTGGGCACCCTGGCGTTTGATATTTTGTTTGCCATTGCGTTGGCGGTTGCAACGGCTTTGACGGCAGGGGCGGCAGCGGTCGTCGCCGGGTCGGTAGCGGCCATGAGGCACTCGCGCTATTTCACCGGGATGATCAGCAGTCTGCGTCGTATTTACCACCTGCTGCCAGCTAACCGCATCGCCCAGCGCCACGAACGCGTTGCCGTAAGGTTTCCGCATCAGAACCACAACAGCCAGTACCGCATAGAGCAAGAAACGTTACCGGCCAGCCAAGCTCGCCACACCGAGACCGAAGCCCGAAACGATAACGACGAGACCGTGCAATGCGAAAGCCGCAGCACCACCTGCGGCGACCCGATCAACATGCTGACCGGCGAAGAGCTGTTCTCCAACCTGGATTTCGAACTGCCCGGTCCGCTGGCACTGAACTGGAAGCGGCTTTATCGCAGCTCAGCCAGCGCCCATCGCAGTGAGCTGGGCCACGGCTGGAGCCACCCGTTTTCGCACACCCTGGTACTGACCGAAGGGCAGATCAAGCACCGCGACGGTGAAGGCACCACCACCGCCTACCCCTTGCCGAACCAGGGCGAAGCCATTGAAAGCCGCACCGGCGACCGGCTAAGCCGCTACGACGATTACTTCACTCTGCGCCAGAATGGCCAGGTACTGCATTTCGAACCCGACCCGTTTCAGCCGGAGCGCTGGCGCTTAAGCCAACTGAGCAGCGTCAACGGTCATCATCGCTGGCAGTTGTTCTACGCCGACATTGTCGGAGCCAACACAAGTGGCCAGCTCGACCGCGCCGAAGCCAGTTGGGGGGCCGTATTGCGCTTTCAGGCAGGCCGCCATGGCTGGCAAGCCATTAGCCTGCAAGCCAGCCCCGACCAAGCCACTGAGACACTGGTGCGCTATCGGCTCGATCGACACGGTGACCTGATAGCCGCCTGTGACCAGCGCGGTCTGCTCGAACAATACCGCTACAGCAACCACCTGTTTTTATGGCGTCAGCTACCGGCAGGTTTGCGGTTCGTATTCGAGTGGGATCAAACCGCCCCTGAAGGACGCTGCCTGCGCCAATATGCGGTGGACCCGAACCAGCCGGATGTTCTGCATTACGACACTCGCTTCGGTTGGGACCCCGACAACCGCCAAAGCCAGGTAACCGACAGCAAGGGCCACACCGAGACCTTCAGGTTCGACCCGCACGGCAACCTGGTGGCACACACCCGCGGCGACGGCCACACCGAGCAGCGCGATTACGACAGCCACAACCGACTGATTCGCCACACCGACGCCGAAGGCACCACCCGCCGCTACCGGTTCGACACCCTGGGCCGCCTGGTCGAACACGAGAATGCCCTGGGCCAACGCTACCGCTTGCGTTACGCGGGCCAAAACACCCAGCCAGAACGCATCACCGACCCACTTGGCCAGAGCACCCACTACCGTTATGACACCAGCGACCGCCTGAGCGAAGCCACGCACCCCGATGGCAGCCGCGAACGCTGGTATTACCGGCGCGACCAACTGGCTCGCCATCTAGACCGGCTCGGCCAACAGCATCACTACCAATGGCACCCCCAGCACGGCACCCTGACGCATTACCGCCTGCTGGGCCTGGTGGATGCCAGCGGCGAGCGCCCGGTACTGGACGAGCGCGACTACGACTACGACGACCAGGGCCGCCTGCACAGCGAGACGAACGCCCGTGGCGACACCCAGCACTACCATTACGACGATCAGGGCCGGCTACTCACCCACATCAATGCCCACGGCCAAAGCCAGTGTTACGAATACGACGGCGCGGGTCGTTTAACCGCCCAGACCGACACCGGCGGCCGGCGCAGCGAATGGCACTACTCGGTATTTGCCCAGCCCGACGCCCGAACCCTGCCCAACGGCCAGATCCTGCGTTACGAATACGACAGCGAACGCAACCTCAGCGCACTGATCAACGCCAATGGTCAGGCTCACCGGTTCGACTACGACGCCTGCGAACGCCTGGTACAAGAAACCGGCTTCGACGGCCGCACTCTGGCTTACCGCTACAACGCTGCCGGACACCTCATTGGCCAGCAAGACGGCCCCATCGAAAGCCAGTTCGAGCGTGACGCTCTCGGGCAGTTAATCCGCGAGCGCCACCGCCACCCCGACCGACCCGACGCCAACACCTGGGCTGAATACCAATACGACGCCCTCGGCCGCTTAGCGGTCGCCCGCAACCCCGACGCAAGCCACCGGTTCGAATACGACCTACAGGGCCGCTTGATCGAAGACGAGATCACCCAGCAGTTCGCAGGCTGGATGGGCGCACCCCAGCCCTACCAGCACAGCCAGCATTACCGCTACGGCACAGATGGCCGACTGCAGCGCATCGACCACGCCGCCCTGCGCAAACAACCACCGGGCCAGCGCTGGGCCGCGTTGCACACCGACTACTACGCCCCCGGCTGGAGCGAGCACTACCAATGGACACCTCAGGGCCAGCTTAGCCGCCTGCAACTGGCTACAGCACAGGGCCAAAACACCCAGCCTCAGGACGTACTGAGCCAGCACTACAACCCACTGGGCCAACTGATCGAGCGCCAGCAAGGCCAGCACCAAAGCCAATGGTATTACGACCCCGAAGGTCGCCTGTCGAGCTACCAGCGCCAGCACAGCAACCCAAACGACCCCGCTGCGCAAACACTGGAAGCCCGAGACTACCAATACGACGCCCTCGGCCGCATCCGGCAAGTTCAGGATCAAAACCGGGGCACCCGCCACTACCAATACGACGCCCTAGACCGCCTGACCCAGGCCGACAACCAACCGATCCATCAAGACCCGGCCGGCAACCTGCTCAGCGAAGGCATGACCGCCCTGCCAGATAACCGCCTGCCATTCCACGGCGACCGTCACTTCAGCTACGACGAGCACGGCAACCTGGTCCGCATCCAACGCGGTAAAAACAAACAACAGGAACAACGGCTCAGCTACAACGCCAAACACCAACTGACCTCAGTCGAGACCCTGCGCTCAGGCGAACTCAAGCAACGCGTCCAGTTCCGCTACGACGCCCTCGGCCGGCGCATCGACAAACAGGTGTACCTGCCCGATGCCGACCAAAGCAGCAACGACGGGCACAACCCACTAAAACACAGCCACAGCGAAGCCTACATCTGGCAAGGCCAGACCCTGAAGCAGGTCCGCTCACTGAACCAAAACGCCAAAGCGCAGAACCACCGAATATACCAATACCTGCCAGGTAGCCACATCCCCGTGGCGCTTTGGGATGAAGCGCTTGGGCTGCATCATATTGATACCGATCATGCGGGTACGCCCAAGGCGATGTACCGCCATGAAGACGGCGAAGAAGTGTGGAGTACTGATCACGAAACCTATGGCAAAACACGAGACAGCAACGCCAAACTCACCCACCCGCTAACCGGCCAGCCGTTCGAGCCACAGCTACGGTTCCAGGGCCAGTACGAGGATGTGGAAACCGGGTTGTACCAGAACCGGTACCGGTACTATGATCCGGGTGCTGGCCGTTACATCAACCAAGACCCAATCGGTCTACTCGGAGGGCTCAACGCCTACCAGTACTGCCCGAATCCGGTGGAATACGTTGACCCATTGGGGTTGAGCACGAAAGAATGCGACAAGAATAAGAAAACATTTTACAACGCTGATTCCAGAAGAGATGCTTTCAGGCAAGCGAAGAGAGATTCCGGCATACCGATGTCTCAGCAGCCTAACCAAGTATTGCTGCCAGAACTAGAAGACGGATACGGGAAGCGAGTGTTAAATGAAGATGGAATTCCTGTAACGTTTAGAGAATATTATTTCGTCAATCAAGATGGAGTCTCAGTTTCAATACAGGAACACAGTCTTGGTCATATAAAAGCTACCATTAACCATGGGGCTGAAGCGCATTTCAATGTAAGGCCAATTGAAAACCTAAATACTGGCAGTTTTCCTGGAACACATGGGCACTACAATTTTTGAGTATAAAAATGAACTTGATTCAGTTAATTTCTAGAAACAAATTTCTGGAACAATTATACCCAAAAGGTATTCTTTCAGAAGTCAGAATCGGTCAGCTATCTTTGGATGTTGGTGGGAGGTGTTCTCTAAATATTCACATCAGGCAGAAGCCTGCCATTGATGTTAAAAAGTGGGGAGCATGGAATGTGGACTTCAATAGAGTTGTAATTAAGTTATTGGGTTCTCGAACAAAGGATGTCTTTGCATCTGACTGGTCACAAATTGATTATCATAATTTAGTTGTGGTCAATGAAAATGGGGTGATCTATTTGAAGCAACAAGCTGAGCTCTGGGAGGTCAAGATTGCGTTGGAAGGCTTAGTATTTCAAGAATGTTCCGTTTATCTGGATGATGAAGATGACCCTCACAATTAGTGCTCGTCCAGAACAGAAATGGTGATGTTTCAGGAAATTTCTAGCGGACTCCAGTGGGTTCGGTCCTGGTAAGTTGTTAAGCCTTCTGTCGGCTTTATCCTAAGGCACTGGCGAGAAAGTCTGGCCAACGGATCACGACGCTTGGGGTGACACCCAACACTACCATTACGACGACCAGGGCCGGCTACTCACCCACATCAATGCCCACGGCCAAAGCCAGCGCTACGAATACGACGGCGCGGGTCGTTTAACCGCCCAGACCGACACCGGCGGCCGGCGCAGCGAATGGCACTACTCGGTATTTGCCCAGCCCGACGCCCGAACCCTGCCCAACGGCCAGACCCTGCGTTACGAATACGACAGCGAACGCAACCTCAGCGCACTGATCAACGCCAATGGCCAGGCTCACCGGTTCGACTACGACGCCTGCGAACGCCTGGTGCAAGAAACCGGCTTCGACGGCCGCACTCTGGCTTACCGCTACAACGCCGCCGGCCACCTTATTGGCCAGCAAGACGGCCCCATCGAAAGCCAGTTCGAGCGTGACGCTCTCGGGCAGTTAATCCGCGAGCACCACCGCCACCCCGACCGCCCCGACGCCGACACCTGGGCCGAATACCAATACGACGCCCTCGGTCGCTTAGCGGTCGCCCGCAACCCCGACGCAAGCCACCGGTTCGAGTACGACCTACAGGGCCGTTTAATCGAAGACGAGATCACCCAGCAGTTCGCAGGCTGGATGGGCGCACCCCAGCCCTACCAGCACAGCCAGCATTACCGCTACGGCACAGATGGCCGACTGCAGCGCATCGACCACTCCGCCCTGCGCAAACAACCACCGGGCCAGCGCTGGGCCGCGTTGCACACCGACTACTACGCCCCCGGCTGGAGCGAGCACTACCAATGGACACCTAAGGGCCAGCTTAGCCGCCTGCAACTGGCTACAGCACAGGGCCAAAACACCCAGCCTCAGGAAGTACTGAGCCAGCACTACAATCCACTGGGCCAACTGATCGAGCGCCAGCAAGGCCAGCACCAAAGCCAGTGGCAATACGACCCCGAAGGTCGCCTGTCGAGCTACCAGCGCCAGCACAGCAACCCAAACGACCCCGCTGCGCAAACACTGGAAGCCCGGGACTACCAATACGACGCCCTCGGTCGCATCCGCCAGATCCAGGATCAAAACCGGGGCACCCGCCACTACCAATACGACGCCCTCGACCGCCTGACCCAGGCCGACAACCAACCGATCCATCAGGACCCGGCCGGCAACCTGCTCAGCGAAGGCATGACCGCCCTGCCAGATAACCGCCTGCCATTCCACGGCGACCGGCATTTCAGCTACGACGAGCACGGCAACCCGGTCCGCATCCAACGCGGTAAAAACAAACAACAGGAACAACGGCTCAGCTACAACGCCAAACACCAACTGACCTCAGTCGAGACCCTGCGCTCAGGCGAACTCAAGCAACGCGTCCAGTTCCGCTACGACGCCCTCGGCCGACGCATCGACAAACAGGTGTTCCTGCCCGATGCCGACCAAAGCAGCAACGACGGGCACAACCCACTAAAACACAGCCACAGCGAAGCCTACATCTGGCAAGGCCAGACCCTAAAGCAGGTCCGCTCGCTGAACCAAAACGCCAAAGCGCAGAACCACCGAATCTACCAATACCTGCCAGGCAGCCACATCCCGGTGGCCCTGTGGGATGAAGCGCTTGGGCTGCATCATATTGATACCGATCATGCTGGGACGCCTAAGGCGATGTACAGCCATGAGACGGGTGAAGAGGTGTGGTCAACGGATCATGAAACTTACGGGAAGACGCGTGATGCAGAGGCAGCCATTACGCATCCGGTGACTGGACAGACGTTCGAGCCTGGACTGCGTTTCCAGGGGCAATATGAAGATGTAGAAACTGGCCTTTACCAGAACTTGCACCGATACTATGATCCTGGTGCCGGGCGGTATATTAACCAGGATCCGATTGGGCTCAGTGGTGGGTTGAATGCCTATCAGTATTGCCCTAACCCGGTGGGGTGGGCTGATCAAATAGGGCTGACCAGCAAAGAGTGTAACGATCCAAATAGTTTTCAGATTCCCCGGGCGCCTATTGACTATGATGGTCACATTTTTAATGCTGAAGTGAAATCAAGTGGAAAGGTTGTTGGTGGCCACTCAACTGCTACTGGACAGGTTCGTGTAATTACTGGTACGCAATCTTCGCCCAATGCTCAAGGAGTCTATTCAGCGAGAATAGAAGTTGTTGACCCGGCTAATCCCGATCAATTTTTATCAAAAACCAATAATGGTGGAATTTCAACTATGTTCCCTGACGCCTGGGACGCGGAACGACTAAAGCGCGAAGTAGACTTTGCGTACTTTAATCGAACAGTAATAGGGAATAAGTGGACTGGGACGACTCAAAGTGGCGTTCGTGTAGAAGGCTATCTACAACCTAAAGCAACGGTTTATCCTAAGATTTGAGACTAATGAAATACGAATTTGAGTGGAGAAAAGTAGAGGGAGCAATAGAGCCTCAATGCACAACCGATTTGGTTAGCTCGCAAGGTATAGACGTTATCTCCTGCTTGTTAACTGATAGTGGTGGATTGACTCTTGAACATAGTATTAGTTGGATTGACGAGTGCCTTGACAGTATTTCAAGGGTTAAAGAAGGAACGATTAGCTGCTACAGCTGGGATAGAGAAAGCTGGGCTGCAGACATTAGTCTTAGTGAAGTTACAGTTTATTCACTTTTAGATGAGGATTACTTTGTTAGGTTGGGTCGTGGGGAGTTTGAGGTGCTATTGAGACATTGGAGAGCGTTTTTGGCCTCGGGGCCTAATGGCAGTTCCTAATGCTTGCAACGCAGAGTGACTGAAGATCTTGTATAGTGAAAGGAGGCTTCGGAGATTTCTGATCTACAAACCAATCAGTCATAGGCTAGCAGTTAAGTGCGAAGGTAGCCATCATTCAACATGGTTGTAGTGTTCAAGTATTCGTGGTTTTCTTGCGTTTTAGGGGCTAGATGGGAATGTAGAAGGAGGGTTGCATCGATTCTGTGATCCGTGTTCGGTAAAGTGTGTCGAATCTGAATTCGATCAGACTCGGAAGAAGACTGAAATTGCGTCAGCATTTCTAGAATCTACCTTCTGCCCGATGCAGACCAAAGCAGCAACGACGGCCACAACGCTCTAAAACACAGCCACAGCGAAGCCTACATCAGGCAAGGCCAGACCCTGAAGCAGGTCCGCTCGCTGAACCAAAACGCCAAAGCGCAGAACCACCGAATATACCAATACCTGCCAGGCAGCTACATCCCAGTGGCCCTGTGGGATGAAGCGCTTGGGCTGCATCATATTGATACCGACCATGCGGGGACGCCCAAGGCGATGTACAGCCATGAGACGGGTGAAGAGGTGTGGTCAACGGATCATGAAACTTACGGGAAGACGCGTGATGCAGAGGCAGCCATTACGCATCCGGTGACTGGACAACCGTTCGAGCCTAGCTTGCGTTTCCAGGGGCAATACGAGGATGTGGAAACCGGATTGTATCAGAACTTGCATCGGTACTATGATCGCAAGCGGGACGGTATGTTAGTCAGGACCCGATTGGGCTCAGTGGCGGGTTGAATGCCTATCAATATTGTCCAAATTCCATATGCTTTATTGACCCATTGGGACTAAATAACAAAGAATTTGATGATGAAAGGACACTACCGTCAATAGACAACCCAATTCGCCTGCTGAATTACTCGCGGATTAAATTCACCCACCAAAAAACGTTCTAATAAGTAATCACGTAAAAAGGAACCAAAATGAAAAGGAAGATCTTAATTTCACTAAATGCTTTATTCTTGGCATTGTCTCTATGGTTGCTTGCAATCAGAGTTCTATTACCATTCATCAGCACAGCTCAATCAATCGGTTTCTCCGGTGCACTGAGCCTGTTCGGCGTAAGATCTATGCTGTTTCTCTTCGTTCCATGCTTGTTTGGGTGGCTGACGATCAGTGTTTTAAAACAACGGTGGTCTATAACGCTTTACTTGGGCAGCTATGCATTACTAGTTGTTGCGGTTTTGATGCTAGGCGGAGGTTTTATGTCATTTTTCCAGGGAGAGCACTTTGGTGTTGTCTCTGTCATTACACTCCTGGCGTCGCTACTGCTACTGGGGACAGCATGGCTCAATGGTCGCGCTCTTAAGGCATTTAAGGTGGCAAGCTAGTCGCTTTTAATCAGAAACCCCAGCGACTACGGGGGTTTCTGATTTCAGACTCCAGTGCCAACTCTACGGGCAGTAGCCGGCACAAAAAGGTCTCCTTAAATTACCGTTCAATATCGTGCATCAGGAACCCGCGTTTCCGGGTCTCCATCGGCTGCGGCTTCGAGCATGGGTTCCAGTGCGTCCAGAGCTGAAGGTATCGAGAGTAAGGAAATTCGCGCAAGCGCGGCGACCACCAGATTGGGCAAGTAAATCTCGCCACCCGATTGCGATGCCTTCAGGAATGGGTGGGCGGGGTGGTCGAGAGCTTGCAAGGTTTTTTCACTGTTGCCATAGTGAACAAGAACGTCTGCATTGATCACGTCGACTTGTTCGGGAGAGAGTTCTATATTGAAGTTGTGCTCATCGGTGAGTTCATCGAGTGCGGGCGGGCTTTTAAACCCCATCGACAAGAGAAATGCGGTGCGGGCATCGTTTCGGGTATAGGCCCAGGGGTTGGCATCCCGAAACCCGCCTACGACCACTGTGAGGTCATGCCATTGCGGGTGCGCCGAGGCGATATCAGCCAGGCGTTGGTGGATCACGTCAATTTGTTGTTCAGCACTGGCGGCTTCACCTACGGCATAGGCTGCCAGGCGTGCGCGCTCATCCCAGGGGAGGTCATAGTTGCCCTTGCCCTCAGGTACCGGTACGACCGGCGCAATCAGGCTCAGTTTTTCGTAGTCGTCGGCATCAATCCCGGAGTAGAGTGCGATAATGATGTCCGGGTTGGTTCCAGCAATGGCTTCAAAGTTCAAATCACCTTCCAATACCAGCGGCTGGCTATTCAGGTAAGGTTCGGCCCAGGGGCCAGCCGTATAATCAAACCCATCCCCTGGGCGCCATTGACGTACGGTAACGGGCTCTACGCCGACTGCTAAAAGATTACCAATGCCGCCATAATCAATGCTGGCAACCCGTTCTGGTTTCTCGGGAATAACGCTGGTGCCAAATTTATGCTCAATGGTGATTGGGAAGTCTTCAGCCTGGGTGGTAATAGGCAGGCTCGATGCTAATACCGTAAGCGCAGGTATGAAATAGCGCATCAGTTTCATGAGTCGTGCTTCCTATTGTTCAAAGGGTGTGAAATTGCGGCCACCAATGTGTGTCGTTAACAGTTGAATGTTCAGTTCCAGCGAGGCAAAAGAAGACGAGTAGACAAAGGTTCGTGGCAGTGCGATGTACTGGTTGTTGCGACAGGCCTGCAGAATGTCGCACCAGCCGGGTAACACATCGGCCATTCGTTCGCGTGCATTCTGTGGCAAGTCGCCGGCAGAAATCCGATACGTATCGAAAACAAAGTCGCCGTCAAATTGTGGCAGGGATTCAGCACTGAATTCGGCGGAGTCATCAATAGCGGCAACCGCTTCAGGTTGGTTGAAACCCATATCACTGATCACCTGGCCGAGTGCCCCGTACGATTCATACACCGTCAGTTTGCCGTCGTAAGCTTGTATGACGGATACCTGAATGTCGGACGCATTGGGGATGATGGCTCTGGCTTCGGCCAGCCGATTCTGATAACGGGCAAGGCGGTTGTTGTATTCATCCAATACTCCAGCAACATCGGCAAGGTCGCGAATGAAGTCGAGAACCGGTTGGTCTGAATCGATCACCACCGTGGGCGCAATTTTCCTCATCTGATCAAGTGTGGCCGCATCGTGGTAGGTGAAGGCGACCAGCAAGTCGGGGTTCAGCGATACGATCTTTTTCAGGTCCAGTTCAGAATAGGTACCCACGAATTCGATTGGACTGTTGGTAAAGTCAACACCCAGCAAGTCTTTTACGCCGCGCAGATAGTGGCTGCCGTCCGCCGCAATTCGGCCGCTGCTACCCACCAATGGGGCGCCTAGCTCGATCAGGGGCATGGCCAGCACGTGATCATTGAGGGCGACAATGCGTTGCGGGTCGACGGGGATGTTCAGGCTATCGCCCAGGCCATCAGTAAAGCTTCTTGTTTCCGCGGCGAATGTTGCCATGGGAACCAATAACATCAGAATACTCAGGCATCGCTTCATGCAGTCTCTCCGAAACAATCGGCCCGGCTTGATCCGGACCAGGTCAGATTGGAGTTCGGTTAGCCTATTGATAATAATTACTATTATCAAATGCATTGGTTTTTCAAATGGGTTTTCCTCCGACGCCGGTTGGCAAGGCTGTTGGTCTAACTTCAGTTGGGTGCGTCTGAATTCACATCGTCGCCTTTACTGTGAAGCCGAACTCAAGGCTGCTATCTACTTTTCTGAGCGCCAGCGTATTCAGTCGAATTGACGGTTGCCTACCCAATGTTCATCGCAATACTGGCTATTCACTTTGTTGCGACAGCAATTCCCTACATAAAGTGTGGGGTTTAGCACACTTATTGATCAGCGGTTGGGGGATAATGACGTCAGTCTTTCCGGGGTTCGAGTATGCGTTTTTTTCTCATTTTGGCGATCGCTGTGGCTACGCTGGCTGGGTGCAGTCAGGGGTTTGAACCTGTCCGGGATAAACCGGACCCTCTGGCCTCGGCAAAGGTCAATTGCACTCAGACGGATTCAGCTTTTTTCGAGAAGTCAGTCTGGCCCGTACTCACTCAATGCACGGCCTGCCATCAAACGGGTGGTTCGGCACCAGCACAGGGAGCGCGACTGGTACTCGATCCGGTCAGTTCTACGAACAGTTTGGCGGCGGTACGGGACTATGTCGCTCTGGCGGGTGACCGTCTGGTGCATAAACCGACGGAATACCAAATGAACCACGGCGGTGGTGGCTTTTTCGATGCCGACAGTGACGACGCCTTGGTGCTGGCCGAGGCCGTGCTTCGGTTTGGGGCTAACGCACCCCAGTGCTCCGGCGATGAAACGGTAGAAAGCCGCGAGTCGGGGTATGACGATGTTAATCTGATCAACCGGGCGCGAACCTTGCGCAAAGCCTCATTGCTGCTGGCCGGCGAACTGCCGGGTTTGGCGGCCGCAGATGCGGTGCGGGCAGACGACACAGCGCTGCGTTCTGCCTTGCGTGAATTGATGGCCGGCCCGGTGTTTGAAGCCTGGTTGAAAACCAGTGCGAACGATCATTTGCTGACCCGCAAATACCTCACCGGGATGACCGAGGCACAAGAGGCGCTGGGTGGTACTTACTACGAGGGCTTGTACGACCGGACATCGGTGGCATTTGAGGCGTCGGATCAGGCGCGACTGGCCTGTGAGTCTTCAGGAGACCCCAGCTCAGCGGAATGTGTTGAGGCGAACGCACTGCAGCAAACGGCGGGCGTCATATTCCGGGAAACTCAGCGGGCCATTGCTGAAGAACCGCTGGAGCTGATTCGCCACGTAGTCACTACTGATCGCCCCTATTCCGACGTCTTAACGGCCGATTACCGGATGATGAACCCATTCACGTATGAGGTTCTGGACGGTGAAACCTGGGTCGCGCCCTACGATGCCATGGACCCGGACGACTGGCGGCCTGGCCAGGTTCGTCGCTATCGGGTCGACTGGGGGGTGTCGCTGGCTGCCCGAACCGGCCGGAACACCTTGCCCAGTGCTGGCATTCTCAGTTCGCCGGTGTTCCAGCTTCGCTTTCCCTCGACCGAAACCAATCGCAACCGGGCAAGGGCGCGCTGGACTTACAATTTCTTTTTGGGTGTCGACATTGAACGCCTGGCCGTGCGCGCCATGGACCCGGAAGAGCTGCAAAGCGTGACCAATCCGGGCGCGCCCGGCAGCAGCTGTTTCGGGTGTCATTCGATCATGGATCCGGTCGCCGGGGCCTTCCAGAATTGGGGCAACAACGGCCATTATCTCGACCGGCGCGGTTACGACGCACTGCCCCAGACCTACGTTGATTCCGAAGACTATGTCGAGGGTGATCGCTGGTATCGCGGTCAACTGGCACCGGGGTTCGGCACTGAAGCCCTGCCGACCCTGTCACCCTACGGCCCTGCCAACGGTCATGACGATGGCCTCACCTGGCTGGCCGAACGCATCGTCGCCGACCCCCGGTTTGCTGAGGGTACCGTGAAGTTCTGGTTTCAGGGGGTGTTTGGGCGTGATCCGTTGCTGCAACCACTGGCGACCGGCGACGCCGATTACGACGACCGGCGAGTCGCCTGGCAAGCGGAGCAAGCCCTGATGTCTGATTGGGCACAAAGCTTCCGTCATTCCGATTACGATTTAAAAGTCCTATTGGTCGAGATGATGATGTCGCCGTTGTTTAGGGCCGAGACGTTCTCAACGTTGGATGCCGGTCGTCAGGCCGCGCTGAATACTCTGGGCGTAGGCCGCTTGCTCACACCGGAACAACTGGATCGAAAGTTCACAGCCACCACCGGTTATTCCTGGAAGCTCGACTGGCAGAATGACCCCCAGTTGCTGGAAAACTACTACCTGTTTTACGGCGGTATCGATTCCGATGGCATCACCGAGCGGCCTGCTGAACTGAACAGCCTGATGACGTCGGTTTCAATGCGGTTAGCCAACGAAATGGCCTGCTCTATTGTATTGAATGAGTTCTGGCCGGGGGTGTCGCCAACGTTGTTCAGCGGCGTCACCATCACCACCGACCCGGGAACAGAGGCCGGGGAAGCCGCGGTTAGAGACACGCTGCGATCCCTGATATGGCGGCTCTGGGGGGTAACCGACGACGCGGAAATTGATGCAGCCTGGTCGTTATATAAAGCGCTGTATGACCAGCGCATGGGCTGGGATGAACCGCAGAATTACCTGGAATGGACAGCGCTCTGGAACGACGCAGCTCCGGCAGAGGAAGAGTACTGCGGTATACGCGATCTTAACCCGGATGACAGCGTTGCCATTGCCGTTGATTGGTCAAACGTCGACTGGTCGACTCCGCAGACTGCCCGGGAAAGTCTGGGCAGCTACTACAACCCCGAGCAGACACTGCGCCCCTGGGTGGGTGTGCTGATTTATCTGCTTACCGACATTCAGTTTCTGACGGAGTAAGGCCATGCATCGCCGCGACCTTTTGAAAGCCATGATCGCCGCCGGCCTGCTGCCCATGGCGACCGGCTTTGGCCGCCGGGCTCTAGCCGAAACCACCCGCTATGAAGGGCCGATTCATTTTACCGTATTTGCCGAAGGTGGCTGGGACGTGACCAGCCTGTGTGACCCCAAGGGCGGTACCCGCGTGGATCCCAATACCGGCAACACGGTCTGGATCAATCACTGGGCAGAGCAGGGCGGTTCTGTGCAAACGACCGCCAGCGGGCTCGATTACGCGCCCTTCGCTGACAACGCCCGGCTGTTCGATACCCTGGGCGAGCGGATGATGGTCATAAACGGCATCGATGCTCAAACCAATGCCCACAGTGCTGGCGTGCGCCATACTTTCAGCGGCCGCTTTGCCGACGGTTATCCGGCGGTGACCGCATTGGCGGCCACCCAGCATGGTCAGGGCTTGCCCCTGGCGTTTCTGAGTAATGGTGGCTATCGGGAAACGGCAGGGCTGACTCAGTTCACCCTGATGCAAGACCCGAACGCCCTGCGCGACCTGATCGACCCAAACCGGTTCCACCCCACCTGGATCGATACCCAATTCCACCGGACCGACAGTCTGGCGTTGATTGAACAGGCGCGCCAGGCGCGGCTCGATCGTCTTCAGGCCCGCACCGCGCTGACGCGTCGCCTGACCCAGGCGGCCCACTTTCTGGAAAGCAGCCGGGCTGGCCGGGACCAGCTCGCTGCGCTGAATGAATTCATGCCCGATGAACTCGCACCGGTGACCGACGCCGACGGTAACTGGCACCCTCTGTTACGCCAAATTCAGCTAGCGCTGGTATCGGCAGCCGCTGGTCTGACGGTATCGGCCGATCTGGTGCAGTGGGGTTTTGATACCCACGCGACTCACGATACCGATCAGGGCCGGGCGCTGACGCAACTGTCAGATGGTCTGATCTATCTGTGGGAGGAAGCGGCGCGTATGGATCAGCAGTATGGGACCAACCTGGTTGGCAGGCTGCGCCTCGTTGTGGCGTCTGATTTTGGGCGTACACCCTGGTACAACGATGGCGAAGGTAAGGATCACTGGCCACTGGGCAGCGCCATTTTGATGCGCGACGGTGGGTTTGCGACGAATACGGTGGGCGGCACAACGGGGTCGTTTGAATCGCTCGGTGTCAACAGTGACCTGTCGTTGAACCCGGACCCGAACGACAGCAGTGCCTCGATCATTCTGCCAGCTCACTTGCAACAGTTGTTGCGTTACTGGGCTGGCGCAGAAGAAGTCGGTTCGGACTTCCCACTGGAGACGGGCACGCTGGATCTTCGATCTTTAGTGTGAGCCTGTTTAATGGAACACGTTACTGAAGCCAGGTTTATTGACCTGACCGGTGCATTCCTTCGACGGATATGTATTAGACTGTGCTTAACTAATCGATAAAGTGATCGTGGTAATGATGAACGATCACCAAGAGCCCGCTGGATAGGAGCCTATCAGTTGTCAACGGTGCATTACCAAACGTCCGGGCCGGATCTTGAGCCCAATCGAGTCATTCATACCCGGGAAGAACTGGGTGCTTTCAATCTGCTGCGTCACGGTGATTTTAGCCATCATCACCTGGGGGATGTGCTGGTTACAGCGGGCGTGATCAGTCGCGTGCAGCTGGCCAGCGCCTTGGCCGAGCAGCTGCAGCATCCGGGCGAACGGCTCGGCGCCATTCTCAGCAACAAGGGCTGGGTTCGCCCCATCGATATTGTGTCGGCGCTGGCGCAGTTACTGGTTCTGCCTCAGGTCAACCTGGAAACATTTGATATAGACCCGGCCGTAATCAGCCGGGTTCCTGCCCAATTTGCTCGTGATCATGCTGTTATTCCGCTGCTTGAAGATGAAGATCACTTCTACCTGGCAGCCAGTGACCCGACCAATGTTGAGCTGATTGATCTGTTGCGTTTTAGAGTCGGTAAGACGGTCGAACTGGCCATTGCTACAGAAGACGCCATTCATACGGCCATCAGTGAACACTACGATCAAAACGAAGAAAAAGAGGCGTTGGCAGAGCTGCCTGCCGAGGGACAGACACACGGGGCTGGGCCTCACAAACACAATGTATCCGCGAAAAACCGCGAAAAAGACGGTCCTATTATCCAACTGGTGCAGAACCTCCTTTCGGATGCTATGACCCGGCGCGCCTCGGACATTCATCTTCGGCCCCGCGAAGATCGTCTGGATTTGCTGTATCGCATCGACGGTACGCTAACGACCATCCGCAGCCTGAATAAACGCTTGATGCCGCGCCTGGTGAGTCACATCAAGGTGTTGGGTAACATGAACATTGCCGAGCATCGACTGCCTCAGGATGGTCGGTACCGAACCACGCAGCACGGGAAAACCATCGACCTGCGATTGTCGGTCATACCGTCCATTCGCGGCGAGAGTGTGGTGATTCGGTTGCTCGATACCAGTTTTGCACTCAAAGACCTGGGATCTCTGGGCTACTCGGCTAACGATGAAAGCCGGCTGCATCATGTGCTGAGCAGAAATCAGGGCATGTTCCTGGTGACTGGACCGACCGGTTCTGGCAAGTCGACCACTCTGTATACCGCATTGACCGAGTTGATGCGCACCCGTCGGAATATCATCACCGTCGAGGACCCGGTGGAATATCACCTCGATGGCCTGACCCAGATTCAAACCAAAGCCGAGATTGGTTACACCTTTGCCCGGGCGTTGCGCCATATCCTTCGTCACGACCCGGACATCATTATGGTGGGTGAAATGCGCGATCAGGAAACGGCCAAAATGGCTGTTGAAAGCTCGCTGACCGGTCATTTGGTGTTGAGTACGCTGCATACCAACAGTGCCACCACAACACTGACTCGTCTGTTGGAAATAGGCGTCGAACCCTACCTGGTCAACGCGGCGCTATTGGGGGTCTTGGCACAGCGGCTGGTGCGCAAGAATTGCCAGGAGTGCAAAGAGCCGGAATCGGTGTCTGATGAGGTTCGTTCACTGCTGGGTGCAGATCCGCGGGAAGTTTTTTACAAAGGGCGGGGGTGTGATCATTGCCACCATACGGGTGTGAAAGGTCGCGCGGCTGTTTATGAATTATTGACGGTTTCTGCCGCTTTGCGCGCGCTCATTCAACCCGGTGTCTCGGCCCAGGCACTGGAAGAACAAGCCATATTGGACGGTATGATTCCGCTGACCCGGCATGCGCTGATGCTGGCCCGCAAAGGGGTTATTCCATTGTCTGAAGTTTATGCCGTCCGTTTGGATTGACATGTGTGGTTCAGTAACGGAACGGGCGTTGGTCGCCAGTTTTTGGCCGGGTTGGGGTCGGCATAGCACTGCACGCATGCAGAGCCATTCATGCTGGCCGTCATGCCGTCATTCTTGAATACAATTCAAAAACCCCCATCATTTAGGGATTCAACGCTTCATTCATCATCCGCATACGCTAGGCTGTTGTCTGAATGAACCCGCCTTGTTCGGGCTCAATAGGGAGTGATGCATGAAACAGAACTGGATGATCTACGGTGCTTACGGGTACAGCGGTGAACTGATTGCACGCGAAGCGGTTGCCCGCGGTATGGCTCCAATGCTGGCCGGACGCAATGAAGATAAGCTGCGTGTACTGGCCCACGAATTGAACCTCGGGTTCAGGGTGTTTGATCTGTCGGATGCCACCGCCGTGAAGCGCGAGCTGGAAGACATGAGTCTGGTACTGCATTGCGCCGGTCCGTTCTCCGCCACCAGTGCCCCCATGCTTGAAGGGTGTTTGGCCAGTAAGGCGCATTATTTTGACATCACCGGCGAGATGGATGTGTTCGAACACGCACACAGTGCTCAGATCCAGAAACGTGCCCAAACGGCCGGCATCATCGTTTGCCCGGGCGTGGGGTTCGATGTGGTGCCAACCGATTGTCTGGCCGCGCAACTCAAACAGGCGCTGCCGGACTTGACTGAACTCGACCTCGCCTTCAAAGCCGGTGGCCCAATGAGTCCGGGGACGGCAAAAACCTCTGTGGAGGGCATGGCCGGCCTGAGCCGTATTCGCAGCAACGGGCGCATTGTTGAAACGCCCTTAAAAACCCGCCGCCTGGACATGGGGCAGGGTGAACGTACTGCGATGAGCATTCCCTGGGGCGATGTCAGCACGGCCTATCACAGCATTGGCGTGGAAAATGTGGTGGTTTACGTGCCGGTGGCCGATCGCACCGTGAAGCGTATGAAACGGCTGCAGTCGATGCGCTGGCTGATGGGTCAGCCCTGGGTGCAGTCCTTCATGAAGCGGCGTATCGAGAAAAACGTACCCGGGCCGACCGCCGAGCAGCGCGCCAAAAGTCGCACCTATCTGTGGGGCGAGGCCCGCAATGCATCGGGCAAAAAAGTCGAGGGCCGGTTTGAAACGCCCAATGGCTACGATCTGACCATCACGGCCCCGCTGGCGATTGTCTCGGCGGTGCTGGAAGATCGGGTGTCCGGTTCTGGCAGCACCACGCCCTCAGCATTGATGGGGTCCGATTTTGTCTGGTCTCTGCCCGGCGTAACACCGCTGGAACTGACCCGCCTGGGTTGAAATAAAACGTCGACTGACGTAGTTTACTGGCGAATCGGGTGAACACAGCGTCACTCGATTCGAAGCAACCCCCTTCCAAACAGCGAGCCCTACGCCAATGAAGTAAGCCTGTCATCAACGAATGAACTCGTAAATTGAGTTGCAGCCAATCATCGACGAACACCTCGTCAGTTAAAGGTATTCAGTCGGTCTGGCACATGTTGTATTGATGGACAGGTGGCGTAATAGGGGTGGTTTTTTACTGCACCCCAATTCTCTTTAGCGGACAGTCCGCGTCGCACGTCATCGGTCCCGTATCCCGGGAGGGTGTCTGTGTCCGATCATCTTTGCTTTACCCATAACCTGACCTTGCAGTGGGGCAGCGAACCGCTGTGGTCAGATCTTAATGTGTCGTTGCCTTTGGGGCTTAACGCTCTGGTGGGCCCCAACGGCCATGGCAAATCGGCGCTGCTGAGCGTATTGGCCGGTCGGACTGTGCCGACAAGTGGCCAGGTAAGCTGGTCGGTGCCGTTTTATTATCAAACCCAGCTGGATCCTCTGGCGGGCCCGCGGGTGGCTGAAGCGCTGGGCGTCGCTCATCTGTTCGACGCCTTTACCCGGCTGGAAAACGGGCTCGCGACGCCTGCCGACCTCGAACAGGTCGCCGACCAGTGGCACCTGCCTGCACAGTGGACAAAACAACTGGCCAGTGCCGGTCTGGACCCGGACCTGGCACGACCGGTCGCCTCCCTGAGCGGCGGGCAACGCACTCGCCTGGCCCTGTGCCGGGCGTTTATGCAGACCGATCATTGCCTGTTGCTGGATGAGCCGAGTAACCATCTGGACCGTTCGGGCCGTCACTGGTTGTTGCAGTCGCTGGCAGCACACCCGGGCGGCGCACTGATAGCAAGCCACGATCAGACCTTATTGCACGACGTTGACCGAATTCTGGAGCTGCGCAATGGCCACCTTGTCGAATACGGTGGTGGGTACGAGCTCTATCAGGCCCAGCGTGATGCGCAACTGGCCGCTCAGGAGCACAAGCTTGACCATGTGACCGGTCAACAACGCCGGCTTCATCAGCAACAGCAGGCGACGCTCGAAAAAGCGGCCAGTCGTCGCCAGCAGGGTGTTCAGCAACGACGGTCCGGATCGCAGGGCAAGCTGTTACTGGATGCACGGAAGAACCGGTCGGAACAAACCCAGGCCCGCCTGAGCCAGCAGCAAACGCAGCGACGTGATGCGCTCAGTGATGAGCGTCAGTCGGCCCAGGCCGAACTGGAGCAATTGCGCACCCAGCGGTTGTCCATCACGCAACCCAAGGTGAGCGGAGCGGTACAACTGCATCTGGCTGACCTGACCTTACCGTTCGTTACTCACCGACCACTCACCTGGACGGTGCACGGCGGCGAGCGCTGGCGAGTGACCGGCGCCAATGGGCGGGGCAAGTCGCTGTTGCTAAAGAGTCTGGTGGGGTGGGTGAAGCCGGTTTCCGGTGAGCCCGACGTTCGCGGCTCAGTGCGCTATCTGGATCAGCATTTTTCAGCGCTCGATCCGGCGGTTTCAGCGTTGGACAACCTGCAGCGCGGTCAACCGGAGCGTTCGGCATCCGAGTTGCGAACCCAGTTGGCCAGCGTTCGTCTGCGCGCAGATCAGGCGCTGCAACCGGTGTCGACGCTCAGTGGGGGCGAGCGTTTGAAGGTAGCGCTGTTGTCGTTACTTAGCCACCAAAGCCCGGTCGATCTGTTGTTGCTCGATGAGCCGGATAATCATCTGGATCTCGATTCGAAGCACCTGCTGGAACAGGCGCTTAATGACTACCGGGGAACCCTGGTGGTGGTCACTCACGACGATGCGTTCGCCAGCCGACTGAACCTCGACTTTGAACTCAACCTGGACGATTCAGGCAGCCTTCATTCGTAAGGTGAAATAGACGCCACATTCAACCGGTAACCGGCCGTACCGATATCGGTATTGGTCGAGATCACGTCGATCGTGCCCCGGGCCCAGTAGGGCTCGAACATATTGTCGAACGCGACGGGTTCGTCCAGCACCACGTGCACGATCTGGTTAGCAGGCGGCGGCGGTGAGTGAATACAGGCCCCGTAATAGGGGACCAGAAAGAACTCACGAACCTCGTCAGCCGCCATTTCCAGCGGCACCAGGAAGCCGGGAATGCGGGCTTCGACGCCATCAAGAGCCTCGACCATAGGGACATCGGCCATGACCGATTGCAGGTCGGAATACAGGCGCTGGGCTTCAGGGTCGTCATCCGTCAGGTCGTAGATCTCGTAACTTTCAAGATCGATCTGGTCGCGCAGCGTGTTGAAGTCAAAATCGGCGGGCAGCAGGTCATCCCAAGAGAGCTCCTGAAACGCCAGGTCATCGCCCGGTGCCACTGACATCGGAGCGACTTCAGACCCTTCTGGGGGTTCCAGTAACTGCTCGTCGGGTGTCAGCGACTGGCCAGGGTCCACCGGGGCATTCTCGACAACCACAGCTTCGGCGGGCCGATTGGCGATATCAGCCACGGAAGCCTCATCTTCGCTTTGGCATGCGACCAGTACAAAAGCCGCTGCTAGAGTGAGGGCAGATGCTGAAAGTCGGCGCGAAGAACGTTGTGAAGCGATAACCTGTGAGATTGACAAGATGGTGACCCTGTTTTGGCGAGTTAGCCCGCAAAATGATATGGAGTAACGTTTTTATGATACCCCCTCTAGCAGCTAAGCCAAGGCACGGAGTCACACTTTTGCTGGCTCTTTACTTCGGTACGCTGATAACCGGAGCAGTGACGGCTGAATCACTACCTCTGACTGATATAGACAGTTGGGAACACCACAGCTTCGAAGGTGAGTCCCGGTTCGAATGGCAAGCCAGTGACCAATGTTTGCGCATGATGTCAGACGGCACCGCCTCGGCGCGGATTTGGGAGCAGGAAGTCGAACTCGAGGACGACACGCAACTGAGCTGGCGTTGGCGGGCTGAACAGGACATCAGCTCGGTAGCCCGGCAGGAAAAGCCCGGTGACGACTTTGCCGGTCGTATTTACGTGGCCGTTGAACACCCCCTGTTCTTCTGGCGCTCGCGCGTTTTGGCCTACGTGCATGCCAGTGAACTGCCCGTTGATACGCACTGGCCAAACCCTTTTACCGGCCAGTTCCACATGTGGGTGGTCAGCAACGGCGAGTCGGGCAATTGGCAGAGCATCGAACGAGGCATTCTGGATGACTGGGAGGTGGCCTTTGGTGACCGGCCCGACCATTTTGACGCCATCGGGTTAATGGCCGATTCTGATAACAGCGGTCAGCAAACTGATCTGTGCCTGGCCGATCTTGTAGTGCGTTAAAGAGGAGTGGGATACCGCTTGGTCATCGTCAATCAGTCAGACAAGGGCCTCTACCTGGTCCTCCAGCCTAACCGCTCGATGAGCTGGCAAGGCACCATGAAAGTGCTGGGCGCTCTGCTGGCCGTTTCGACCCTGATCGTGATCGGCATGGTCTGGATCGGTGCCTGGGTCGTGTTGCCGTTTGCCGGTCTGGAATGGTTGGCGGTTGCTGCGGGCCTGATCATCACCGCCTGGCGGTGCCAGCAGCAGGAGGTGCTCTGGTTCGAAGAGGATCAGGTTCGGCTGGAGCAGGGTGTTTATCGCCGCCAGCGCCACTGGCAGGGACCAAGACGTTACACCCGGTTGGTAATATCACCCCCGAAACACCCGCTGGGGTCACCGCGGTTGGCACTCGCCTACCGCGACGATCAGCAGGCATTCGCTGAGTTTCTGAATCCATGGGATGCCGACTTGCTGATCAGCGAATGCCAGCGCCGGGGCATGGTGATAGACCGGCGCGTTGGGGATCAGTAGCCCGGATGGCGCAGCCGTTACTCGGCCGGGCGCAACAACGACCAGCCTTCGTAGGTATCGTCGGTCAGAATGTCGGTTAGAAAAAGCACTTCTGCCGCATCGCTGTCCAGATCAGTGATCTCCACTTTGCGAGTAAACAACTTCTTCTCAACCATGACCTGCTTGGGCAGAGTGACATGGCCCGCTTCAACACTGAATTCGCCGTCGATATCGAACAGGCGAATGCCCCGACCATCACGACGAACGTCTTCGCGCTTCACGAACTGATATTCGCCCGGTGCCAAACGACCCATGACCGCATAGGTCCTGTTTTCCTCAACTGGCATGCGCACCCGCTGCTGTTCGCCACTGGCCAGGTTTTCAACGGTGAACATGAAGTCGTACTCCAGCTCAGTGTCGCCACGCACTTCGATGTCTGCGGCAAATATGACGAGCCCTTCGTTCTCGCCAGCGTATGGGGCTTTCACGGCGTTGGAAGAACAAGCCGCCAGTGTGAGTGCGGTCAGCAGTACTAGAATGTGTTTCATCAGAGAACCCGTGGTTAATCGTGTCGGCGCTACAATACCCGATTGCTTTCGCACTGGGCAGCCTGTCTGACCGATCTTTTACAGGCCCTGGTCCGGCCAGCGGTTGCCGTGAAGCGTCAACATCTCTTGACTGTCCTTCGTTTGCGTCTAAGTTGACGTTAACGTCAACGTTAATTAGCCTGCAGGGACTGATCCAGTGACGATAATTCCAAATACAAGAAATCCAACAGGACGGCAGACCCGCTATGAACAGTTACCCCGCTTTAAACTTTGGCCTGGGCGAGACCCTCGACATGCTGCGCGACACCGTCCGTGATTTCGCGCAAAAGGAAATCGCCCCGCGCGCGGCGGCGATCGACCACGACAACCTCTTCCCGGCCGACCTATGGCAAAAGTTCGGTGACCTGGGCTTGCTGGGCATTACCGTCGATGAAGAACTCGGTGGCACCGGTATGGGCTACCTGGCGCACATGGTGGCGATGGAAGAGATCAGCCGGGCGTCCGCCTCGGTGGGCTTGAGCTATGGCGCCCATTCCAATCTCTGCGTTAACCAGATTCGTCGCAATGGCAATGCCGGGCAACAAGCGAAATACCTGCCCAAGCTGATCAGCGGTGAGCATGTCGGTGCCCTGGCCATGAGCGAACCCGGCGCCGGTTCCGATGTGGTCAGCATGAAGCTCAAAGCCGAGCACAAGGGCGATCATTACCTGCTCAACGGCAACAAGATGTGGATCACCAACGGCCCCGATGCCGACGTACTGGTGGTCTATGCGAAGACCGACCCGGCCGGTGGCAAACGCGGCATCACCGCCTTTCTGATCGAAAAAGACTTCCCCGGTTTCAGCACCGCCCAAAAGCTCGACAAACTCGGCATGCGCGGCAGCAACACCTGTGAACTGGTCTTCGTCGACTGCAAGGTCCCGGTCGAAAACGTCATGGGTGCCGAAGGCGACGGCGTAAAAATCCTGATGAGCGGCCTCGACTACGAACGTGCCGTTCTGGCGGCAGGCCCTGTCGGCATCATGCAGGCGTGTCTGGACGTTGTGCTGCCCTACGTACATGAGCGCGAACAGTTCGGGCAACCCATCGGTGAATTCCAACTGGTGCAAGGCAAAGTCGCCGACATGTACACCCGCCTGAACGCTTGCCGCGCCTACGTCTACGCAGTCGGAGCGGCGTGCGACCGTGGCGAAACCACCCGCAAAGACGCCGCCGGTGCCATCCTCTACGCCGCCGAAAACGCAACACAGGCTGCCCTCGATGCCATCCAGGTGCTCGGCGGCAACGGCTACATCAACGAGTACCCAACCGGTCGCTTGCTGCGCGACGCCAAACTCTACGAAATCGGCGCCGGCACCAGCGAGATTCGCCGGATGCTCATTGGCCGCGAGCTGTTCAACGAAACCCGGTGAGGTTTGGTGGTGTGAGTTGGCTTGGTGGTTGAACGGGTGGCTTCTCATTGTACTTTGGCAGAAGTCGCTCAGGAGGTCGGGTGCGGCCCTGGCGGGTCGCTGCAAGTACATCCGTGTAAGCTCGGCGAGAGCCATCCATGGCTCTCGACGCCCCGCCAGCACCGCACCCGACCTCCTGAGCTGGTCTGCGTTGGTTGCATTAACCACGCCCAAGAACAGAAGAGTTCCTAGCGCGGGAGTTGAATTAAGCCAACTTACAAATGCTGTCAGGGGGCTGAGTAGTCGAAACAACGGGTTGGACAAAGTATATGAAGCCGATCAGCAAGTGCAGGGTGTCGGGTAGGCCTTTCCGGGGTAGTTCGCAACATGGATGTTGCGATCTAGGCCCCATGGACGGGTTCACGCCGACCCCTGAAAGGCCTACCTGGCGCCCTGCACGAACGACTGGCACCGTACCAGGACTGACCAGCCACGGTCACAAACGCTTGGTACCGAAAGTAAGCCCAACCAAGCAACCAGAATAAAAACGACAGGCACTAACATGACAGCACACACTGACTTTGGTTTAAGCGATACCCAGATCATGATGCGCGATGCGGCGCGGGCCTTTGCCCGTGAGCGGCTGAAACCCAATTCGGCTGTCTGGGATAAGAGTGGTGAGCATCCGGTTGAGGTGATCCGGGAGATGGGTCAGCAGGGTTTTTATGGGCTGACCGTCCCTGAAGCCTTGGGGGGTGTTGACGCAGGTTATCTTACGTTGGCGCTGGTGGTTGAAGAAATTGCGAAGGGCGACGGCGCCTTGTCGACCATTACCTCGGTTATGAACTCAGTGGTGTGTGGGCCCTTGCTTGGCTATGGCTCAGAGCAACAGAAAAACGACTGGCTGGTGCCACTGGCCAGTGGTGAAAAACTGGGTGCGTTTTGTCTGACCGAACCGCAAGCCGGGTCGGATGCCGCCGCATTGAAAACCCGGGCGATTAAAACAGACTCCGGTTGGGTGTTGAACGGATCCAAACAGTTTATTACCAATGGCGCGATTGCCGACCTCGCCATCGTGTTTGCCGTGACCGATCCGGAAGCTGGTAAGAAAGGCATCAGTGCGTTTCTGGTGCCAACTGATTTGCCCGGCTATGAAGTCAGTCGGGTTGAAGAAAAAATGGGTCAGCGAGCGTCGGATACCGCGCAATTGACCTTTAATGATCTGGCATTGCCCGACGATGCGCTTTTGGGCAACGAAGGTCAGGGCTACTCGATTGCACTGGGGAATCTTGAAGGCGGTCGCATTGGCATTGCGGCCCAGTGTGTGGGCATGGCCCAGGCCGCGCATGAAGTCGCCTGTGCCTATGCGCGCGAACGAACCAGTTTTGGCGAACCGCTGATGACCTTTCAGGCCGTGAGTTTTCGACTGGCGAACATGGCAACGCAGATCGAAGCAGCGCGGCAACTGGTGTGGCACGCCGCGCGTTTGAAAGATGCCGGGCTGCCCTGCTTGCGCGAAGCCGCGATGGCCAAGGTGTTTGCCAGTGAGATGGCCGAAAAAGTCTGCTCCGATGCGCTGCAAACACTGGGCGGCTATGGTTACCTGAGTGACTTCCCATTGGAGCAAATCGCCCGGGATGTGAGAGTGACCAAAATTTACGAAGGCACCAGCGACATTCAAAACCTAATCATTGTTCGATCCATAGAGGAGCGTGGCGCATGAGTCGGATTCAATCGCGCATTGACGTGCGCGGCGAACAGTTTCAACGACAGGATCGGGCGAACCGCGACCTGCGCGATCAGTTGCAGAAACGCCTGCATCAGGTTGAACTGGGCGGTGGCGAAGGGCCACGCGGCAAACACCTGGCCCGCGGCAAGCGCCTGCCGCGTGAGCGCATTGAGCGCTTGCTGGATGCCGGCTCTCCCTTTCTGGAAATTGCGCCACTGGCCGCCTGGGGTTTATACGACAACGCCGTGCCCAGCGCCGGTGTGATCGCCGGGATTGGCCGGGTGGAAGGCATCGATTGCCTGATCGTCGCCAACGACGCTACCGTAAAAGGTGGCACCTATTACCCGATGACGGTTAAGAAACATTTGCGGGCCCAGGCCATCGCCGCTGAAAACCGTTTGCCGTGTATTTATCTCGTCGACAGTGGCGGTGCTTACTTGCCACTGCAGGATGAAGTGTTTCCGGATCGCGAACATTTCGGCCGTATCTTTTTTAATCAGGCCAATCTGTCAGCCCAGGGTATCCCCCAACTGGCCGTGGTAATGGGGTCGTGCACTGCGGGGGGTGCTTATGTGCCTGCCATGTGTGATCAAAGCATCATCGTGCGCAATCAGGGCACGATTTTTCTGGGCGGCCCGCCGCTGGTGAAAGCCGCCACGGGCGAAGAAGTCTCGGCTGAAGATCTGGGTGGTGGCGATGTGCATGCGCGCACCAGTGGCGTGGCGGATTATTTGGCCGACAACGACGATCACGCACTGGTGCAGGCGCGTCAAGCCGTGCGCCATTTTAACTGGCCCGACAAACCCGAGCGCGGTTTGCAACCGGCCGAGCCACCGGCCTACCCGGCCGATGAACTGTACGGCCTGATTCCCGACGATACCCGCACGCCGATTGATGCCCGCGAACTCATTGCCCGCATTGTTGATGGTTCCCGTCTCGATGAATTCAAAGCGCTGTATGGCACAACCCTGGTCTGTGGCTTTGCCCACATTGAAGGCCAGCCGGTTGGCATTCTCGCCAACAACGGCATTCTGTTTTCCGAGTCTGCGCTGAAGGGTGCGCATTTTATTGAACTGTGTAATCAGCGCGATATTCCACTGGTGTTTCTGCAGAATATCAGTGGATTTATGGTCGGCAAAAAATACGAAAACGGCGGCATTGCCAAAGACGGAGCCAAACTGGTCACCGCAGTGGCCTGCGCTAAAGTTCCCAAATACACCATCATCACTGGCGGCAGTTTTGGCGCCGGCAACTACGGCATGTGTGGTCGTGCCTACGACCCGAGATTCCTGTGGACCTGGCCCAATGCGCGCATTTCGGTCATGGGCGGTGAGCAGGCGGCCAACGTTCTGGCCACCGTAAAAGCCGATCAGAAAGCGGCAGCGGGTGAGCCGATGAGCGAAGCAGAATTGGCTGATTTCAAAGCCCCGATTCAGGCGCAATACGACACCCAGGGCGACCCCTATTACGCAACTGGTCGCCTCTGGGACGACGGGATTATCGATCCGGCTGACACCCGGGCTGTTCTCGCCCTGGCGCTGTCGGCCAGTCGCAACGCACCGAGTGAACCGACACGCTATGGCGTGTTCAGGATGTAACTGACGCGAGTTTTGGAGTTTCAATTGGTGATGTACCAGGAGTCCGTGCCAGACGCCGGGTGTGCCTCTCCGGGGTCGGCGTGAACCCTTCCATGGGGCCTAGACCGCAACATCCATGTTGCGGACTTCCCCGGATAGGCACACCCGGCATCTGGCACTCAGCTATTAGCCAACTCTGAACCCCGAAGGATGAAACAGGAGTCGTTATGCAGGCATTAACTGTTCGACAGGAAGGCGTCATTGCCTACCTGACATTGAACCGGCCCGAGGTTCGTAATGCCTTCGGCGCGGAACTGATTGCTGAACTGACTCACCAGGTAAAAACGCTGGATGCAGATTCGTCGGTGCGTGTGCTGGTATTGCAGGCCGAAGGCAAACACTTCAGTGCCGGGGCGGATTTGAACTGGATGCGGGCCATGAAAGACCGCACCGAAACCGAGAACCGGGACGATGCCCGCAAACTCGCCACCCTGATGCAAACACTCGATACCTGCAGCAAACCCCTGGTGGGCGTTACCCAGGGAGCGGCCATGGGGGGCGGTGTGGGTTTGCTCGCCTGTTGCGACATTGTGCTGGCGACCAAGAACGCCTTTTTTGCGTTAAGTGAAGTGCGACTCGGCCTCACACCAGCAACGATTTCGCCCTTCGTGGTCAGAGCCATGGGTGCCCGCCAGGCGCGTCGTTATTTTCAGACCGGCGAACGGTTTACCGCGCAGCAAGCGAGTGCGATGGGGCTGGTGCACGAAGTGATTGATGAAGAAGATCTGGCCGCAGAGCTAAGTCGACTGCTGAGTGACTTGACCGCCGGTGGCCCCGAAGCGCAGGCGATGGCGAAGACTCTGGTCAAAGACGTTGCCCAGCGCCCGGTAGATGATTGGCTGATGGACGAACTGGCCGAGCGCATCGGGCGACAGCGCGTTGGTGCTGAAGGTCAGGAAGGGCTCACCGCCTTTCTCGACAAGCGTAATCCAAACTGGATAGAACCCTCATGAAACGCATACACCGATTATTGATTGCCAACAGGGGTGAAATTGCCCGCCGCATACAACGCAGCGCTCGCGCCCTGGGCATAGAAACCGTCGCCGTCTATTCCGAGGCCGATCACAACGCCTTGCACGTGCGCGAGGCCGATCAGGCGATTTGCCTGGGCGGCGCCACGGCAAGCCAAAGCTACTTGAATCGCGATGCCTTGCTGGCTGCGATGCGAGATACCGGAGCCGATGCACTGCACCCGGGCTATGGCTTTTTATCGGAAGATGCCAACTTTGCAGAAGCCGTGATCGACGCCGGTTTTATCTGGGTGGGTCCACCGCCAGAGGCGATGCGATCCATGGCCTCAAAAGCCGCCGCCAAGCAAACACTGGAACCACGCGGGGTACCCATGATCCCCGGTTACCATGGCGATGATCAGAGCGATGAGCGCCTGCTGGCCGAAGCCGAAACCATCGGTTTCCCGTTGTTGGTCAAAGCCTCGGCCGGGGGCGGTGGCAAGGGCATGCGCGTGGTTGAACGCCTCGATCAGGTGGCTGATGCCCTGGCCAGTGCCCGCCGTGAAGCACGCAATGCCTTTGGTGATGACCGCTTGTTGCTGGAGCGTTATCTGGTTAACCCGCGGCATGTGGAAGTGCAGGTCATGGCCGACCAGCATGGGGCTGTGTGGTCTCTGTTTGAACGCGATTGTTCGCTGCAGCGGCGCCACCAGAAAGTGGTCGAAGAAGCACCTGCGCCCGCGCTTGATGACGACACCCGCACGGCCATGTGGAAGGCTGCAGAGATCGCAGCAGCCAGCATTGGGTATGTGGGCGCCGGTACCGTGGAATACATTGTTGATGCCAGCGGCGACTTTTTCTTTCTGGAAATGAATACCCGGCTGCAAGTCGAACACCCGGTTACCGAATGCATTACCGGGCTTGATCTGGTCGCGTTGCAGCTGCGCGTTGCCGAAGGTGAGTCTTTACCGGCAGAGCGCCCGGCTGAGCCTGTCGGTCATGCCTTTGAAGTGCGACTCTACGCCGAAGACCCGGAACAGGACTTCCGCCCGACAACGGGCATGCTGAGTCAGGTGGTATGGCCACAAGGGCCAGGCGTGCGAGTCGACACCGGTGTGGAAAGCGGCAGTGAAATCTCGCCCTTCTATGACCCGATGCTGGCCAAGCTGATCGTGCACGGCGCTGACCGACGCGAAGCGCTGGCCAGGTTGAACCGGGCGCTGGCCGATACCCGGCTGGCTGGCCTCACCACCAACCTGAACTTTCTGCGCCGACTCTGCGCCGCGCCCGATCTGGCCGAGTTCACTATTCACACCCACTGGATCGAGACGCATCGCGATCAGTGGGAAACCCGGGCGGAGCAACCCGCTTGCTGGTCTGCCCTGGCGGCCAGCGCAATTCAACACACGCTGGACTCGGGCCATGCAGACCCCTGGCAGAAACTCTCGGGCTGGCGACGGTTTCAACAACGGCGTTGGCTGTATAACCGCAGCGAGACGGAGCAATGTGTGGTCACTGAGCACCAAGGCGTCTGGCAAGCGCATTGTGGAACCGAGACGCTGACGCTCAGTGACGTCACCGTCGAATCGTTGGGTGCCGGGCATTATCGGGTACACGGCCGCGCCGGTCAGCGTCGCCGCCAGTTGGATGCCTGGCCACAGGCTGGTGGAATCGAAGTTGACGATGGTCACAGCCGATGGCTTCAGCTCTGGTGGCAGGCCGAGGCCGCCCATGAGGATGGCGCGGGCGGCGATGGCCTGGTGAAAGCGCTGATGCCGGGTACGGTGACGGCGATTCATCAAACCACCGGTACCCGGGTGAAGCGTGGCGATAAAATACTGTCGATGGAAGCCATGAAAATGGAAACCACTCTGACGGCACCCACAGATGGCACTCTGGTGCAGTGCTCGCTCTCAGTGGGTGACCGGGTCGACGATGGTCAGGTCGTTTTTGTGGTGGAAGCCGACGAGGAGGATGCCGCATGAGTCGTCCAGCCGTAAATCTGGTGGAAGTGGGCCCACGCGATGGCCTGCAAAACGAAGCGACGCCGTTATCGGTTGCAGACCGGCTGACCCTGATCCGGAAATTGGTCGATGCGGGCCTGACAACGGTGGAGGCTGGCAGTTTTGTCTCACCCAAGTGGGTGCCGCAGATGACGGGTACAGACCAGGTATTGGCCGGGCTCGACCTCAATGATGTCGAGCGCTACCCGGTACTGGTCCCCAACCTGAAAGGCTGGGAAGCAGCGCAGGCCTGCGGTGCCAGAGACATCGCGATCTTCGGTGCCGCCAGCGAAACCTTCAGCCAAAAGAATATAAACTGTTCAATCAAAGAAAGCCTTGAGCGGTTCAGGCCGGTCGCTGAACAGGCGTTGGCGGCAGACGTTCGAGTACGCGGTTACGTCAGTTGCCTGGTCGCCTGCCCCTACGAGGGCGAAATCACCCCGGCTCAGGTACTCCCGGTCGTACGCGCTTTGTTCGACATGGGCTGCTATGAGGTAAGCCTGGGCGACACCATCGGCCGCGGCACACCCCGCCAGATAAAAGCCGTATTGTCGGCGTTGCTCGCCGAACACGATGCGGATCAACTGGCCCTGCACTGCCACGATACTTACGGCATGGCTGCCGCTAACATCATGGCCGGTCTGGACTTGGGCATCCGAACCTTCGACAGCAGTGTCGGCGGTGCCGGCGGCTGCCCCTATGCCCCCGGAGCCAGCGGCAATGTCGCCACCGAAGAAGTGGTCTACCTCCTTGAAAACGAAGGCTTCGACACCGGTGTTGACCTTAAGGAACTGGCGGCGACGGGCAGGTGGTTATTCGAAAAGCTGGGCAAGCCGGTGCCCTCCAAGGTTAACCAGGCTATGAGTTGAGTTCTTTGGCAAGTTGTATAGCTGCCTGGGAGGTTGGGTGGGGAGTGTCGGGTATACCTTTTAAGGGCACGCCGTAAACCCGTCCATGGGGGCTCGGAGACCGCATCCATGCGGTCTAACGGCCCATAAAAGGTATACCCGACACTCCCTTGCGCTTTCCATGGTTGCAAGTATGAAAAGGAACGATCAGTAGTGCCAAACTGAGCGCACTGATGAAGATAATTTGCGATTCAGAATTGGTGTTGGGATTAACCACCTCAGACCAGCGATGGGTGTCGGGTGCAGCCTTGGCGGGGCGTCGGTCACCATGGATGGTGACCGCCGAGCTTACACGGACGTATTTACAGCGACCCGCCAAGGCTGTACCCGGCGCCCATCGCGGCCCAAAGCCACAACCGTAAACCCAGCCCAACAGGGTGACCCGCGGCAGAAACACAGCGGTGGCTGCCAACTAAACGATTAGCCCCTAAGCTAACAGGGACCGGGGTGATCCTCCGGGGCCAAGAATGATTTGAACCGGGAGCGCCCAAAAGGCGGTCTGAACGATTAACAAGAACAGGAACGGGTCCTATGAGTAAAAGCATCCATAAGCCGGGCTTTGTGCTGGGTGATGCCCTCGATATCCCCACATTTAAAGTGTTGAAGCAGGACGGTACGCTGTACAAAGGCGCGCAGGAACCTGAATTCGACAAAGAGATGGCGTTAAAACTGTATGACGATCTGGTGTTTATCCGTGTACTGGATGAACGCATGGTCGGTGCGCAGCGTCAGGGTCGAATTCCGTTTTATCTGGCCTCTTTGGGCGAAGAGGCGGCGAGCGTTGGCAGTGCCGGTGCTCTGAAGCCTCAGGATATGATCTTTGCGCAGTATCGGGAGCAGGGGGCGTTGCGCCACCGCGGCTTTACCGTCGACCAGTTTATGGATCAGTGTTTTTCCAACGACCGCGATCTGGGCAAGGGCCGTCAGATGCCGATTCATTACGGCAGCAAAGCGCTCAATTACAACACCATTTCATCGCCGCTGGGCACCCAGATTCCGCAGGCCGCCGGTTATGCCTATGGTCAAAAACTGGATGGGCTCGACGCCTGTACTATCTGCTATTTTGGCGAAGGCGCCGCCAGTGAAGGTGACTTCCACGCCGGCTTGAACATGGCCGCCGTGTTGAAATGCCCGACCATCTTTTTATGCCGCAACAATGGCTATGCGATTTCCACACCCTCTGCCGAACAGTTCAGTGGCGACGGCGTTGCCTCGCGCGGTATTGGCTATGGTATTGCGACACTGCGTGTCGATGGTAACGATTTGCTGGCGGTTTACGCGGCCACGGCGGCGGCTCGGGCTTACGCGCTGGAGCATAATGCACCCGTGTTGATCGAAGCGATGTCCTATCGGCTGGGGGCACATTCGACCTCCGATGACCCAACCGGCTATCGCTCCAAAGACGAAGAAGCCCAGTGGGCCAAGAAAGATCCAATCTTGCGTTACAAACACTGGCTGACCCAAAAAGACTGGTGGAGTGATGAGCAGGAAAAAACCCTCTACGCAGAACACCGGGCGAATATTCTGGCGGCGATGAAAGCGGCCGAGAAGCGGCCGGTGCCGACCATCGATCATCTGATCACCGATGTTTACGACGAACCGACGCCGCACCTGCGCCAGCAACTGAAACAGCTGAAAGCACACATGCGCAAGTATCCAGAGCAGTATCCGAAAACATCCGGGAGGTTGGACGCATGAGTCAGATGAACCTGTTGCAAGCGATTAACAACGCCCTGATCACCGCCATGAAACAAGACGACAAAGTCGTCTGCTTTGGTGAAGACGTAGGGCATTTCGGGGGCGTCTTCCGGGCAACCAGTAATCTGCAGGAAAGCTTTGGCCGGGCCCGGTGTTTCAACACTCCGCTGACGGAGCAAGGCATCATCGGGTTTGCCAATGGCCTTGCCTCGCAAGGGCATAAAGCCGTGGCTGAAATCCAGTTCAGCGATTACATTTTTCCCGCGTTCGACCAAATTGTGAATGAGACGGCCAAGTTTCGGTATCGCAGTGGTAACGAATTTAATGTGGGCGGCCTGACCATTCGTACGCCTTACGGTGGTGGCATACGCGGCGGTCATTATCACTCGCAAAGCCCGGAAGCCTATTTTGCGCACACGCCCGGCCTCAAGGTTGTGGTTCCGCGCAACCCGCACCAGGCCAAAGGTCTGTTGCTGGCCTCGATTCGCGACGATAACCCGGTGCTCTTTTTTGAGCCAAAGCGGCTCTATCGTGCCTCGGTGGGCAATGTTCCTGAAGAAGATTATGAACTGCCCATTGGCGTCGCCGAAATCGTGCGCGAAGGGCGCGATTGCACCGTGTTGGCTTGGGGTGCGCAAATGGAAGTCGCCAGCAAAGCGGCTGAACGCGCTGCCAAAGAAGGCATCGAGTGTGAAGTGATCGACTTGCGCACCATTCTGCCCTGGGATGTCGATACCGTAATTGCCTCGGTGAAGAAAACCGGCCGCCTGGTCGTCACCCACGAAGCCCCGCTGACCAGTGGCTTTGGCGCCGAAATCGCCGCCACGGTTCAGGAGCAAGCATTTTTGCATCTGGAAGCGCCGGTCAGTCGCGTCTGCGGGCTGGATGTGCCATACCCGCTGTCGCATGAGGCTGAATACATGCCGGATGAAACCAAAGTGTTCGAAGCCATTCACACCACGATGAATTACTAAGGAGCAGGACCATGAAAGAAGATTTTATCCTGCCGGACATCGGCGAAGGCATCGTCGAGTGCGAGTTGGTGGAATGGTTGGTCGAAGAAGGCGATATCGTGGTTGAAGACCAGCCCGTAGCCGATGTTCAGACCGACAAGGCCCTGGTGCAAATCCCGGCCAAGCACGCTGGCCGGGTATTGAAGCGTTACGTTGAACAGGGTGAGATCGCCAAAGTGCATGCGCCGTTGTTTGCGTTGGAGATTGCCGATGATTCACCCGCCCCTCAGGCGGAACCCAAGCCTGAAAAAACCGGGAGTTCGCAAGCAAGTGACAGTGGCCAGTCGGGCTATGAGGAAGATTTCATTCTGCCGGACATTGGCGAAGGCATCGTTGAGTGTGAACTGGTCGAATGGTTGGTCGAAGAAGGCGATACCGTTGCTGAAGATCAGCCAGTAGCCGACGTGCAAACCGACAAAGCCCTGGTACAAATACCGGCAAAACACGCTGGCAGGGTGGTCAAACGGTACGTTGAACAGGGCGAGATTGCCAAAGTGCATTCACCGCTGTTCCGCTTGGCGCTGAGCGATCACGAAGGCCATGCACCAACAGCGCCAGCGGTAGCCCAGCCAAAAGCGCCGGAAGCGGTTACTCAAACGCGCCAGCACATCGGCAGTACCGACGAGAATCGTCGCAAGGTACTGGCAACGCCTGCGGTGCGACGCATCGCGCGCGAGCACGACATCGAACTGGGTCAGGTACCAGCTTCTGGCAAGAATGGCCGTGTGCTGAAAGAAGACATGCTGCGCTTCATGGGCGAGCTGGAAGACGCACCCAAGCAGGTCAAGACCGATTCAGGCGCCGCCAAACCCAAAGCCGCCAGCCAGGGCGATGTCGAGATCATTCCAGTCAAGGGCATGCGCGCCGCTATGGCACGGCAGATGACCCACTCAGCGCAAACCATTCCTCACTTCACCTATTCGGAAGAAATCGACGTCACCGAATTAACCCGGCTGCGGCGTTCGCTGAACCAGCGACTGGAAAGCCAGGGGATCAAGCTTACGGTGATGAGCCTGTTCATCAAGAGCCTGTCTTTGGCGTTGAAACGCCACCCAATCGTAAACAGCCACATGAACGACGCGGGCGATGAGATCCATCAGTTTGCCGATCACAACATCGGTATGGCGGTGGACTCACCGATGGGCTTGCTGGTACCGAACATCAAGGGCGTACAAAACCTGAGCCTGCTCGATCTGGCAACGGACATTAAACGCCTGACAGAAGCGGGCCGGGCCGGGCGCCTGAGCCCGGATGACTTGAAAGGCGGCACCATCACCGTCTCCAACATCGGCTCCATTGGCGGCACCGTCACCACACCGATCGTCAACGCGCCGGAAGTGGCCATCGTTGGCATTGGTCGACTGCAACGCCTGCCAAGGCCTAATGATCGGGATGAACTCGAGATCCGCGATATTATTCAGGTCAGTTGGTCCGGTGATCACCGGGTACTGGACGGCGGCACGATTGCCCGCTTCTGCAATGACTGGAAAGCCATGCTGGAGCAGCCGAACGATATGGTGTTGTGGATGGTTTAGAAGATGCTGGTTCAAACTAGTGGAGTGCGGTAAACCGGAGTTGAACCCTCTCCCCAGCCCTCTCCCGTGTGACGGGAGAGGGAGCGGTTAGTTGGTTAAATATAACCAGTGCCAGTCGCTCGCAGCACCGGACACAACAGTCCTCTCTCCACCCCTGGGGGAGAGAGCTAGAGAGAGGGGGAGCGGCGCAGCCGTTTGTTCTGTGGTTTCGATTGGCGTGCGGTGAAACCAGAAGAGAACCCTTGTATGTTTAGGAACACTGGACAAAAGCGTTAAAAGATAGCAAATTTTTGTTCAGTGCGGCACGGCAGCTCGACAGCCCTCTGGGACATCAAGCCCGTGGGAGAGCGATGAGCGCCGTGCCGATCCTTCGTAGATAACCCGTACGGTTGCTTGGGCCAAAGAGCCCGTATTATTTGCAAGGTTGGGAATCATGAGCGAAAACATCACTGAAGTCTTTGTGGGTATTGATGTATCCAAATCTACTCTGGACGTTGGTTTGGAGCCCAGTGGAGAGGCATTCCAAATTAACTATGAGAGCGCTGAAGTCGACAAACTCATCACGCGGTTGCAACAGGCCCTGCCAACGCTGATTGTCATGGAAGCGACAGGAGGTCTGGAAGTTCAAGCGGCTACAGCCATGGCGGCTAAAGGGCTGCCTGTGGCGGTCGTAAACCCTCGCCAGGTGCGCGACTTTGCTAAGGCAACGGGTCGACTGGCCAAGACCGACAAGATAGATGCAGCAGTCCTGGCGGCCTTCGCTAAAGCGATCAGACCTCAAGTACGCCCTTTAAAAGATGAAGAGACACAGGCTTTAGACGATCTGGTGGATCGACGTCGGCAGTTGATTGGCATGCGAGTTCAAGAGGTACTTAGACTTGGTACGGCCGTCACGAAGCCGATGCAACAGAGCCTGAAGAAACACATCAAATGGCTGGACCGGCAAATTGACGACGTCGATGGCGATCTGAAACGGCGCTTGCGTGAGTCGGATGTATGGCGAGCCAAGGAGGACCTGCTGAAGAGCATTCCTGGCATAGGTTCCGTGACCACAATGACCTTGTTGTCGAAGTGTCCTGAGCTTGGTCAGCTTAATCGCCGCGAGATCGCGGCCCTGGTGGGGGTAGCCCCAATGGCCAACGACAGTGGCAAACATCGCGGAAAACGCTCTATATGGGGCGGAAGAGCGGAGATCAGAGCCGTTCTATACATGGCAGCACTCACGGCAATGAGGTGCAACGCACCGATCAAAGCCTTTGCCGAACGGCTCAAAAAAGCCGGTAAATTGCCCAAGGTAGTCATTGTAGCTTGCATGAGAAAACTACTGACTATCATGAATGCCATGTTAAAAAATAACAGCCCGTGGATGCCCGAAATGGGTTGACGGTGAACACGGTTGCTCTCCCCAGCCCTCTCCCGTGTGACGGGAGAGGGAGCGGTTAGTTGGTTAAATATAACCAGTGCCAGTCGCTCGTGCCTAAACACACCTCAGTTTACTTCAACAAAAAACCGCGCTTCTGCAGGAACGGCAACATGTGGGGCCGTGCCTCTTTTTGCAGCATGCCGGAGATCTGCTCGCTCCAGCTCTGGCTCTTGGGGTTGCCGCTGCGGGTCGCGTAGTAATGACGGACGTGCTCGTCGTAGTCTTTCACGGTGGCCACATCATCCGGCTCATAGCCATTCTGCTTCAGCACCACGGAGACCGGCAAACGGGGTTTGACCTCGGGGTTCTGGTCCGGGTAGCCAATGCACAGGCCAAAGACCGGGTAGACCAGATCGGGGAGGTCCAATACCTCGGCAACGCCCTGTGGATTATTGCGCAATGCACCGATGTAGCAAATGCCCATGTCCTGGGACTCAGCCGCGACGACCAGGTTTTGCGCAAACAGAGCCGCATCGACCGAGGCGGTCAGAAATTGCTCGGTAAAGCCGCTCAGCATAGGGGCATCGTGCATTTCACAGGCTTGCTTGTGCCGGTTCATGTCGGCACAGACCACGAAAAACACCGGGGCCTCGTTGATGTACTTTTGATTGTTCCCCAATTCAGCCAGTTTCGCGCGTTTTTCCGGGTCGGTGACCTGAATCAGGGTGGTCGTCTGAATAAAGCTAGATGTCGCAGCGCCCTGACCGCAGCGGACCAGGTCTTCAACCAGTGCTTGCGGCACCGGTTTATCGGTGAAAGCGCGAATCGATCGGTGGGACTGCAGTAATTGGGTAACAGCGTTCATTCAAATCTCCGGATTGGGTAGGGTTGCAAATCGTTTCAGAATACCACGGCAAGGCCGATCGGGGGCGACCGCTATGTTCCGTCAGTGCAACATCGCATTGCGTTTGTATGAGTACGGCCCTGACCGTAAACTGGGCCGTTCCCGTTGTTCACTTCAGGCCTGCTTATGAGCCATGATACCCAGCCAGACACCTTTCCCGCTCCCGATGAAGGTGACTCACCGACCATAGAACCCATACCACTCTGGGGCAGCGAACTGTTCATCGCGACGCTGGCCGAGCACCCGTTAATTGCCGGTGAACTGACGTCGCTCATCTACCGACACCACGCTCAACACCAAACAGCGGTAGCCAGCGAGGTGGCCGTGGGTGCCAAACAGAACCTGTTCGAAAGCGAGCTGAATTTCCTCGACGGCGACGACCTCGACGTGCAGGTACTGAACCAGTCACTGTCGACGCTGGTGCTCGACATCGCCGCTTACGCCAACGAAGGTCACTGGCCGGAAGACGCGAGCGCGGAAGTGACCATCACCGAAAGCTGGTATCACCTGACACAAACCGGCGGCTACCACGACGCCCACTCCCACCCAAATTGCTCCTGGTGCGGTATTTACTACCTCGAGGCAGGCGATGCGGATTTCGACCGGCGCAGCGGCGTTAACCGATTCTACGACCCAAGGGTCAATGCCGATCATTTTCTGGATGCGGGGAGTCTTTACCTCAATGGCCAGGGCATCTACGACATCCAGCCCGTTGCGGGCCAGGTGGTGATCTTCCCGTCCTATTTGAAGCACTCGGCTCTGCCGTATTTTGGTGGCAAGGATCGGGTTGTTGTGGCGTTTAATGCGCGGGTCGATTTTATATAACTCAAGTTTCGGAATTAGAGTTGGCTGCAGTGCCATGAGCTCTGCCGCACGTCGCTAATCTGCAGCGAACTCCGAAACTTGAATATATAAACAGTCCCCCGAAGTTTGAAGTTTGCTAGCTGCAGAGTGTTAGCTGCCGGGTGTGTCTATCCGGGGTAGTCCGCAACATGGATGTTGCGGTCTAGGCCCCATGGACGGGTTTACGCCGACCCCGGAGAGGCATACCCGGTCGCTAACACGGACTCTTGTCGACCAAGTCAAATCGAACTCCGAAGTTAGGTCGGATTGCGCCGGGTCAAACTGAACAGATCCTTGCGCCGGTCTTTCAGGTTGGTAACTGAGCCTTCACTGCGCACCAGTTTCAGCTTGTTGAAATCCAGATCCGAGAAGAAAATCATCTCTGTGTTGGGCGTGGTTTCGTTCAGTACCGCATCGTGCGGGAAGGCAAAATCCGACGGGCTGAACACCGCGCTCTGGGCATACTGGATGTCGAGGTTTTCGATCGAGGGCAGGTTGCCGACGCTGCCGCACAGCACCACGTAACACTCGTTCTCGATGGCCCGGGCTTGTGAGCAATGGCGCACTCGCAAGTAACCGTTCTTGGTATCGGTCCAGAACGGCACGAACAGAATGTCCATGTCGTCGTCGGCGAGCAGGCGACTCAGCTCCGGGAATTCGACGTCGTAACAGACCTGCATGCCAATGCGGCCGGCATCGGTGTCGAACACCGCCAGCTCATTGCCCCCCTCGATGATCCAGTCGCGTCTTTCCTGTGGCGTAATGTGCAGCTTGGCCTGGCGTTCCTGAGTGCCATCGCGCCGGAACAGGTAGGCGATGTTATACAGGTAACCGTCTTCATCGGCTTCAATCATTGAGCCGCCAATGATGTTGATGTTGTAACTGACGGCCATGCGGCTCATTTCGGTTTTGAACCGCTCGGTAAAGGTACCGAGAAACCGAATTGCTTCGACCTGGTCGGTCAGGCCCATTAAAGGCGCGTTGAACAGCTCCGGGAACACAGCAAAATCACTTTGGTAACCGGACAGCGCATCAACAAAGTACTCGACCTGCTGCAACACATCTTCAACCGAAGCAAACTCCCGCATCTGCCATTGCACGGCACCGACGCGGGCATGGTTGCGGGTGTTATCCAAAACACGGTCGGCAGGCTCGAACAGAATGTTGTTCCATTCGAGCAGGGTGGCAAAACCAAGAGACTTTTCATCTTCCGGCAGGTACCGGCGCATCAGCCGTTTGACCTGGAAATCATTGGCCAGCTGGAAAGACAAAATCGGATCGTGAATTTCCTTGCGCGCAACCTGGTCGATGTACTCGGTCGGTTTCAGCTCCTCGGCGTGTTCGTGGTAGTTGGGGATCCGCCCGCCAGCCAGTATGGCGCGAAGATTCAACTGACGGCACAGTTCCTTACGCGAATCGTACAGGCGGCGACCTAGACGGTGGCCGCGGTAATCCGGGTCAATCAGCACGTCGAGGCCGTACATGGCGTCGCCCGTGCTATTGTTCAGAATGATCTCACGCTGGCCAATCAGGTCGTCGTATTTATGCGGGTTGGAAAACGTGGTGTAGTCCACCAGCACACTCAGGGCAACGCCGACCAGTTCACCATCGTCGTCGATGGCAATTTGCCCATCCGGAAACTCCCTGATCAACCGGTTAATCGTCTCTTCCGGCCAGGCGCCGCCAATATCATCGTAAACCCGGTCCATCAGGCGCTTGAGTTGGGGGTAGTCGCCTTCGACAAGATTGCGTAGGTGAAGGTGGAGATCGTCGTTCTGCATCATAAAAGTGCCCTAACTGAGTCGCTCTAAAGGTGGAGTAATCACCATACCAAGTGCTGGGTGCCGGGTACGTCTGTCCGGGGAAGTCCGCAACATGGACCAAAACGCCAGGAGCGTATTGGCATGAGCGAAGCGAGCCCGAAGGGTGAATCCCACGGATGGGATTCATATCTTGCGGTCTAGGCCCCATGGATGGGTATACGCTGGCCCCGGACAGGCGTGCCCGGCGGCCAGCACGGACCAAAGCCGAATGGGCAGACCCTTACTCTAAGTGTGAGCGAGTGGGTAATGTGGGAGGTAGTTTAACAGCTCGGCAGAGTGTCTGCCGAGCTTGGACGCATCAGCCGAAGGGAGGGACGCCGATCAGCAGCAAGTGGGCCCAGAAGGCGAAGACGCCATAACCGATCAGGCCGCCGACAACGGCAGAAATATCGCTTTTGAGGCCTTTTACCGGGTACTGCGTATTGTTTGCCCGATCTTTGCGGCGAGCGTGGATGAAATAAACCACCGCCCAGGCCAGGAAACCGCCAAACAGAAGGATATCGGCCAGCGTACCATTGGCGATCAGGTGAGCGATCGCCCAGGTTTTAACCGCCAGCACCATGGGGTGACCGAATCGGGCCTTGATGCGGTTGCCGGGTACGTAGGCAGCCGCCAGGAAGATAAACGCCGGTATCATCAGCAGCGCAGAAAGATGGCGCGTCCAGCCGGGTGCAAACCAGACCCAGACCGGGTCGAGCCGGGCTAAACCATAGCCCCAGATGATCAGGCCGAAACCCGCCAGCGATATAATGCTGTACAAGCCTTTCCAGGGCATCAGACCCATTTGGCGAATCATCGATTCGCGCCATTGTGGGGCCAGCATGTGAATGGAATGAATGCCGAGAAAAATAGCCAGGCCGATGACCAGTGTGATCATGTGAAATCCTTTTATGACACGGTTAATATGAAATCGTCGGCAGATAGGTTAGCGGAGCGGGAGCGGGCTGTATACTGGCTGATGGTCACTCCTGAGCGGTTCCCTGTCAGGGCGGTTGATGATCCGGCACATAATGTTAACGCTCCACTACTACCGACCGGGGGCAGCAGGTTTAGCCGTCTGGGTGGTCGAGATCAATGATGCGTTCCAGCATGCCCAGCAGCCATTCCTTTTCACCCTTGTTCATTACCTGCTCAAAATGCGCTTCATGTGCCAGTACTTTCTTGTGCAGATTCTCCGTGAAGTGAATGCCATCCTCAGTCAGAAACAGGGCATAGGAGCGTCGGTCTGAATCTGACTGGCGTCTTTCTATTAACCGCTGCTTTTCCAGTTTATCCACTGCCGATACCATCGCCGAGCGATCGGTGTCTATCGCCTTGGCGACGGCCGTTTGCGTCAGCCCGGGGTTATCCCGAACCACACAAAGAATCCCGAACAGGCCCGGGGTCACGCCTTGTTCGGTACAGGTGGCGGTGAAGTTTTCAAAGTAGGCAAGCTGCGCCCGTCGTAACCGGTAGCCAACCAGGCTGTTCAACAAGGTGGCATCAATTTTCTGGGTGGTCTCGGTCATCGGGGCTCCAGTGGTTGCGCCAGCGGCGGCATCAGATATCGGCCGGGTTTTGTACAAAGCGTCCATATTACCACCTTAGGTTTTTCAGTTCACAACACACAGACTAAACCGTGTTTGTACCAGTTGAAATTGCCTCTAGCAGAGTTCTGGCCAGCGGGTGGGCGGCACGAACTCTTAGCCACCGGTCAACACAAGCACTATCGACGGGAAGAAGATCACCAGAGCGACAACGACCAGGTCGGCGACCAGAAAGGTGCTGACGCCCTTGAAAATATCGACCAGGCTGGCGTACTGGCTGGCAACCCCTCGTATCACGAAGATGTTCATGCCCACCGGCGGCGTGATCATGCCAATCTCCAGCAGTTTTACCAGCAAGACGCCAAACCAGATCAGGCTGATGTCGTATTGCTCGAAAATGGGCATCAGAATCGGCAGGGTGACCAGCATGGCACCGAAGGGTTCCATAAACAGACCCAGAAACAGATAGATCAGCACCACCACCAACATCAGTTGCAGGTAACTGGGGTCCCAGCCCGATACCGCCTGGGAAATAAAACCGGCCAGGCCACTGAGGCTGAGAAAAACGGTAAACATGCTCGCGCCGACACCGATGATCAGCAGTGAAGCCGTCGTCGACAGAGTTTCCAGCAGTGAGGTGTTGATCAGCTTCCAGCTCAATTTACCCAGCATCGCAGAAATAATAATGGCGCCGGCCGCGCCGATCGCGCCGGCCTCTGTGGCGGTGAACAGGCCACTGAACAAACCACCAAATACCATGAAACCGAGCAACAAAACCGGCCATATCTCACGAATGGCCTGAACTGGCGTGTAGTCATCGGCGCCGATGGCGCGGCGTGGCACGATGTCTGGCCGCCGCCAGCTGACCAGCAAAATGACAATGCTGTAACTGAACGCCGTCAGCAAGCCGATGGTAATACCGCCCAGAAATACCTGAGTGATCGATACCTGGGCGAATACCCCGTACACAATCATCAGAATGCTCGGCGGAATCAGCGCGCCGATGGTACCGCCGGCGGCGATGGTGCCGCAGGCAAAGCTTGGCTTGTAACCGCTTTTCACCATTTCCGGAATGGCGATGCGACCCATAGCGGCCGCGCAGGCCAGGCTTGATCCGGACACGGCGGCAAAGCCCGAACTGGCCACAATACTGGAAATGGCCAGGCCACCGGGCAGCCAGCGAAATACCACTTTGGCTGCGTTAAACAGACCGGCAGTCAGGCCAGCGTGGTAACTGACGAACCCCATCAGCAAAAACATGGGGACAGCGCTCAGCGTCCACTTGGCGATAAAGTCGTAGGGTGTGCCAGCCAGCATGCCGATGGCCACATCCCAGTTGATCATCCAGGTGACACCGCCGAGTGACACCGCCATCAGCGCCAGTGCAACGGGGACCCGCAGGGCGAGCAACGCCAACAGAGCAACCAGACCGTAAAAACCGATTTCTACCGACATGGTAAATCCTTACTCCGGGGCGTTTTGTGAGGGGTTGGTCAGGGTTGTGGCCAGACGAATCAGACACACCAGGCAAGCGAGACCGAACGAGATCGGAATAATGAAGTAGGTAGGCCAGACAGGCATGGGGAAATCGAGGGACATGATATAGGCACCGCGTTCAAACTGTTCGACGGCCTTGGACCAGGTCGCCACCATGAAAATGAAATAGATCACTAATGAAATTACCGCCACCAGCACATCAGTCCAGGCTTTGAACGTCTCACCCAATACATCGCTGACGGCTTCGACCGCGATCATATTGCGCTGATGCTCCACCCAGGCCAGTGGCAGTAGCGCCAGTGTGATCATGTAGTAGCGGGTCACCAGTTCAAGCGTAGCGGGAATGGAGTACGACAGGGTGCTGCGCAGCACTACATCGGCGGTTACGTGGATCAGCATGGCCGCAATGCCCAGCGTGCCCAGTAACGCAAGAGCCCGGGACAACTGATCGGCCAGGCGATTCAATCCGGAAATCGACATTGGGTTATTCGCTCACCTACAGTTAAAAAAGGCGAGGTCCGGTTGACCAGACCTCGCCAAGTGCTTAAGACAACAACCGGTTACTGAACACCGTAGGTGGAAAAGTCGACATTTGCCCAGACTTCGTCGTTCACACGGGCGGCAATGGCTTCGGGGTCGTTATCCAGTTCAATGGCGATAGCGGTCCACTTGTCGACCAGGGTAGTGAACTGGTCCAGCTTGGCTTCCACGTTTTCAAGGCCATAGCGCGACTCGGCATCGGCGATAACCTGAGCCATGTCGGCCTCTGCAAAAGCGGCGGTTGCATCGAGCAGACCCTGGCTGGGTTGCACAAATTCGATCCCTTCACTGCGGGCCAGTGCCTCGGCCTCAGCGGGCATTTCATGAGCCCAACGCTGAGTCGCCAGGGCACTCGACAGGCTGGATGACTCCGCCAGCATCTTGCGATCGGCTTCGCTCAGGCGCGACCAGGTATTGCGGCCAAAGGCGTGCGAAATGGTGGAGTGGTAGGTGCCCAAACGGATTGTGGTGATGTGGGTGATGACATCGTCCAGACGGAAGGAGATCAGATCCGCCGAGGAGGCGATGGTGCCGTCCAGAATGCCCTGGGAGATGGCTTCGAAGGTCTCACCGACCGAGGTGTTCGACGGTGATGCACCCAAAGAGCTGGCCCAGCGGGAATATTGCGGGTTGCCGGCACGCAGACGCAGGCCCTGCAGGTCATCGACGTCGCTGACCGGTTCTGTGGTCAGTAACTGATAGAGGTCAGACGCATGGCTGCTGGTATAGACCACGCCCAGGTTTTTCAGGTTGTCCTGGCAGTCGGCACAGTTAACGATGTAGTCGGTCATCGCTGCGCCCATGGCCTGAGAGTTGGTGCCGCTGAATGAGAGGTCGCCGACCAGGTTGATTTCAGGCAGATCTGCCGGGAAATAAGCGGGCAGGAACATGCCAGCATCAGCCAGGCCGCTGGTGACGGCGTTGCGCATGTTGCCGAGGTTGGCCACTTCGGTGCCCAGAATGGACCCGGTCATGCGGCTGCCGGTTTTCTCGGCCATCTGGTCCTGGAAGCTGGTGAACAGCGGAGTGTGCCCCGGGTGGGCAGGGGGTGTGCCTGGCGCCAGACGCAGGGATTCGGCGTTGGCCTGAGCAGCAAACGCCAGCGCAGCGGCGCTCAGGGTCAGGGTGGCAATCAGTTGGGGAGTACGCATCAGGTTAACCTCATTTGTATCTTGTTGTATTTGTGGGTGGTGCGTCGTGCAGTTTGCGTGTGGTTCGAGCAGCGCGGTCAGGCGCTGTGCAAAATCTGTGTTGTTTATGTCATAGATAGTTGTGTTTATCAACATTAATTCGGTGGGTAACGGTGACTGGCCTTGTTGAAGTCTGATGCCCGGAAGCCCGTAGAATCGGCTTTATGCCCCTCCATAGAGCGATTTGTTGTAATCAAATCCCGGCTTATCGCCAAATATGCTTAAAAATAAATTGTTTACAAACACAACAATTAATCGGTAGTCTTGAGCCATCTTATACATCTGACAGGTTCGGGCGGTGACGACTCACCACCGGGCACTGCCAGCCCGAACAGGATGGACACCGATGACCGACACCGCACTGGTAACGCTGGCTATAAACGACGGCATTGCGCACATCCGTCTCAACCGTCCGGCTAAACACAATGCCATCAATGATGCCCTGCTGCTTGAACTGGAAGCTCTGTTCAGCCCGTTGGACGACTCGGTTCGGGTCGTATTGCTGACCGGCGAGGGCGACAACTTCTGTGCCGGTCTGGATCTGGCCGAACACCAGGCCCGGGAGCCCTTTGAGGTGGTGCGTCATTCACAAATGTGGCATCGGGTATTCGGCAAGATGACCAACGCCGGCATTCCCATTGTTGCTGTGTTGAAAGGCGCGGTGATCGGGGGCGGTCTGGAACTTGCGGCTACCGCCCACGTGCGCGTTGCCGAAGATTCCACCTTTTTCCGCCTGCCCGAAGGCCGTCACGGTATTTTTGTGGGTGGCGGTGCGTCAGTGCGAGTGGCGGGTGTCATCGGTTCGGGACGCATGACGGAAATGATGCTCACCGGCCGCACCCTGAGCGCAGATGAAGGCGAGCGCCTCGGCCTGGCCCACTATCGCGTTGGCCCGGGTGAGGGCGAAGCCAAAGCGATGGAACTGGCGCAGAGCATCGCCCAGAATTCCGCGCTGTCGAACTGGGCCATGGTCAGTGCCATGAGCCGCATCGACAGCATGTCGATGGACGACGGGCTTTTTACCGAATCGCTGGTCGCGGGCATGACCCAGACCAATCCCGAGGTTCAGGCCCGTATAGGCCAATTTCTGAACAGGAAGAAATGATCATGACCAACAACACCTATCAGGCTTCCGAGCGCGATGCGCTGCTATCCAGCTACGACGACATCTGGCTGGTCGACGGCCGACGTACGCCCTTCGCTGACTATTGCGGCGAACTGCGTGAAGTCTCACCGATCGATCTGGGCATTTATGCCGCTCGTGCCGCCTTCGAGCACAGCGGCATTCCGGCGAGCGATGTCGATGCCGTGATCGCCGGCAGCGTCGCCCAGGCCAGTTTCGATGCCTTTATGTTGCCACGCCACATTGGCCTGTATTCCGGCGTCAAACAGACCGCGCCCTCCCTGCTGGTGCACCGGTTATGCGCCACTGGCTTCGAAGCCATTCTGACGGCCGCCGACCAGATCAAGCTCGGCAAGGCGAAGCTGGTGCTTTGCGCCGGGGCTGAGTCGATGTCGCGCAACCCGGTGGCGTCCTACACCCAGCGCGCCGGCTTCAAGCTCGGTCAGGTCGGGTTCGGTGATTTCCTCTGGGAAGCGATGATCGATACCGCGCCGGACATGGCCATGGGCCACACCGCCGAAGAACTCGCCAAGCGCTACGGCATCAGCCGGGCCGAAGTCGACGACTACGCCGCGCGCAGTTTTGCAGCGGCCATCGATGCCTGGGACAGGGGCTTTTACGACGATGAAGTGGTGTCGGTAACCAACGCTGACTTCCCGCTGGAAGGCTACAAAAATCGCGGCCTCAAGTTGTCGGACCGGAAACAAAGTTTCGACCGTGACGGCCACGTTCGCCCAAGCCCGCTCGAGATCCTGAGCAAGTTGCGCCCGGCCTTTGGCGGCGTACAGACCGGCGGCAACTCTTCGGCCATTGTCGACGGCGCTGCGGCGGTGCTGGTTGCCTCGGGCGACTACGTGCGGGCGCACGGTTTGAAACCACTGGCGCGCATTGTCGGCGGTTCGGTGGTGGGCGTACCGCCGGAAATCATGGGCATCGGCCCGGCCCCGGCGATCAGCAGTGTGCTGGCCAGCCAGAAAATGTCACTGACCGATGTCGGTCGTATCGAAATCAATGAGGCTTTCGGGGCCCAGTACCTGGCTTGCGAACGCGAACTCGGGCTGGATCGCACCAAAGTAAACGTCAACGGCGGCGCCATCGCCATTGGCCACCCACTGGGTGTAACCGGCGTGCGTCTGACCCATACCGTTGCCCGCCAACTGAAAGAAAGCGGCGAGCAGTTTGGCATTTCTTCGGCCTGCGCCGGCGGTGGCCAGGGCATTTCGGTATTGCTGGAAAACGCGGGCTAAGGGGCGACTATGAAGCTATCAGACATCAACGCCCTGGTTACCGGCGCCAGTTCCGGGCTTGGCGAGGCCGTCGCAAGGCATCTGGTTAAAGCCGGAGCCCGGGTCTTACTGGCAGACGTGAACGATGAAGCCGGCGAACGGCTCGCGGCTGAACTGGGCGACAAGGCATTCTTCGTACACACCGACATCACCGACGAGGCTCAGGTAAGCAGCACCATCGCCGAACTGCAGCAGCACTGGGGGCCGCTGAACACCCTGGTCAACTGCGCGGGCATTCCTGGTGCTGAACGCGTGCTGGGCCGCAAGGGTGTGCACCGGCTGGAGACGTTCCAGCGTGCGATTCAGGTGAACCTGATCGGAACGTTCAACGTGATTCGGCTGGCCGCCGAAGCGATGCAGCATGCGCCACCCAACGATGGGCTGGAGCAGGGCGTCATCATCAACACAGCCTCGGTCGCAGCCTACGATGGCCAGATCGGGCAGGCCGCCTACGCAGCCTCCAAGGGCGGCATCGTCAGTATGACCCTGCCACTGGCGCGGGAGCTGTCGGCCTTTGGCATCCGCGTGATGACCATAGCACCGGGCCTGTTCAAAACCCCGATGATGTCGGTGTTGCCGGAAGAGGTGCAGCAATCACTCGGCGATTCAGTGCCCTTCCCCGCGCGCCTGGGCGAGCCGGAAGAATTTGCCGCGCTCGCCGCCCATATTCTGGAAAACCCCATGCTCAATGGCGAGACCATTCGCCTCGACGGCGCGCTGCGCATGGCACCGAGGTAACCTCATGACGGCCTATCACGCTCCGGTTAATGACATTCGCTTCGGCTTGCAGCACCTGATCGGCCGGGATCGGCTGAATCAATTGCCAGCCTGTGCCGCACTTGATGATGAGTTGATGTTCGCCATCGTCGATGAAGCCGCCCGGTTTGCCGAGCAGGTTCTGGCCCCTTTAAACGCACCGGGCGATCGTCAGGGGTGTCGGCTCGACCAGGGTCGCGTTACGACTCCGGATGCCTGGGCGGATGCCTACGCGCAATTTCGCGAAGCCGGCTGGCCCGGCCTCTGTTTACCGGAATCGTTGGGCGGTCAGGCACTGCCGAAGGTACTGGCAACGGCTGTCACCGAAGCCTGGCAGGGCGCCAACCTGGCGTTCAGTCTGATTCAACCCCTGACCGAGGGCGCCGTTGAAGCTCTGCTGGCCAGTGGCGACACCAAGCTGTTGGAACAGTATGGCGAGCGTCTGGTCAGTGGCGACTGGACGGCCACCATGGCGCTGACGGAACCGGCCGCTGGGTCGGACCTCGGCCTGATGAAAACCAGAGCCGTGCCCGATGAAAACGGCGGTTACCGCCTGTTCGGCCAAAAGCTGTACATCACCTACGGCGAACACGATTTTACCGAACGCAAGTTGCATCTGGTGCTGGCCCGCCTGCCGGATGCACCTTCCGGCAGCAAAGGCATTTCCCTGTTTGCCGTGCCCAGTCATCTCGATTCAGACAACGGCGATGTGCAACCGAACGAGGTGCTGTGCACGGGCATCGAACACAAACTTGGCCTGCATGGCAGCCCGACCTGTTCACTGCAACTGGGCGCAAAACAGGGCGCCTGGGGCCAATTGATTGGCGAACCCAATCGCGGCCTAGCGGTGATGTTCGTGATGATGAATGAAGCCCGGCTGAGTGTCGGCTTGCAGGGCGTCGCCGTCGGCGAGCGTGCTTACCAGGCCGCGCTTGAATGGGCGCAGGATCGTCAGCAAGGTCGCCATGTGGAAACCGGCGAAAGCCCGGTTGCGCTGGTCGAACACCCGGATATCCGTCGTCTGTTGCTCGGTATGCGCAGTCGATTGTTCGCCGCAAGAATGCTCGGTCTGCATTTGGGCTACCAGGTCGATTGCGCTCGCGAGAGCAGTCATCCGAATACCCGGCAGGCGCAACAGGAACTCGATCTGCTGACGCCGATTTTTAAAGCCCACGTCACGGAACTGGCAAATCGTCTGGCCGGTGATGCGATTCAGATTTTCGGCGGCATGGGGTTCATTGAAGAGACCGGCGTTGCCCAGTTCTACCGTGACCTTCGCATCAGCACCATTTACGAAGGGACCACTGGCATACAGGCGCAGGATTTCCTGTTCAGAAAACTGCAGCGCGACAACGGCGAGGTTTTTTTCGATTGGCTGAACCGGGTAAAAACGAGCATTCAACCGCTCAGCGACCACGCGACCGGTTCATCGGACTGGGCGTTGCTGACGCGCAAGGCAGATTTGTTACGCAACACCGTCCGTGACTTGCTGGAACAACAATCAAGCAACGCAACGTTAATGCATGCAGCCTCCGTCGCCGTGCTGGAAGCCACCGGTGTTCTGGCCCTCGGCTGGCAACTGGCCCTGTCAGTACTGGCCGCCGACAACGAGACAGTAACAGCCAAAGAAAAAAACAACATCCAGGCACTGCTGGCGTTTTACTGCGCCCACCATTTACCAGAAATACGCGTACACCTGGACCGCGTTCAACATGCGGACAAAGGCATCCGCGAGTATGAGTTTGGTTAGCATCAACGCCATGAGTCATTGCTCAAGTATCGGAGTTCAGTTTGGCGTCGGTGCCGTGAGTTCGTGCCAGCCACCGGGTAGACCTATCCGGGGTCGGCGTAAACCCATCCATGGGGCCTAGACCGTAGCATCCATGCTACGGACTACCCCGGATAGGTCTACCCGGTAGCCAGCACTCAAAGTGGTGCCAACTCCAATACTTGAGCAATTGGGGCAGGTGGTTTCTTTGCGCAAAACAATAGAGAAATTTAGTGGCCCAGTTCATTTAGTTGGTTTTTCGTGACTGGATAAAAAAAGTTAAAGGCGGCAATAATAGAGGGTTGCAGGGGCGTTTCACGCAGTAGCGGGCAGGACGCCCGCGTGCCGTTTGGCGGCACAGGGATGTGCCTCCAAAACGGTACGGAGTGAAGCGGGCCTGCAACCCGAACCATTGCCACCGAATAAAATTCAACGTCAACCACAGTAAACACTCTCGCTCCAAATCAAAAAAGAGCCGTGAGACATAAAACAAGAAGGTGAGACCATGGCAACAGGTTACCGCGATATAGAAATTGGTCAGACGACGGCGAAGCTGTCGCAGCGTCCGGATGGTACTCAGGTGTTGGAGACGGTTGAGCAACTGCCGGATTATCCCGATACCCTGATTGAACGACTGGATCACTGGGCCAGCGTTGCGCCTGACCGGGTGTTTGTTGCCCAACGCAATGCCGATGGTGAATGGGAGAGCGTTACCTATCGTGAAACGCTGAACCGGGTTCGTGCATTGTCTCAGGCTTTGCTGGATATGAATCTTACGCCAGAGCGGCCGTTGGCCATTTTAAGTGGTAACAGCACCGAGCATTTGCTGCTGGCCCTGGCGGCCATGTATGTGGGCATTCCCTATGCGCCACTGTCGCCCGCTTATTGCCTGATCAGCAAAGATTTTGGCAAGGCCAAATACATCTGCGAACTGCTGACGCCCGGCGCTTTTTTTGTCGATACCGCCAGCGATTATGGCGACGCACTCAACGCCATCGCCGCAGATGATGCCCAGGTGATAGCGTTGGATGACACCGGTTACACCGGCGCAGCACGACCGTTCAGCAGCCTGATGTCGACACCGGTTACCGATGCAGTTGATCAGGCGCATGCCGAATTAACGCCCGATACCATTGCCAAGTTTTTGTTTACCTCCGGTTCAACCGGCATGCCCAAAGGGGTGATCAACACCAACCGGATGCTGGCATCGAATCAGGAAATGCTGGCGGCGGTGATGCCGTTTCTGAAAAAGGAACCGCCGGTATTGCTCGACTGGTTGCCGTGGAACCACACCTTCGGTGGTAACCACAACGTTGGCATCGTGTTGTACAACGGTGGCACCTTATACATCGACGATGGCAAGCCAACACCGGCTTTGTTTGAGCACACGATTCGCAACCTGCAGGAAATTTCACCGACGGTGTATTTCAACGTGCCCAAGGGCTTTGAATTACTGGCCGATCGACTCGAACAGGACAAAGCCCTGTGCGACCGTTTTTTCCGCGATCTGAATCTAATGTTCTTTGCCGGTGCCGGCCTGGCCCAGCACGTGTGGGACAAGCTCGACAGCCTGGCCATTCAATCGATTGGCGCCAAGGTCGGCATGCTCACCGGCCTGGGTGCGACAGAGACGGCACCTTCGGCCATGTTTGCCTCGCTGGAAGAATCCCAATCCGGGGTGATTGGTCTGCCAGCGCTCGGCGTCAGCGTCAAACTGGTGCCCAATGGCGGCAAGCTGGAGTGTCGGGTCAAAGGGCCGAATGTGATGCCCGGCTATTGGCGCCAGCCAGATGTGACGGCCAAGGTGTTTGATGAAGAAGGCTTCTATTGCCTGGGTGATGCCGCCAAATTCATTGACCCGAACGAACCGCAACGCGGCATGAAATTCGATGGCCGCATCTCTGAAGACTTCAAACTCAACACCGGCACCTGGGTCAGTGTTGGCCCCTTGCGTGCTCGCATTATCGATGCCGGAGCCCCGGTGGTTCAAGACGTTGTTATTGCCGGTCTGGATCAGGCGTTTGTGTCAGCCATGGTGTTTCCGGAGCGGGAACAGTGCCGGGCGCTTGCCGGTTTGCCAGCGGATGCTGATATCAGCGAGGTTGTGAATCATCCGGCTGTCGTTGAACGGTTCAGGCAACTGTTGCGCGACCTCAAAGCCAGCAGCACCGGCAGTTCGACCCGGGTTGACCGGCTGGTTTTGCTCACTGAATTGCCCCGGCTCGATGCCCACGAAATCACCGATAAAGGCTCCATCAACCAGCGCTCAGTATTGGAAAATCGCGCACAAACGGTCGCCGACCTTTATCAACCCACCCCTTCACCGGCTGTAATCCGGCTGACCGACTAAAGGATCACCGCATGCTCATCAATCGTCATACACAAACCATCGAATGGGGTGACTGCGACCCGGCCGGTATCGTGTTCTACCCGCGCTATTTTGCCTACTTCGATGCCTGCACCGGTAAGTTGTTCGCCAAAGCGGGCTTTCCGAAATTCAACATGCTCAAGCAGTTCGACATGGTCGGCATTCCCATGGTCGATACCCGTTCGAAATTCTATATCCCGTCGCATTTCGGTGAAGAGGTGGTGATTGAATCGACCATCACCGAATTCCGGCGCAGCAGTTTCGATGTGCACCACCGTATCCTCAAAGGCGATGCCCTGGCGGTAGAAGGGTTTGAAACCCGGGTCTGGGTTGGGCGTGATCCGGACGATAGCGACAAGATCAAGTCTCAGCCGATTCCCCGTGAAGTAATAGAGGCGTTTAACCGCTGATCTGTTTTCGATGGAAGTCCCCACTCAATAAAAACAAAAGGACAACAGTATGAAACTGACCAAAACCCTGATAACCGGTTTGTGTCTGGCCGGTTCAGCCCCCGCCTTTGCGGCGAGTCTGGCCTGCACTGACAACAGCGCTGCGGCACTCGACACGGCAGACTTAACCGTCACCGGAATCGAGTTTGTGGCAAACAGTGAAACGTTTGGCATCGAACACTGCCACATAACAGGTGCCACTCACGCCCATACCGGCGTGGACGGCAACGACTACGCCATCAACTTCGAACTGCGCTTGCCCTCACAATGGAACCAGCGGTTTGTGCACCAGTTCAATGGCGGCAACGATGGCTCCGTCGTTCCTGCCGTGGGTGAGCTGAAAGGCGGTGATGAATCCGACACCGCTTTGCGCCGCGGTTATGCCGTCGTCTCCAGTGATGCCGGGCACAGCGGTGATGCGAATCCCGAGGCAGGCCTGGCCGGAGGCGCGCGGTTCGGGTTCGATCCCGAAGCCCGTCGTGATTACGGCTACTCGGCCGTCAGCAAGCTGGACCCGCTGGCCAAAGCCATGGTTGAGAGGTTTTACGACGACACCATTGAATACGCCTACGGTGTTGGTGGCTCCAACGGCGGTCGTCACGCCCTGGTCGCTGCGACGCGCATGCCCGAAGCATTCGATGGTTTCCTGGTTGGCTACCCCGGTCTGAACCTGCCGCGGGCCGCCGTGCAACATGCCTGGGATATCCAGGCATTCAAAGCCATCAACGGCGACGTACGAACCGCCTATTCACGCGACGATCTAACCCGGGTAGCCGACGGCATTCTCGCCGCTTGCGATGACCTGGACGGACTCGAAGACGGCTACATCGGCGACACAGACGCCTGCCAAACAGCCTTCAACATCGAATCATTGCAGTGCGATGCCGCCATGGCCGAAGGTTGCCTTAGCGCCGCCCAGGTCGCAGCCCTGAAAGCCATTCACGCCGGACCAACCAACTCTCAGGGCGTACCCCTGTACAGCGACTGGCCCTGGGATTCTGGCATCGGCTCCGGTGACTGGCGCTTCTGGAAACTGGAAACGCCGATCCCGCCCTGGAATAACCAACCACTGATCGGCGTCATGGGTGCCGCTTCTCTGGCACAACTGTTTACCACCCCGCCAACCGAGGTCGCCGGAACGCCGCAGGCACTTGAGCAGTACCTGCTCGACTTCGATTTCGACAGCGATGCGCCCAAAATTTACGCCACCACCGAGCGCTACTCAGAATCCGCCATGGACTACATGACCCCGCCCGACTCGGAAAACCCAATGCTGACCGATTTTCAGGCGCAGGGCGGCAAGATGGTCATTTTCCACGGAGTCAGCGACCCGGTGTTCTCGGTCAATGACACCACAAACTGGTACCAGAAGCTCGACGCCAACAACAACGACCAGGCAGAAGATTTCGCGCGATATTACCGCGTACCCGGTATGCCACACGGTGCCGGCGGACCTACGGTGGATGATTTCGACTTCTTCACCGCCCTGGTCGACTGGGTTGAACAGGACAACGCTCCGGAAGACATCATCGCCAGCGTAATGCCCGGTAATGAAGAAGCCGTGGCACGCCTCGGTGACGTCGAACGCAAGCTATGCCCCTACCCCCAGGTAGCCCGGTATCAGGGCGGTCGTGCGAGTTCTGCGGCGAGTTTTGCCTGCCAGGAATAACCACCCACTGGCTAACCCTCGCCTTTAACAAGGGCGAGGGTATATTTGCTATTTCATGAGTCGAACAACATGAGTTGGGAATTCGCGAATAGTTAACCACGGGGCTACTTAGGACCACCAGGTACGCCTTCTGGAGGTCGTGAGACAGCATGGATGCTGTCTTCGAGCCCCCATGGAAGGGTTTACGGCGTACCTTCAGCAGGCGTACCTGGTGGTCCGACAGCCACCTGGTCTATGGTAACCACCTGGTTGAATTACCCTGCGAATTTCTAACTCATGACGCCACCTGGCTAATTACTACCCAATCATGGCGTTGTAACGTCGCTTCCTGTAAGCTGCACCGCCGCTCGAAAACGGGCGCCGCGACCTGCCTGTTAAAAGGATGGGTCACCCATCTTTTCTTTTAAATAGAGAACCTCCGAACTATGAGCTTTGCCTCTCTCGGCCTGTCATTGCCGCTGCAAAAAGCAGTTGCTGACCAAGGCTACGATACCCCGTCACCCATTCAGGCCCAGGCGATTCCCGCCGTACTGTCCGGCCGTGATGTGATGGCCGCTGCCCAAACGGGCACCGGCAAAACCGCAGGCTTTACCCTGCCTCTGCTGCAACGTCTTGCCGATGGCGAACGTGCCCGCAGCAACAGCACCCGTGCGCTGATCCTGACCCCAACTCGTGAACTGGCCGCTCAGATTCAGGAAAGCGTGGTCACCTATGGCCGTCACCTGAACCTCAGCTCAACCGTTGTCTTCGGTGGCGTCAAAATCAACCCACAGATGATGGCGCTGCGCAAAGGCGCTGACATCCTGGTGGCAACACCGGGTCGTCTGCTCGACCTGTTTAACCAGCGTGCCGTCAACTTCAAGCAACTGGAAGTGCTGGTGTTGGACGAAGCCGACCGCATGCTCGACATGGGCTTCATTAACGACATCAAGAAAATTCTGGCCGTGCTGCCAAAAGAACGTCAGAACCTGCTGTTCTCTGCGACATTTTCTCCGGAAATTCGCACACTGGCCAAAGGCCTGGTGAACGACCCGGTCGAAATCTCCGTAACGCCGCGCAACACCACAGCGGCAACGGTGACACAGGAAGTTCACCCGGTGGATAAAAAGCGCAAGCCTGCCCTGCTGGCGAAGCTGATTCACGACGGTGGCTGGCAACAGGCTCTGGTGTTTACTCGCACCAAGCATGGCGCCAACAAGCTGACTGAGTTTCTGGAAAAGAACGACATCCGTGCTGCTGCCATCCACGGCAACAAGAGCCAGGGTGCTCGTACCAAAGCTTTGGCAAATTTCAAAGCCGGTAAAGTCAGCATTCTGGTCGCGACCGATATCGCCGCCCGGGGTCTGGACATCGACCAGCTGCCGCAAGTGGTCAACTTCGACCTGCCCAACATCGCCGAAGATTACGTGCACCGCATCGGTCGCACCGGCCGCGCCGGCGCGTCAGGTAAAGCGATTTCGCTGGTCAGCGCCGACGAAGCGGATTTTCTGGCGGGTATCGAGAAGCTGACCAGTCAGCGTATCGAACGCACAGAAGTTGAAGGCTTCGAGCCCGATCAGCGGGTTCCCGAAGGCCGCGCCAGCAGCAAACGCCCAGCCAGCAGCTCGCGGCCCAAGCGTCCGCAGTCTGGCAACAATGGCCAGGGGCGTTCAGCCGGTGATCGTAATGATCGCCGTACTGATTCCTCTACCAGCAAGCCCAGCGTACGCCGCAAACCAAGACCTGCGCGCTCGCGCAGTTCCGCCACGGCTTGATGCGAGAGCGGTTGCCGGGCCGCGGTGCGCGCCCGGCAACCCTGACTCTGCTACCCGTTTCCTTGTTCGTTTTTCGCCGTATTCACTGCCGGCAGGTCAACTGAACTCTTTGCTGCCGTCGCACAGCCGGTTGCGGCCAAGTTTCTTGGCGCGGTAAAGGGCTTCGTCAGCGTTCTGAATCAGGTCACGGACCGATAGCGCCTCCTCAGGAATGATAGAAGAGACACCAATGCTGATGGTCAGCCAACCATTGTGTTCGCTGTGTGCATGCACTATGTGTTCTTCCTTAATTTTGCGCATTAATTGCAAGCCAAGCTGGACAGCGTTTTCACGTTCCGTACCCGGAAGAATGATCAGGAACTCTTCACCGCCATAGCGAGCCGCCATATCTGAAGCTCGCTGAGTGATGGAGGAGAAAACGAAAGCTACCTGGCGCAGACAATCGTCACCCGCCTGATGCCCATATTGGTCGTTGTATTCCTTAAACCGGTCGATGTCGATCAGCAAGATAGATATGGGCGCTTGCCTGCGGCGCAGTATGCTCCACTCTCGCGTCAGTTTGCGCTCCAATGCCATGCGATTATAGAGGCCAGTCAGAGCATCTTTCTCCGACAACGATTTCAGCTCCCAATTGGCTTGTTTCAAATGGGCTTGAGCGTCGACCAGGTGGTGATGCTTAATTTCAAGTTGATGGTTGGTTGCATGCAGTGCCCGGGTTTTATGCTCAACCGTTTTCATGAGCGCATTAAACTCCATGGCCAATTGGCCCACCTCGTCGCGGCTCGTCACCGGAGTTCTCCGAGTATAGGTTGGATTCCACATAGGCGGTATTTCGATTTTCGGCAAAGGCGTAGGTATCGTCCCAGGCAGACCAGTCATAAACGGTTGCGTCGATCCGGGCCAGCTCAACCGAAAACCGGTTGGAAACCCGGTCGACATTCAGGCGGGCGTATTGATCCTCAAGTTGCTTGAACTCCGCGAAAACCAACAATCGCTGTAGCCCATACATCGAAAGCCCAAGGAGCAAAGCCATACAAATTATCGCGGTGGTTACCTTGAAGGATATAGACATCAACTTGCTCCAGCCTTGATAATCCGCGCACAGAACTGCGATAACAGCCTGATCACCGCTTCCAGATTAGACCATTGGGCGTTCCCACGCTGACCACGAAAGAAGAGTAGCACAGAGGCTACCTGGCATTAGTAGAGAAACGATCATGGCGATTTGTGCTGCATGAAACGTCAGGCTGGAACGGTTGACCATTCGCTTTATCTGATCAGGTTTAGTATTGAACATCTACGTCGGCTTGCTCGGTGACCCTAATGCTGAATCAGAATTCTGAGGTGAGCTGTTTGCCTGTAGCTGAGACGTGGCGTGCTGACTCCTGGGGCTGCTGGACCACTTTTTACTCTACGGCATACTTCTGGAATTTCAAGCGGTTACCCAACAACCAAAGATCGCTCAGATAAATTGTCTGATGAGTCAGGTTAATACGTTCACCTGTTTAGTCGTTACCTCCCATAAGGGGCTTTGAAATTCGTTGTGCAGGCAGTGACCTGACTGTTTCGAAGAAACGGATGTTTGATGGGTCAATCATGCCCCGAGAATTTAAGGTAAAACCCAGGCCGCGCACCGAAATGGCGCATGCTTCTTGCGTGATCGATAGCTCACTTCTGCATTAAATCCCATTAAAAATGTGAACCAGATCACATTATAAGACTTAAATCACCTTGGATTACTAATTTACACAGCGATTTTCCAGCTGCTCGGAAGGGGTTGCTGAGTATCGATAAATGAGACTTTCTTTATTGCCTGGAGACTCTTAGTTGAGTTCCGGGCAAAAACTGTCACATTTTTGAACCCTTGCTGAGTTTCGATCGTCAGGAAAATGTCGGTAAGACTGTCCAGCGTAAAATGTGACCCATTAGCCTAGCCTCCACTGTGTGTTTTTAGCTGATAGGCTTAAAAGAGTAGGTGAATCAAGGTGTTTCACCAGATTATTAAGCAGGACAGAAGAGATGATCGATCGATTAACCCAGCCTATATATAACCTGTCAACGCGCATGAAACTCTTTGCCGGTTTTGGATTAATCCTTCTGCTGACCGTCAGTATTGCGGTTACCGGGTTCCAGAACCTCAATGTGGTTGCTGAAGAATACCAGCGATTGAGATTGCTGGATTCATTAAGCGCACGCATGGCCAATGCCCGGATTGCCGAAAAGAACTATATTATCCGGCAACAACAGCGTTATCTCGATGAAAAGGAAGTGTTGCTGGACGATATTCGTAACGAAGCGAATTTCATGTTGGATACAACGGATGATCCAGTTACCCGAACAGTCATGATGACGGTTTTTGAAGATTTGGAGTCTTATGAAGCTGACTTCGAACTTTTGATTGAAGGTATGCAAAACAACGCCAGTGACGCTGAAATGGATCAGTTTAACGAAGCGTTGCTCACCAGTGCACGTGATTTGGAGGAGGTCATCAACGAGTACGCGCAGGCGCGGGAGTTTGAGATCACTCAGATCATTCAGCGAGCTGAATTAGTGATTATCGCAGCGGCTTTGATCGCGCTTGTGCTGGGGGTGCTCATTACCATTGTGATCACCGCGATGATCAGCAAACCTCTCTCGCAGCTGGTCGCAGTAATGAAGGAGCTGGCGGCCGGCAATCTCGATCAGGTATTGGTTACCAAACGATCCGATGAGATTGGCGTTTTGATGACAAGTACCAATGCCACTATTCAGAGTCTGCAGCAGTTGATCGGACGACTGGGAGAGGGCATCACTCAGTTGGCCTCTTCCAGTGAGCAAATGTCAGCGGTTGCCCAGGAAAATACCCGCCTGATTACCGAGCAGAAAAATGAGACTGACCAGGTGGCGACGGCCATGAACGAGATGACGGCCACGGTGCGCGAAGTCGCGCAGAACGCCGAAGAGGCCTCCAGTTCTGCCGAGCAATGCGAGCAGTTGACTCGTGAAGGCGGTGAGCTGGTGCGCAACAATATTCTGCAGACCGAAGAACTGGCCGACGAGGTTGCCGCTGCCACTCAGGCGATCATAGAGCTTAAGGCTGACTGCGATAAGATCGGTACGGTGCTGGATGTGATCGCCGGCATTGCCGAGCAAACGAATTTGCTGGCGTTGAACGCGGCCATTGAAGCGGCCCGTGCTGGCGAAGCCGGACGAGGCTTTGCGGTAGTGGCGGATGAAGTGCGCGGGCTGTCTAAGCGTACCCAGGACTCTACCGAGCAGATTGAAGCGCTGATCAACAATCTGCAGAAAAATGCGGAGCAAACGGCTGAGAAAATGAAGTTAAGTTCCGAGCGGGCTGAGGCGACCAAAGGCCCGGCAACCCAAGCTCGTGAGGCGTTCAAGTCGATTACTGCGGCGGTTACTCAGATACAGGCAATGAACCAGCAGATAGCGGCGGCGGTCACGGAACAAAGCGCCGTAGCCGAAGAGATCAACAGAAGCATTCTGACCATCTCGGAATCCGCCGATCAGTCAGCAACGGCCAGTGAGGAGACCCTGCAGGCGAATCAGGAACTGAGTCGACTGGGTGTCGACCTGCAGGAGCTTTCCGGCAAATTTCAACTCGGGTCGAGCTAGTCGTGTTTTATGCAAGTTTTATCGGTACTCAAGCCGAAGGAGGTGGAGTTGGCACTGTCAACGCAGGCTACTCTATTGCTCCGCGGCTGGGTATCGTGAGGGGGTCCGAACCCTGAACCCAAGTCCCGAACGATAAGGCACCCGCTTCTCTTGAGAGTCACTTCTCCCGCATTACCCTTAATCCTGGTCAGCCGACTAATCACCTTTGCGCATTGCTGTAGCCTGATCTATACATGTTACTGCTTGTGCCTAATCGGTGGCTTTTTGAGTTTCGCAAGAAAAGCGCGTGCTTTGAGCTATCGTCTGTTTAAGGTTTTAACAGGCGCGCCGAAAACCCAGAGGTCGTCGAGTCTCAGTGCTGTGCGTATCTTGAACTATGTAGATGATTCTCAGGGCAAGTTCGACGGTTTGTAGGATATTTCAACCCGGGTTTTGGCATCAGAACACCGTTTTTCGGAGTGCCGAAACCTATAGTGTATCAGTCTGCAATGTGCAACGGAGTGTGCTGTGAGAAACAATCAACCGGTTACCGATAAGGAAATCACTTTTTCAACCGACGAAAAACTGATTTCGTCTACCGACCTGAAAGGTCGAATTAAGCACTGCAACGATGCCTTCGAACGCGTCAGTGGTTTTACCCGTGAAGAACTCATTGGCCAGCCCCACAACATCATCCGTCACCCCGACATGCCGTCTGAAGCCTACGAGGTTATGTGGTCGCACCTGAAGGCCAATCAACCCTGGATGGGTCTGGTTAAGAACCGCTGTAAAAACGGCGACTATTATTGGGTGAATGCCTATGTCACACCCGTCACCGACAACGGTACTGTCATTGGTTATGAATCGGTTCGCCGGGTTCCAGAGCGCAGCGACATAGAGCGAGCTGAAAAACTCTACGGCCGGATCAAAAAGTCAGGCTTTAAACCAGGGCCGGCGTTTCCACCCCGGCAAACCATCGCGACGGCTGCTGTTGTTCTGGCGTCACTGGCACTGTTTGCCTCGGGCCAGCCTACGATTGCCTATGGTTTGGTGGTGGGGGCACTGGCTAGCTTATCTGCATGGTGGGTGCTGTCCAGACGTTCGCTGATGGCAGGGCTCAACACCTTGCTGGAAAAATCGTTCAAACACGATCTGGCTGTTAAAAGTTACACAGACGATGCCCGCGATCTGGGTCGCCTGAAAGTCGCCATTATGAGTGAACAGGCGCACCTCGATACCGTTTTGACGCGGATACAGGATGCGTCGATTCGAGCAGAGAAAGATGCCTCTGAAGCCTTAAGTATGGCCAGTGAGGCCCAGGCTGAAATGCGCAAGCAACAGGACGAGTCTGACCAGGTTGCCGCCGCAATGAACCAGATGACAGCGACCATTAATGAAGTCTCCGACCATGTGCAGCAAACGGCTCATAAAGCCGAAGAAGCCAGGGGTCTGGCGAAAGAGGGTGCATCGGTCTCGCGTAAAACGCATCAGGCGATTGAGCATTTGAAAGCCAAGGTCGATGGCATCAGCCAGGCGGTTGGCGACTTGTCGAAACAAACCGAAACCATCATGGGCGCTGCTCAAATCATTGAGCAAATTGCTGAACAGACCAACTTGCTGGCGCTTAACGCGGCAATCGAAGCCGCGCGGGCGGGTGAATCGGGTCGCGGCTTTGCCGTTGTGGCTGATGAGGTGCGTCAACTGGCACAACGGACGCAGGGGTCGACCCAGGAAATTCACTCTATTATTGCAGAGCTTAAGAACCGGGCGAAACAGGCCATTACGGTTGCCAGTGAAGGCCAGAAAGACGCGGAAGAAGGGCTGAAACAGGTCGCTATTTCGTCAGATAAACTGGACAGCATTGCCGCCTCGGTAGATGGCATAGCGAGCATGTCTCAGGAAATGGCCGCCGCCGTTGAAGAGCAGGCACAGGTGTCGGAACAAATTAACCAGCAAATTGTGACGATCTCTAACCTGGCTTCCAGCAACAGCGATTTGTCGACCCACGCGGCTGAACGAATCGGGCAGGTACACAAGGTTGCCCAGCAGTTGGACGAGCTGGTCAATCGGTTTAAGCGCTAAGTTGAGCGCCAGGTTCGCTTGCCGCACTGTTTATGGCTGGACTAAGGCAAGGGTGAGGTAGGCGCGTAATGTGAGTTAGCGAACACAGCGCCTTGCCCTGCGCGTTTTGGCTGTCCACCATCACTGATGTCACTGAAGTCCTTTCTACAAAGGCTTTTTACGTTAAGAAGAGTATTCGTTATTGAACTTCGAAAAAATAGAAACGAGTGAAATAGATCGCTCGTCTTGGGTCGGGCACTGCCCAACTGGCATCAGCCAGTGAGCAGATGTCGGCGGTCGCCCAGGAGAATACCAAAATTATCACCGAACAAAAAAATGAGACGGACCAGGTCGCGTCGGCCATGAATGAAATGACAGCCACGACCCGGGAAGGCGCGCAGAATGCCGAGGAAGCCTCCGGCTCGGCGCAAGGGTGCGAACAGCTTACTCGCGAAGGCGGCAGCCTGGTGCGCAACAACATCAAGCAGACCGAAGATCTTGCCGATGAAGTGAAAGAGGCTGCTCAGGCGATTGTTGAACTGAAAGAAGACAGCGACAACACCGGGTCGGTACTGGGCGTGATCGCTGGTATCGTCGGTCAAGCGGCAACAGCCAGTGAAGAAACGTTGCAGTCGAATCAGGAGCTCAGTCGTCTGGGCGTCGAATTGCAGGAATTGGCCAGCCAGTTCAAGCTGGGCTCGGCGAGGTAGTTGTCAGTCGTGATACACGACCCGGTTTCGCCCGCTGGCTTTGGCCTCAAACAAGGCCTGGTCGGCCCGGGCGAAGACCTTGTCGAATAAGGTCTGAGTAGTTTCGTGGTGAGGGCAGGGGCGCATTTGCGCAACGCCAAAACTGGCACGGATAGCTAGCCGGGTGTTCTTCCAGGTGATGCTGTGCTGTTCGAGCTTTTCACGCAGCGTTTCGGCCAGTGAGCTTGCCGTCTTTCCATCTGCCGGTAACCAGAGCGCAAATTCCTCGCCCCCAAATCGTGACAGTGTCGCTTCTTTGGGTAGCGCTGACTTCAACGCAGTGGCCACTGATTTAAGGGCAGCGTCACCGGCCTGATGGCCGAGCGTATCGTTGATGCGCTTGAAGTCATCAAGGTCGATAATGATCAGTGACCCGAGATCCGGCGACGTTTTCAACGCACGTTCAATGCGTTGAATCAGAGCGCGGCGGTTGTGCAGTCCGGTCAGGTGATCGTGATTGACCTCCCATTCCAGGCGCTCGCGCAGTATGCCGTTGGTGATCAGAGTGGCAGCAACTTCGAGGGCGGCGACCATGCTGTCGGAGTAGTCGCGCGGGGCGTCGCAATCGTCGAAACCGAGAATTCCCCACCAGGCACCATCGACCATGATGGGGATGGTCAGCATCGACTTAATGTTCTGAACCTCGAACTCGTACTGTAAAAAAGGGCCCACCGTCGCGATGTTGTGCCTGAGCACGTCACCGTTCAAACGCGACTGATAAAGCGAGCGAATGTCTTCATTGCCGACCTCCACGCGATGCTCATTAAAGCGCGGGTCATTAATTTCGGAATATTGTGGTTCTGACGCCCATTCATAAAGAAAGCTGGTGACGTAATGGTTCGGCCCCTGGTCGAGTACTTCAAACATCCAGGTCCGATTAGACGACGTGGCCTCTCCCAGTTCCGCCAGGAAATCGGCGATACCATGTCGCCACCCCCGCTCGGAACCCAGATAGCGAGCCGCGTGAGAAACCGCCAGAAATAAACCGGATGAATCGGGGTTGGGCTTGTTCAGCCCAGGCGAGAAGGGCGATAACGGTTCAGGCATGACACAAAGCAGATTACTGCAATAATCAAGTGTCTATCTAATGTAGCATCGATTCATGCAGGCCGCAGCTGCGGCCTGCATTTAGTGAGTTTAACCATTTACTATCAGGGTGTGCGGTAGCTGTCGATGCTCGGGCAGCTGCACATGAAATTGCGATCACCATGTACGTTGTCGACCCGGTTTACGGCAGGCCAGAATTTGGCCGCAAGCGTGGCCGCAGTCGGGAATACCGCCTGCTCGCGGCTGTAGGGCCGGTCCCACTCACCAATCAGATCCAGTTGCGAGTGCGGCGCGTGACGCAACGGGCTCTGCTCTTCGCTGTACTGGCCCGATTTGACCGCCTCTATTTCAGCGCGAATGCCTTTCATGGCTTCGATAAACCGGTCCAGCTCAGCCTGTGATTCCGATTCTGTCGGCTCGATCATCAAGGTGCCTGGCACCGGAAAGCTCATGGTGGGGGCGTGAAAGCCATAGTCCATCAATCGCTTGGCAATGTCTTCCTCGGTAATGCCGGTGTCTGCTTTCAATGGGCGAATGTCCAGAATGCACTCGTGGGCGACCCGGCCGTTACGGCCCCGGTACAGTACGGGGTAGTCGTCTTTGAGACACTCTGCGACATAGTTGGCATTGAGAATGGCGATTTCAGACGATTGACGCAGCCCTTCATGACCCAGCATGCGGTTGTACATCCAGGTGATCGGCAGAATGCCAGCCGAACCGTAAGGTGCCGCCGAGACTGCGCCCGAGCCTTCGGTTTCACTGTGGCCCGGCAGGTAAGGCGCCAGATGCGCTTTTACGCCAATAGGGCCCATACCCGGGCCGCCACCGCCATGCGGGATGGCAAAGGTTTTATGCAGGTTCAGGTGTGAGACATCAGAACCGATAAACCCGGGCTGAGTCAGGCCCACCTGGGCGTTCAGGTTGGCACCGTCGAGATACACCTGGCCGCCAAACTGGTGAATGATGTCGCACAGTTCACGCACACCTTCCTCGTACACACCATGCGTAGAGGGATAGGTAATCATGCAGGCCGAGAGCTTATCGCCCGCGGCTTCGGCTTTGGCGCGCAAATCGGCCAGGTCGACGTTGCCTTCATCGTCACAATTCACGATCACCACGTCCATGCTCATCATCGCGGCGGAGGCCGGGTTGGTGCCATGGGCCGAGGCGGGAATCAGACACACCGTGCGCTGGCCTTCGCCATTGGCCTGCTGGTAGCGACGTATCGCCAGCAAGCCAGCGTATTCACCCTGGGCCCCTGAGTTAGGCTGCAGCGACATGGCATCGTAGCCGGTGATCTCAGCCAGGTCCCGCTCCAGGTCGGCTAGCAAGCGGGCATAGCCCTGTGCCTGGTCGACGGGCGCGAAGGGGTGCATGTTGGCAAATTCCGGCCAGGTCACCGGAATCATTTCGGCAGTGGCGTTCAGTTTCATGGTGCAGGAGCCGAGCGGAATCATGCCGTGAACCAACGAGTAATCTTTGTTTTCCAGCGAACGAATGTACCGCAACATCTCGGTTTCGCTGTGGTGACGGTTAAACACCGGGTGGCTGAGCACGGCATCGTTGCGGCGCTGGGCCGGGTCGATACCGGGTGCCGTGCCAGGTGTAGTGTCCGCCAGCAACTGCGCATCCAGTTCAGCGACAGACAACCCGTGGTTGTCGCCGAGCAACACCCGGAACAGGTCGAGCACATCGGCCTCGGTCGTGGTTTCATCCAGGCTGATGCCGATACGACCGTCGCCAAAGTCACGCAGATTCATCGACTTGCCGCGCGCGCGGTCATGAACGCTGGCATCGAAGCCGGTCAGCGCCAGAGTGTCGAAGTACGAAGTCGGCACGCTAATACCCTTTTGCTGCAAACCCAGCGCCAGAATACCGGTCAGGCGATGCACCCGTTCAGCAATGGCGGTCAGGCCTTCCGGGCCGTGATACACCGCATAAAAGGCAGCCAGGTTGGCAAGCAATGCCTGAGCGGTACAGATATTCGACGTCGCCTTTTCACGGCGAATGTGTTGCTCACGGGTCTGCATCGCCATGCGCAGGGCAGTATTGCCCCGGGTGTCGACCGACACGCCGATGATGCGCCCCGGCACCTGGCGTTTCAGGTCTTCACGGGCAGCAAAGAAAGCCGCGTGCGGGCCACCGTAGCCCATGGGCACGCCAAAGCGCTGCGCGGAACCCAATACGATGTCAGCGCCCAGCTCACCGGGTGATTTGAGCAGCATCAGCGCCAGCAAATCACTGGCCACTGCAACCATGGCCCCCTGTGCCTTGGCACTGGCAATCAGCGTCCCCAAATCGGCAATCTGGCCGTCGGTTCCGGGGTACTGGAACAAAGCGCCAAAGGGGTTGTGTTCGCTGATGGCAGCGGCCGGCGCGACCACCAGTTCAAACCCGAAATGCTCGGCGCGGGTTTCCAGCACGGCCAGTGTTTGCGGGTGCACATCGTCGGCCACAAAGAAGACATTGCTCTTGCAGCGGCGGTTGGCGCGCTGGCACAGTGTCATCGCTTCGGCGGCGGCTGTGGCTTCATCGAGCAGGGAGGCGTTGGCCAGGTCCAACCCGGTCAGATCCATGATGATCTGCTGAAAATTCAGCAGCGATTCGAGCCGACCCTGGGAGATTTCAGGCTGGTAGGGTGTATAGGCGGTGTACCAGGCCGGGTTTTCCAGCACGTTACGCACAATCACGGCTGGCAGTTGGGTGTTGTAATACCCCTGGCCGATGTAAGAACGAAACACCTGGTTTTGCCCGGCAATCTCTTTCAATTCCGCCAGCGCCTCGACTTCACTGAGGCCTGCCTCGACGGCGAGCGGGCGTTGCAACCGAATGGCACCCGGGACTGTCTGGTCGATCAGTTCACCGACGGTCGCCAGATCGAGTGTATTCAGCATGGAAGCCTGTTCAGCCGCATCCGGTCCGATATGGCGCTGGGTAAAGCTGGCACCGACCAGTTGGGCGAGGGGTTTACGGGTAAGTGGCAACTTGGCGTTCATGAGGGTGCCTCGGGGTAAGAGAGTGGAACTGACAGTAAAAAAAGTGCCTGTCGATGTTAAGTTCTGACTTTGCAATCAACTGAGTGTCAGGTGCCGGGTATGCCGATCCGGGGAATTCCGCAACATGGATGTTGCGGTCTAGGCCCCATGGATGGGTTGAGTGGGCGGCATCCCGTACGACCCCGGAGCGGCATACCCGGTGCCTGACACGGGAACCAGGCACCATAGTAAAACCAACCTCCAAATCGGACGCGGCTAAGCGTCCGACGAAGTAGTACTTGCCTGGTACTGATCCGCCGTCAGCAGGGCGTCCAGTTCTGAATCGTCGCTGGGCGTCAGGGTAAAGATCCAGCCATCGGTGTAGCAGGCTTCGTTTATGGTTTCGGGCGCGTCTTCAAGCTGTTCATTAATGCTGGTCACAGTGCCTGAAATGGGGCTGTAGATATCGCTGGCCGCCTTGACCGATTCGATCACGGCACACTCACCACCGGCGCTCAGTTCCTGGCCGACTTCCGGCAATTCCACAAACACCACATCGCCGAGCTGAGTCTGTGCATGGTCGGTAATGCCCACGGAGACGGTGCCATCGCCGTTATCGCGCACCCATTCGTGGCTTTTCGCGTATCTCAGTTCGGTCGGGATGGCGGTCATCGGAGTATCCTCGAAAGTTGATCTGAAGGTCAGGTTTGGCAAGCCCGGAAACACAAAACCGGCGCGGACGCCGGTTTGCGCAGGTAACCCGTATTCAGTAGTTGGGGTTGCCAGTAATAATTTGATTAAAGGGTAGCAACGGCCTTTCGCGTTGACAACAAATATTTCTTATAGGAAACAAGAGCAGAGCATCGGGGACCGAGCGTTCCCTGCCTGAGGTGCCTGTGCGATACTCGACGCCATACCGCTAACCACCCACCTTTGCAGCGAGCCCCGAAGCGCATGTCAGACGAACCTCATTTTCTCAAGCAGGCAACAGCCGACGAGAGCGAGACCAAAGCCATGCGCATTGCGCGTAAAAGCGCGACTGAAGCCACACTGGAGCCCTTGCAGCTGGGGCAGCGTGTGCGCGCAATTCGCCTCAGCCAGAACCTGACTCTGGAAGAAGCCAGCAAGCGCACCGGACTGGCCCGGTCGACGCTGTCGAAAATCGAAAACGAACAGATTTCACCAACGTTCAGCGCGGTCAACAAGCTGGTACACGGCCTGGGCATCGATATTCCGCAACTGTTCGCCCAGCCACGCACCGGAGCCAGTGCCGGGGGCCGGCGCGACATCACTCGCAAAGGTGAGGGCAAACCGCACCCCACGCCCACCTATGAGCACGAACTGCTCGCCACCCAGCTGACGCAAAAGAAAATGGTGCCGTTTCGCACCCGGGTGCATACCCGCACCTTTGATGAATTCGATGAATGGATCCGTCACGAGGGCGAAGAGTTCCTCTACGTATTGTCGGGCGAAATCCTCTTCTACACCGAGTTCTACGAACCCGTCACCCTCAACGAAGGCGACTCCGCCTATTACGACTGCACCATGGGCCACGCCCTGGTCTCTACCAGCGAGCAGGATGCTGAGGTGTTGTGGGTGACTGCCTAATGGGTGGCTGGGAGGCTTCATTGGGGCGGGTTGAATAACCTACTTTGCCAGGAGTCCGCTATGGCAGGTGGGTAATGGTTTGGCGGGTCGCTGCAAGTACGTCCGTGTAAGCTCGGCGGTCCCCATCCATGGGGACCGACGTCCCGCCAAACCATTACCCACCCGCCGTCGCTGGTCTGATGGACCTTAATTCAGTGTGGATTAAATGAGTTTTCATTGGGGCTGTCGATCAAAGGAGTTCCCACAGGATTGAGTGCGTGGTGCCGGGTATCCCTCTCTGGGGTAGTCCACAGCATGGATGCTGTGGTCTAGGCTCCATGGATGGATTTACGCCGACCCCAGAGAGGGATACCCGGCATCTCGCACGGACCACTGGCACTGAATATAACGAACTCCGGAGCTTGCCACTGACTTTCTCGAGTTTCCTATTGGAAACACGGTGTTGTTGTTGCATTATGCGGTTCACTCTACTTTTTTGAATGGGCTTCCGGGCTGCTCAACCGCCAACAGGTGATCTATGACTGATAACACAGACTCTTTGAAAACGACCCCGTTAACGGACCTGCACATTGAAATGGGTGCCCGTATGGTGCCGTTCGCCGGCTACTCCATGCCGGTTCAGTATCCGCTTGGGGTAAAGCAGGAGCATCTGCATACCCGCCATGCGGCGGGTTTGTTTGATGTATCGCACATGGGGCAACTGAAATTGCACGGTGAGCAGGCGGCGGCTGAGCTGGAAAAACTGGTGCCGGTCGACATCATCGACTTGCCTGTGGGCAAGCAGCGTTACGCCATTTTCACCAGCGAGACCGGTGGCATTCTGGATGACCTGATGGTGACCCGCTACGAAGACTGCCTGTACCTGGTCGTCAATGCCGCCTGCAAAGAGGCCGACATCGCGCATCTGCAAGCGAACCTGGGTAGTGGCGTCACGCTCGAGCGGCTCGATGACCGGGCGCTCGTTGCCTTACAAGGCCCGAAGGCCGTAGAAGTGCTGGCGCGGTATGAGCCAGCCGTGGCCAAAATGGTGTTTATGGATAACTGGCAGGTTACGCTTGATGGGGTTGAATGCTTCGTCTCACGCAGTGGCTATACCGGTGAAGACGGCTATGAGATTTCCATTCCGGCCGCCGATGCCGACCGGCTGGTGCGCCGGTTTCTGGCTGAGCCCGAGGTCGAACTCATTGGCCTGGGCGCCCGTGATTCACTGCGCCTCGAAAGCGGCCTGTGTTTGTACGGCCACGACATTGATACCACCACCACGCCGCTGGAAGGCAGCCTGATCTGGGCCATATCTAAACCGCGACGCGCCGATGGCGAGCGTCCGGGCGGGTTTTTGGGTGCAGACGTGATTCTGGCGCAAATCGCGAACAAAGACTGGCAGCGCAAGCGAGTGGGCCTGATCGGTACCGGCAGAGCGCCCGTGCGTGAAGGCACGGAGCTGTACAACGCCGAAGGCGATCGCATCGGCGTCGTCACCAGTGGAACCTTCGGCCCGAGTGCTGAAGCCTCCGTAGCCATGGGATACGTCGAAACGGCCTGCAGCGCCCTGGAAACCGAGGTGTTCGCCGAAGTTCGTGGCAAGCGCCTGCCCATGACGGTTAGCCGCATGCCCTTTGTTGAGCAGCGCTACTACCGGGGCTGATCGGGCAGGCCGTGCAACTGGCTGCCAGGCAGCCGGTTGCCTTGCGCATCGGCGACGACGGCGCAGTTCACCACTATGTCCGTGACCGTCAACTCTACCCAACCGGCTGCCTCGGCGTCGAGCAATTGCGCCTCTGACGTCAACTCCTGCTGTTGCTCCGATCTTAGCCAGCGCACCTCAACCATTTGCCAGACAGGGCTGTACGGCTGATTATTGCTGGCCGGGCCAATGGGTTCGGGGGCAGAGGGAATGACATTGATTTGCTCACCCCCGGGAAAGGTATAAACGCGTTCCAGCACCGTTTTCAGGCCGGGCGGTTTCGGCCTTGGAGGCAAGGCATCCTGAAAACGGGGCGTGTGGTTCGCGCCCTTGGCGATGGCCATGGATCTGGGCCAGGCATCGGTGGTCACGTAATAGTAGACCTTACCGTTATACCAGCTGGCGACCAGGGGCAGCGTAATGGCCGGTGTTGCAACCGCCGGGTCCGATGTTCCTGCCGGTTGCAGGCTGCTGCAAGCCGCCAGTAGAGTGATCAGCACCAGCGTGATCAGTCGACCGCCCATAAGCTATCCCTTTTCCTGTCGTGCTCAATCGAAGGCGATTTCGCCCCGCGCCGTCAGATCATCGTAAGCCGTATTCAGGGCGTTGATGACACGGGGGTCAGTCTCCGGGTTCATCGCCAGATACAACCCCACGGTACGAATGCGAAATGCTTCTTCAACATCCGGATAGCCGCTTTCTTCGGCGATCTTGTAGCCATTGATGTCAGACGTGATCCACACATCGATCAGATCGTTGGCCAGGCGCTGGGCGTTGAGTGATTCATTGGGCAGTGTCGAGACCTCATAGCCCTGCTCTTGCAGAAAGGTCGTTGCGGCGTCGCCTTGATAACCGCCTACACGCAGCCCGCGCAAATCAGTGAGGTTGTCGATCGACAATCGGTGGCCCGTTTTGGCCAGCAGGATCCAGCTGTATTGTCCGACCGGGCCGACCCATTCAAACAAATCTTCGCGTGACTCGGTGCGCGCCGTCGAATAGACCCCGTAATTGGGCCTTTCCAGCGCCCGTCCATAAGAGACCGACCAGGTTCGCAACCTCAGTTTGAAGTCGATATCGGCTTCGGCAAACAATTGCCCGACGATTTCAGTCGCCGTGCCGCCGATGTCTTCAATGTCGTGTTCGTAGGCGGCGCCTTCGAGGCTGTAGTTGAAGGTACCGTAGTTTTCGGTGTAAAGGTTGATGCGTGGCAGGTCTTCGGCAAACAACGATACCGGAAGGGCACAAGCGCACACTAACGCGAGTCGTCGAACTAAGGGGTGGGTCTGCATTGAAACGTTAACCTTTTCTGTTTTTTTGAGTTAACGACATCCCGTCCGCAACAGCACATTCCAATCCCTGGTCTCCAATGGGTGCCTTGCCGCAGAGCGACGCACTGTTTTGGAGCAGCGCCGAAGTGAAAGACTTCGTCGCATAAATGATTGTAGTGATCGTAGCAATAAACTAGCCAGCCGTGCAGCCTTGTGCAACGGTGAATCGGGATATAGAGACAGTTTAGTAGAAATTGACAAAAAAGCCCCCGATTTGATCAAACCGGGGGCTTTTACGAGGAAGTGCCTGGTTGAACGGCGGTCGGTCAGGCGATCAGTGCCCGCGCGATGCCTGCGGCCAGCCGGGCGTTGTTGAACACCAGTTGAATGTTGCTGGCCAGGCTGTCGCCGCCCGTCAGCTCAGCCACCCGGGCCAGCAGGAAAGGCGTTGATTCCTTGCCGCTGATGCCCTGATCGACCGACTCGGCCAAGGCCTGATCAACAGCGGCCTGGATCGTCGCCGGATCCATGGCGTAGGCTTCGGGAATCGGGTTGGCGATCACCACGCCACCGGCCAGGTTCATGCCCCACTTGGCGTTTAGAAAAGCGGCTATGTCGGTGTCGCTGTCGAGGCGGTAATCAACGCCATGGTCACTGATGCGGGTGTAGAAAGCAGGCAGTGAATCGGTTTGGTAACCCAGCACCGGCACGCCCTGAGTCTCCAGATACTCGCGGGTCAGACCCAGGTCGAGAATTGACTTGGCGCCAGCGCACACCACAGCAACCGAGGTATGCGCCAGTTCCTGAAGGTCGGCTGAAATATCAAAGCTTTGTTGCGCACCGCGGTGCACACCGCCTATGCCACCGGTGGCAAACACGCGAATACCGGCCATGTCGGCGATGATCATGGTGGCAGCAACGGTGGTCGCCCCGTGCTCACCGCGGGCGACAACATAGGGCAGGTCGCGGCGTGAGCACTTGGCGACGCTATGCCCGGCCTTCGCCAGGACATCGATTTCGTCGCAGGTCAACCCTGCTTTCAGGCGACCATTGATGATGGCGATGGTGGCAGGCACCGCGCCGGCATCACGAATAATCTGTTCCACTTCCTTGGCGGTGGTGGCGTTATCCGGCCAGGGCATGCCATGAGAGATGATGGTGCTTTCCAGCGCGACGACGGGCTGGCCGTTGGCCAGTGCTTCGGCGACTTCGGGTTTGATGTCGAGGTATGCGTTCATCGGTCGAGAATCCATTGGTTGACTTTGGTTTCAGTAAGTTGGGGATGGTTGGCGCCGGCGGACTCAAGCGTCAGCCCGGCGCAGCCCAGGCCGAATGCGGCCTGGTGTAACAGTGTCCAGCCAGCCCGGTCGGCATGAATGATGCCGGCTATGAGGGCGTCGCCGGCGCCGGTATCGCTCGCTATGTGAGTTGGGTAAATGCCCTGCTGGTGTTGGTTGCTGGCGGTATTGAGCAACAAGCCGTTACTGCCGAGGCTCAGCGCCACCGTTTTAACCCCTTCGCTGATCAATCGGTTCGACAGGGCTTCCGCGTCGGTGTCTTCCTGGCCCAATAACGCACGGGCTTCCGACTGGTTGACCTTCAGCACATTCAGATGCGCGAGCAAGGGTTTGAGTCTGGGGGCTTTGGCGGTAGAGACGGCATCGGCGTAGAGCGCGCCCTTTAACGGCAGCGTTGCCAGCCAGGCCAATGTCGCCTCAGGCACATTGGCCTCAACAACCACTGCATCGGCAGCGACCAGCGTCGAGCGCAGTGGCGCCAGTGCCTCGGGCGTCAGGGCATCGGTAATGCCCATGTCGGCGAGCGCGCCAATCAGTTGGCCATCGTGATCGTTCATGGCCAGGTAGGTGCTGGTGGGCAGGCTCGGGTGGCGCAGCAGGCCATCGGTGCGAATACCGGCAGCAGCAATGCGCTGCTGCAGCCAGTCGCCATTGCTGTCATTGCCCAGCAAGGTAATCAGGGTCACGTCGTGGCCCAGGTGAGCGAGGTTCTCGGCGATGTTGCGGCCAACACCCCCTGCGCTTTGCGCCAGACTGCCGGGGTTGGAATCGCCGGGCCGGTAGGAGGCACTGCAACGCCCGGTCAGATCCACATTCGCCCCGCCCAGCACCACAATGCGATCCTGATCCGGCAGTAAGTAGCCCTTGCCCAGAATCACACCCTGACGGGTCAGCCGCATGATATGGCCTGCCACGGATTCACGGCTGATGCCGAGCTGGTCAGCCAGTTGCTGCTGGGTGGCCATGGGGGTGGCGCGAATTGCGGCCACCAGTTGTTGTTCAAGTTCGGTCATAGAGGGCTCAGGTAACAAGTGTTAATTCGATAACATATGTTAATTGTGCCTGTGAATCCGGGAGGATTGCAAGACCTGGTTTTGTGGGAGGCCACTCTGTGGGCGACTGGAAGCAGCCAAGCCGGTGAGTAAAACGATGGCCAGCAGTGAGGGCGGATGTTCAGTCAAAAAAAAACCGGGGATGCCAGGAGGGGTAGGCATTGAGTGATGATGAAACAGGGAGTATCTAACCTTGAGATGGTGCGGACGGAGAGACTCGAACTCTCACACCTTACGGCACCAGAACCTAAATCTGGCGTGTCTACCAATTCCACCACGTCCGCAAACTGACCGGGTTGTCTCAGTCAGGGAGCGGCATGGTAATGAATTCGTGGCAGGCGTGCAATAGGTGGGGAGTTTTTGAGTGAAGCAGAGTGGCTAACCCAGGTTTTGGAGTTGGCTCAGGTGACTAGCGGCGGCTGCCAGTGGCGCCTCTGCGAGGGAGTCCGCAGCATGGACTAAAACGCCAGGAGCGTTTTAGCATGAGCGCAGCGAGCCCGAAGGGTGAATCCCATGGATGGGATTCATATCATGCGGACAATGCCACAGACCTACTGACGCGCCATCTGGCGTTGTTCAAACCACTCAATGGCTTCGCCCAATGGGCGCGGCTTGGAATAGACAAAGCCCTGAATGCAAAAGCAGCCAAGCTTGGCCACGGCATTGAGTTCATCTTCAGTCTCCACCCCTTCGGCCACCACGGTGATCGACAGCGACGCGCACAGATCGACAATCGCCTTGACCACCGCTTTCTGTTTTTCCGAGTTGGGCAGGTCACGAATAAAGCTCTGGTCGAGTTTGATGATCGAAAACGGCAGGTCGGGCAGTTTCGACAGGTTGGCATAGCCGGAACCGAAATCGTCGAGGGCCAGAGAAATACCCAGCTCGCTCAGGGCCTCAAGCCGGTTGCGGAAGTCATCGTTCTGGTCCGGCAGGTGGTGCTCGGTAATCTCGATTTCCAGGTAGCGCATGGCGTCTGGTTTGCGAGCCTGCCAGGCGGCCAGGTAGCGCAGGGTATCTTCGTTAACGCTTTGCACGCTCAGGTTCACGCCCAGCACCACCGGGTGTGCGCCTTCGTTGAGTTGCCGGGAAATCAGCAGCAGGGCCTGCTCCAGCATCCAGCGGTCCAGCTCCCGAATCGACCCGTTGTGTTCGGCCAGTTCAATGAAGTGCCCGGGGTAGATCAGGTCGCCTTCTTCACCCTGGAGTCGCGCCAGGCATTCCAGCGCCAGAATTTCTCCGGTGCGGCAATCGATGCGCGGTTGCAGGTGCACTTCCAGATCCTGCTGCTTGAGCGCGTTCTTCAACATTTGCGCCTTACGCAGCCGGCGCTGAGCCTGGTCTTCGTAATCGCTGTGGTACCAGTGCACCTGGTTGCGGCCTTTTTTCTTGGCGTTGAACAGCGCAATGCCCGCGTTCTGGTGCAGTTCGTTGGCGGTCATGCCATGCCCGGGGGCTCTTGCGGCACCGATCGAGACGGTAAAGCTGTAGCTGCTCTCACCGATGGAAAACGGCTGGTTCAATTGCAGATGCAGGTCTTTCAGGCGTTCATCGCGGTCGTCGTCAGACGGCACTTCGGTGCCATACCAGAACAGCACGAATTCATCGGCACCGACGCGGGCGAGAAAATCGTCCTCGTCGCTGTGGTGTTTCAGGCGCTGCGACAACTGCGTCAGCAATTGGTCGCCCGCGGCTGTACCCATACTGTCATTCAGCACTTTAAAGTGGTCGATGTCGACGTGCAGGCACCAGAGGTCGTCGATCTCTTCATCGTGGTCATCGATGAAACGGCGCATCCCTTGCTGGTTGGCAAAATGCGTGACCGGGTCGACCAGTTGGTCGGCGCGCAGTTGTTCATCGGAGACCTTGTAACCGGTAATGTCGATGGCAAAACCGAGCACGCCGACAATGGCCTCGTTCTCGCCAACCAGAGGGTGGCGCTCAATGCGGTACCAGCGCGAAGGCTGGCCGGTCAGATCCATCTTCAGTTCCAGAACCTGATGGCGGCCCGAGCTCAGCGCCTGTTCGTCCGACGCCATAAACACCTCGGCCAATTGGGCATGCAGCACATCGGCATCGGTTTTCCCTTGCACATCGGCCCCATCGCACCATTGATTGGTCAGCGAGCTGTTGGCCACCAGATAACGGCCAAAGCGGTCTTTCAGCCAGACCGGGAAGGTCAGGTTGTTGTAGACGCTTTGCAGCAGAATATGGTCGTCACGCAGCTGTTTACTGGTGTCGAGCATGTCTTTGGCCTGAATCAGCGCATTTTGCAGATGTTTCTGGTCATTCTGGGCCAATGACAGCGTAATCGCCGCATAGACCCGAAACGTCGCGACCAGCAAGGCCAGGCTGCCAATGGTACACAGCAGCCCCATCATGCCGCTGATCATGGGGATGTTCAGGCTCAGTAGCCAAACCGCCACCGCCAGCAGAATGCCGGAACAGAAGCCAAGGCCGACCAAAAGGCCGAGTTTTTTTGCCAGCGGGGTTTTCTGGCCGGTCAAAGGGCCGGTCTTTGCGCTCATGGTCTTCCTCGTAATACGGGGCGGGTCACCCGGGCAGACCTGCAGGCCTGACCGGGTGGCTCAGCTCACGGTTAAAAACGTACGCTGAGCCTGGTTGCTATACGATACGCTTACTTGATGCGTTTGTATTTGATGCGTTTCGGACCCTGGTTACCGGTCCGTTTGTGATAGTCCGCATCGTACTCGGTGAAGTTGCCTTCAAAGAACACGGCGTTGGAGTCACCTTCAAACGCCAGAATGTGCGTCGCGACCCGGTCGAGGAACCAGCGATCGTGCGAGATCACCATGACAGCACCCGGGAACGCCAGAATGGCTTCCTCCAGAGCCCGCAAGGTCTCAACGTCGAGATCGTTGGTCGGTTCGTCAAGCAGCAACACGTTGCCGCCCTGTTTCAGCAGCTTGGCCAGGAACAAACGGTTACGCTCCCCGCCCGACAACTGCTTCACGTATTTCTGCTGACTGTTGCCCTTGAAATTGAAGCGACCAAGGTAGGCGCGCGACGGAATCTCATAGCCATTTACGGAAATCAGGTCCTGACCGTCGGAAATTTCTTCCCAGGCCGTTTTGCTGTCGTCGAGCTCACGCATCTGCCCGACAAACGCCAGATCAACCGTTTCCCCGACCGTGATGTTGCCGGAATCGGGTGTTTCCTGCCCGGCGATCATCCGGAACAGCGTCGACTTACCCGCGCCGTTACCACCAATAATGCCGACAATGGCGCCCGGTGGTACCACGAAGTTCAGATCTTCATACAGCAGATTGCCGTTGTACGTCTTCGAGACGCCTTCAATCTCAAACACTTTATCGCCCAGGCGTGGGCCAGGCGGAATGTAGATTTCATTGGTTTCGTTGCGGGTCTGAAACTCTTTTGAACTGAGCTCTTCAAACTGGCGCAAACGTGCCTTCGACTTGGCCTGACGCCCCTTGGCGTTCTGGCGAACCCATTCCAGCTCAGACTTGACCGCTTTATCATGCGACTGCTGCTGTTTGGATTCCATCTCCAAACGCTTTTCTTTATTTTCCAGCCACTGGCTGTAGTTGCCTTCGAACGGAATGCCGTGCCCGCGGTCCAGTTCCAGAATCCAGCCGGCCACGTTGTCGAGGAAGTACCGGTCGTGGGTAATGGCCACCACGGTGCCGGTGAATTCGTGCAGAAAGCGCTCCAGCCAGGCGACGGATTCGGCGTCGAGGTGGTTGGTTGGCTCATCAAGCAGCAGCATGTCGGGGCTCGACAGCAACAGGCGGCACAACGCCACCCGGCGACGCTCACCCCCGGAGAGGTTCTTCACCGGCGCGTCCCAGGGTGGCAGGCGCAACGCCTCGGCCGCGATTTCCAGCCGGTTTTCCAGGTTGTGGCCATCGGCCGCGGCCAGAATGTTTTCCAGTTTCTGCTGTTCGGTAGCCAGCTTTTCAAAATCGGCATCCGGCTCGGCGTAGGCGGCATAGACCGCTTCCAACTGAACCTGGGCATCTTTTAAATGCGCCAGAGACTCTTCCACAATCTCGCGCACCGTCTTAGTCTCGTCCAGCTCCGGCTCCTGCGGCAGGTAACCGATGTTCAGATCCGGCTGGGGCCGTGCCTCACCGATGTAGTCTTTATCGACCCCGGCCATAATGCGCAGCAAGGTCGACTTACCCGACCCATTCAGGCCAAGCACACCGATCTTCGCTCCGGGGAAGAACGACAACGAAATGTCTTTCAGAATTTCCTGTTTCGGCGGTACAACTTTGCCGACGCGGTTCATGGTAAAAACGTATTGAGCCACCGGTTCACCTTTCTGGTTCGTTTCAGTTTGTCTGCCTGGAGTCCGTGTCAGACACCGGCTGTGCCTATTCGGGGTCGGCGTAAATCCTTCCATGGAGCCTAGGCCGCAGCATCCATGCTGCGGACTTCCCCGAATAGGCACACCCGGCATCTGGCACTAAGTTGGCTGCCAACTCCAAAGCTCGAATAATTTGAGTGTCGCTAGAGTATTGAAAAGGCCTTGCTTTGGAAAGGCCGCATCAGACGGCCATTGTCCACGATTAAATTGGATGAGTGTTAAGAATTAAAGGGCGGCAACTCAGGCAAAGGGCCGTCAGGTATGCTCATTGAAGACCGTGATGCCGCATGGATGCGGCATTCGAGCCCCCAGGGACCATAACGCCAGGAGCGTTTTGGCATGAGCGAAGCGAGCCCGCAAGGGCCAGTCCCACGGATGGGACTGGTATCGGTTTACGGCGTGTCTTCAAGGAGCATACCTGACGGCCCGAACCGACTGGCACCCATCACCGATTAACCACCCAAACAGTCTCGATGACGATCGGGACTGTTTCTCTTATCCCTTAAAGCCCTTGCCAACCACATACACTTCCCGCGAACGGGCCCGTGACGAATCGGGTTTGCGAATCACCACTTTATCGAACGACGTTCGCAAGTCTTTGACGTACTCATCGTAGCCTTCACCGTGGAACACCTTTGCTACAAAACTGCCTTTCGGTTTGAGCACTTGTCGCGCCATATCCAACGCCAGCTCGACCAGATACATCGAGGAGGCCTGGTCGGCGACATCCACACCGCTGATGTTGGGCGCCATATCCGAGATCACCACATCAGCCAGAGCGCCATCCAACGTCGCCATGATCTCATCGAACACGCTTTCCTCGGTAAAATCGCCCTGAATGAACTCGACCCCGGCAATGGAATCCATCTCCAGAATATCTGACGCCACTACCCGGCCCTTGTGACCGACCAGTTTCGCAGACACCTGCGACCAGCCGCCGGGTGCCGAGCCGAGATCCATCACCAGCATATTGGGGTGAATCAGTTTGTCCTTGGTGTTGATTTCCAGCAGTTTATAGCTCGCGCGCGACCGGTAACCGTCGATCTGCGCCTGCTTAACAAAAGGGTCGTTCACGTGCTCTTCGAGCCACCGACTGCTGCTTTTGGATCGGGCCATAGCCAATTAACCGTGCTGATTCATCGAATAAGCCGCCATTGTACGCTGTGGCCGGGTAGGGCGTAAAACCACAACACTGACACAACTCGGCCCAGTGCGTATAATTACGCGCTATTCAGCACTCGAGTCTAGGCGCTTGCACAATGCGAGCGTTGGCTGCCGGTGGTGCTTCTGCTGGGAAGTCCGAAACATGGATGTTTCGGCCTAGGCCCCATGGATGGGTTGATGCCGACCCAGCAGAAGCACTGCCGGTGGCCAACGCGGACCACAGCCACAAAGCCAAACCTCCACCATGTCGGAGTCACCGACCAGGATTCTCAATGATTCGCCTTAATGAACTTGCCCTACCGCTCGACCACCCGCCCGAAGCCTTGCGCCCGGCCATTGTTGCCCGGCTGAAACTGGCCGATGCCGATTTGGTGTCTTTTACCGTGTTCAAGCGCAGCTACGATGCGCGCAAAAAGAACTCGGAAATCAAATTTGTCTACATCGTTGATCTTGAGGTGAGTGACCAAGCCGCCGTACTTGAGCGTTTTGCGGAAGATCACCACGTTCGCCCCGCACCCGATACCGCCTATTACCCGGTCGCCAAAGCCCCGGCCAGCGTCACCGAACGCCCTGTCGTCATCGGTTTCGGGCCCTGCGGACTGTTCGCCGCCCTGATTCTCGCGCAAATGGGTTTCAAACCCATCGTGCTGGAACGCGGTAAAGACGTCCGCCGTCGCACCAAAGACACCTGGGCGCTGTGGCGCAAACATGAACTGTCACCGGAATCGAACGTCCAGTTTGGGGAAGGCGGGGCCGGGCTGTTTTCCGATGGCAAACTCTACAGCCAGATCAAAGACCCGAAGTTTTATGGTCGCAAGGTGATGCACGAATTCGTGCGCGCCGGTGCACCGGAAGAAATCCTCTTCGTCAGCAAACCCCACATCGGCACCTTCCGGCTGACCGGCGTGGTCGCCAAAATGCGTGAAGAGATCATTGCACTGGGCGGCGAGATCCGCTTTGAAAGCAAAGTGGCTGACGTAACACTGAACGATGGCCGGGTAACCGGCGTCACGTTGGCAAGCGGCGAGCAGATCGACAGCCGTTATGTAGTTATGGCCCTTGGCCACAGTGCCCGCGACACCTTCCGCATGCTGCACCGCAACGGCGTTTATGTCGAAGCCAAGCCCTTCGCCGTCGGCTTTCGCATCGAGCACCCGCAATCACTGATCGACACCGCCCGCCTCGGCAAATACGCCGGCCACCCCGAACTCGGCGCCGCCGACTACAAACTCGTCCACCACGCCAAAAACGGCCGTGCTGTTTACAGCTTCTGCATGTGCCCGGGCGGCACTGTAGTCGCCGCCACTTCCGAACCCGGCCGTGTGGTCACCAACGGCATGAGCCAATATTCGCGCAACGAACGCAATGCCAACTCCGGCATCGTCGTCGGCATCAGCCCCGAACAGGACTTTCCCGGCAGCCCACTGGCGGGCGTGGAACTGCAAGAACAACTGGAATCCAAAGCCTACGAACTTGGCGGAAAAGACTATTGCGCCCCGGCGCAACTGGTCGGCGACTTCATTCGCAGCACCCCCTCAACCGCACTGGGCGAGGTGGAACCTTCCTACCAGCCCGGCATCAAACTCGGCGACCTGGCTCCTTCGCTTCCGGCCTACGCCATCGAAGCCATCCGCGAAGCGCTGCCCGCCTTCGGCAAACAGATTCGCGGCTTCGACCGGGACGACGCCATCCTCACCGGCATTGAAACCCGCACCTCATCACCCATTCGCATCAAGCGCGACAACGCCACCCTGCAAAGCATCAACACCCGGGGCCTCTACCCGGCTGGCGAGGGCGCGGGCTACGCCGGCGGCATTCTCTCGGCCGGTGTTGACGGCATCAAAGTTGCCGAAGCCCTAGCACTGGCCATGCTGGCCGATGCCGGTGTTGAAACCGAGGCGCCCGCGTGAAACTCGACGACATCAAAAAACTGCACCAGAAAAAGTACCGCAGCCAATTTGGCCATTATCTGGTCGAAGGCGAGCACCTGGTGCTCGAACTGCAGCGCGCCGCCGAGCAACAACCGGCGCTGCGCCAAGCCGAACTGTTGGTCACCGAAACCTATGCCGACTGGCAAAGCTCACTGAAAACCCAGCTGATCAGCAGCAAGAAAATGGCGCAGATCAGCGATACCAAAACCCCCCAGGGCATCATCGCCGTCGTGCCCGTTGCGCCTGCCCCTGCAAACACGAAGGCCGACATCGCCGTCTACCTCCACGAAATCCAGGACCCGGGTAACCTCGGCACCATCCTGCGCACCCTGGCCTGGTTCGGCGGCTTCCGCTGCCTGCTCAGCCCTGGCAGCGTCGACCCCTACAACCCCAAAGTCGTGCGCGCCAGCATGGGGGCGATTTTTCATGTACCGATTGAGTTGGATGTGCCGCTGGACAGCCTGGGCGGGCGTTTCTCAAACATCGCCAGCCTCGATATGAGTGGCCAGCCGCTGACCGACCCGAGTTTTCAAAACATCGATTGCTACGTTTTTGGTAACGAAGCGCGGGGCATTCCCCACGAAGCCCTAAACGACCTAAATGCCACCGCCTTCACCATTCCGGGCTCCGGCACAATCGAGTCGCTGAATCTTGCCTCGGCAGTTAATCTTTGTGTGTATGAACGCGTTCGATAAGTAGTGCCAATTTTACAGAGGTTGCATCGAGCTTTAGGCGGGGTTGGTTTTGTGGGAGGCCACTCTGTGGGCGACAGGGAGTATCCGGTCCGGTGAATTGGACGATTGCCTGTGGTTAGTGTCGGTGGGTGGTTGTGTTTCCTGTCGCCCAGGGGACTGGCCTCCTACGGGGTGTGGTGGCTGGTTTGAGCCCTGGGCCGGACTAGATTTTGTGGGAGGCCACTCTGTGGGCGACAGGGAGTATCCGGGCTGGTGAATTGGACGATTGCCTGTGGTTAGTGTCGGTGGGTGGTTGTGTTTCCTGTCGCCCAGGGGACTGGCCTCCTACGAGGTGCGATGGTTATTTTGAGCCTCAGGCACTAGATAGTCCGATTGCCACCAGAGCAACTCAACCACCAGGCTGGAATCTCCAGTAAGGATTAGCCAAACTGGAGACTCAACACAGGAGCCCGCCGGTGGAGCACAGCCTCAAACACTTTTACATCCCTGAAGAGCAAAGCATCTATTTGCTCTCGCATCAGGACGCCGCCAAGCTTAAAGCCTGGATCAAGCTCTGCATGCGTCAGCTGGAACGGCTGGGGTACCAGGACATCGAACTGATCGGCAAGGGCGCCTTCGGCTTCGTATTCGGCGGCAAAACCCGCACCGGCGTCGAGCTGGTCTTCAAATTCTCGCGCATTAACCTGCCCCAACACGTACAAGACCGGCTCGAAGAAGAAAGCGACCTGCAATCCCTGCTCGACCACCCGCAAATCCCCCAGGTCAAAGACTTCGTGCGCGTCGGCAAGCAAGCCATTCTGGTGATGACCCGCGCCCCGGGGCTCGACCTCGACGACTACGGCCTCAAAGCCGGCCGACTGCCACCCCAGCTTATTCTGAACATCGCCGCCCAACTGTCCGACCTGCTGCGCTACCTGCGCACCCGAACCGACGCCCAGGGCCAGTGGCGACCCATCGTTCACGGCGACATCAAACCCAGCAACCTCGTCTTCGACCCGGCCACCGAACAGGTGCAACTGATCGACTGGGGCTCATCCGTCTTTGCCCAGCTCGACGCCGACCACCAGTTCATCTCCAACAGCGTGATGGACTTAATGTCGTCCGACCTGCAACACACCAACGCCAAACTCGGCGATGTGTACTTCATTGGCGACGAGCAACTCAACGGCGGCCTCTCGTCGCCCCGGTTCGACGAACAGGGCACCGCCGCCACCCTGTATGCACTCGCCTCGGGCCAGGGCTGCCGCTTCGGCCGTAAAGTCATCTCGCCCCAGGCGCTCGGCCTACCCATCGAATTCGCCCGGGTACTCGCCGCCATGTTCGACGACGACACCGGCCAGCGCCAACAGGCCGGCAACTACTTCCTCGGCCACATGAGCCGGATGCGACACATCGTCGCCATGGCCCCGGCCGACGACTTGGCACCGATGATTCCAGTCTGGGTCAGCGAGCGCCACCGCGAAGTCGACACCGCCGTTTACAGCTCGCGCAAATCCTTCCTGCGTCAGGAAAACCCTGACGACACCCTGATGGACGTCGAAGACGAACAACTCGACAAATACTACAAAAACTACCTGCAAGGCATGGGCGAAACCGAAAAGGCCTTCGTCGCCGCCGTCAGTCGGCTCGGCCGCTACCCCATCGTCGGTGGCCTGGCGGTCAAATGGCATGCCGACGGCGTGCGCATCGAATCCGCGTTCAGTTTGCACAACCCCGAACTGCGCCGTTCGTTCCACCAGTCGGTCAACAACATGGTCAACCTCGCGCGCGGCGTCTACCGCCAGGGCACGTTCAAAGCGGTGATGTATAACGCCCGCGACACCCTCCACCTAGATCGCCGCCGTGAAACCGATGCCTTCATCCCCCCCAAAAGCCTGCGCATCCCCTACCTGGTGACGCCAGCGCCCCAGGGTGAAGACACCGAACGCATGCACTCCTACTTCGAAGATGGCCGCGACCCCGACGAGTACCTGACCCTGCCGCCCTCCATCATGGACGAAATCGAAGCCCTCGACCGCATCCACCACACCGGCTGCATCATCTTCGAAGTGCTGCCCCGCAACCTGAAAATCCACAACTACTACCGCCTGCTCGACGCCAGCCAGGAAGACACCTTCCGCAACCACCTCAACCGAATGCTCGCCGCCGTCAAAGACATCCAGGGCCTAGGCCTGCGCGGCTTTATGAAACTCCCCTACAAAGACCCCCGCACCTTCGACCACATCGACCAGCTACCGGCTCGGTATGCTCCCCGCAACCCACGGGATGCCTCGTTGGTCTCCTGAGGTTTTGGTTTGCTTCGGTGGTTACCTTTAATAGCAGCCTGGTAGCTTGTTGGACCGTTGCGTATGCTCACTAGAGGCACGCCGTGAACCCCTCCCTGGGGGCTCGGAGACAACATCCATGTTGTCTAACGGCCTCTAGTGAGCACACCCAACAGTCCTTCGCAGCTTGGTAGCCACTGTTTAAGAACATCGTGCGGTAGTCCGTGTTTTTGGGGAAATGTAACCACCTTCAAGCGACCGGCAGCCTTCATGGTCCTGGTGGGCGTCGGTCCCCATGGATGGGGACCGCCGAGCTTACACGGCGGTCCGACGTCTCGGCGTACTTGCAGCGTCCCTCCAGGACCTTGAAGGCTGGCGATCGCGAACCACGGACTCGTGTACCATTCAACAAGGAGCCACAGACCCCAGTTTTGCCCAAGGTAGAACAGTTCATTGCGTAATTGGCGCCTCGTAAGGCCGAAACGCTGTGGTATCATCCGCGCGCCACCCATTTCATTGGTACCAAGAGTCTGAGCATGAGCAAAAATTCGCTGGATAAAAGCAAGATTCGCATCCTGTTGCTGGAAGGTGTGCACCAAAGCGCCCTGGATACCCTGACCAAAGCCGGATACACCAACATCGAATACCACAAGGGTTCGCTGCCCGAAGCCGAACTGATCGAAAAGGTCAAAGACGCCCACTTCATCGGCATTCGCTCCCGCACCCAGCTCACCGCCGAGATTTTTGAGGCCGCCGACAAACTGGTCGCCGTCGGCTGCTTCTGCATTGGTACCAACCAGGTCGATTTGGACGCCGCCGCCCTCCATGGCGTCGCCGTCTTCAACGCCCCCTTCTCTAACACCCGCTCCGTTGCCGAACTGGTGCTGGCCGAAGCCATCCTGCTGCTGCGCGGCATTCCCGAGAAAAACGCCGCCTGCCACCGGGGTGGCTGGTTGAAATCGGCCACCGACAGCTACGAAATCCGGGGCAAGAAACTCGGTATTGTTGGCTACGGCAGCATCGGCACCCAGTTGGGCGTGCTGGCCGAAAGCCTGGGCATGAACGTCCAGTTCTACGACATCGTCACCAAGCTGCCCCTGGGTAACGCCAACCAGGTCGGCTCCATGAACGAACTGCTCGAAACCAGCGACGTCGTCACCCTGCACGTACCCGAAACCGCCTCCACCAAGTGGATGATGGGCCCCGAACAGTTCGCCCGCATGAAGCCAGGCTCGGTCTTCATCAACGCCGCGCGCGGCACCGTGGTCGACATCGACGCACTGGCTGCCGTGCTGAAAGACAAAAAACTCCTCGGCGCCGCCATCGACGTCTTCCCGGTCGAACCCCGCAGCAACGACGATGAATTCCTTTCACCCTTGCGCGAATTCGACAACGTCCTGCTCACCCCGCACGTGGGCGGCTCCACCCAGGAAGCCCAGTTCAACATCGGCATCGAAGTGGCGGAAAAACTGGCACTGTATTCCGATAACGGCACCTCCACCTCCGCCGTCAACTTCCCGGAAGTGGCACTGCCCGCCCACCCGAGCGCGCACCGCCTGCTGCACATTCACCAGAACATCCCCGGTGTGATGTCCGAAATTAACCGCATCTTCTCCGAGAACGACATCAACATCATCGGTCAGTACTTGCAAACGCGGGACAAGATCGGCTACGTGGTGATCGATGTGGCGCAGGATTGCTCGCTGAAAGCGCTCGATAAAGTAAAAGAAGTTAAGGGCACGATGCGCGCGCGCATTTTGTTCTAATAACTCACTCGGTTTTGCCATCCAGTCCGGCGCGAACGCCTTCCACAGAACCAAGGTGACTGGCGTTTCCTCCCCCAACTGGCATACTGGCCGTACGACATAAACCCGATGCGTCGGGTTTTTTGTTATCTGCATTTGCTTAAAAAGGGAGTTCCAACGACGTGTCCGTTCAAGGCCATCGCGTAAACTGTGCCCGAGTATTGGGAAAAACCAGTGTTGCTATTATGGTGGCTGTTGCGCTATCCGCCTGTATATCCCGTGGCATGCAGCAGGAGCTGACCACCTGCACCTTCCCCGACACCACACGGACACCCGCACCTTCCTTTATTTGCGACCAGCAGATCGAGGGCTACCCCATTACCCGGTTAACCTCAGCCCCCTCGTCAGCCGACGTTGAAACCAACGTCAGCATCGAACGCGCCCGCTTGGAAGTTCAGCACACCATGGCACTGGAATGGCTCGTCACCTGGTTTGACGATGTTGCCGACGACCAGAAGACCGAAGCGAAGCAAGTGATTCTAACCTGGCTGAATGAAGAACTCCGCGTCGTCCGAACCCGTGAAAGCTCATCCGGCACCATGTGGTTGCTGCTTGGCATTGCCCATTCTGAAGTGGACACTCAAGTGCAACTGCGCAACCGATTCGCCGCAGCCGGTATTAAGACCACTGATCGCTAATTCGTTTTTGCTACTTTCGAGTTAGCTGACAAACCAAGCAGCAGCCACCTGGGGCGCCCCTGTGGGGGAGTCCGCAGCAGGACGCTGCGGTCTAGGCCCCATGGACGGGTTTACGCCGACCCCACAGGGGCGCCCCAGGTGGCCGCTGCGAATTCATACCTCATAGCCAACCCGACCTCTGAACTGAAGGGTGTAACCCCCGAACATCGATTGATCATCACCAATCGCTGAATCCGCCTCACTTAACCCGTTCCTGGGGGTTGGACTGGGTGGATTTTTGCCAGTGGACGAAAAACCCGCCTGTGTTTGACCTTGCCAAATCGGTAATTTTGCCGCGATCCGGTTGCACCACACCGAAGTGCACTGCTGCACGCCACAATAAAAAAGACACAGGAAGGAAGCACGGCAATGATGAAAAATACACTGATTCTGGCCATGTCTGTGGCCACCCTGACCGCCGCCAGCTCAGCCTGGGCCCTCGAAGAAGGCGAATTACTGGTCTGGATTAACGCCGACAAAGGCTACAACGGACTGCAAGCCGTGGGCGACCGCCTCGAAGCAGAACTGGGCATTCCTGTAACGGTTGAAACCCCCGATGCCGTCACCGAAAAATTCCAGAAAGAAGCCGCCATCGGCCAGGGCCCGGATATCTTCATCTGGGCCCACGACCGCTTTGGCGACTGGGCCAAATCCGGTCTGCTGGCCCCGGTTGAACCCGGCCGCGACGTTCGCAACGCACTGGACGACTCCTTCTGGGGCGCCGTCACCTACAACGGCACCACCTACGGCTACCCCATGGCCGTTGAAGGCCCCACTCAGATCTGCAACGCCGACATCGTTGATGCCCCCTTTACCTCCTGGGAAGACGTACGCGCCGCCGCCCCTGGCCTGGCTGAAGACGGCATTGCCCCGCTGCTGTACTGGTACAACAACGCCTACTTCAACTATGGCGTCATGACTGTGAAGGGCGGCTACGCCTTCGAACAGATTAACGGCCAATACAACGCCAAGAAAACCGGCATTAACCAGCCCGGCTCCATCGAAGCGATGGGCATGATCCGTGACCTGATCGAAGACGGCGTCATGCCCGAAGGCGTCGACTACGGCGTATTTGACGCCGCGTTCAAAAACGGCGAAGTCGCCTGTGTGATCAACGGCCCCTGGGCCTGGGGTGAGTACGAACAAGCCGGAATCGACATTCTGGTCGGCCCCTACCCAACGCTCGACGGCGAATCCGGCCAGGGCTTTACCGGCGTGTTGTCAGCGGGCATCAACGCCAGCTCACCCAACAAAGACCTGGCGATCGAGTTCATCGAAAACTACCTGCTGACGCAGGAAGGCCTGGAAACCGTGAACAACGACCGTGCCCTGGGCGCCGTTACCCACAAAGCCTTCATGGCCGAACTCTCGCAGGATAACCCAACCCTGGCCGACGCCTACGCCATCTGGCAGGCCGGTGAACCCATGCCGAACATCCCGGAAATGGGCGCCTTCTGGAGCAACACCGAAGCCGCACTGACCGCTATTGTTCAGGGGCGTCAGGAAGCTGGTCCGGCATTGAACGATGCAGCGGCTCGTATTGTTCAGTAACAACAAGTAGTCACAACGGTTCGCTCACATAACTTTGCACCCAACCAAGTGTCGGGTGCTGGGTAGGCCTGTCCGGGGAAGTCCGCAACATGGATGTTGCGGTCTAGGCCCCATGGATGGGTTCACGCCGACCCCGGAGAGGCCTACCCAGTGCTCGACACGAACCACGGGCACTGTTGAAAGTTACCAGAGCTTATTGCCAGTCTTGGGATAAGCTCTTTTTTTGAACCACCTTCCCACCGAATTCAAGACGAGGCCCGTCCCTCCATGGCAAACCAAAACGCCATCCCCATGGTTCCGCAGTCCGCCGCTCAGGGTGGCTGGAAACTCTGGCTGCAACGCGGCATCGTTGGCGCCATCTCCCTGTTTTTTATGTACATCGTATTGGTGATGTACAGCCAGGGCGAACCGCTGTTCGCCGTGGTCATGTTGTTGTTCACCACAGCCTTCGCCTACATATTCCTGTTCGACCGCGCCTACGTGTGGCGCTACGTCTTCTCCGGCCTCGCCGGCATGATGCTTTTCATCGTCTTCCCCATTTTGTACACCCTGGGCATTGGCTTCACCAACTATTCGAACCTGCACCTGATCAGCTTTGAACAGGCCCAGTCGTATTTTCTGAACCAGACGTACGCCGCCGAAGGCGGTTCCAATTACGATTTGGTGTTGTACGAAGACGGCAGCGATTACCGCATCGCCGTCGAGAACGAAGACACCGGCGCCGCCTTTGTGGCCACCGAGTCCGTACCGATGACGCACACTGAACAAATAATCCTGGAACTCGACGCCAGCGAGGCTTTGGACTTAGCCCTGGCAACCCTGCAACCGGCCCCGCGCAACGCCGCCATATTGCTGCGCAGCGAACTCGACCAGGTAATGCTGGTACTGCCCGATGGCACCGAGCTGATGAAATCCCGCCTCACTCAGTTCTCCACCACCTACCCCTTGTACGAACTGAACGACAACGGCAATCTGGTGAACCAGCAAGACGGCAGCGTCATCCGTCCGGATTTTGAGATTGGTTATTTTGTTGATGAAAACGGCCAGCGCCTGAACCCGGGGTTCACCGTGGGCGTCGGGTTCGATAACTTCAAACGCGTGCTCACCGACAAAGGCATGTTCGACCCCTTCGTGCAGATCTTCACCTGGACGATGCTGTTCTCCGCCTTCACCGTAGTCGCCACTTTCATCATCGGGGTAACCCTGGCCTCCCTGGTGCAGTGGGAACCAATACGCGGCCGGGCCTTGTACCAGCTGTTGCTGATTCTGCCCTACACCTTGCCCAGCTTTATCTCGATCATGATCTTCAAGGCCCTGTTCAACCAGAACTTCGGCGAGATCAACTACATTCTTGAAAGCCTGTTCGGCATTGCCCCGAACTGGAATTCCAACCCCAACACCACCCGCGGCATGATCCTGTTTGTGAACACCTGGCTCGGTTACCCCTACATGTTCATTCTGTGCCTGGGCATGTTGCAGTCGATCCCGAAAGATTTGTACGAAGCCTCGGGGCTCGAAGGCTCGGGCATGTTCAACAACTTTTTCCGCATCACCCTGCCGCTGATATTGAAGCCATTGTTGCCGTTGTTGATCGCCTCCTTCGCGTTCAACTTCAACAACTTTGTGCTGATTGAACTGCTCACCAAGGGCGGGCCCATCATCATCGGCTCTAACCCCCAGGCCGGTGAAACCGACCTGCTGGTGAACTACGCCTACCGGCTCGCGTTCCGCGGCGACTCGCAGGATTTTGCCCTGGCCTCGACCATCTCGACCTTCATTTTCATGATAGTCGCGGTCATCGCCTTCCTGTACTTAAAAGTCGCCAAAGTCGAAGTCGGCATCAAAAAACACTGAGGAGCGCAGCATGATTAAAACCCCGGAATACAAGGCAAGAGTATTCGGCGCGCACCTGGTGCTGATCGTCTTCCTCGCCTTCGTGATTTACCCGCTGGCGTACCTGGTCTCGGTCTCGTTCCGCACCGGCCACACCCTGGTCGATACCATCATTCCCAGCAACCCGACGCTGGAGCACTGGTACCTGGCGTTCGAGCAACCCTACGTGGGCATGAACCCGCAGAAGAAAGACCTCGACGGCATTGAGTCAGTGACCTTCAACAACGCCCTGGGCGATGTGACCTTCACGGCCGATGGCCAGTGGACGCTCACCGCTGCCCCCCGAGTCGAGGCCGAGTACTTCCCGCTGCGCTCCTACCTGAGCATTGGCTTTCTCGACCGGGTAGGGCGCGTGGTGGCCAGTACTGAACCGGTGCACCTGGTGCTCGACACCGCCGACCGGGCCGACCGCTACAGCGACGACGTGGTGTTCATCGCCGCCGACGGCCAGGCCAGCGGCCAGCTCACCATTCCCGACACCCCGGCAGGCGCCGAGCGCACGACTGTGCAATACGGCAACGCCTACGTCGCCAAGCCCACCTTCCCGGTGCTGAGCTGGCTGATGAACACCATTAAGGTAGCGAGCATCAGCGCGATTCTGATTCTGCTGCTCTCGACCACCAGCGCCTACGCCTTCGGGCGTCTGCCGTTCAAGGGCAAGGGGCCCATGCTGAAATCCCTGCTGGTGATACAGATGTTCCCCAACACCCTGTTTCTGGTGGCGCTGTACCTGCTGTTCGACAAACTGGGCGGCTTTGTCGACTTCCTGGCGCTGAACACCCACTCCGCGCTGATCATCGGCTATATGGGCGGGCTGGCGCTGAACATCTTCATGGTGATTGGCTATTTCGACACCATAGACCCGGCCATGGAGGAGTCGGCCGCCATCGACGGCGCCACCCCTTTCCAGACCTTCTACAAGATACTGCTGCCCTTGAGCGTGCCGATTCTGGCGGTGGTGTTCATTCTGGCCTTCATCGGCTTCGTGAATGAATTCCCGCTGGCCTCGGTGATCATCAGCGACCTCGATAAAATGACCCTGGCCGTCGGCGCCCAGCAATACATTCAGGACCAAAGCCAGCTCTGGGGCGACTTCGCCGCCGCCGCTGTGCTCTCCGGCGTACCGATCACCATCGTCTTCCTGATTGCCCAGCGCTTCCTGGTGGGCGGCCTGACCTCCGGCGGGGTGAAAGGCTAGCGCTAATACCGAGCGTGTGCGCTGAACCGTTCACGCCACTGAACGGTTCAGCGCACACGGTGGGTTAGTAACCCGCCGGATTTCCCGCTAAAGTAGAGACCAACATTAACCGGAATTGGGTTTCACCAACGGGAGCAGTCTCTATGTATCAACACCAGTGGGTATCCGGCGAATCGATCTTATTGCCCATGGGCAAAGCCGTGTGCGTGGGCCGCAACTACGCCGAACACGCCAAAGAACTCGGCAACGCCGTGCCTGAAGCCCCCCTCTTGTTCATCAAACCCGCCAGCGCCTGCGTAACCCTGGGCGACCACATTAGCCTGCCACGCCCCGAGCTGCATTTCGAAACCGAACTGGCCCTGCTGATTGGCGCGCAACTCTCGGCCGAGCACTCCGAAAACCCCATGGCCGCGGTAACCGCCGTCACCCTGGCGCTGGACCTGACCGACCGCACCCAGCAAGACGAACTGAAGAAAAAAGGCCACCCCTGGGAACGCGCCAAAGCCTTCGACGGGTCATTGCCGCTTGGCCCCTGGCTTCCTGTAAACCAGATGCCCGAGAACCTGAGCGACTGGGGCTACACATTGGAACTGAATGGCAAGCCGCAGCAGCATGGCAAGATAGAGAACATGCTGTTTAGTATTCCGGATTTGTTGGCTGAGATTGTGAAAGACTTTCGGTTGGAGCCGGGGGATGTTGTGTTGACCGGTACGCCGGCTGGTGTGGGTAAGTTGAAATCCGGCGATAAGCTTGAGTTCGCGATTGAGGGGACTGAGTGGAAGCAGAGTAGCCAAGTAGAGTGAGGGCAATGCCCTCACCAAACCAAGGCCCGAACCGGGCCTTGGCACGTTTTCACGCTTCGTTCTTCGTTTTTCGTAGGAGGCCAGTCCCCTGGGCGACAGGAAGCCTAACAAACCACAGACAGCCCCCTCACCACCACTCGAACACCTCACCACAACCCTCCAAACCGGACACATCCGACACCTCTGGGAAATAAGTTCTTGCCAACCGCGTCACAGAGTAACATGGTGAAAACACAACTTGTTTTGCCTTGGTGTGCCCTGTAACCGGCCTGGCGGTAGCTAGTCTTGAATAATTCTGAGGTTAATATTTTGAGACCAACAATGGATGATCTTTATAGTAGATACGTGTTTAAAAGCATGACTGATAGCAACGCAGAATGTGGTGTAAGGGCTAATATTGCCTTCGACTTTGTACGGATAGAGGCTGCAAAAGTCGCTAGCTAGAGACTACGAAAACTAAAAAGTAGGTAAAAGGCGCGTTTTAATATCGACATGGATACTTATTGACTAGAGTGGTAGCAATTAACTTTAATCTGTCAAATGGATTTTTAATAAAATAAGCCATTAGTGGTTATCCTTGACTAGCCGAGACCTATATTTCATCTGAGTGCTAAATTGACATACACAATCGTTTTACATTACTCCAATAGCAAACTGACGGAAAAAATTAAAGTCACTATCTATATATAGGAATTGAATTCTAAAGTAGCTTCATAGTTGTATACGAGCCTTAGTGCCACTGTTGAAAAATCTTACCTTTTGAAGTAAAAAAAATTCGATACCAATTGGAAAATACGAATGCAAATTGCTGGTGGATGTTATCGAGAGTTATGTTGCTTGCCAGAATGGAATGAACTCTATGGTTCCGGTGGGCGAGCAGCAGCAGCAATTTCTGCTAGCTCCCCTGGTAGTGTTTTGCATACATATATTGAAGATACTAGCAACTTAGAATATCTAAAGAGCCTTGGTATAAAAACGCAAGCTTACTCGCGATCATCAGCAATTGTTTTTTCCTACTTCCACACCTTATCAAACCCATACATACAACCTCCACTGGATGAAATAGCTAAACAGTCGAAGATTAACGTAAGTGGCGATGTAGTCCTTCGGTTTGGATTTTTAGAAGGTGAAGCAGTAATTGATGCCCGTCGGGCAGTATTCGATCCACAATCTTTGAGGGACTTTACTGCATTTTGGGATAATGGCTCGAATGCGAAAGAATTGGCAATTGTTCTAAATGAATTGGAGCTTCAATGTGCAACTGAAATAGATGATATAAGGTTAGCAGCTCTGTACCTCATTGAGTTTCAAGCTGCTAAAGTTGTTGTAGTTAAAGGAGGTGTTAAAGGTGCTACAGTGTTTGAAAGCAATGGGCGAATTACAACAATCCCATCTTATCGATCTACCAAAGTTTTTAAGATCGGAACTGGCGATGTATTCAGTGCTGTCTTCACGCATCATTGGGGGGAGAAGGGGGTGTCAGCAGCTGATGCGGCTGATATAGCATCTCGGTCGGTAGCTGAATACTGCAGTACAAACTGTCTTCCAGTGATAGAAGGACGTCTGTCGCAATTAGAACCAATAAGCTATTCATCTGGAGGTTCAATATTGCTGCTTGGTAAGACGAATTCTGTGGGAAGGCGGTATGTTATGGAAGAGGCTCGCTTTGTATTGAGAGATCTTGGTATATCAGTTTCATGTCCATTATTAGGTGATAGTGTTAGTGGGAAAGAGTCAGCATTACTAATCATAGCTGATGGATTAGGCTCTGAAGTTATAGATCTTTTGGTTCAAGCGAAAGACGCAAAAAAACGAGTTGTAATTCTGAATGAAACGAAAGAGAAAATAGATGATAGGAAAATAGGTGGATTTGAAGTTATTGATGATTTCTCAACTGCAATATACCATGCGGCTTGGGCTTCAGCAGAAAATAATTAGGTGTTATAGTTTCAAGATTTTTAGTGCAATTTAATGTGAAGTCAACGGTTATAAGTTAGTTTAGGGATGGGTGGCATATGTCGGATGTTTACATGGTATATGCATCGGAAGATCGAGGCATTGCAGAGGAAGTTTATGGGCACCTAGAAAAACTATGGGATGTCTGGTGGGATGACAAAATAGTCGGCCCTTTTTCTCGTGCAATTGAAGATCAAATCCCTAAGTCAAAATGTATGGTGCTGCTCCTTTCTGAGTCCTCTAGAGCAAAAGATACTGTCCTAGATGAGTTGAGGCTTGCTAAAGAAAGTGAGCTTGATATTCTAATTGCTAGGCTAGATCACTGTAAAGCACCATACCAGTATGGCGGATATAGTTGCTGCAGTATGGTAGATTGGGATGGGGACTCAGACCATGCTGGATTTAGTCAGTTAATGAGAAAAATAGCCACTGTTGTCCCGCCAGCCATGCCTCCCAAGCGCCCTATTAGTATCGCTGATAGTGAGCTGAAGCTGCCAAGGCTTTTCTATTCGATTTCATCCTACAACACATCTATAAAACCAAGTGAAGCCGTTCAAGCGCTACGGGCGCTTCAAGCACCATCGATACTTGTTTCTGCATATGACCTGGTGAGTAAGCGTGAGCCAGAAAAAATGATAATTGAATTAAAAAGGTATCAAAAGAGTGGTGGGTTCATTTTGTTGGATTCAGGTGCGTATGAAGCAAGCCGACTCGAAGACAAGGGATGGTGTGTAGAGGACTTCAATGAGGCCGTTACTAACACACCTCATGATTACGTATTTTGTTTTGATAAAATGAATCCTAGTTCAGGAAAAAAAGAGTTAGTAAAACAAGTGATTCATGCTGTATTGCGAGATCAAAAAACCACTAGTTCACCTGTCCTTCCTATTGTTCATGCGCCCCCCCTTAAAAAAGGTGGCTATAAGTTACAAGATCTCCCGTATATATTTCACGAAATATCAAAAGTACTGAAACCGCCAATGATTGCTATTCCAGAGCGCGAATTAGGGGCAGGTATAGTTGCTCGAGCAAAGATGATTAGTGCAATAAGGCAGGAGTTGAGTAAACTACCGCATTATCAACCAATCCATGTGCTTGGTACTGGACACCCATGGGCTATTGCCATACTTGTAGCTGCAGGCGCGGACTCATTTGATGGGCTTGAGTGGTGCCGCTATTCGCTGGATGCAGATTTTGAACAAATTAGTCATTTTCATCTATTTGATCTAGTAGGAAACCTAGATCCGACGGTTGAGTTTGCGGCTAACGTAGCCATTCACAATCTAAATTATCTAAATAGTTTTAACCGAAATATGCAAGAGATGGTAGGGCAAGAAAAAGTTGAAGCATGGGTAACCGGAATTCTAAGTCTGAAAAGTAGGGAGCCTCTTGAGAAACTAAAAGTACATTACCCGGGGATATTTGAATGAACAGATATACACCTGCCGAATTGTTTAGAGCGGTTGAAGCGATTTGTCCAGATATTGAGTTGCATACTATGAATTTCACTAAGGCCACTGAACGAAGTCTATGGTGGGAGTTGTCTACTTGTATTCTAGGTAGCCAGGTACCATACGACCTTGCCGTTTCAGCAGCAAACAAGATCGAAAATTCTGCTCTATTGCTCCAAGAAGAATCTTACTTTGAGGCACTCTATCAATCACTCTTCGACCTCTTATCTACTCCACTTGATGTAGGTGGTAATTTAAGGAAATATCGATTTCCAGAGTCCAAAGCCCGTCAACTCGCAAGCGCGCGACTGACTATAGCCAAAACGTATGGTTCTTTATCTGATTTCCTAAATGGTTTTGACAACGCATTCGAGGCGAGATCTTGGTTGATAGGAAATGTAAAAGGCCTGGGTCCTAAACAGGCTAGCATGTTTTTGCGTAATGTTGGAGTTAGCTATGAGTTGGCGATACTGGATAGGCATGTATTGAATTATATGTCCGCAGTTGGAATTTACGCAGGTAAAGAGCCGTCTATATCAAATTTAGAAAAATACAAGTCACATGAAGCAGTATTGAAAAAGCATGCTGTTGAGCTAGGTTGCGCAGTGGGGCTTCTTGATTGGGCTATATGGATTGTAATGCGTGTTGCTAATGAGAACTTGGAGGTAGCTGCATGAGTATTGTCACGCTTGTTTCCGGGGGGCTAGATTCTACGCTCGTGGCTAGATTAGCGAAAGAGGAGGGAGTGCATCAGTTTCCGTTGTTCATCGACTATGGCCAAGTTTGTCGTGATCGGGAGTTAGCGGCCTGCAGACAAGCAATGGTTTCACTTGAATTGCCAGATCCGAAAGTAGCGGATCTATCAGGGTATGGCCTTCTTATTAAATCAGGGCTTACCGATCCGACACTTCATATAGTAGATGACGCATTTACACCAGGAAGAAACATGTTGTTCCTGTTAACAGCTTCAGCATACGCCTTTCAGGTTGGCGCAGATGCAGTATCAATTGCCTTGCTACACGAGGACACGAGTATATTTCCTGATCAAACATCCTATTTTTTACGGGAAGCCGAGAGAATGATTGCTGTTTGTATGGGCCGAAATATTAAAGTATTGGCACCGTTAGCATCATATTATAAATCTGATGTCGTGGCGTTAGCAAAAGATAAAGGTATCGAGAATACCTATTCTTGTCATAAAGGTGGTGAGCAACCTTGTGGCGAATGCATCGCATGTAATGAATTTAAGTTTTGAGGAGGTTTGTATGGGTGGAAGTGGTGGCGGTTGGAATAGTCTTGGTAATATACGAGCCCTTGAGGAAAAGGCTAAGGCCGCCTTGCAAGGTGGAAAGAGAAATGTATTTATTAGCTTTGCAGCTGAAGACATAGATGAGGTTAATCTTCTTCGTGGACATGCTAAGAATGAGAATAGTGATATTGAGTTTAACGATCACTCTGTTCGAGCACCATATAACAGTGAACAAGCAGAGTATATAAAGCGTAAAATAGCTGAAAGAATTTCGAGATCATCAACTACCGTGGTTTACCTTTCGAATAGTGCGGCGTTGAGTCAATGGGTTGAATGGGAAGTATCAAAGAGCATAGAGCTAGGGAAGAGAGTAATAGCGGTTCATCCTGGAGAAAAATATTCCGGTATAAAGCCTTCATGGGTAGGGTCAATTAGTGAAATCTTACCGTGGTCAAAACTGTCAGAAAAGTTGAGGTGAAAGCAGTATCTATATGCATATAATAGTTGACTAGAAAAAAGGATCTACTGATGATGGATGAACGTAAGCTCTGCTTTGTAGTTATGGGGTTTGGAAAAAAGACCGATTTTGAAACTGGTAGATCACTAGATCTAGATGCTACGTATGAGTCTATTATTCAACCTGCAGTTGAGAGTGCAGGACTCCGGTGTCTACGAGCGGACGAAGTGCTGCATTCGGGGGTTATAGATACTGAAATGTACGAAATGTTGTTGCGATCGGATTTAGTTATTGCAGATATTTCAACAGGAAACGTAAACGCTATCTATGAACTTGGAGTTCGACATGCATTAAGGCCAAACTCTACAATAATAATGAAAGAAGAGGCCGGTAAGCTTTATTTTGATCTAAGCCATATTAGGACTTTTATGTATCAGCATTTAGGTGAGGATATAGGTGCGCGAGAAGCAAAGCGTGCGGCGAATGACTTATGCTCATTAATTAGTGCCCGTCCAGAAAGGGCGATTTTTCAGAAAGATGCCAACGTCCTCCATTGGTCGTCGGATCCGCTTGGTGGTAAACCCCGCGTTTAGCGTTTTTCCCTGCCATAACCAATCAAAATCCAATCAGTACGACAAATTCGGCGTAGCCGCCTCTGTGCCAGCACCTTTCTGACCCTTGTATCTGGCGGTGATCGAGTCAGTCGCAGCGCTAGCTGCTGTTCAACCTAACCAGACGCGTCAGGTTATAGCTGATGGCCGACGCCCAGACAAAAGACATGAAGCCGTCTTCGCCTTTCCATAACGCTTTTGA
>NZ_AUIH01000011.1:0-78890 GCF_000423605.1 Saccharospirillum impatiens DSM 12546
TTACCGGCGTGCTCAAGGCTAACGAAATAAAGATCAGCATGGATGGCAAGGGCCGGGCACTGGACAATATATTTGTCGAGCGGCTCTGGCGTTCCGTCAAGTACGAGGAAGTGTATCTAAAGCAATATCAGACGATGCAGGAAGCACGGGACGGCTTGAGTGCCTACTTCCGGTTTTACAACCATGAGCGGCCGCATCAATCGCTCAACAACAGGACACCGGCAGAAGTACATGGCACTGCTGTGCAATGGCTGCAAGCCGCGTAAGAATACAATTTAACCCATAGGGCATTTTACCTTAATTTAATGCATTAGTGGTCTTGACAGTGGGGTCCACAATAGTTGGCACTTACGGCGAAGACAGTCAATCAACGGGCATCGGTGCTGACCCGTCGAACGACTTTTCCCCGTCCACGAATGAAGGAGCCGTTTACGTCTTTACTCGCTCCGGAACCAATTGGAGCCAACAGGAATACCTGAAGGCCTCTTCCATGGCCAGCCCGGGAAAATGGTTCGGCCACTCCGTCAAACTCTCGGCCGATGGCAATGCTCTGGCCGTGGCGGCAAGGCGCGAAGAAAGCAACGCTACCGGTATCAATGGTGACCAGGAAGATACCTCCGCCAGTGGCAGCGGCGCGGTTTATCTGTTTACGCGCAATCAGGCGATCTGGAGCCAGCAAGCCTATGTCAAAGCGACCAACACACGAACCGGCAATAGGTTCGCAAATGGACTGGACCTGTCTGCAGATGGACAGTCGTTGGCGGTCGGTTCGCCCCGTGAAGCCAGCGCTGCGACGGGCATCAATGGTGATCTAACGGATACCAGCAGCAGTCGGTCGGGTGCGGTGTATCTGTATTGACGGGAAAACGCTCTGCCTGCCAGTGAGTCTTGGGTGCCGCAAGAAATGCTTACTTCGCAGGCGACCTCGGTTGGACACGGCGCTCAAACTGACCAAATCAGCAAGCCGGTCAACTGCCAAACCGGTTCTCAAGTTGGCAACTACCAGAGGGAAGCATTCATGGTTAACCTGGAATTAACTCGACCCAATGCCTGGGTAGCAATACTGGCCATCATTCCTGCAGTGCTCGCAGGCTGTGGCGAAAGCTCAAGTGGCGGTGATGGTACAGACAACGGTGGCAACGGTGATGGCGGCAACGGGGGCAACGGAAGCAGCAACCTTTCCGCTTTTTCAAGCACAACCTATTTCATCGGCAACGATGGCAGCAGTGGCAACACATCAGATGGCAGCCAGCTCTGGAAGACGGACGGCACAGAATCCGGCACTCTAAAAGTGAAAGCCGTTGCACCGGGCGAAGATGCTGACATAGAACAGATCACACCGGTTGGTGACAAGGTATTTTTCGTCGCCGATGACAACGAAGGCTACGGCCAGCAGCTTTGGGTCAGTGATGGTACCGAAAGCGGCACCCTGCGGCTGACGGATTCGACGGAGCTTGATGCCGGAACGGCGACCACGCTGTCTGAATTCGATGGCATGCTCTACTTTCGCGGGCGCAGTGAATCCGGTGAAATATGGATCTGGAAAAGCGACGGCACCATTGCCGGAACCGGCCCGGCAGACACCGATGTCACCCTGGACAACGGTCTCTCATTACTGACTCCCTTTAAAAACCATCTCTACTTTCGCGCCAACGATGGTACGAATGGTGCGGAACTGTGGCGCAGCGACGGCACGGACGCAAACACCGAGATGGTGGCCGATATCCAGACTGACGGCGGACTGGGCTCCCTTTTCACGTGCACTGAAGGCTTTGTGGAGCTCGACGGCATGCTCTATTTCTCCGCCAATGACGGCTCGGGCGGTGGCTGCGACTTGTGGCGAACCAATGGTGAGCTGGACCATGCCGAGAAGGTGAAGGAAATGTCTGACTCCTTCAACACCGGGCCTATTGATCTGGCTGTCGCTGATGACACTCTGTTTTTTCTGACGCGTCGCGAGCCCGCCACCGGGACCGATGATGGTGCTGTGTGGGTATCGGATGGCACTGACGCAGGCACGACAAAAGTGTTCGATGAAGATGACGATGAGTATCGGTTAATGATGGGTGGTAGCGGGCCAACAGACATAAGCCAACCGCTTTTGGCCGCCGGTGACCATGCCTATTTTTATGTCAATGACAGAAGCAAATCGTCTGGCGAAGCCTTGCAGCTCTGGTACGCAGATAGCACTGAAAGTGGCTTGCTTGTCGACTTGGAAGACAGCGTGCTCGGCGGTGGCATTGATATGGCGGTAGCGACGGGCCAGTTGTTCTTTGTGCATACCCGACCCAATATCGAGTCTGATTTCACCGGTAGCAATAAGGGAATCTGGACAGCCACAGGCAACAATGTCGAGTTATTGCATTCAGGCTTTACCGGCAGCAATGGCGGCAAACCTCTACTGCAGGCAGAAGGCGGTGACACCTTGCTGTTCAGCTCCATGGGTGATGTGTGGCGCACCAGCGGGACGACAGCCAGTACCGCGTTTGTAAGCGAGATATGCCCGGGAACCTGCTTCGGGTTCAAGAGCGAGTAAGTTTTACAGCTCTTTGTCTGTGGGTATCGGTACCACTGCGTGAAGGCAAAAGCGTGGTGCCTCACCCACACGACAAAACAGACTGAGCTCACCCTCCAGCTCGGCTATGCGCGTGTACATGTTATTCAAGCCTCGCCCCCTGAACCTGTCCGAATTTTCCGAGGTATCGCACCGCAGAACATTTTCCAGCTGAAATTCGATTTGGTGTGCATTGACCGAAAAGTAGACATCAAGCTGGCCGCTGCCACCATGTACCACAGCATTGCTGACCGCTTCACTCAGAACACGTCTGAGGTTAATGAAGTAGCGCGGCGGTAGGGAGATGGAACCCGCCGGAGGCACGCCTCGCCATACGACATTCAGCCCGGCAGCAGTTGCCCGCTCTTCCAGTTCCAGGCGGAATTCGTCCAGCATGTCCTGAAGGTTATAACGGCGCCGTTCATCAAGCGCATAAATCGTCTCGCGCAAGGCTGACAGTGCGCCCCTGGCTAGATTGACGTAACGTTCCTCGGTTGCGGTATGCATCAGGGTAAGCAAACGTCCGCCCACGTCATCGTGCAAATCACGCATGATACGTTTTCGTTCCTGATCCGCGCCCGCCATTCTCGCTGCACGCAAGTTGCAAACACGGGATGCAACGGCCGATAATGCCTCGGCCAGTTTTCGGTCACGCTCGGTAAACAGGCGTCTTCCATGCTGGCCGTAAAGCAAACTCAGAGCGGGAGCGTCATCATTCAGCGATGGAACCAACAACCGCGCCCCGTTGCTCACCAACTCAGTTCGCGCTACTGGTTTTTCTCCGGTTTCCAGAGCCAGGGGCTGAAAAACGGTGACCAGCATACTGCGCCAGTGTTCAGCCTCCTTACCCGGCAAACTGGTAAACAGTGCCTCCACAAAACCCGGCAGGTATTGCTCCATATAGACTTCCGAAGACGGCAATAGCCGCCGCCAAAGCCATTGCCTGAACGGCAAATAGAGCCAACAGACCGCCAGCACTGAAAACGTTAATGCGTAGCCCTGGTTTACGCCCAGAAATGACACCACCAACAGGTCGACCAGCAGCACCAGAAAACCGCCCAGAAACCATGCCCAGGCGATGAACCACCAACGTTCAATCTGAAACAGACGATACCTCAGGATACCCAGCGCAAACCCTATATACAGCGTACTGGCAATTCCCACCATGGTGGTAAGGTCAGACAGCGGTGCATAGCCAAGCAACGCAGGCAGGAAATACACCAGCATACCGCCGCCCATGGCCATCAGAATAGAAAGAAACAGCCAGCGCAAGGCACCCCTGTCCAGTGGGTGATAGCGGGCCAGTCGCCACTGAATCACGGCAGCGGTAACACCGGCCAGATAGTAAAACGCCAGCGGCAGATAGAACGTATGCTGGGGCAGATTCCACAGTTGCAGGTTTTCATTGAGCTGTTGAGCAACGGTCAACAGCAGCAGCCCCGGGACCAGCCACTTCGCGGTTGGCAGACGTCTCGGGTAGATCACCATCAGCACCAGCAGTGATACCAGCAGCAGATGAAGCCCAATGTGATTGCCGCGCATCAGGAGTTCAAAGGTTGCTCTGGGTAAAGCCAGTTCCCGGGCCTCCCAGACACTGTGCAACAAGGTCGCAAAAAAGAAACCACTGCCCGATAAAGCCAACAGCCTGGCCGGCCAGTGACCTGGCCTGAACATCCACACAGACAGGCTCACCAGGCAGGCCATGGCACCAAAGAGATTCAATAACCAAAAGGCGACCGGTAGCGATGAGATGGGGCGAGACGACAAGGCATTCACAGTCACCGTCGAGCCATCGCTGAGCTCCAGGTTGACTGCATCGTGCTGTAAAGCTGATGCGATCTTCCCCTGATACTGCATGTAGTCGTTATAGCCCTGATAGCGGCTTTGCGAATGCGGGTTGAACGCCGGGTCATAAGTGCGCAATGACAACGCCTGCCCGGAATCCGGTGCGGTCACCGCAACCAGGTGCTCACCCGGCGACAACTCACCGGTCAGCGGCCCTTCCGGGTGGACACTCACAACGGCTAAACCCCGGTCGCCAGCGGGCTCGACCGTCAAGCCCAGCCAAGGGCCCTGAATTGAAAGACCAGTAACGCAAACCACTGCCAATACAACGAAAAAGGTAACCAGGGAAAGCAATGACAAAGGCGGAAAAGCAGGCTGGGCGTGGCTAGCCATCCACCACTCCCAGACGCACAGCTTGCAGGGTTGCCTCCGCACGCCCGGATACATTCAATTTGCGGTAGATTTGTTTGGTGTGCGCGGCGACGGTGTTACTGGAGATATCGAGCGCCGAAGATATGTCGCAGCGCTTGTAACCGTTCGCCAGCAACCGCAAAACTTCCTCTTCCCGGGCTGTTAGCCCGGTCTGATCGGCTGTGGGTGAGGGAGTCGCAGTGGCAACATTCCGGAAATGGCGCAACACGCGACGCGCGATGCTCGGTGACAGCGGCGGTTCGCCCCGAGTTATGCCCTGTATCTGCTCAACCAGACGCTCTCGCGGCTGATCCTTCAGCAGAAACCCCTGCGCACCCTCTTTCAACGCTGCGAAGAGATGATCATCATCATCGTAGATAGTCGCCATCACAACATAGGTGTCGGCATTGAAAGCGCGGATCTGCCTGATCAGGTTGGTTCCGTTGCCATCCGGCAAACTGATGTCCAGTAAGGCCAGATCATAGCGCGCCTGTTGCAACTGTCTTTTTGCCCGCTCAAGGTTGTCCACAGCGTCGATGGTTACGCCAGGCAGGGCTTCACTCAGAATACCGGCCAGCCATTTGCGGCTGTCGGGGTGATCTTCCAGGATCAGTGCTGTCTGCATATCGTTGCATCCCTAGTCAAGGCTCCCAAAAAAGCCATTTTTTGACCATACACCCAAACTTTCGAGGAATCCAATCCGCCCCGAATGGGAATCGGCGTTATAACCAACAGGTACTGGCTGGCTCAATATGGCAACGGTGAATGGACAACGGCAACTGGTTGGCAACGCCCCCATAAGCCCTTAGGCTTGCAGCTTCCCTGTTCGCAAGGTAGCCCGGCACTCTTGGATATTCTCACCCACGGCCTGATAGGCGGAGCGCTGGCGCAGAGCCTGGCGAAAAAACACCGCTTGCTGGTGGCCAGTCTGGCTGGCTTTGTTGGCGGCATACTGGCCGATATCGATATTCTGGTGCGCTCGAGTGAAGACCCGCTTCTGAACCTCGAAGTCCACCGGGCCTTAACACACTGGTTGGTGTTTATTCCTGTTGGCGGCCTGGTCGCTGCCCTTATTCTGTGGCCCTTGTTACGACGCACCCTCCCGTTTCGCAAACTGGCGTTGTTCACGACGGCTGGGTACGCGACCCATGCGCTACTCGATGCCTGCACCAGCTATGGCACTCAATTGTTCGGCCCCTTTTCAGGCAACCCGGTAGCCTGGAACCTGATCTCGGTTGTAGACCCGGTAGCGACCCTGTTGCTCATGGCTGGCTTTGGCATCGCTCTGACTCGCCGGCAGGCTGGTGCGGCACGGGTCGGCGTGGCACTGATGCTGACTTACCTCACTGTCGGCGGACTACAGCACGAACGGGTCCGCGCTCAGGTGCAGTCGATAGCGGCTGGCCAGGGCCATCAGCCGGAGCGACTGGTCGTCAAACCGACGCTGGGAAACCTCGTGTTATGGCGCACGCTCTATGAGTTCGATGGCCACTATTACATCAATGCGATACGCGCAGGCTTTGGAACCGATGCTATTCCCGGCGACCGAACCCCTGTTCTGGATTATCAATCGGCCTTCGCGCCGCTGGAAACGGACAGCCGGCTCTTTCAGGACATTGAACGATTCCATCGCTTCGCCAGTGGCTATCTCGTCTGGCATCCGGAACAACCCGGTGTGATTGGCGATGTGCGCTATGCCATGCTGCCACATGAGGTCGCGCCTATCTGGGGCATACGTCTGCCGGCAAACTGGCGCACAGCTGAAGGCACGGTATCCTTTGAGCATTTCCGCCGTACCGACGTTGAAACGCGACAGGCTTTTTTGGATATGGTGCTGGGTCGCATTCAATGACAACAGCGTGACTCATAAAATAAACGAAAACTAGCATCCACCCGATTCATGAACGAGTATATAAGACATACCTTCTGGAAATAGAATCGCTCATGATCGCACTAGACCCTTTTTGGCGCCGGCTCTACGAATCCCGGCCCGACAACGCGTTATCGGCCCGTGAAACCCCCGTGACCGCCCTGAACGCAGACCTCTCCCAACCGGCCATCATAAACACCGAACGCGCCCAGTGGGTGCCTTCACCCGCTCCGGGTGTGCAGCGAATAATGCTGGAGCGCAATGGCGGTGAGAAAACGACGCGGGCCACCAGCCTGGTGGCTTATGAACCCAACAGTCGGTTCGACGGCCACACCCATCCTCTGGGTGAAGAGTTTCTGGTATTGGCAGGCGTGTTTTCAGACGAGAGCGGAGACTACCCGGCGGGCACCTATGTTCGTAATCCGCCAGGTTCGGACCACAAACCTTTCAGCGAGACGGGCTGTCTGATCCTGGTAAAACTGCAGCAGTTCCGGCCTGATGATCAAACCCGACTGGTGATTGAACCGACTGCTACGGGGGAATCCTCAACGCTGTTTTCCGGGTATGAACAGGTGCAGTTGTTGCGCCCTGCCGACATCATCAACCTCAGTGCTGAAGATCACCCCGGAGGCATCGAGTTGTTGTTGCTAAACGGCGCCTGCACCTATGCCGGCCGACCCTGGGGGCCCGGTACCTGGATTCGGTTACCGGCAACGTCACTGTCGACCATCGAACTGGCGGGCAGTGCCGAAGCCTGGGTTAAGACCGGGCATTTGGGTGGTTAATGCCCGGTCTTGCTAACCCTGCTTGGTCAATAGTATTTGAGCTCGGTTGATTTACCCCAGAACACCCGATAGGCAAAGGCGGTGTAGGCCAGAATCAGTGGCAATACAATCGCTACCCCCACCCCTATGAACTGCAACGACGCCGTCGCGCTGGCTGATTCGGCGGCGGTTAACTGCCCGGGCACCACGTACGGGAAAAAACTGTAGGCAAGGCCGAGAAAACTGAGCACAAACAGCAATGCCACGGCGACAAAGGGAAACCAGCAACCCACGTCGTTGCGGGTGGGCACCTGCTTCAGGTATTGATCGACCAGGACGACGAGCAACAGGCACACCAACGGGATCGGGATCAGCAGAAACACCGCTGGCATGCTCAGCCAGCGCTCGGCGACATCGGCACTGACCAGTGGGTTCATGATGCTGATCGCCGCAATGCCAATGGCCGCAACCCAACCGGCACGTCGCGACCAGTATGCGGCCCGAATCTGCAAGTCACCCTCAGCCTTCATCACCAACCAGGCGCCGCCGATGTAGGCAAACGCCGCTGTGACACAGACAGCACTGAGCACAGCGAACGCCTGGGCCACCAACCCGGGTTGAAACGCCAGCACATACCGGCCCAGCATATACCCGAGCGTCATTGATGAAATCAGCGAGCCGGCTTTAAAGGTGTAATCCCAAAGACGCCGGTGGCCGGTAATCGCCTTGGCACGAAAGTCGAACGACACACCCCTCAAGATCAGGCCGATCAGCAAAAAAGCCGCCGGCAAGTACATCTCGCGAAGTACCAGGCTGTGTGCCTCGGGAAAGGCGATCAGCAAGATGCCTACGGCCAGCACCAGCCAGGTTTCATTGGCATCCCAGAACGGGCCAATGGAAGCGATCATCTGGCTGCGCTGCGGTTCGTTATCCATCGGCAGCAGCAGGCCAACGCCCAGATCAAAACCGTCGAGCACGGCGTAAATCAGCACCGCCAGGCCCATCAGTACCAGAAATATCTCGGGTAACCAGTCGGTCAGATTCATCAGCGAGCCTCCTCGGGTGTTGCGTTATCGCTCTGCCCGGAAACCCGAGCCTCCAACTCATCAAGATCGACGTCGCCATGGCGCTCAAACTCTTCGACCTCAACCGATTTGCGGGCCATATAAAACAGAGTCTGCAAGTAGGCAAAAAGCAGCACCGCATAAGTCACAAGATACAGGGTCAGCGACAAACCAACTTGCGCACCGGGAACCGTAGTTACCGCGTCGGCTGTACGCAACACGCCAGACACCAGCCAAGGCTGGCGACCGATCTCGGTCACGTACCAGCCAGCCAGGGTAGCGACCCAGCCGGAGAACGTCATGCCAACCAGGACCCGCTGCATCCACACCGGCACATTACCCCGACGCCACAACAGCCAGACACTGACCCAACTGACCGCCAGCATCAACAGGCCCAATCCAACCATCACCCGGAAACCAAAGAACAGCGGTTTGACCGGCGGATGGCCCTCTTCCTCGAACTCGTTCAGCCCGGGAATTTCACCGTTCAGATCGTGCGTCAGAATCAAACTCGCCAGCCCCGGCACACCCACTTCAAAGGCGTTCGAGCGGGTTGTTTCATCCGGCCAGGCAAAGAGCAGCAGGGGTGCGCCTCGTTCAGTTTCCCAGACGCCCTCCATTGCCGCGACTTTTTGTGGTTGGTGTTCAAAAGTATTCAGGCCATGCAGATCACCGACAAAAATCTGCACTGGAATCAACAGCGCCGCCACTACAATACCGGCGCTCATCGCTTTACGCGGCGCGAGTTTCTGGTCACCTTTCAGCAGACGATAAGCCGACAAGCCTGCAATTAAAAAAGCCGCCGTCAGACCGGAGGCGATCATCATGTGCGTCAGCCGGTAAGGCATGGAGGCGTTAAAAATAATGTCCCACCAACTGAGCGGGTGAGCGACACCGTCGATCATTTCAAAGCCGTCTGGCGTGTGCATCCAACTGTTCAGTGCGATGATCCAGAAGGCCGATAGCGAGGTGCCAATGGCAACCAGGAACGTTGACAAGGTGTGCACCCAGCTCGGTACCCGCTGACTGCCAAACAGCATGATGCCCAGAAAAGTTGCTTCCATAAAAAAGGCGGTTAACACTTCATAGCCCAGCAAGGGCCCGGCAATATTCCCCACCTTTTCCATAAAGCCAGGCCAGTTGGTGCCAAACTGAAAGCTCATGGTGATGCCGCTGACCACACCCAGCGCAAAGCTCAGCGCAAACACCTTGACCCAGAAGCGGTAAATCCGCATCCACACCGGGTGGCCGCTGATCTCATGGCGCACTTTGAAATAAACCAGAAACCAGGCCAGCGCAATGGTGATGGTCGGGAATAGAATGTGAAAGCTGATGTTGGCGGCAAACTGAATGCGCGACAGCATCAATACATCGGCGAGTTGTGACTCCATAAATCCTCCACAGAAAACGGTAAACAGTTAGCCAAAATTCGGAGTTCGGACCAGTTAGGTGGCATTGGCCCGCATCGGTCACCTGGCATGCCCCTGTGGGGTCGGCGTAGATCCGTCCATGGAGCCTAGGCCGCAGCGTCCATGCTGCGGACTACCCCACAGAGGCACACCAGGTGACCGCTGCTCGTTAATTCAACTAGCTATACAACTTGAAAATTCAATCATTGCCGATGGCTTTCTTTTTTGTTTTCGGTCGCATCCGATCGGTCATTTCAAGCACCTTGCCCACGCCGGAACCCAGTCGCATCAGCGCTTGCAGGTGCTCGGGTTTCATGTGCTGCATGTCATCGAACCAGTGATTAAATAGTTCGAGCAGGTCGTGAATTTCATGCATTTGCTGGCGCGCGTGGCTGGGCATGTCATCCTGGTCGCTGTTCATCAACTGGCTGCGCAGCATTGACAAGGTCGGGTCCACTTCGCGCTTTTTGCGCTCCTCCAATACTTGCTGAGCCAGTTCCCAGATCGTGCCATTGGCCAGAAAATAGTCTTTGCGGTCGCCCGGTTGACGGTGGGTACGAATCAGCCGCCAGGAGTGCAGTTCCTTCAACGCCATGCTGACATTGCCGCGTGAAAGGCTCAGCGAGGTGGCGATGTCATCGGCAGACAAGGGTTCCTCATTGAACACCAGCAAGGCCAGCATTTGCCCGACAGACCGATTAAAGCCCCAGCGACTGGCCATCTCGCCAAAATGCAGGATCATGTTTTCAAGTTCGGTGGTTAGCTTCATCGCGCCCTCTATTAAAGACAGGTATCGGGGTTCAGTTTGATACATTGCCAGGAGTCCGTGCCAGGCACCGGGTGAGCCTATCCGGGGTCGGCGTAAACCCTTCCATGGGGCCTAGACCGCAACATCCATGTTGCGGACTCCCCCGGATAGGCTCACCCGGCACCTGGCACTTATCTCACTGCAAACTCCAAATCCCGCTTATAGAAAATCCTTGCCATGCACCTTGATGCAGATCATGAGATTATCGAAGTTTCAGTATTTTCTGAAAGTTTAGAAAGATTGAGATGAGATGCAAGGATTTTCAGGAGGCAGGGACGTAAAGTTGGGAGTTGCTAGCGTCAGCGTAACCAGATTCAAAGGCTCCGACCGGTACTAACATTCACAGCGGGCATGGATGCCCGCGATAGGTGATGGGCACAGGGATGTGCCTGCAGAACCGGGTGAATGTTAGTACCGGTCGGGGCCGAACGCCTGGCACGGCAGCCAACCGGGCAAAGGCCTACCAAGGCACTACACCAAACCAATGCCACAAGAATCAGACTACCCCAACCGGATCCTTCTGCTGCTGTAACTCATACATGTGGCGGTAGAGACCTTCCTCGGCCATCAGCGCTTTGTGGTGGCCCTGTTGTTGAATGTGACCCTGGTGCAGCACCACGATCTGATCGGCCTCCATCACGGTGCTCAGGCGGTGGGCGATGGCGATGATGGTGATGTGACCGCGCAGCGCCATCAGCGACTGCTGGATCAGCGCCTCGGTATGGCTGTCGATGTTGGCGGTGGCTTCATCGAGGATCAGGATGTCGGGCTTGCGCGCCAGCGTTCTGGCCAGGCTAAGTAACTGGCGCTGACCGTTGCTGAGGTTGCCGCCACGTTCGGTCAGAACCGTCTGGTAACCTTTGGGCATGCGCATGATGGCATCGTGCAGTTGGGCCTGGCGCGCCGCCTGCTCAACGTCGGCATCGGTCAGGTCCCACTCGAGCCGGATGTTATCGGCAATGGTGCCCATGAAAATGAAGGGATCCTGTTGCACCAGGCCCATGCGCCGGCTGCGTTCGGCCGGGTCGATACGGTCGAGTGGGATGTCGCCCACGCGCACCGTGCCCAGTTTGACCGGGTAGAAGCCCATCAACAATGACATCAGCGTGCTCTTACCCGACCCCGTATGGCCAACGATACCGACAAACTGACCGGGCTCTATTCTGAGGGTCACATCGGTCAATACCGTTGTGCGGCCATCGTAACTGAAGGCTTCGATGTCGAATTTCACCGAGGCATCGCGCGGGCTCTCGGGATGAGCTGGCACTGGAACCGTGGTTTCATCAAGTAAGGAGAACACGCGGTCGGCCGATACCAGTGCCTGCTGAAACATGTTCAGCCGCGAAATCATGTCGATGACAGGTTCGGTCAGGTTACCCAGGTAATTCAGAAACGCGTAGATGACGCCCACCTGAATCGCCCCGGTCGGGCTCAGAAAATCCCAGCCAAAGGCGAACAACAAGCCCGCCAGCAAGGCCATGTACACCAGATCAACCAGTGCACGCAGCATCAGACCGTCGATCATGACATTGCGAATCTTGGCCTTGTAGTGGTCGGTACTGGTTGTTTCAAAAGCACGACTGAAGCGTATCTGCTGATTCATCAGCTGAATCACCGACATGCCCTGAATGCCCTCATTCATGCGCGCATTGATATCACTGAGCAGAGTTCGGACTTGCTGAAAAACTGGTGTCGACAGCTTCTGATAGATCAGCATGATGCTGATTACCGCCGGCACCAGCACCGCACAAATCAGCATTAATTTAAGGTTCAGAAAGGCCATCGCGATCAGGATTCCGGTCATGCGAATGCTGTTCTGAATCACCACGGAAATGACGTTGACGTACAGATCCTTGATCGCTTCGGTATCATTGGTGATGCGGCTGATCAGGCTACCCGTCGGGGTATGATCAAAGAACGACAGCGGCAACCGCATCACCTTGGCAAACACCTGTTCACGAATGGTTTGCACGACATCCAGCGCAATCCGGTTAAAACGGATGGCCTGCTGAAAGAAGCACACCGCCGAGATCAGTTGCGCCGTCAGATAAGCCAGAACCAAACCCACCAGCGGCGTAATAGCCCAGTAGCCCGGCGTCAGAAAGCTGTCGATGAACACCTTGATCAGGTAAGGGCCGAGCACATTGCCCGCCGTTGCCAGCGTCAGCAACAACACGGCCTGAATCAGCAGGGGGCGATACGCCAACCCGTAACGCAGCAAACGCGTGAACGTACCTTTCATTGCCCGGCCTCCACAACCTGCTCCAGTTGCTGATAGGCAAAGGTGCGCTGGTACCAGCCACCCAGAGCCAACAACTGTGCATGCGTACCGCGCTCAATGCACCGACCGTGGTCAAGCACCAGAATCTGGTCGGCCTCTTCAATAGCCGTCAGCCGGTGACAACTGATCAGGGTCGTGCGACCGGCACGGGCTGCCTTCAAATGGGCGAGAATGCCCTGCTCGGTTCTGACATCGACCGCCGACAACGCATCGTCAAGAACGAGTACCGGAGCGTCGGTCAACAGCGCACGAGCGATGGCAACGCGCTGTTTCTGACCGCCCGACAGCGTCACACCACGTTCACCAACCAGGGTTTCGTAGCCGTCGCTGAAGCGCAAAATATCATCGTGAATCTGGGCAATACGTGCGGCCGCTTCAATGGCGTCGCGGCTGGCATCAGGCTGGCCAAGCGCAATATTTTCGGCCACGGTGGCCGTAAACAAAAACGGCGTTTGCGGCACCACCGACAAATGCCGGCGCAGGTTGTCGAGCGTAAAATCAACGATCGGCCGGCCACCCAACTGCACGTCAGCACCCTCACCTTCCTGAAGGCGCGCCAGCAAATCCAACAAGGTTGATTTGCCGGCACCGGTTGGGCCAACAATACCGACCAGTTCACCGGCCGCTACCGATAACATCAGCTCCTGCAAAACTGGCGGCAACTCTGGTGCGTGGCGGAACGACTGAATGTTCATCTGTATCGACGCATCGGCATCGCCGGTAAATGTGCCCTGGTCTTTGATCGTCGGCTCGGTGTGCATCAGTTCGTCAATACGTTCGTAAGCGGCCTGGCCACGCTCAACCAGATTGAGCATCCAACCCACAGCAAACATGGGCCAGATCATGAACCCCAGGTACAGCGTAAAGCTGGTCAGTTCACCGAGGGTTAATAGTTCGTGCACGATAAACCAGGCACCACCGGCCACACTCAAAAAGAAAGACATGCCCACGGCCAGAGAAATAGCCGGGTCGTATTTGCTGTCGGTGCGCGCGACCGCAAGATTGGCTGCGTTGGCTTCACGGGCAATGGCGTTGAACTGATCGTCTTCGACACTTTCACGACCGAAAGCCCGAATCAGACGAATACCGGAAATGCTTTCCTGAACCTTGTCGTTCAAATCACTGAACCGCGCCTGAGCCAATCGAAAAGAGGCATGCAGCTCCTGACCAAAACGCCACATGAAAAAACCCACGATGGGCCAAGGAACCAGAGCAATGAGCGTCAGTTGCCAGCTGATCTGAGTGGTCATCACTGTCAAAACCAACAGGCCGGTCAAGGCACCGTCGAATAACGCGAGCACCGCTTCGCCTGCGGTCATTTCCACCGCTTGAATGTCGTTGGTGGCCCGTGCCATCAAATCGCCGGTGTTGTGTTTTTGAAAGAAGGAAGACGACTGTCGGGTCAGGTGTCGGTATATATCACGGCGCAACCGGTTCGACAGCGCGTAACTGGCACCGAATAAAGACACCCGCCACACGACTCGCATCACATAACTGACCAGCGCAATGGCGACGACGATACCTGCGTTCAGCCAGAGTTGGTTTAACGTGAGCGTGCCCTGAGCGATGCCATCCACCACCCGGCCGGTGATCCAGGGCGGAACCAGTACGGCAAATCCAACGATGACCAACGCACTCACCGCGATGCAGTAGCGACGCCATTCAACTTTGAAAAACCAGCGCAATTTCCAGAATACGGACACGTCAACCTCTAGGCGGCAGGAAAGACAGGCGGGCCAGAATAGGCAAAAGCACGGGGAAGTGCCACTGCAGTGCTCACATTAATTATGGCGGTTGTGTTCGACTAACAGGACGGCCGCAGTCAACGCTGCCCGCCAACGATCTTGTATCCCTACAATACCGACAGTTGAGTGTCGTGGTGTGACGTTCGGTTCAATCACGAACCGGTCACATACAAAGTGTGCACTGCATCCCAGCACCAGCGGTTTGATTCAAGCATCGCCCTTGGAAATGCCATTAAGGCCCTAATCTCTAGGAACACCCGCCGATATGTGCAGCAGCGTTTTTTTCGGCGATTTTATCATCAAGCCAAACAACATCACCTCAAAAAGGAGTTCCTATGAAACATCCTATACTGACAGCACTGCTCGCCGTTCTATTTTCCCTGGGCCTGGTCGCCTGTGAAGAACCGAGTGAGGGTGAACAAGCCGCTGATGCCGTCGAAGAGGCTGCAGACAATGCAGGTGACGCACTTGAAGACAGCGGTGACGCGATCGGCGATTCCATTGAAGAAGCCGAGGACGAGCTGGAAGACTGATCGATAACCGGTGATCCGTTAAGCGGCCAGACGGCCGCTTAATAATCGTTTTTCCAGTTCAGATTAATACCACCCGCCCCGAACTGACCACGCGTATACAGCTCTGCATTGACCCGCGGCGTCAGTTGAAATTGCAAACTGCCTTCCAGCCCCTGTTGCGCACCCACGCCCGACTCAACTTCCAGATAAATACGATCGCTGAGGTACTTGCCAGCTTGCACGTTCACGCCGGATTCCCCCTCTTCATTGGTTCCGCTATCGAGCGTTAAGGCATCCAGCCCGAGCAGATCCCGCGTGGTTCCAAACACATCCAGACCGCCCCCGGGGTTGCGCAAACTGTTCAGCGCCGTCGCCAGCTGCACGGCCTGCAACGCCGACATTTCAGCGATGCTGCGACCAAACAGCAACCGCGCCAGCAACTCATCATTAGACAGAGCCGGTGTCGATGTCAGGCTTAAACTCAACTGATCCTGAGAACCCTGAATGTTCAGATTGACGGTAATATCAGGCCCTTCATAAACCGCGAGAATATCCAGCAACAACTGGCTGCCCTGCACCTGGATATTCCCCCGCTCGATCACGAAGTTTTTACCGAAGGCGGTGTAAGTACCACGAATCACGGAGAAGCGACCGCCAACCTGCGGGCTGGCCAGTTCGTCAGTAATGTCCAGTTCCCCGGACAGTTCGGCCGCAAGCCCCTGGCCGTATATCTGAGCACGGCGCTGTGCGCGTAACCTCACTTCCCATTCACCCGCTGGCGCAAAGGCACTGGCTTCACGCTCCTCTGACCCGGCTTCCTCCTCGGCTTCTTCACGCACCACATTCAAGGTTGGTGCGCCGCTTTGCAGCAACGAATTGAGTTGTATGATCAGCGGCGAAACATCCACTAACCCTTCAACACGCAGATCACGCCAGGGGCCGGTTACGGTGATTTCCCCGTCGATAGTAGCGTCTACATCGGCGCGGCGAACCAGTCGTGCATTGCGCGCGTTAAACGCCAGGTCCAGCTCCGGCATCCACCAGGCGTCCCGGTCTTCGGGCCAGTTGACGTCGCCGCCCAGAGTAACCCGACCGCCGTTGGTGTCCTTGCCGTTCAGATCGAATTGAAGGGTTCGGTTATTGGCCGACAACTGTGCTTCCAGACTGGACAATACGGTGCCACCGGTCGCATTCTCGTAGCGGCCATCGGCCAGCTGAATGCGGCCTTCCCATTCCGGACGTTCGAGGGTACCCACCACGGACAGTCGACCCTCAATGGTACCGACGAAGTCCTGATCGGGCCGGTTGCGCAGCACGGGTTCCAATGCTGTTTCATCCAGCGCCAGTTCAGCATCGGCGGTGAACGGGCGCTGGTAAATAGGCGCTGCCCAATCGGCCAGCGGCGTTTGATCGGTGGAAAGGTCGATCAGCAAGCGTTGCGTTTGCTCTTCCATCAGCGTGGCTTTCACCCGGTGCTGACTGTCGTCAGTGGACACATCGACCTGCAACTCAAGCGGCCAGAGCGAGGAGGTCCAGGCGAGATCTGCCGCAACAGCAGGCTCCTCCGGAGTACCGGATACACTGAGAGAGCCCTCCAGGCCTCCGGCCCAGGTGGTGGCGTCGCCAAGCCAGCGTTGTGTTTCGGGTATCGATACCTGCGCCTGCAAATCCACTGACCGGCGGGTACCGCGCCCGCTGATATCAATGTTACCGCCCGGCCCCAGGTCGGCACGGGCTTGTGTGATTTCCCAGTCATCCAGACGACCGGCCGCCACCAGATCAACCGACCACCGGTCGCTATCGCGTTCTTGCACGATAAAACCGGCCCACTGGCCCCCGGCATTCAGGGAAATATCAACCTCAGGGTCCGTCAGCTCACCGGCTATGCTGGCCTGTCCGTTTATTTCACCGGTCAGATCCGGGTTGACTGGCAAACCCAGGGCGCGCAAGCGGTCGAGCGAGACCCGCGACAGGCTGATCTCACCCGACACCGATTCACCCCGGTTTTCAATATCCAGCTGCATCCGCGACTCGCCCCAACTGAGGCGGGCTTCGTGCATCAGCCGGTCGCGCAGACTGCCACTTCCCTGCCAGTCGAGTTCGTAGCGATCATTCAGGTACTCACCTGTCGATTGCACCTGACCCTCCAGCGCCAGGTCAGGCCAGGCGCCATTAATACTGAGGTTTGCAGAGGTCTGCCCTGTCAGGGTATCGAACGCCAGTGCTTCAGACTCCGGCACCCAGCGAGTCAGCTGATCCCAGTTAAGGTTGCTCAACTGAGCCTCCAGATCAACACTCAGTGGCGAAAAGGCAATAACGCCTGAGCTCTGCAAGCGCCCTTCCCCGGACTGCAATTCCAGCGAGTCGAGGGTCAGCCGATCCGGCGTCAGTTCACTGACTGTCACCGCCAGCACCAATGGTGTCTCATCGAATGCCCCGTCAAATTGGGCATCGACCGTCACCACCGGCGCCGTGAAATCACCTTCGATCGTGCCGGACGCGCCGGCGGTACCGGTCAAGCCATCAAGCGTTTTCGGTAAGGTTACCGGTAGCCGGCGCGTATCTGTGAGCGTCAGACCCGACACCTGATACTCGCCCGAAATCTGGCTGGCGAACGGTTGCAGGTCACCGTCAAACCTCACCGCCAGTTCCGACCAGTTCAGTCGCGCTTCACGAATGACCCAGCGCTCCCGGTTTTGAGCCGACACGGCCGCCTGCAGCGTCAGCGGCTGGTCCAGCCAGCGACCGTCAAACGCCAGATCGGCATCGACCGCTGGCTCCAGCCAGGGACCGGAGATACTGATTTCACCGGTGGTATTGCCACTCAGGTCGGACACCATATCCGGCAATGCGGGCAAGAAAGGCCTCAAAGTGGCCAGCCTCAACGCGCGCAAGCGGGCGTTCAAGTCCACTTGCTGTTGCTGCCAGTTAACCTGCCCGGACACTTCGGTCTCGGTGTCCGCCAGCGTCAGTGTGCTCTGCCCGAGTTGCACCTGGGTCAGGTCGAGCCGTTCAATTTGCACCTCGGCGTTCAGCGGTTGAGCTTGCCAGCGACCGGCAATGCTCACAGAGCCACTGGCCACCGGATCCGTCGCGGTGCCTTGCCACTGCAACTGGCCACTCAGCCCCCAGTCCTGCTCGACCGGCAACTCGACTCCGGCGACAGCCAGCCAACTTGAACGAATGTCGATCAGTTCTGTCGTCGCTTCCAGTTGCAGGGAATCCAGTTGCAACCGGCCCGTTGCTTTCAAATCGCCCGCTTCAGTTGCAACATCCAGCGTATTCAGTTCAACCTGTTCGCGGCTCGCGGTCAGATCGGCCGTCACTTCAAACGAAGTCTGTTCATAGCTACCGCGGGTATCGGTTTGACCGGCAAATTGCGGTGCAGTAAAGGTGCCGGTGAGTCGTCCCTGGCCAGCACTGTCGACAGCCAATGCCTCGGGCCATGCCGGTACCCAGGGTTGCCAGCGACTCTGATTCACCCCCTGCCAGGACAACGACAGGTCCATCGTTTGCGCATCCCACTGCACGGACCCGGAAGTCTCTAGCTGTGCATCGCCCCAGCGCAACTGCGCCGATTCGAGCTCTACCCCACCAACACTCGCCTGGCTTTGGGTGGTTACGCTCAAAGGGTCGCCGCGCAAGGTGCCGTCCAATTCAGCGGTGCCGTCAAACCGTGGCTGCTGCCAGCCGCCACTGAACTTACCGGCAACCGAGACCTCACCGGTCAAGTCGGAGACGGGAATCAACCCGTTCAGCAAGGCCAGAGACAGTGCGTCGATGTCGATGTCCAGATTGGCGCGGCGTGGACCGATAAATCCGTTAAACAGGGCCGGTTGACCGTTGATGTCAGCCCGAAGCGGCGTCGCGTAAAACCGTGTTTCTGCGGGGCTGTAGCTGAGCTGGCCGGACACACTGAGACGGTGCTCGCGCCATGGCAGAGCGATGCGTTCAATGTCGGCCCGCCACTGGGTTTCAGCCTGGCTCAATTGCACGTCCCACTCGCCTTTAATCGGCTCGTCGAGAGGCCAGTCTATCCATTGCGCCCAGAAACCCTCGGCCGCGGCCGAGAGATCGCCGCGCACGTCCAGTGAGTTGGCCGCCTCAACGGCTACCGATACGTTGACTGCCTGAGCGTCACCCTGCGTCAGCGCCAGGGACAAACGTGCCGGCCAACTGCCCCAGTTGATATCCGCCTGGGCATCAATTGCCGTTGTCAGTGGCGGCCGGTCCGGCAGTGCCAGTTCAAATTCAGCTACCGAAAGCTGAGCCAGCTGAATCGGGGGAATGCGACCCCAGATCGCCTGCAGCTGGCCAAGCGGGTCACTCGTCGCTGATTCCCGGGGAGGAGCCTCAGCGGCTACCGCTGGCGGCACGGTCACGCGAACCTGATCGGCCGCCAACTCGTCGACCCAGACACGCCGTTGCCACAGGTACCGGGGTTGCCAGCGCAGTGATCCACCCGCGACTGACACGCTCGCACCCGCCTCACCAGCCTGAAAAAGCAACCGGTCAAACCGCAGTTGATCGAGCGTTTCCCAGCGCGCATTGTCGATGCTCAGTGTTTGCCCGGTCAGAACCGGTAGCCAGCGTTCAGCCTGGGCCAGCAAGGTCAGACGGCCGGTTTCCGTTCCCAGCAGAAACCCGAGCCCCAGCACGATAATCAGCACCAGGGTGAGCAGGGTTCCCAGTGCGATTAACCAGGCTCTGCGCGCTACGGTCCGAATACGAATGGCCACTAGAAAGACTGCCCGAGGCTGATGTAAATTTGAAACGCAGGGTCGCTGTCGCGCCGGCTAAGGGGAAAGGCCAGATCAAAACGAATGGGGGCAAACTGGGTAAAATAACGCACCCCGAACCCGCCGCTGTAATACCAGGATTGATCTGTGGTCGGGTTCCATTCGTCACTCACACTGAGCGCATCGGTGAACACCACAGCGCCCCAGTTCTCAGACAGTTGTCCGCGCAATTCGAGGCTGCCCTGCCACCGGTGGTTACCGCCAATATCAGCCCCCTCAAGTCCGATGGAGCGATACGGGTAACCGCGCAAGGTTCCGCCACCGCCGCCAAGCAGTTTATCCGAGGTCGGAATACGGTCCAGGTCGGCTGAGTCGTTAAAAGGCCACAACGAGGTCCACGCCAGTCGATTGGCGATCACCAGATCATCGGTCAGATCGCGAAAACTCGACCAGCCCAGAGACCCCACGTAAAACGGATCACTGGACCCATTAAGACTCCAAACCGGTTCGATCCCCACGCTGTAACGCAGACCTTTTTGTGGATTAAACTCGTTAGGCACCGAATCGAATTCGTACGACAGTGGCAAGCGGATCAGGCTGAAGGTTTCCCATTCATCACCCACCCGTTCATCGCTGCGCCGGTAAGCGATACCATACCGGTAGGTATCGTTGCGCGAGGCGCGCCGGTCAATGGTGGCGCGACTTTCGCCAATATAGAACTCATCGTTCTCAGGTGTTTCATGGGTCAGGCTGTTGTTCCATACCAGGGTGTTTCGCGCATCCAGAAAGCCCGGCAGAGTCAACTGGATATTGCCGGTCTGGCGATCTCGCTGCAATTCTGTTCCCAACTCCAGCCACTGCGCGCGGCCAGCGACATTGCGGTGCTCCCAACCGGCGCGCAAACCAAACCCCTGGTCGGTATCCCAACCAATACCTGCGCTGAGTGTTCTGGGTTCGCGTTGGGTCAGCTCAAACGTGACCGCAACAGAGCCATCATCCGCGCGTTGCAGTGAGCGCCGCACGGAGGAAAACAGCTGGGTTTCATAGAGGTTAATGATCGCCTGATCAATGTTGCCACGGCTGAAACAAACGCCTGTGCGCAGCCCAGTCTGGCGGCGCAGAAACGCTTCATCTACGCCCTCCTGCCCGGTAAAAGAGACCGTTCCCTGCGTTGAGGGGTCCGTCGCTGCTACCTGGTAGACGACCTGGCCGCCATCCTGTTCCGGCTGCAGGCGCACTTCGTGGCTGACATTCAGGGTGAAGTAACAGCTGGTTCGATCAATGATTGACTGCAGTTCAGACTGATCGGCGAGTATCGCCGAGGCGACCAAAGGCTCTCCTCCCCCGGAAGTTGGCCAGGTGTCCGGCAAGGTGACCTCAGCCCCCTGCACGCTGACACTCAGCACCTGGTAACGCGGGCCGGTATCAATGCGGTATTGAACGCGTTCCTGAACCTGGCCTTCGACCTCGCCCGGCTCTTCGATCACCCGGTGAATGATCTGGGCCTCGTAGTAACCGTTCGATTCGATCACTTGCCGCATCTGTTCGCGCTCGCCCTGGGCCAACCGACTTGCTCGGGGGTTCAAGCCCGTGGTGCGCAGGGACGACCGATAATTCTCTAGCTGGTCTCGCAGATCATTGCGCAACCCCCGGTTACCCGGCTCTACGACAATGTCGCCCCGCTTCACGGTGGGAAGTTCCTCGGCTCCAGCCGTCGCCAGTGCGGCCAGTATCAGCAAAATGCTCAGTCCCAGAGCCCGGATGCTGCAGTGTCGACGTTCTAAAATAGTCCTGGCTCCTTATTCAATTCGCCGGGCAAGCCGGGCTAAATATGTTGATAACCATACCCACAAGGCTAGCTTACCTGGCTGAACCCCTGCTGAAGCGGCCGAGATCCTGGCGGGACAGCCCAGCCCATATAGCTGGCCTCTCTTGATATATTCCCACAAGTAATTTCACGCCGACTAGTTATAACTTTAAACTCATCGCCTATAGGCTACATTACCGAACCTGACACCACGCCTGAAGCCGGTACATCCACCCAATCACCGCTCTGGCCCAACCTTGCAAGGACCTTCGATGAAGCGCGACAAAAAACGGGTTGAAGGCGAAGTCTGGGGTGAAGCCCACCTCGAAGACTACCTCAACTTTAGTACTTATGATGGCACAAACCCGGATTTCCACTGCCTTTACCGGGCTTATACCCGCATGAACGAAGAAACTTTTGCCCGTTTTGTGAGCCTGTTTCGCGAGCGCGGTCGCAACGTTCACGCCACCAATCTCGAGGGCCAGTCACTGGCCAATATTCTGCAGCACCACTCTCAGGCCCAGGTCTACCTCGACATTCTGGGCCGCGACTGACAAATGCCACCCGGGTCAGCGGCGACGGCTGCCGATACTCCCCGCTGAAGCTCCGGAAGCCCTCGACAGCCTGTTATGCATCGGCCCAGGCACTGAACACCTCATCAAGGCGGTTCGCGCCAATCACCGTCATACCCTCGATGGGCTTTTTGGGTGCGTTGGCCTTTGGAATGATGGCTTTGCGAAAGCCGTGTTTGGCTGCCTCGGTTATCCGCTCCAGGCCATTGGGCACCGGGCGCAATTCACCGTTCAGCCCCAGCTCGCCGAAGACGACCCAGTCTTTGGGCAGGGGCTTGTCACGCAGACTGGAGACCACCGCCAGCAACGTCGCCAGATCAGCACTGGTCTCCGTCACCCGCACGCCGCCAACGACGTTCAGAAAGACATCCTGATCCCCGGTAAAAACACCACCATGACGGTTCAGGATCGCCAGTATCATCGACAATCGATTGGCGTCCAGCCCGACCGCAATGCGTCTGGGGTGGCCCATGCTGGTGCCATCGACCAGGGCTTGCAGCTCAATCAACAATGGCCGGGTGCCTTCCCAAACGACCGTTACCACCGACCCCGGTGACGATTCACTGCTCTTGTTCAGGAAAATCGAGCTGGGGTTCTTCACTTCCTTCAAGCCGACATCCAGCATGGCGAACACGCCCAACTCATTCACCGCACCGAACCGGTTTTTGATCGCACGCAGGGTTCGAAACCGGCTGTCGCCCGAGCTTTCAAGCATTACCGAGGCATCGATCATGTGCTCCAGTACCTTGGGGCCAGCCAGGCTGCCATCTTTGGTGACATGGCCGACCAGAATCAGAACGGTTCCGGTTTGTTTGGCAAATCGTGTTAGCCAGGCGGCTGATTCCCGCACCTGAGACACACTGCCCGGAGCCGATTCAACATCCGGCGCGTGCATCACCTGAATGGAGTCGATCACCAGAATTCGGGGCCGGGTTTCCCGGGCCGTTTCAGTAATGGCCGCCACCGAGGTCTCGGCCAGAATCGATAACGCATCCATGGGCAAATTCAACCGTTGAGCGCGCAGTGCAATCTGCTGTACCGATTCTTCGCCCGAGACATAGAGCACAGGTAATTGACGCGCCAGGTGGCAGAGCGTCTGCAACAACAGCGTCGATTTGCCAGCACCGGGGTGCCCGCCAATGAGCACCGCACTGCCACTGACCAGACCACCGCCGAGCACCCGGTCGAACTCGCCCATTCCGGTTGGGATGCGCGCCTGCTCTTCGAGACTGACGTCCGACAACTTCTGAATCTGACTGCGACTGCCACTGAAACCACCGGCTTTGTCGTCTGTAAAATTCGGCTGTCGCGCTGCTACGCCCGTGGCCTCTCGAAATTCCTTAAGCGTGTTCCAGGCCTTGCACTCGCCGCACTGACCCTGCCATTTGGAATAGTCGGCTCCGCACTCGGAACATACAAATTGTGTTTTGCTTTTGGCCAAACCCTTCCCTCTTTGTCGTTCGATTTAACAGCGCCTTCATCAACGGTCACTGTCCCTGTTATAGGCGCTGTACAGCAGACGATGATACCCTATCAGCCCTCAACAACCACGCACACGGATACAACTGATGGATTGGGCACAACTGCTGACCACCGAACGCTACGGACACCAGGCTCTGGGCGCCGAAGAAGTGGGACGCAGCCACTTTCACAAAGACCACGACCGCATCGTTTTCTCCAGCGCTTTTCGCAAACTGGGCGGCAAAACCCAGGTGCACCCGTTGGCCAAAAACGACCACGTGCACAACCGGCTGATTCACAGCCTGGAAGTGGGCAGCGTCGGACGCAGCCTCGGCATTCGAGTTGGCGAACGCATTCGCAGCCAACTGCCCGACTGGATCGAGCCCGACGACCTCGGCGTCATTGTTCAAAGCGCCTGCCTGGCTCACGATATCGGCAATCCGCCGTTCGGGCACGCCGGTGAATACGCCATACAAGACTGGTTCAAGCAACCGGAAAACGCCTATTTGCTCGAACCGCTCAAGGCCACCACAAAACGCGACCTGACTCACTTTGAAGGCAACGCCCAGGGCTTTCGCATCATCGCCCAGGTCGAATACCACTTGAACCGGGGCGGCTTGCGCCTGACTCACCCCACCCTCGGCGCCAGCATCAAATACCCCTGGACCGCCGAACACGCTACCAAAAAGGGCAAGTTCAGCGTGTTCGAACCGGAGCTGGCGATCATGCAAAACCTCGCCCACAGCCTCGGTCTGCAAACCCGGGAACCCACCCGATTTCAACGCCACCCATTGAGCTATCTGATGGAAGCGGCAGACGACATCTGTTACGCCCTGATCGATCTTGAAGACGCGGTCGAACTGCACATCATCGACTTCGAAGAAGTCAGCAAGGTGTTCATGAACATTCAGGGGGGGTCGGGGCTCGACCTCGACGATGGCGACAATGGCATTTCACCCAACCGCCAGTTAGCGGCGTTGCGCGGCAAAACCATCGGCATTATGGTCGACGCCGTGGTCGACACCTTTGTCCGGCACCAGTCGGCCATTATGAACGGAATTTTCGAAGGCGACCTGATCAGCCAGTGCCCGGACCACATTCGCAACGGCATCGCCCAGGCCAAAGCGCTGGCACACACCAAGGTGTTTCTCGATACCCAAAAAACCGAAACCGAAATCGGCGCCTATGCGGTACTCAGCACGTTGCTGCAGGCTTTCATGACCGCCGGGTTTGAATTGCACAACAAGCAGGATTACCAGCAGTTAAGCTACCGCGCCAAACGGGTTTTCGATTTAATGGGCATGGAGGCACCGTCCGCCACCTGGTCACCGGATGAGATTTACCACCGACTGATCGATCACATCGCGGGCATGACAGACAATTACGCCAGCTACCTGGCCAGACAAATTGGCGGGCCTTCGCAGCCGCACTTTGTATAGCGGCTCAAGTTTCGGAGTTCATTTTTCTGGGAGGCTGTGGCCCGCACCGGCTACCTGGGGTACCTATGCGGGGCCGGCGTGAATCCGTCCATGGCGGTCCGACGTCTCGGGCCTAGACCGCAGGATATGAATCCCATCCATGGGATTCACCCTTCGGGTTCGCTTCGCTCATGCTAAAACGCTCCCGGCGTTTTAGTCCATGCTGCGGACTACCCCGCAGAGGTGCCACAGGCAGCCGACGCTTACACTGTGCAAACTCCGAAACTTGAGTCTGGTTAAAGTAAGACTTGTATCTGTGGTCGTGATCTCTGGAATTGCGTTCTTCTTGCCACCCAGGAGACTAGCCTCCTACTAAAACAAGTTCAGAGGCAACCACTAAGCCAAGTGGCGGCTGCCGGGTAGACCTGTCCGGGGTAGTCCGCAACATGGATGTTGCGGCCTAGGCTCCAGGGACGGATTTACGCCGACCCCGGACAGGTCTACCCGGTGGCCGTCACGAACTCAAGGCACGAGCCAAAAACAACCCTCAACTTTTCCCGTGTTTGAGCACTTCGGCCAGGCCAGCGACGGCGCCGCCGACGTTGGACAGTTCGGCCGGCAGGATCAGGGTGTTGTTGGTTTTGGCGAGGTTGCCGAATTCTTTGACGTATTGCTCAGCGATGCGCAGGCTCACGGCGTCTTTGCCGCCCGGTGTTTGAATCGCTTCGGCGATCTTGCGCAGGCCTTCGGCGGTGGCGATGGCGATCAGCTGAATTTCTTCGGCACGACCTTCGGCTTCGTTGATCTGCTTGAGCTTTTCACCTTCCGACAGGTTGATCACTTCCTGCTTCTGGCCTTCGGAGACGTTGATCATCGCCTGGCGCTCACCTTCAGACTTGGCAATGGCCGCACGACGCTCACGTTCGGCGCGCATTTGCTGTTCGAGCGCGTCCTTGATGCTGTTGGGCAGTTCGATGTCGGACACTTCGTAGCGCAACACCTTGATGCCCCAGGGCGCGGCGGCTTCGTCCAGCGCGCGAACGACTTCTTCGTTGATCTTGGCGCGTTCTTCGAAGGTCTTGTCGAGGTCGGTCTGGCCGATGACCGAACGCATGGTGGTCTGCGCCAGCTGGCTGGCTGCGTTGCGGTAGTTATCAACACCGTAACTGGCTTTGTGCGCGTCTATTACCTGAATGTACATGACGCCATCGATGCCCACCTGAATGTTGTCTTTGGTGATACAGGCTTGCTGCGCTACGTCGATCACTTCTTCTTTCAGCGTATGGGTGTAGGCTACCTTGTCGATGAACGGAATCAACAAGTGAAAGCCCGAGTCCAGCGTGCGGGAGTATTTACCCAGACGCTCAACCACAAAGTTGCTTTTCTGCGGCACGATCCGTGCCGTCTTGAAAATTACGATGATTACGGCCAGTGCAATACCGCCGGCAAACCAACTGCCAAAATCTGAGAAAAGATCCATTTCTATTTCCTTTTTAAAAGTGAAGTGCGTAAAGGTTAATTCTATTCAGGGGAGCGTTGGGCTTTGTGTCGGGAAACAGTGAGACGAATGCCTTCATTGGCAACCACCCAGGCCACTTCCCCGGCGTGCAGATCGTCATCTGATAAGGCATCCCAGGCGACCCCGTTGAGAATCACACGGCCCGCACCCTGATCGAAGTCATGCTCTACCGTCACCCGCTCACCCAGTTCCTGCTGGAAGCTGTTTTGCGCCGATCCCCGGTCAGCGGTAGAACCGCGAAACCATTGTTGCAGCTGCTTGCGTGCAAGCACCAGACTCAGCACTGATGCCAGGCTGAATGTCAGCAATTGCATCGTGACCGATGAGATCAGTCCCAGTTGCAGCAGCAGACCGGTGACGAGCGCACCGATGCCGATAAACACAGCCACAATACTGGTGGCAATCAGTTCCGTCAGTATCAGGACAATGCCGGCGATAATCCAGACGAGAGCGGCACTCATGATGTTCTCCTTTTTGATTACAGCCCCGGGTCGGTTCCCGGCACTGGTCGGCGCTCAGTCTACCCCAACACTTCAGCCGGGGTCATGTCTGATCGATTCGCAACCGCCTGACTGATGGGTGTATCACAGGGCTACCCTCCGGTTGATCGATATTTGACCGAAAGTAAAGCCTTGCCAAACCAGCATGGACGCTTAGCAGTGCACCGCCTAGACTTTCAGGCATTAATCGCTCACATCCAGTCAGGGACGCTGTATTGAAGGAGTCCAACACTATCGATGCCAGTCGACTGAAGGAGATACGCCGCCAGACCCGAATCGTGTTGGGCGAAGCCCCCGAGGCGTTTATCAAAGCTTTCCCGACTCTCGACAACCTGCAACTGGCGCAGGTTTTCAGTGAAAACCTGCGCAGCCGCCGCTCCGCGCTCGGCTTGTCTCAGTCGGCGACGGCGCGCTGCATGTCTTTGTCACTGACTGCGTACCGGCGCTATGAAACCGGCCATTCACTGCCAAAGCTGCATACCGCCATTCGCTGGTCTCTCAGTTGCGGTGTGCCAACCGAGTGGCTTTTGCTCAATCCGCGCCACTTGCCAAAACTGCCCCCCATTCACGGCTTGAAATGGCAACCTCTGGTCAGTTATATCAGCCTGGCCAATCCCGACCAGTTACATTGCCTGTCGACGTTAATTCAGCACCACCATAAAGATTACCCGAAAAAACTGGTCGCCGCGGACAAACACCCCCTGGGACAGTTTCCCGACGTACCGACTTACTACCGGCTGATCGCCGAGAACCTCAGGCCCTTTCGTTTGGCGGTGGGGTTATCGCAATCGGAGGCGGCCAGTCTGATCGGCATCTGCGAGGCGAGCTACCGGCTCTACGAATCACCCCAACACAACACGGCCATTGGCCTGCAGAGCATGTATGGCATGGTATCGGCGCTGAACATCGACCCAACCACCATGTCCGTCAACTCCCGCCTGTATGACTACCGATGCCAGCAACGCGACAATTTATGGCAACTGAACAGCTGGGTAACGGGTCTGAAACCAAAGCAGGCCGATGCCGTCCTGTCCCTGACACGCACCTGCCTTGAGCATTTCGAGCTACTGCGGGTGCCTGGTCGTTTGCTCTGACGTCGACGCAAGCGCCCGCTTCATCTGGCGCAGATAGGCGTGCATCAGTTCGGCATCCAGGCCATGCAACATCAACCGGAAACCCGAGTGCAGGGTGATGACCGGCACCATGGGGTGGCGGTTGTTGACCAGCCCGACCGGCAACGGATCGTTCAGCAGCCGGCTCAGGTAAATCGCGATGGTCTCATCCAGTTGCAAGGAATTGGCTGCGCGCCAGAAATCGTGATCGGTCAGCATCAGCGAATACATAGGCACATAGGATTCGATGGCGGTTTGCAGATCGATGATGTTAAACCGCCCCTGCTTGCCGGGATCAAGATCAAACTCACCGTCGGTGATGGCATCGAAATTCAGCTGTGCAGGCGCTTCCAGCGTCCGGCCCTCAGCGCTGAGTGTTGCGTTCAATTCCAGTAGAAAATTGTAGATATTCAGGTCGTGCACCAGAAAGGCGTCTTCTTTCAGATCGGCCAGCGTGCGCGGACGCAGCGGTTGCGTCGAGGTGATGGTGACACCGGCGTTATCAGCAATGAACCGCAGGATCTCGGTACCAATGTGAAAATGGCGCAAAATCAGGTAGTTGCTGTCGCGTCGCACGAAGTGCCTCAGACCCCAGTAGATGGTTCGATGCAGTGCCCGCGGCCAGGCCCAGCGCTTGGGCAATACCATGCGCACCAGTTTGACCAGAATGATGCTCAACCGGGCCACCGGTCGAATCAGCGGCAGTAAGTACCGCCGCGATTTGGAATTGTAACCGCGCAGTAAGGCTTTCTTTGCCGGCGCATGCAGGTCGAGGCTTTGATCGAGGTACAACGCCAGCCAGGGGTTCGGATCCCGTGGGTCGATGCGCTGATGTTCAAAATCCAGATCCCAGTTCATCCGTAATGCCCCACTTCTTCCAGTTGCAACACATACAACCGGGCGGTCACCGCGGCGGTCTCTATCAGGGTATCGGCCACCTCCGGAATGTCGAGCACGCCACTGCCCAGCACCGCTTCCAGCTCAGCCAGATGGTCCGGATCGTGATCGGCATGGTAGCGGTAAAACCCGGTCTGGGTTTCATTGAGGCCCAGACTCCCGGTCACAGCATCCGCGAAGGAGCGGGCAAACCACTGACCCAGCCCTTCGATGATGAACATGGCACCGAGCAAATCAAAGGGATTCGGTTGGCTGGCGCGGTGATACATCCAGGCAGACAGCGCCATCGACCCCAGATTTTTTCGGGCATTGTCGAGGTCAGCCGGGTCTCCGTCACAGGCGGCATAGTCCCTGGCCAGCATTTCGTAGTCCCGGTGTTCGGTGACGGCATGTCGCAGAAACAGTGACCGTTGTTCAAGGTAAGGACGACCGACCGATGAAGCGGCCCGGCTGATCCAGCCGCTGCCCTCGATGACCTGGGCGTAATGGTCTTTGAGCAGGGTACGGTAGTCCGACAGTCGTATCCGCCCGGCATGGGCATCGGCGATAATGGAGACAGAGCGCAGTCGACCTTCAAACTCGCCCCAGATGCGAGTCAGCCGGCGCATCACTTGCTGAACATCCGGGTTGGCGCCACCATCATTTTTCATACCAACACCTCCTTTAAGTGGTTCATGCGTGAAGTTCGGGTACTAAGAAGCACAGCCAGAATGTGCAGGGCCGGCCCACTAGTGTCATGAGTCAGAAATTCGCAGGGTAATTGACTGGTCGTCAACCATGGCTTCTGTGTCACCCGGACTGTCGGGCACATCTACTTGGGGTACGCTGTAAATACGTCCCTGTAAGCTCGAAGACCGCATCCATGCGGTCCAACGACCCCAAGTAGATGCACCCAACAGTCCTTTGATAGTGAGTCGGTTAATCGCCACGAATTTCTGACTCATGACACTACACCACCGTCAGATGCATAAAGGCCGCCAGTGCGCGGCCGCTTTCCGGTACAAAACACAACAGTCGTTGCCCGGGTTTCGGGTCGGCCCGGTTGAGCCAGTCAGTAAGCATGACAAACAACGAGGCGGACCCGGTATTACCGCGTTCACTCAGGGTATTGAACCAGCGCTGCCCGGGAATCATGGCGCCGGTTGCCTGCAGCAATCGCTTCATTTCCTGCCCGAGCGATTCGGCGGAGTAATGTGGCAAGAACACATCAATGTCTGCCGGGTGCAGTCCCCGGGCGTCGAGCAGCTCCAGATAGTAACCGATCCAGACTGGAAACAGCTCGTACAGCAGCTTGAAGTCCTGCTTAAGGGCAATCGCCCCGGCCTGGTGCGCCGCACTCGGTGAAGCGTGCACACTCCAGGGTAAGGCATCCGCCTGGTTGGTGGCGGTTCCGGCATACATACAGTTGGGGAAACGGTCGGCAAACGAACGTTGTTCAATCCAGTCGATGCGCAAATTTCGACGACCGGGCACGGGCTCCGGCTCTACGATCACCGCTGCGCCGCCGTCAGACAGGGTGTAGCGCAAAAACTCTATACCTGGATCCGGGTTGTCCCGGTACGAATCGGCGTAAAAAGCGGGTTGAAACCAGCGGCTGGAATACTCGCTGCCGCTCACGGCCGCCGCTTCTGACTGACCCGTCTGCACCGCCATCATCGCGTGTTTCAACGCCATCAGGCTGCTGGCACACACCGACTGAAAAGAAGCCACTTCAAGACTGGCAATCCCCAATTCGGCCTGAACGGCACTGGCGAAACCGGGAACCAGCAGGTCACCCTGGGTAGTGCCGGTACACAGCAGATCGAGCCGGCTGTCCCGGCACCGGGCTGACAACAGCGCCGCCCGAATAGCCTCTGTGGCTAGCTGGGCATTGCTGTGAGTCGTTTGCCCCTCGGGCGTGCGGGCGTAATGGCGCTGTTGAATGCCATTGTGGCGCAAGGTCGCCCTTCCTAGCCGGCTGTGCACCGGGCTGAGCGTACCAATGTAGGCTTCCATGGCGTCGTTGCTGATGGCCGGGCCGGGCAGGCAGCTGCCTGCCCCGGTGATGTAGGCGGTTCGCATCCCTGGCGTACTCCTGTTCTCGGGCTGTAGGAGTCTGTCGGACTTGGGATAAATTGGCTGCGGAAGCGGAACGACAGCCCACTCCCTCGCTTCAACCTCCCTAACTCCGACAGACTCCCAGGCTAAATGGATATCCTGACTATACCACCTGACACAAACACCCGATAAAGAGTGATTTTTAGAATACTATTGTGCCTTAAGATCCCGGCACACCGAATCACTCAGCGGTGCTCAACCTGTTCGATCTCATACTCGACGTCGCCGCCCGGTGTTTTGACCACCACCACGTCGCCTTCTTCCTTGCCGATCAGTGCGCGGGCAATGGGAGAGGTAACCGAAATTTTGTTGACCTTAACGTTGGCTTCATCTTCACCCACGATCTTGTAGGTCACGCCCTGGTCGGTATCCAGATTCAACAGGGTCACCGTGGTGCCAAAGATAACCTTGCCGCTGTGAGGGATATCATGGATGTTGATGACCTGGGCATTGCCCAGCTTCATCTCGATTTCCTGAAGTCGGCCCTCGATGAAGCCCTGCTGCTCACGCGCGGCGTGATACTCGGCGTTTTCTTTCAGGTCACCGTGCTCGCGTGCTTCGGCAATGGCCTTGATCACACGCGGCCGCTGGTTTGTCTTCAAGTCGCGAAGCTCGTTTTGCAGAGCCAGTTCGCCCTCAAGTGTCATTGGATAGCGTTGCATGGAGATACCCTGCCCTGATAAAACCGGCCAGCCTGGCCAGTGTGGTGAACCTACACAGACAGCCGGGTGCTTACCCGGCGGACCATTAATAAGACTGAATAAAAAAAGGGCGCTGTTAAGCACCCCCTTAGTGTCGCCAAGTCGCCGGTCAGGCGGTTGACGTTTGGGTGGCGTGCAAATCCTGCAGCCGTCGCACCGGTGTGTGCTCGGCAAGGCGCATGGCCATTACAGACGCTTCTGCACCCGCCATCGTCGTAGTGTAATAAACCTTGTGCTGCAATGCACTACGACGAATTTCAGAACTGTCGATGATCGACTGGCGACCCTCTGCCGTGTTGATGATAAACACCACTTCGTGGTTCTTGATCATATCAACCAGGTGTGGCCGGCCTTCCTTCACCTTGTTCACCACCGACACCGCCATTCCGTGCTCTTCCAGGTAACGGGCCGTACCCTTAGTGGCGCGGACATCGAAACCCAGCTCACCGAGCGACTGCGCGACACCCAGAATGGCTTTCTTGTCGCGATCCTTAACCGACAGAATCACCGTGCCTTTTTCTGGCAAGGTGGTGCCGGCGCCCAGTATCGCCTTGGCAAACGCCTCGGCAAAGGTGTCTCCGGTGCCCATCACCTCACCGGTCGATTTCATTTCCGGGCTCAGAATCGGGTCGACCCCCGGAAACTTGTTGAACGGCAACACCGCTTCTTTCACCGAGTAGTAATGCGGAATGATTTCAGTGGTGAAGCCGATTTCGGCCAGTGTCTTGCCGGTCATCACCTGAGCGGCGACCTTGGCCAGCGACACGCCAATGGCTTTGGACACAAAAGGCACCGTCCGTGACGCGCGCGGGTTCACTTCAATGATGTAGAGCTGTTCATCCTGCCAGGCCATCTGCACGTTCATCAGGCCGATGACATTCAGCTCCAGCGCCATGTCGGTAATTTGCTGGTGAATGAGGTCCAGTGCTTTCTGCGGCAGGCTGTAAGGCGGCAACGAACACGCCGAGTCACCCGAGTGCACACCGGCCTGTTCAATGTGTTGCATGATGCCGCCGATCACGACCTGCTGGCCATCACTGACCGCATCAATGTCGATCTCAATGGCCGAGTCGAGGAAGTGGTCGAGCAGAACCGGCGAGTCGTTGGACACCTTCACCGCATCGCGCATGTAGCGTTCGAGTTCGGCTTCTTCATAGACAATTTCCATGGCCCGGCCGCCGAGCACATAAGACGGACGTACCACCAGCGGGTAGCCAATGCGACGCGCTATCGTCAGTGCCTGCTCCAGACTGCGCGCTGTACCGTTTTCGGGCTGCAGCAGCTTCAGCTTCTCGATCATAACCTGGAAACGTTCACGGTCTTCCGCCCGGTCGATCGCATCGGGTGAGGTGCCGATGATTGGCGCACCGGCGGCTTCGAGTTCACGTGCCAGTTTCAGTGGCGTCTGGCCACCAAACTGCACGATCACGCCTTTGGGTTTTTCCAGCTCGATGATTTCAAGCACATCTTCCAGCGTGACCGGTTCGAAGTACAAACGGTCTGAGGTGTCGTAATCGGTGGACACGGTTTCCGGGTTACAGTTGACCATGATGGTCTCGAACCCGTCTGCGCGCGCTGCCAGTGCCGCATGCACACAGCAGTAATCGAACTCAATGCCCTGACCAATCCGGTTCGGGCCACCGCCGATCACCATGATCTTGTCGCGATCACTCGGCGCCGCTTCGCATTCCTCGTCGTAACTGGAATACATATAAGCGGTGTTCGAGGCAAATTCGGCCGCGCAGGTATCCACCCGTTTGTAGACCGGGCGTATACCCTGCGCCCAGCGCTTTTTCCGCAGTTCTTTTTCACTGACGCCCATCAGAAAGGCCAGTCGTTCGTCCGAAAAGCCTTTGCGCTTGAGGCGACGCATGGCAGTGGCATCCAGATCTTTCATCCCGGATTCCTGCAGTGCCTTCTCTTCGTTAATCAGGTCTTCGATCTGCACCAGATACCAGGGATCGACCCCGGACAGACGATGCACTTCCTCAACACTGAAATCGGCACGGAACGCATCACCGATGTACCAGATACGCTCGGCACCGGGTTCTTTCAGTTCCCTGACGATGATGTCGTTGGCTTCGTCCGTGTTCAGGTCGACTTTGCTGTCAAAGCCAGCGGCGCTCACTTCAAGACCGCGCAAGGCTTTATGCAGTGATTCCTGGAAGTTACGGCCAATGGCCATGACTTCACCGACCGACTTCATCTGGGTGGTCAAACGGTCGTTCGCTTGCGGGAATTTCTCGAACGCAAAGCGCGGGATCTTAGTCACGACATAGTCAATGCTCGGCTCAAACGAGGCCGGCGTAACGCCACCGGTAATGTCGTTCTGCAGCTCATCGAGGGTGTAGCCGACGGCCAGCTTGGCGGCGATTTTAGCGATGGGAAAACCGGTCGCCTTGGAGGCCAGCGCCGACGAGCGACTCACCCGCGGGTTCATCTCGATCACGACCATGCGGCCGGTTTCCGGGTTGACACCAAACTGGACGTTAGAGCCGCCAGTTTCAACGCCAATCTCGCGCAACACCGCCAAAGAGGCATCGCGCATTATCTGGTATTCCTTGTCGGTCAGCGTTTGCGCCGGAGCGACGGTAATGGAGTCTCCGGTATGCACGCCCATGGCATCGAAGTTTTCAATGGCACAGACGATAATGCAGTTGTCCGCTTTGTCGCGAACCACTTCCATTTCGTATTCTTTCCAGCCGATCAGGCTTTCATCGATCAGCAATTCGCGCGTCGGTGACAGGTCGAGACCACGCTCACAGATCTCGACAAATTCTTCGCGGTTGTAGGCAATGCCGCCACCGGAACCACCCATGGTAAAACTCGGGCGAATGATGCACGGCAGACCGATGTCTTCGAAAATTTCCCAGGCTTGCTCGATTGACCGGGCAATGCCATGACGGGGTGTTTCCAGGCCAATGGCGATCATGGCATCGTCAAAGCGCTCGCGGTCTTCGGCTTTGTCGATGGTGTCGGCGTTGGCACCGATCATCGTGACGCCGAATTTCTCCAGCACGCCTTCGCGCTCCAGATCCAGGGCACAGTTCAGTGCGGTCTGGCCACCCATGGTGGGCAACAAGGCATCGGGGCGTTCTTTCTCGATGATCTTGGCCACTTCGCTCCAAACCACCGGTTCAATGTAGGTAGCGTCGGCCATAGCGGGGTCTGTCATGATGGTGGCCGGGTTGGAGTTCACCAGAATGACGCGATACCCCTCTTCGCGCAGGGCTTTGCAGGCCTGGGCGCCGGAGTAGTCGAATTCACAGGCCTGGCCGATAACAATAGGGCCAGCGCCAAGGATCAGAATGCTTTTGATATCAGTACGTTTTGGCATGATTCGCTTCGCTCATAGCAGATGGCTGGACGGAATACGGGAGACGTTGACAGGCGTCTGGCGTGGTCCGTTCATCGGCGATCCGCTTGCATCAGTTCGATGAAGTGATCAAACAGGGGGGCGCAATCACGCGGCCCCGGGCTCGCTTCCGGGTGCCCCTGAAAACTAAAGGCGGCCTTGTCTGTACGGTGTACACCTTGCAGTGACCCGTCGAATAACGAGCGGTGCGTCGCGACCAGGTTGTCCGGCAGAGAGTCGGCATCAATCGCAAAGCCATGGTTCTGACTGGTGATCATGACGGTTTTGTCCGCCATGACTTCCACCGGGTGGTTGGCACCGTGATGACCGAATTTCATTTTCAGGGTTTTGGCTCCACTGGCCAGGCCAAGCAACTGATGGCCCAAACAGATGCCAAAGACCGGAATGTCGGTTTCCAGCAGTTCGCGAATAGCGGTAATAGCGTAGTCGCAAGGCTCCGGGTCTCCCGGGCCGTTGGACAGAAAAACACCGTCTGGCTTGAGCGCCAGTACATCGGCCGCCGGTGTCTGCGCCGGTACGACCGTTAGCCGGCAACCCCGATCAACCAGCATGCGCAGAATATTGCGCTTCACGCCGTAATCGTAGGCAACCACATGCAGCGACAATTCGTCGTCGCCGCGCACCTGATGCCCGTCGTTCAACGACCAGCTGGTTTCGCGCCACAAGTAGGCGTCTTCTGTGCTGACTTCTTTGGCCAGGTCCATACCTTTGAGCCCGGCAAAACCCCGCGCCAGTTCCAGCGCCCGGGCTTCATCGAGGGAATCGCCTGCCATGATGCAACCGCTTTGCGCGCCTTTTTCCCGCAACAGCCGGGTCAGTCGGCGGGTATCGATATCGGCGATAGCGACCACATTGTTGTCAAACAAGTAATCCTGAAGGGATTGTTCGCTACGGAAATTGCTGTGTAACAAGGGCAGGTCACGAATGACGAGGCCGGCGGCCCAGACATGCTCCGATTCTTCATCTTCGGAATTGGTGCCGGTATTCCCGATGTGCGGGTAAGTGAGGGTAACGATTTGGCGGGCATAGGAGGGGTCTGTCAGAATTTCCTGGTAACCGGTCATGGCGGTATTGAACACCACCTCACCGACCGATTCTCCCGGAGCGCCAATGCTGACCCCCCGAAACAGACTGCCGTCAGCTAGTGCGAGTATGGCTGGCGTACTCAAAGATCCGTTCCTCTATCTTGCAGTGCGAGTGGGCAATGACCGCTAGGCCACTGGCAAGGCACGGCCTGGGTTATTTGGCGGTTGGTGACCGCTAAACTGACCAGTCAGACAACTCTGCCAGTCCCTTTCGCAAAAAAGCGAGATGAAGAAACCCCCATCTCGCCCATCAATCACTTTTGCGTTTCAGAAACCGGGAGGCTGCCGCTAACGCTCGTTGTCACCGTCGTCAATTACCGTAGGCGCTGAACAATTCTGGCCAGAGTAACCGGTGATGGTAAGCGTTGAACGATCTGGGTGCCGTGCCCAAATTTCGGGGATTTTACCGAACAAGCACCGCCGGTGTCCAGGCAATTGACCGCCTGATGCACAATTGAGGGGAACCCGGGCTAAGCAGGCTCGCGCGCTGCGGCTAATCAAAATAATTGACCATGCGCTCACGCACGGAACGTGAGCCGCCCAACTCATCCTGTTGCAAAATGGCATCGGCCAAGCGCCCGACCGGCTGCAACCCCATGGCGACAACCAGCCCATAGAGCCAGGCCCAGGGACCCAACAACAACGCCAATACCACCCAGATCAGCCCATGGTTGATCAAATATAATGGGCCCAACCAGGCTATTTGTCGCTCAATGCGCCACTGTTGGGCGCTGTGACTGACACCGTAAGCCACCAACAAGGGAACCGCGTTAAATAGCGCCGAAACCACAGCCCCGGGCAACCAGAGCCAGGCCAGCGGTCTTGGCCAGCGCCAGCGCCGCTGAGCCCGCACCTCATGCCACGACAGCAACAGGCTGGACGGCACCCGACCTGACTGGGAAATCAGCGGCCACTGGGGCAGTGTCTGATACCCCTTGATCGACCAGGCCAGCTTTTGCAGGCGCTGCAACTCCTTCAGTATGTGCAATGGCTCGACCACCATATCAATGGCACCGGGACGCCATATCCAGTGAATCGGGCTGCCCAGGGTGTGGCGAAAATCGTAGTTAAACGTCAGCACCTGCACCCGCAGGTGACGGTGATGATTGTGCAGGCCGCGCAGCAGTCGCTGGGTCGCCTCAATGTCTTCAGCCGATTCGCCATTGATCGATATGACCAGACAGCGGCCCGAATTCAGAAACGCCGCCAGGCGCTCTTCCATAATACCGCCACCGAGACGCGGGTTACGCCCCGCTCCCCGCCACCAGCGACCCCAGCCATTGGACGTCTGACCATTATCGACAAACAACGGCGGCCTTTTAAGCCGCGACCAGAACAGCCAGCCGTCGGCAGGGCTAAGGCTGCGCGGCATCAGGATGACATCGATGTCTGTTGTTCGCGGGTCACTGCCATGCACATGCACCGGGCCCAGCAAAGCGCGGCTAATCAACCACCCAAGCCCTGTCATTATTCTTAGTTTCAGCATGGCTTACTCCGTAAGACCTGACGGTCATTCTCCGCAGGCGTCATACATGTGTAGGGCCTGGCGCATCAGGCGGCTCCGTGCCGCAAGCCAAGATGTCCGGGCCAGTAGCCATAGTAGGCGCGTTCAGGGTAACCACAAGCGCTGTACATGAAGTTGAAAGATGTGCGACCATTAGTAGCATATTGCGCTACCTTCACCAAGGCCAAGGACGTCATGTCTCAGACTGTACAACTTGTAGACACCCTGAAAAAACTGCTGCGCGAGCGTAAAATCACGTACGCCGAAGTCGCTGAAAAGCTCCACCTCAGTGAAGCCAACGTGAAGCGCATGTTTTCAAAACGCCACTTTACACTGAACCGCCTCGAAGAGGTCTGCGACATGGCCGGTGCAGATCTGGGCTACCTGATGGCCCGGATGCATGAAGGCACCCTGGTGCTGGATGAATTGAGTGAAGATGATGAGCGGGAGCTGGTGTCCGACCCCAAACTGCTGCTGGTTGCCCAATTGCTGGTCAACCGCTGGGAATACGAAGACATCACCTCAACCTATGTGATTGACGAGTTCGAGGCAACTCGCCTGCTGGCCCGACTCGACCGCCTCGGCATCATTGAATTACTGCCGGGTAACCGGGTGAAAACCAAGCTCTCGCGTGACTTTCGCTGGATCCATAACGGACCGGTCTATCGCTTCTTTGAACAAAACGTGGCGCGGGACTTTTTTAACTGCAAATTCGATCCCAAGGCCGGAGAGTTGCTGGTGTTTGTCGCTGGCATGCTGTCACGCCAGTCGAACATGCACCTGCAAAACAGCATTCGCAGGCTGGCCCGCGAGTTCGATGAACTGAGCAAGGAAGATGGCAAACTGCCGCTTGAGGACACCTTTGGCACCGGTATGGTGCTGGCCATGAGGCCCTGGGAATTGAGTATCTTTGCGGAAATGAGACGCGGACCCAACCTGAAAAAATTCTGACCGCCCGGCAGTAGTGTTAACCATCCGGCAGTAGTGTTAACCATGAAGTCGAGTAGTGTTACACCATGAAGTCGAGTTGACGACCCAGGGTATCGGCCCGTGCCTGAGCCTGATACTGGGCATCAAGCAGACCACGAGTTGCAGCCGCCAGATCACTGCTCCTCTGATCACTGTCTGACGCCCGCTCCGTGGCTTCGTCCGCTTCGGGACCAGCCGCACCAGCCCGATCTGCGCCGCTTATGGCCGGGGCATCACCAGCACGGTCAGTGGCCGTGGCTGCATCGCCTTCTGCTTCGGTCTCTTGTGGTGACAGATCTTCCCTGAACTCCTGGCGCAGCTCTATCTGGGCATCCATTTTCAACTGCATCGCCGCAGCGGCGACCGAGCGATCCTGGGCGGATGGCTCGGCAGGTGCCAGTGCCGCTCGCCGAACCTGTTCGGCCTTAGCCATCGTAGCCTCAGGGTTGCCAGGAATCGAGCTGATATCGATCGGCACTTCGCCGGCGACTGCGTAGCGCTTGCCATCCGGACCGCGCTCAAAACTCAGGGACATACCACCGGCATACTGACCACCAACCGCCTGGTGCGCCTGTTCATGCGAACGCACTTCCCGGTCCCGCGCTGCCAGCTCCCGAATCGTTTGCAGATCCTGATCCAACTGGCGTTGCTCAGCTTCCTGACGTACCGCGCGGGATTCATCTCGCTGGCGCGCGAAAGCACTTGTGTCATCGGCCGCAGGAGGGGTCTCATCGGCGGGTTGGGCCTGGCTCTCTGCCTGGGCTACCGAGGCCGGACTGGCCGATGGGTTGTTCTGTACCGGTTGCGTCTGACGGTCGCTTCGGTCAGGACGATTCTGCCCCGGCGCAGTTGTTTCCGCCTCTTCAACCGGAGCAAACACGGCCGCGTCGTTATCCCGGCGCTGTTGCGCGCGCTGGGCCATATCCCCGAACGGATTGACCGTTGGGGTAATGGCATTGGGATAAAGACCCGTAACAGTTGACATCGTTTCGCGTTTGCTCCGCTTTACTGCACAATAAAAGGCATCAGACCCGGATATCGATCAGGGTACCCAGCATGTCAGAACCCGCCTCGACGACACGGGCACTGGCCTGAACCTGGTTCTTCGCCTGAATCTGATTCACCAGAGGCTCCACAATCGACTCCGGGCCACCCGCAGCGGGAGGCACATTGGCCTGGGCAATCTGCTGACCACTGCGATTCAGTGAGTACAGCCCGCCCTGTATCCCGGCAACGCCTGCGTTCATGACTGAACTGATCATTTCACCTCCACTGGCCCGCCCTGACCGGGGCGGCCCGACATCCGCTGAAAGTGCCCACATAGCAGGCACAGGAACGGTCTTTTAACCGACTAACATGGTTACATTTTAACCAACTTACCCGACCAAGCTGTAACATTTTGTAAAAACTGTTCACAATAGCCTCCTGATGGCCGAAAACATCAGAGCCACGCCGTATTGCGATTCACGGCAAACAGACACCGGAGGTCAGGGAGCACCCCGGCATGCAAGGGAATTCACTCAAACTCCGGTCTCTGGCGCCGGCATTTAACCGTCTGCTCGACCAGTTTATGACCAGTCTGTGCCCGCTGTGCGAACAGCCTTCGGCTAATAGCCACCTCTGCGACGTTTGTGCTGGCTGGCTGCAGCCTCTGCCAGACCCCTGCCCGGGCTGCGCCGCCCCCAATACCCTGAGCACCACCTGCGGCCGCTGCCAGCAACGGCCGCCACCCTGGCAGACGTCGACCGTCGCCTGGGAACTCAGTGGCGCGACCCGCTTTCTCATTCACCGCATGAAGTATCACCGGGATCTGGCCAGCGCCCTGGCTCTGGCGCATCAATGGTGGCAGCTTCAGCCCCAACAACAACCGACTATAGACGCACTGATACCCGTCCCGCTGCATCGCGCCAAGGCCAGGCAACGGGGCTTCAATCAGGCGCAATGGCTGGCCAGTCACTGGTCGAAGCAAGCCGGTGTACCGGTCTGGTCAGGCCTGATCAAACAACGGCCAACGCCACCGCTTGAAGGGTTGAACCGGGCTCAGCGGCGCCAGACACTCAAGGGAGCCTTCTCCCTGCTGACACCACCGCCCAGGCGGGTCGCCATCATCGACGACGTCCTCACCACCGGTGCTACAGCTGCGGAAATGACCCGATCCCTGCAGCGGGCCGGCGCTCATCACGTCGAGCTCTGGACTCTGGCCCGGACACCCCTCGGGAACCGCTAACCAGGCAGACTACTGGGGGCATTCCAGCGCCAAACACCGCTCTACCCTGACTGAGCCAGGACAGCTGACCTGTCCATCAGGCGACACGCTGTTACGTACAAGAAGCCAGAGCAGCTACCCTCGTTGTCAGACGAACAATGACAGGCGCGGCAAATACACTACAATGGGCGCTCGCTTTACTCTGGACTCATCATGTCACCCTCTGCACACCCGTTCGACAGCCTCAGTCAGGATCGCATCATCGACTGGCTGGAGTCGCTCGGGACCTTATCCGATTACCGAATTTACCCCCTCAACAGCTATGAAAACCGGGTCTATCGGGTCGGTATTGAAGACGCGTCTCCGGTGGTATTAAAGGCATACCGGCCGGGACGCTGGAGCGAAGCACAGATTCGCGAAGAACTGACCTTTACCGAGCAATTATACGACGCTGAAATCCCGGTGGTTCCGGCCATGAAACTGGGCGATGATACCCTTCATCAGCGAGACGGTTTCTGGTTCGCCTGCTTTGAAATGCGCGCCGGTCACGCGTTCGAGCTGGACAATCCGGACCAGATGTATCGCATCGGGCAACATCTGGCCCGCTTGCACAACGTCGGTGAGACCTCTGTATTCAAGCACCGGCCGAACCTGTCGTTGACCGAGCCCATCATCCAGGCACAGCGCTTTTTCGCCGACAGCCCACTACTCCCCAACGATTTGCGCGCTAACTACCTGGCTACGCTGGCACCCATTGCCGAGTTGATTCAACGCCGCTTCGAACCTCTGTTTCGTCAGGCTGCGTCTTTGCGCATTCACGGCGACTTTCACGCCGGTAACATCCTCAGCCGGGATGACCAGCTTCTGATCGTCGACCTCGACGACACAGTCATGGGACCGGCCGCCCAGGACATCTGGAAACTGCTGTCGGGCGATAAACAAGAGCAGGCGCGGCAAATCAACGAACTGGAAGAAGGCTATGAGCAATTCAGGCCGTTCCCGCGCAAGGAGCTGTCGCTGCTCGAACCCCTGCGTACCGTGCACATGATTCGACACACCCTCTGGATTGCCCAGCGCTGGGACGATCCGGCCTTCCCGCGCGCCTTCTCCTGGTTCGACAGCCAGCGTTTCTGGAGCGACCATCTGCTCGCCTTACGCGAGCAATGGGCGCTGCTGCAGGAATAAGAAACTGAGGCTCCAGGGTTAGGGTCGCTTGGGCGGCATTGACCCGTGGCGCTTGTCATAACAGCGAACGTCGAAACATAACTAAAAAAATGAGAACTACTGATCGAACCGGGTCCGAGTGACTGGACCCGACTTTAAAACCGCCCTATAGTGCCGATTCTGCCCGGCGGGGCTCCGACCGCATTGGGTCGTCCGGTTTGAGCGTGTGACCAGGAAGTCAGACGATCTGCTTACCCGGCGGCTGGCCTTACCGGAGTGCCGACTGAACAGGCAGGATTTCAAGTAACGTATGGAGACGTAATCGTGACTCATTTTCCACCTCGACTTTCCCCCGGCAATGCCCGATGGCTGCCCGCCCTTACTGCAATGGCTCTGGCCACTGGTTGTGCAACCACCGGTTCCGACCGCTTTATCGACGCTCCGGCGCTGGTCAGCGGCGAAGGCCTGCAATCGGAACTGAACACATCGAGCCCGACCAACCTGAATAACGGCGCTCGCTACTCAGCGCACTGGTTTTGCGCCACCGACGCTGAACCCCTGGCGTTTTATCGCTTTCAGGCGCCTTTTGCCGCCGAACTGACTCTGTTCAACGACCAGGGCTGGCTAATTGATCAGGCCAGCGTTAACCCGGAGACCAGTGATGGCGTCACGATTCTGATGGGACCGGATGCCGGCCAGTGCTCGTTGCTGGTGGTTAATGGCACCAACGACGAAGCCTATGGGCCCTACCGCCTGATCGACCAGGCCATTGCCGGCCGGACAGACACGCTGGGCACTGACCAGTCACTGGTTGGTTCCCTGGCAACGGACAACAGTCCGACCCGATACCCACTGAGTATCGATTCGCCCACTCAGATCAGTTTCACCCTGAACGACGCCAGTCGCTCTCTGGGCATGCAACTGACGGGCCCGGCCGTCAACGCAGAAGCCACAGCCTGTGGCGACAGCAGCCTGACGCTCGATGCCTATCTGGAGCCCGGTGATTACGAACTGGTTCTGCAGCCCGACCGCCGGCCCACTGAACCGGTGGATGAATACGACTATTACGAAACCGAAACGCCCCTGTGCTCCGACGCTCTGGTTGACGAGGGCCGCTTCTACCAACTGGATACCGCCAGCACGACCCTGCCTGATGGTATTCGCAACGGCGGCCTGCTCGAAGCCGGTGAAACCCTCTCGGGTCTGATGCTGTCTGCCGAAGGCAATCGCTACACGCTCGAACTGGAACATCCGTCTGAAGTCGTCTTCAGCCTCGGCTCCGAAGACTTCGACACCATGCTGTCAATCACCGGCGACAACGTTCAGCTCGACAACGATGACTACGGCGATGGCACCGACTCCCAGGTCTCTTCCATCCTCATGCCAGGCAGCTACACCGTTACGGCAATGAGCTATGAAAGCTACCCGGTAGACGGCATTTATACGCTGAATACCCAGGTCACACCCTTTGAGGGCGACCTGCGCAACAGCGGCGAGATCGCGCCGGGCAGCAGCCTGATCGGCATGCGCACCGACAATGACAACCGCTACACTCTGACGATCGACGAGCCATCCGAAGTCAGCATTGCGCTGAACTCCGTCACCTTCGACACGACTCTGGCGCTATCGGGCAATGGTTTGGACATGAGCGACGATGATGGCGGCGGGGATACCAACTCCCTGATCACCACTATCCTGCAGCCGGGTACCTACTCACTCACAGTGGGTGCCTATTCCGGCAATGGCCTCTATGACCTGACCGTCAACAGCAGCGAAGTTCAGGGTGAACTGATGAACAGTGGCACACTGAGAGCAGGTGACATTGTCTACGGTGATCTGCAAATGGGCAGCAGCCTGACCTACACCATCACCCTCGACGCAGCACGCACCGTGAGCATCGACGCTGTTTCATCGGCCGTTGATACGTTGATCACCCTGGTCGGACCCGGCTTGTCGTTGGAGAACGACGACGGTGGCGACGGCACTAACTCGCGCGTGGAAGAGTTCCTGCCCGCTGGAACCTACACCCTTGAGGTGCGCGGTTACAGCGGTTCGGAAAGTGGCCAGATCCGCATTGAAGTGCAAATGGATCTGTCCGACGCCCAGTCCTGAGACTAAAAAACGTTAGAAAAAAACCGCCTGTTGGCGGTTTTTTTTTGCCCAGTTACTTGGCTTGGCTGGGTGGCATTGGTCCGCAGCCGCTAGTCACCTCAACGAACTCTACAACTTGAGTTGTAGGCAACCACCCAGCTAAGCGCCTGCTACCCGGTGGCTGGCACGAACTAAAGGTACTTACTCCCGAGGAGCCCGGGAAGCGGTCACTTCGGTAGCCCGCAGCCGCTGCGACAGTTTGTCCAGTACGCCATTGACGTAGCGGTGGCCTTCACTGGCACCGAAGAGTTTCGATAATTCCACGCCTTCGTTAATGATCACCTTGAAGGGAACATCAATCCGGTGCACCAGCTCATAGGCACCCATGCGCAGTATTGACAGCTCAACCGGCGTCATCTCACGAACCGAGCGATCCGTCACTGATTCAATATTGCCATCAAGCTCAGTCAGTGTGCTTGGTACACCGCGCAGCACTTCACTGAAGTACTCCTGATCCACCTTCGCCATGTCATGATCGGCAATGAACTCGGCTTCAATCTGATTGACAGGAGACGACGACAGATGCCACTGATACAACGCCTGCATGGCCAGACGGCGAGCCTTGCGGCGGGCCGCCATATTGGGACGCTGGGTCATGCCTTAGCCCTCGATCTGTTTGAACAGATTAACCATTTCCAAGGCAACCAACGCCGCCTCGGCACCCTTGTTACCCGCCTTGGTTCCTGCTCGCTCAATGGCCTGTTCGATCGAATCGACCGTCAGCACCCCGAACACCACCGGCATACTGGCCGTCAGTGCCACGGAGTTGAGTCCGCCAGCGGCTTCACCCGCTACAAAGTCAAAATGCGGAGTTCCACCGCGAATTACCGCACCCAGAGCGATGATCGCATCATAGCGCTCTGTTTCTGCCAGTTTCTGGCACACGATAGGCAGTTCGTAGGCACCCGGCGCACGGATAACAGTAAGCTGTTCATCCTTAATGCCGTGACGTTTGAGTGCGTCGAGAGCACCGTCGAGGAGGCTTTCAACCACGAAACTGTTCCAGCGGCCAACAACAATGGCGTACCGGGCATCGTTGGCCGAGAAATCGCCTTCCAGGGTGGTAATGTTTGAAGTCATAGCAGTCATTGTCTAATCCTGTCTGAACGACGACCCTTCAGGCTCGCCGTCGGTTGATCACTGTGTTTTGGGCAAAAAGTGGGTATGAATGAATCAGCCGCTATCAGGCTTCATCGCCTGCGGCCGGAATATACTCGACCACCTCCAGATCAAACCCGGAAATGCCGCCGAACTTGATCGGTGAACTGAGCAGGCGCATCTTGCCCACACCGAGTTCGCGCAAAATCTGCGACCCGGTACCGATGGTGGTGTAGGTGCCATATTTGTCAACGTTCGGATTGCGAGTATTGGCGCGGTCGTCGCCCTGCATCATGGTCAGCTCCGTCATCACATCCGGCGCCTGCTGGACATCCAGCAATACCACGACACCCGAGCCTTCTTCGGCGACGCGCTGCATGGCGGCGTCGAGCGTCCAGCCATGGCCCCGGGCGGGATTAACCCCTAGCAAATCACGCAGTGTCTGCGCCACATGAACCCGAACCAGCGTAGGGCTCTCGGGCTTGAACGGCCCGCCCAGCGTCAACGCAATGTGCGTACCGCCGCACAGGCTGTCGCGATACACCTTAACGCTGAAGTCACCGGCACGAGTGCTCAGCGACCGCTGTTCAATCTTTTCGATGGTGCGCTCGTTCAGAATCCGGTAGTGAATCAGGTCAGCAATGGTCCCGACTTTTAACCCATGCTCTTGCGCAAAGGCTTCAAGATCGGGCCTGCGAGCCATGGTGCCATCTTCTTTCATGATTTCGACAATAGCCGCTGCGGGAATCAGCCCAGCCATACGGGCCAGATCACACCCTGCTTCGGTGTGGCCTGCACGGCTGAGAACGCCACCGGGCTGGGCACGCAACGGGAAGATATGCCCGGGCTGAACAATATCGCTGGGCTGGCTGGCTGAGTCGACCGCTACCTGAATGGTGCGCGCCCGATCCGCCGCCGAAATTCCGGTGGTCACGCCTTCCGCGGCTTCGATCGAGATAGTGAACGGCGTGCCATAAGCCGATCCATTGTCTTTCTTGACCATGGATTCCAGACCCAGAAAATCACACCGTTCTCCGGTCAATGTCAGGCAAATCAGCCCACGGGCTTTGCCAGCCATGAAGTTGACGATTTCAGGCGTGATTTTTTCCGCCGCGACAATCAGGTCGCCTTCATTCTCACGGTCTTCATCGTCCATCAGGATAACCATCTTACCCTGGCGGATGTCTTCAATAATGTCTTCGATGCTGTTCAGCGCCACGTTCAATCCCACTGCCGGGTTCATCGTCACCGCCGAAGCAGACAGCCCGGCGTTCAAAGTCGCCATGGTACCAGAAGCCACGACAATTCGCCGCGCCGGGGTTCGTTTTCGGGTGTTTTTCCTGCGTTACAAGCCAGGCTCATTCGGCCGCAACTGCAGTCGCAGGTCTGGCCCCACGGAGCGCACATCCATAACGGAAAAAGCCAGCCCCTCAGCCAGCCGGTCAAGCTGAGCCGAAAACAGCGGTCGGGTTGCCGCACCCAGCAGCACCGGCGCCTGATACAACCACAACTCATCGACCAGGCTCAACTGCAATAAGGCAGCGGCCAATGTCGCTCCCGGTTCGGCCCAGACCTCATTATAGGCTTGCTGGCCCAACCAGATCATGACAGCGGTCAGATCCAGATGCCCGGCGGCATCCCGAGGCAGCACCACCAGGCGTGCGCCCGTAGCCGTAAGCGCAGCCCGCCGCGCTTCGGGGGCCTCATTGCCGTGCAGTATCCAGGTTGCTCCGGGCAGCGACAGCATTCGAGCGTCAGCCGGTGTGTTCAGATGCGTATCAAGAACAACCCGGTCCGGTTGCCGTTCGGTGCCCTCAAGACGCACCGTCAGGCTCGGGTCGTCGGCTTGAACCGTCCCCACACCAGTCAGAATGGCGCAGCGTTCGGCCCGGGCCCGCTGTACGTCAGCTCGCGCGGCCGGGCTGGTTATCCACTGGCTTTCACCACTGGCCATCGCCGTTGCCCCATCCAGGCTGCTGGCCAGCTTGAGCGTCAGCCAGGGTCGGCCCGTGCTCATGCGCTTGAAAAAGCCCCGGTTCAGCGCTTCAGCATCCTGACTGAGCACTCCCGACCGCACATCTATTCCTGCTGCTGCCAGCCGTGCCAGCCCCCGACCTGCAACCTTCGGGTTCGGGTCTTCGATGGCACAGACCACGCGCGCCACTTTGGCGGCAATCAATGCTTCAGCACAAGGCGGCGTGCGGCCATAGTGACTGCAAGGCTCAAGCGTCACATAAACCGTGGCGCCCCTGGCCCGATCGCCCGCCGCAGCCAGTGCATGCACCTCGGCATGGCCAGTGCCGGCACGAACGTGATGCCCCTCACCGACATTCTGTCCATCCCGAACAATCACACACCCTACCCGCGGGTTAGGCATGGTAGTGGTTAGGCCGAGCGCCGCCAGGCCCAGTGCATGCGCCATCCAGAATTCGTCAGATTGAGTCTCTGTCACACCACCCTCATTCGGTACGCTTTTTTTCGAGCCGATCAATTTCACTGCGAAATTCGTTTAAATCCTGAAAACTTCGATAAACTGACGCGAACCTGACATAAGCAACCTGATCCAGTTCACGCAGTTCGTTCATCACCACTTCGCCCAGGCGTCGAGAAGGCAGCTCACGCTCACCGGTTGCGCGCAGGCTTTGTTTGATTCGCGCCAGAGCCGCTTCGACCTCTTCAACACTGACGGGGCGTTTTTCCAGCGCGCGCTGCAGGCCAGCCCGCAATTTCGCTTCATCGAAGGGTTCACGATTGCCGTTTTGCTTAACAATGCGCGGCATCACCAGTTCCGCCCCTTCATAGGTGGTAAAGCGCTCGCCGCACTGCAGGCATTCTCGACGGCGACGCACCTGCTCGCCTTCAGCAACCAATCGGGAATCAATGACCTTAGTGTCTTGTGCTTTACAGAATGGACAGTGCATCGGTTAGAACTCATTCGGACAATAAGAAAGGACGGTATCTGAACCGTGTTTCAAGCCGCTAAAGTGTACTCTGCTACCGACTATTTGGCGACACACCGACCACCACAAAATCGTTGACATTTTAGAAAGCTGGCAATCATGCGGGTTCTGGAGCGGGCGTTTATTCACAAAATCGAATGCACTCAAAACGAGCACGCCAGGCCTGTCTATACAACCTGAGCCTGACCATTGGAAGACCATAACTAGCTGTTTTTATTGATTTTTTTCATGGCTGTTTATTTTTTGATCAAGCTTGCGCAACGTCACTGTCATGCCGATTCGAGCCAGCTGTAAAGAGTATATTCACAGACTTATCCACAGTTACTGTGGGCACCTTTTGGTAAGCCAGACACCATCTGCCCGGGCACAAAAAAGGGGCGAACCAGCGCCCCGGGTTACATTAGTTCGAGCCTCACAATAAATGCGACCCACTGTCTGCGTGATCCGCACCAGAAAGCGTTTAACCGCCTGCGGGCAAACTTGCGTAGTAGGCTGCCAGATTGGCGATGTCCTGTTCTGAAAGCGATGCCGCTATCCCCCACATCACCGCTGCATTGGCACCCTGGCGCTGCTGCGATTTATAGGCAGCCAACACGTTAACCAGATAGGCTTCTTTCTGGCCCGCCAAATTAGGATAGATAGGAACCGAAGACACGCCGTTAGCCCCATGGCAGGCTGCACACACCGCCGACTTGGCCTTTCCTGCGTCAACATCGCCCTCAGCCCAAACATTCACGGCCAACAGGGCACTGACACCCATCAACATCGCCTTAACAGATTTGTTCATCAACACTCTCTCTCGTCATTCAGCAAATTAGGGCCCAAGTAAAGAAAAGGCCGTTTTAACGCTATTTAGGAGCAGCAATGCTCCAAACCTAGAACCCGGTCACCGTTTCGAACTCAGTAAAGCATACAATGACTTTACCTTCATACCTTGATGTAGAGCATGCCTACCATGTCTGATCGCCCTTACTTGCTGTCAAAGGCGTCTATCCTGGCCATTTCACTGACCGCCTTCCTGCTGGCCGCCTGCGGCCCCGAATCCAACAGCCGCTACGGAGACCAGTACTGGGACCCATGGGACACCAAAGAAACCTTTGACCCCATAGACGCTCCCGAATTCTCCGTGGAGTTCTACAGAACCAGTGACGAAGGTGTCGATCCTGAAGTATACGAAGCCCGCATAACACTGGATGCCAGCGAAACCTATGAACGGCTCTATGGTGGCGCGTATAGCTGGGGATTTCTGCGCGGTAACAAGGAGCGCGAAACGCTTACACCTCTGGGTGCGACAAGTGATTTGCAACTTGTCTATGCCGAAGACTCTGATGACCCAAACTCAGACGAACGTCTGAGGGCAACAATCCCCGGCGACTATCGAATATTTATGGTGGGTGAAACTGAAGGCCCTTTAGGTAAGATTACAGTTCGATTCGACGATATGAGATTTTCTTTACCAGGCTGCCAAACAACCTTCGAATACTATGAAGATAATATCGACGATACACTGGAGGACTGCGCAGAATGTCACCAGAGAGTGCGAGCAGACGAAGAAGACCCGTTCCAGCCAGGAGACTATTTGCGGTTGCCTACGAACGACTTCAACGTTCGTCGACGCAACTTTTTAGAACACGTTGATACCAGAATCGATGAAAGCAACCTCAGCTTGCCCAATTGGATTGTTAATCCGAGCCACCCAGGCGACGGAACCATCACTGAAAATTCGGTGGCATATGAGAATATTGCGGAATTCATAACCATGCTTGAAGCGATCAAGTCTGAAAACAACACAATATCGAGTGCCAATAACTCCGGTGGAGACACAATTCCAGAGGATTTCTGTGTCACTAAGCCTGCGGACTTTGCGTTTACGGTTGAAGAATAAGTGGATCAAAAGACAAGAACGGGGTATGGCTGGCGCAACGGGCAGACATTAAACGTCGCCTGTCGGTTTCAATGCAGACGCTGTTTTCTTCCGGTCGCCCAGAGGACTGATCTGCTACGAATGAGAAGGTTCTAGTGGTACCACCAAGACGAGTGCTGGTTGCCGGGTAGACCTGGCCGGGGGAGTCCGCAACATGGATGTTGCGGCCTAGGCTCCATGGACGGATTCACGCTGACCCCGGCCAGGTCTACCCGGTAGCCAACACGAATGATTGCCTCTAACACCAAGCAACCACCAGACCTCAACAAACCACAACGTTAACCGCCAACCCACCCTGAGCGGTCTCCTTATATTTGGACGCCATGTCTTCGCCCGTCTGGCGCATGGTTTCAATCACTTCATCCAGCGATACGCAGTGATCACCCGGTTCACGCAAGGCAATGCGCGCCGCTTGAATGGCTTTGACCGCACCAAAGGCATTGCGCTCAATGCAAGGCACCTGAACCAGGCCGCCGATAGGGTCGCAGGTCATGCCCAGGTGGTGCTCCATGGCTATTTCTGCGGCGTGTTCTGCTTGCGCGGCCGTCCCGCCCATGACCTCAGCCAGGCCAGCGGCGGCCATCGAGCTGGCAACTCCAATCTCGCCCTGACACCCCATCTCCGCTGCCGAAATGGACGCGTTACGCTTGTAGAGCCAACCGATGGCCGCCGCCGTCAACAGAAAACGGCGTTCGTCATCAGCAGTTAATCGGGGCATGTGGTTATGAATGTAGGCCAACACCGCCGGTATCACACCGGCTGAGCCGTTGGTCGGGGCAGTGACCACACGCCCGCCCGCCGCGTTTTCTTCATTGACGGCCAACGCATAAACACTGACCCAGTCGATGACACCGAGCTGATCTTCGGCTGCCTGCTGGCGCAGTGAACGGGCCATCCGTGCCGCACGGCGCTGCACCTGAATACCGCCAGGTAACGGCCCCTCGAGATCCATGCCACGGTTCATGCAACTGACCATGGCCTCATTAATGTGGTCAGCCCAGCCCATCACATCCCCTTCCGATGTTCCCAGTCCGACCTCGTTGGCGAGCGTAATGTCCGCAATCGTCAGGTTATTGGCCTGGGCCTGATGCAACAGCTCGGTGGCATTAAAAAAGGGATAGGGTCGCTGATCCGGAAACTCGGTCAGCAGATCGCGCTTGGCCGAGTTTTTCGCCAGTTCGTTGGCAATGGCACCACCACCCACCGAATACCAGGTTTCACTGAGCAAAACGATGCCGTACTCATCTTCTGCGGTGAACCGCATGCCGTTGGGATGCTCTGGTAAAAACACATCAGTAAAAAAGCGGACGCATTCGCCCATCGTAAACCGTAGAACCGGACCTCCGGGTAGCGGAAGCCGTTCATCCGTTTTCACCTGCAGAAAGGTGTGGTCTGCGACTTCCGGGTCGACCGTGGCGGCGTCCAAACCGCACAGGCCAAGCACAACCGCTTTGTCGGTTCCATGCCCGACCCCGGTCAGCGCCAGCGAACCATAGAGGTCGGCTCTAATCTGTACGACAGTATCCAGCTTCCCCTGTTCTTTCAGGTGTTGGACAAATCGTTCGGCCGCTCGCATCGGGCCGAGTGTATGAGAAGAAGACGGCCCGAGGCCGACCTTGAACAGATCCAGAACTGAATAGGGTTGCACGCTGTCATCTCCGCAATATGAGTCGAACCAAAACCAAAGTGACTCAGAGCTGACGTCAGGGCAATGCGCCGGTGACAATTAGCCACGCCCTGCGTTGTCCCGACGATTGTACAGCGGCTTTCTACCTGCCCGGTTAGCCGGTTACGGCGGGCGGAACCTCCGGCGGTATCCGATGGCTGCGATCCTGACTGAGCAGCACACCAACAAACACCAGCCCAATGGCCAGCCACTGGCTGAGAACCAGGCGTTCACCCAGCAACAGCATTGAAAACAGCAAGGTGAACACCGGCAATAAATTGGTGTAACCCGCCGCGACCGTTGCTTTTAAATGCGTCAGCGAATAGTTATAAAGACCGTAGGCGCCGAGGGTAATAATCAGGCCCAGGTAGATCAACAGACCAAAGGTCGACAGAGAGATCTGGTCAGGCCAGGGCGACGCCAGTGCCAGCGGAAAAAAGAACAGAGTCCCCACAAACGACTGCAAAGCGGTCAACAGAAAAGCCGAATACCGTCGAGTCAGATGCTTGACCAGCAAGGTGTAACCCACGGCGCTGACCATGGCCAAAAACTCCAGGAAATTGCCCAACAAGGCATTGGGCGCCTGCTCGCTGTCTTCGCCCGTCAGCGTCATCCAGATCACGCCTGTCACGGCAATGCCAAAACCCAACCACTGACGCCAGCCGCTGCGCTCTTTCAAAATGAAGAAAGCCGCAATGGCAACCATCAGCGGCAACATGGCGGTTATCATCCCGGCCTGCCCCGCGCTGGTGTATCGCAGCGCCTGAGCTTCAAAGATGAAATACAGGCAGGGCTCAAACAACGCCATACCAAGCAGGTACTTCCAGTCGCCGGGCTGATACACAAAGCCATGCCGCAACCAGGGCCAGACCGTCAGAAAGGCAATGGCACCAATGGCCATGCGCATAAACACCACAATCATCGGCGACAGGTCAGTCACTGCCAGCTTCAGCGCAATGAAGGAACTGCCCCACAACACCATCGCCAACAGCAATGCCAGATGGCTGCGCAACACCAGGTTATCCATGGTTTGTCATTTCCTAACATCGGGGAACTCACGTTCCAGAGTTCGCAAAAGGGTTGGTTGCCAATAACCCGCCCCGGCTACCAGGTAGACTCCTCAAGGGTCGGCGTAAACCCATCCATGAGGCCTGGACCGCAACATCCATGTTGCGGACCCCCCTTGATGAGCCTACCTGGCAGCCGGGGCTAGCCTAGTGCTTGGCGAACTCTGAAACGCGAGTTAACAGCCACCTACAAAAAAGGAGGCCGCTGGCCTCCCTTCGTTTCTTTGCTGAGGCAACGGATCAGCGATAAACCGGCAGCTTCGCGCAAATGGCCAGTACCTTGGCCTTCACCTCAGCGATGACGCCCGTGGCGTCACCCTTTTCCAGGCCATCCAGTACATCGCAAATCCAGCCGGCCAGTTCCGCTGCTTCGGCTTCCTGGAAGCCGCGGCTGGTGATCGCCGGGGTGCCGATGCGCAAACCCGAGGTCACAAAAGGTGAGCGTGGATCGTTGGGCACGGCATTCTTATTCACGGTAATGTTGGCGTCGCCGAGTGCGGCATCGGCTTCTTTACCGGTGTATTCCTTACCGATCAGGTCGACCAGGAACAGGTGGTCATCCGTACCATTGGAAACAATGTTGATGCCACGCTCAATGAACACGTTGCACATGGCCCGGGCATTGTCGACAACCTGTGCCTGATAGGCTTTGTAATCATCTGACATGGCTTCTTTGAAGCAGATCGCCTTGGCCGCAATGATGTGCATCATCGGGCCACCCTGGCTTTCCGGGAAGACAGCGAAATTCAACTTCTTGTTCAGTTCTTCGTCTTCACGCGCCAGAATCAGGCCGCCGCGAGGGCCACGCAGGGTTTTATGGGTCGTGGTCGTCACCACGTCCGCAAAGGGTACCGGGCTCGGGTAGACACCGGCGGCAACCAAACCGGCGACATGCGCCATATCAACCAGCAGGTAAGCACCGACTTCGTCTGCAATGGTGCGGAAACGGCTCCAGTCTACGATGCGGGAGTAGGCTGAAAAGCCGGCGATGATCATTTTCGGCTTGTGTTCACGCGCCAGCGCTTCCATTTGCTCGTAATCGATTTCACCGGTTTCAGCGTTCAAACCGTACTGAACCGCATTGTAGATGCGACCCGAAAACGAAACCGAAGCGCCATGTGTCAGGTGGCCACCGTGTGCCAGGCTCATGCCCAAAACCGTGTCGCCCGGCTCGCACAACGCCATGAAAACCGCTGCGTTGGCCTGTGAACCGGAATGTGGCTGAACATTGGCGTAACCGGCACCAAACAACTGTTTTGCCCGTTCAATCGCCAGATTTTCAACCACGTCAACATGCTCGCAGCCACCGTAGTAGCGCTTGCCTGGATAGCCCTCGGCATACTTGTTGGTCAACTGGGAGCCCTGCGCCTGCATCACCCTTGGCGAGGTATAGTTTTCAGAAGCGATCAGTTCAATGTGCTCTTCCTGGCGCTGGCGCTCGGCTTCCATGGCGTGCCAGATGTCGGCATCAAAATCGGCGATGGTTTGGCTTTTCTCAAACATGTCACTCTCCACAAGTATAGATGGGCTGCCGATACCGACCCTGGCACGGGTCGCAACAACTCAATAATCACTGGCTGAAACTGACCAAAAAGACAGTTTTAGTCAGTGATTTCAGGGGGTTCAGAGGGCGGCTATTGTACCTAAAGCGAAGCGGTTTCCCACCGCCCGGGCGGGAAATTGATCAAACAAAGACCAAAAAAGTCAGTCATACCATGGCAATCTGAATGAACTGACAGTGCCTGCGTTATTCCGCGGTTAACGAAGCAGCCATATCATCAGGCTCAACCACAATGCCTTCGTCATCCTGGCTTGGGAAAACAGCCAGGGCGACGCCATCAGCCTGAAGGCCGGGCAACCAGCGTTGCTCCCAGGCAGCAGCATCGATCGAGAGGGGCGTGCAGTCAGCCCAGTCGCCGTTGATCCATGCTTGGGCGCATTCGGTATGGGGCCAGACTGGCAGGCAATCCTGACCGTCACTGGACATCAGAACCGTGCCCTGGTCACTGCGCAAAGACCAAACGCTCTGTCCGGCCTGTACCCGTTCAATAAGGTAGTCATAACGATCCGCAGGAGATAATGCCTGGAGGTCTTGGAGTTCTTCCGGGGAAAGGGAGTTGGTCATCAGTTGGGCCCTGGTGGACAAGTAAAAGCGGTCAGTGTTCGCCCTGGGAATCGGTCGGACTCCTGGCAGGCAGCGCCACTGAAAGGCCGGCCATAGTAGCAGCACACCGGAAAATTGCCATGCCGGAACACAGAGCGAAAAAAAAGGGCCGCACCAGGCGGCCCTTCTCTCGTTACAAGTGTCGTTCAGCGACGTACGACTGACAACCCGGGGTTGTAGTTGTCAATGTTCATCGGGCTGTTGGCCTGAATGAACTCAACCATGACGTCAGCATCGACAAAGCCGGTATTCACATAGTTCGGGTGATCCGTGAGCACCGGATAACCGTCGCCACCGGCAGCCATAAAGGCGTTCACAGCCAGACGATACATGCCGTTGGGGTCGATTTCGCGACCGTTGACGATGGCACGCGTCACTTCGCCATTGGCGATGCGCAGATTCACACCATCAAACTGAGCAAATGCACCACTGCCTGCCTGCTTGGAGGCAGCAACGTCCAGGTAATCCATCAACTCGGCACCGCTGAAATCAACGTAGGAGACCATGTTGCCGAAAGGCTGTACGGTCAGCACATCCTTATAGCTGAGGTCGCCACCGTCCATATCGGCACGAATACCACCCGAGTTCATGACAGCAACGTCAGCCTGGGTCTTAACCCGCTGAGCACGTGCCACCAGAACACCCAGGTTGGTCGGCTGGTTGCGCACCACGCTGCGATCCCCAATGAAGTCGCCATTGACCGAACCGATGATGGTGTCGAGCGCCGCACTGCCTGCTTGCTGATACTTGGCGAGCATGGCCAGCATTTCCAGGTTCTGGGCCACTTCAGGGCGCAGTAACTGACCGTCTTCTTTCAGGTTGACCGGAATCAGGTCGTATTCGTAACTGGCGATTTCACCATTGCGAATGGTCAGATCCAGACGACCGACGTATTTGCCCCATTCGTGAGCCTGAAGAATCAGCGTGTCGTTCACTACATCCGGCTCGAACAGCGGGTTTTGGCTGTGACCACCGACAATGACATCGATGCCGTCAACGTTGCGCGCCAGAGTCACATCCCCGGGCGCATTGCCCCCGAAATTGCCATTGGCATAGTGCCCCATATGAGTGACCGCAATAACCAGTTCTGATTTGGCATTCAGCTCGGGAATCAACGTCCGGCCGACGGTCGACGGACTCAGGAAGTCGAGATCGCCAATGTACTCCGGGTTACCAATTTTGACCGTATCTTCGGTCGTAAAGCCGACAACCGCTACCCGGTTACCCTGAACATTGAACATTTCATAGGGTTCAAACAAAGTACGGCCGTTGTCTTTGTAGACAATATTGGCGGACAGGAACGGGAAACCGGCCCAGTCTGCTTGCTCCATCAGAACGTCGCGCGGGTTGTCGAATTCGTGGTTGCCCACGGCCATGGCATCGTATTCGAGCATCGCCATGCCCCTGAAATCAGGTTCCGCATCCTGTAAATCCGACTCAGGCACGCCGGTGTTGATATCACCGCCGGACAGCAGCAATACCTCACCACCGCTGGCTTCAACTTCAGCGCGGATGGAGTCGATGAGCGTCTTACGGGCAGACATACCGTATTCGCCGTCTCCATTGCGCCAGAAGCGGCCGTGGTGATCGTTGGTGTGCAAAATGGTCAATTGATAGTCAGTGTCCGGCTCATAGCTCGGACCCATCATGGCGCAGCCGCTCAGGAGGACGACCGCCAAGCCCAGCGAGGCAGGTACTAGCGTTTTCATGTTTGAGTCTCCTTTCATTCTTTTTTTTGGCAGGACCTGACCTTTTGGTCAACCCTGAATTTCCACTTTAACCCGTTCTGTGACAAACCGAAACCCGAAAATCAACGCGTCTGAGTCGGGCGCCAGAACAGTGCAAAAAACCGGGTATCCAGCCCCATTCCGGTGCTGTGCCCGGGTTAACGGTGTGCGTTCGACGAGCCGCACCGTTCGGTTGGGCCCCGATAGCATCACCGGCCAAAGTCAGGCACCCCCGACTTTGGCCGCATAGCAGCCAGATCACTCACAGAGTGTAGGCAAGAACCCCGCCAGTGCCAGCACGCTAACTGACAATTATGTCTTTCGGGTGACAGGCTCGGGCGATGCCGGAATCGGGCTTTCCTGCCCCGCCAGCAGTGCCTGCTTGCCAGTGCGGGTGAGTTTGCGCAGGGCGGCCTCGCGCTGGCCAGCGTGGCTTCGATCGCGGCAGGCTTCCCGGTAAACGAGTACAACCGGTCGTCGGGGGCGCGTATAACGGGCACCCCCGACCAGTTCGCCATTGTGTTGCCGCAATCGACGCGCCAGGTCGGTGGTGATGCCCGCATAGAGGGTGCCGTCGACGCATTGAACCAGATACACCCACCAGGATGCCACCGGATCGCTGACGCTCGTCTCAGCGGATTGCCCGGTCGACTCGGTATCGACATTGGCTGGCATTCTGGGCCGGTCTACTTGCTTCAAAACAGCACTCTGCAGTCGAAAGCGGGGAAGGTTTCAGAGGGTTATGGTTACCGGCCCGGTCACTGCAGTCAAATAACCGACGCTAAATAGCCAAATGAGGCTCAGTTTCAAGGCGCAGGGGTTTCCTTCAAACACTGCTTTACCCTAAACTGCGAGAACCCAATCACAAACTTGCCCAAAATATGGCAGTGAGCATTCACACCCTCCTGATCGACATCGGCACTGACGATGGCCTGACCCAACTGGCTGCGCTTCAGAAGGCGATAGAGGATGACGCTCGTCTGTTAATTCTGGCCTTTTCCAGTGCGCAGCCGAACCAGCTGGCCAGTCTCCTGCCCTGGGTGGAAGCGCTGTGGCCCAGGGCTACGGTGGCAGGGGCATATGGATCGCAATTGATTCACCAGGGTGTTGTCAGTGAACACACCTTGATGCTGCAGTTTATGACCTTTGAACGAACCGACGTTCGCTTGAACTATGTGCGCTGGCAAGGCGATGAGCGTGAGTTGGGCGAGCGCCTGTTTGACCCGGTATGCCGGCCAGACAGCCGACTGGCGCTGACCTTCCTGGGCGCCGAACACGGCGATGTGTCTGCTCTGACTCACTGGGTCAATCGTCAGTACCCGAATCTGGCCCTGGTCGGCGGATGTATTAGCCATAAAAGCCAGGGCTGGCTGTATGCCGACGGACAGTTTCTGGACCACCATGCCCTAACCATCACTCTGAGCAATGAAACACTCGATGTCACTGCGCAATCCTATTCGGAATGGCATCTGATCGGCCGCACCTGGACGGTCACCAAGGCCGTTGGCAACACCCTGTATGAGCTCGATCAGCAACCCGCCCAGGCGCTGTATGCACGCTACCTCACCGAAACCTTCGCCGATGACTCGCTGGCGGGCGAACCGCATGACGATGTACGTTATGAAAGCTTTCCGCTGATGCGCATCAACGACAAACAAAACACCCTGAGTGCTCCGGTACGCCGACTCTCTGATGGCGGACTGATCATGAGTACGCCGCTGCTTGAAGGTGATCGGGTTCGTTTCGCTTACAGCCACCCGTCCATGACGCTGGAGCAGGTCAATCGCGGCGCTGAAGCGCTGCATGGTAAACGTCCCGAGCTGATTCTGAGTTTCAACTGCGCCTCCCGACAACGCCTGGACCACCAGGAAACGGAGCGTGAACTCCAGCCATTTCAGGCCATGGCCCCGCTCAGCGGGGTCTTTTGTTACGGCGAACTGATGCATGAAAAAGGGCGCACCCGGCTACTGCAGCACAGCCTGGTTACGGTTGCCATTGCCGAAGACCCGGCCCTGGAGCGGCCCATGCCCGCTCTGGAACGCCACGCTCTGGCCCCCCTGTTTCGCCTGATCCAGGCGTCGGTCGAAGATCTGGACCAGGTCAATCGCAACCTTGAAGCCGACATTCGCCGCACCACACAGGAGTTGTTACGCAAGTTCGAGACCGACAGTGTCACCGGACTGGCAAACCGGGTCGCTCTGTTGCAATGCCTGCGCGACGACGACCCCTGGCCCATCGTTCAGGTCTGCAGCCTCAAGATCAATAACCTGCGCCAGATCAACAATCTTTATGGGTACAGCGTTGGCGATCAGCTGCTGCGCAGTCTGAGTGCCTCCATTCAGACCGACATCACCGAACTGCTGCCCACCACGGCCCTGGTGTTTCGCGGCTCACCCAACGAATTCCTTGTGGTCGCCCCTGACGCCTGCCCGATGAACAGTTTCTACAAAGGCATGGCCCAGTTGACTGAACGCATGCAAAATCAGTCGGACCTGTTCAGCGATAAAGTCGTGCAAAATGTGCTGCCCATTCTGCTAACGGCAGGCACGGCTCACCGCGCCGAGTTGCCTCCGGAGATGAGTCACAGTACCGAAGATTTGCTGATCAAAGCGTCTGAAGCGAGACGACATGCCTATCGGCATCAACTGCCCATCGCTCGTGCCATTGATTTGCCGGGCACCGACCGAGGGAAGCGGGATGGCCTGATTTGGCTGAGCCGTATTCGAACCGCGCTGGGCAGCGGCGACATTCTGCCCTATGTTCAGCCACTGTTTGACCGCCAGGGCCAGGTACACCACGTCGAAGCGCTGATGCGAGTGCGCCACGAAGGCGTGATTTACAGCCCGGCCAGCTTTCTTGATCTGGTCAAACCGACACAGCTTTACCCGCGCCTGTCGATGGTAATGATTGATGAAACCTTTCGTCTGATGAAGCCGCATAATGTCGGCTTCACACTGAACTTCACCGCTCGCGATCTGGCCAACGAAGCGTTGATCGACCGGCTCAAGTTCTGGTTAAAAAGCGGGGTCGACGCTGAACGGGTCACCCTGGAGATCGTTGAGTCAGACAGTCTGCGCGATTTCGACCGCTTCACCTACACCCTGCACGAATTGCGGCGCCTGGGCTGCAAACTGGCCATCGACGACTTTGGCAGCGCCTACTCAAACCTGGAGCGGGTGATGCGGCTAAAACCGGACTGGATCAAACTCGACGGCAGCCTGATCCGTCATTTGGTCGACAGCGAGGTCAACCGGATTCTGGTCAAACGGGTGGTGCAGCTGTGCCAGGACCTGCACATTCGAACCGTTGCCGAACACGTTCACGATGCAGCAACCAAGTCGATACTGATGGGCATGGGTGTGGATTTCTTTCAGGGCTTCTATCTGGCCAAACCCGAACCCGCCGAAACCTTTAACGTACACGCATTGAAACAACCGGGAAGTGACTTCGAGGAGAGCCTGGCATGAAAGACACCAACGCACCGCAGCACGCGTCGACGGCTCTGGTGGTCGGCGGTACGGGTCTGATCGGCAGCTCACTGCAAAAGCGCCTGAAACCGGACCATTTCGACCCCGTCTGGCTGCTGACCCGGCGGCCCCAACCGAAGAGCCAGTCTCATCTGCACTGGGTAAACACCGATTTCACCACCTGGCCGGACGCTTCGGCCATGGACCTGCAAGGCGGCACCTTATTCTGCACGCTGGGAACGACGCTCAAAAAAGCTGGCTCACGCGAGGCTTTTGTCGCGCTGGACCGGGATCTGGTGGTCAATACCGCGCACTGGGCCCGCGATCTCGGCGTGCGCACCTGCTTGTTCGTATCCAGCCTGGGGGCTGATCCGCAAAGTCGCCAACTGTACTTGCGCACCAAGGGTGAGGCCGAACAGGAGCTCATCGCCCTGGGGTTCGACCGACTGGTCGTGATGAGGCCCTCCCTGTTACTCGGCCATCGCAACGAATTCCGCTTGGGTGAACGCCTGGGTGCAGCCTTTGGCGCCATGCTCAGGCCCGCATTGTCAGGGCCTTTGTTAAAATACAGGCCCGTGCAGGCTGATCAGGTTGCCGCAGCCATGGTTGCCGCAGCGAGCAAGCCGGGCCCGGCAATTGATATCTGGGAGTCAGGACGGATCAGCCAGTTTCGCAGTGAGTGATCGACGTCCAGCGCCAGTAGGCACCCGTTGCATCCCGATTGCGCAATGTCAGGCAGATATCGCCAACAGAAATCTCCCAGTGATCGGAGGCGACAACGGTACGCTGCCACTGTTCCTCAGGCAGCGCTTGTAACCGCCGCGCCAGTGCTGACAGCAGCCCTGGCGTCGAGTCGACCATAGAGACCGCGCCGGGCGTTAACAGCGCCACTGCCTGGCCAGGCTCGGGATGCGATGTCAGTAACAGATCACGCTCCAGCAACTGCAAAATACGAGCGTGCTCCTGCGATCGCAGCCCCGTCTCTTCCAGGTCCCCGGCCTGCAGGTCGTCTTCACCGGCCGCCACAGCCATCAACCGCTGCAGCAATCGCTCAGGCGCGTGGGTCTCTCGCTCCAGCCGGTCCTGGTACCCTTTTACCCCCCAGACGGCGAGCAGCATCAGCACAAGACCCGAGGCAGCAGCCATCAGCCCCCATTGAATTGGTTTGGTCAATTGGATTCCCTTATACAGAGGGTTAAGCACCCGAATGTGTGAAAGCAGTGACCATCATACCAATGAAGGTCGACTCGATCACAGAGCCAGTCACCTTGCCTTGCTCCAACGTTCGGGCTGACGTAGCGTTCAGACCACTCACTCCACACCGCACAGCAATCAGGGAAGAAGATGACACTCGCCGTTCTGTACAGTAGGGCCCGCGTCGGGATGGACGCGCCACTGGTGACCATCGAAGTTCACCTGTCAAACGGGTTGCCCGCCTTCAACATGGTTGGCCTGCCGGAAACGGCAGTCAAGGAAGCCCGCGACCGGGTACGCTCCGCTATCATTAACAGCCAGTTCGATTTTCCGGACCGGCGCATCACCGTCAATATGGCGCCCGCCGATCTGCCCAAGCAAGGGGCGCAGTTCGACCTTGCCATTGCCCTGGGCATACTGGTGGCCAGTAACCAGTTGCCGGCCGATAAGATTGAAGAGTACGAATTTCTCGGTGAACTGGCCTTGTCCGGCGATCTGCGGCCCGGTCCGGGTGCCCTGCCTGCTGCCATCGCCTGTACTCAGGCCGGGCGCGGCCTGGTTACCAGCAAAGACAACGCGGCCGAAGCCGCACTGGCCAGCGACAGCACCGTTCGCTATGGGGAACATCTGCTGCAAGTCACCAGCCATTTCAGCGGTCAGAACGCTCTGCCACAGGCCCACTATGAACCGGCCACCGATGTTGAGCCAATGCCCGACATGGCCGATGTCAAAGGTCAACACAGCGCCAAGCGCGCTCTTGAGATCGCGGCGGCTGGTCGCCACAATTTGCTTTTTTTCGGTCCTCCGGGAACCGGCAAGACCCTGCTCGCTTCACGCCTGCCCGGCCTGCTGCCCGCATTGCGCGAGCGTGAAGCTCTGGAAGTGGCCAGTGTGCAAAGCATCTGCGGTTTGCCGCTGAACTGGGGCCGGCGCCCTTTTCGGTCACCGCACCACACGGCCTCGGGCGTCGCGCTGATCGGGGGCGGCTCTATTCCAAGGCCAGGGGAAGTCACTCTGGCACACCGGGGCGTGCTGTTTCTGGATGAGTTGGCGGAGTTTCCACGCACCGTGCTTGATGTACTGCGCGAACCGATGGAAAGCGGCGAAGTCCACATCGCCCGGGCTGCTCGTCAAACCCGCTTCCCGGCCCGGTTTCAACTGGTCGCGGCCATGAACCCGACCCCTGGCGGCTACAGCCCGGATGACCCGCGATCACAACGCTACACCCGTGAGCAGATGCAACGCTATCTGGCCAGACTGTCCGGCCCCTTTCTCGACCGAATCGACCTGCACATCGAAGTCCCGGCGCTGCCCAAGGCGTTGCTGACCCGCAACACCGAGGAAGAATCCAGTGCTGACGTCCGCGCCCGTGTAGAACTGGCCTGGTCCCGGCAACTCGATCGCCAGGGCTGTGCCAACGCGGAGCTGTCCGGCAAGCCGTTGGAGCAGGCTTGCCGGTTGGGCCAGGCCGAACAAACCCTGCTCGACTCAGCGCTCGACAAACTCGGACTCAGCGCCCGCGCCTATCACCGGGTGCTCAAAGTAGCCCGCACCCTGGCCGACCTGAACGGCCGCCCGACACTGGAGCGCACCGACCTGATCGAAGCGCTCAATTGTCGGCAGCTGGAAAAATTAATGCGGGTTTAGTGGCTTATTATATTGATTAGGCACAAAGCCGTGCTGGCCACCGGGTAGACCAGACCGGGGCCGGCATAAACCCATCCATGGGGCCTAGGGAGCCTCTGAATAACTCCCCCGGGGCTCTGGCTTATCCGAGGGACGCTGCCACAAGGCGGACTCATGCAGGAATGTCTGGACCTTTCAAATGAGTCCAACGCGGTGGCAGCGTTCCTCGGAAAGCCCCTGCGGGCGCGGCTAAAACGTCCTGCCCCGGCGTTGCACTTCTTGACAAGGGCTACGGCCATTGCGCTGCGAAGTGCGCCTTGTGCCAGGACGTTTTAGCTCGCGCAGAGCCCTGGGGGAGTTGTTCAGAGGCTCCCTAGACTTCGGCATCCATGCCTCAGACTTCCCCGGTCAGGTCTACCCGGTAGCCAGCACTGGTCTCTGGCTTCATTGGATACAACAAAAAATGCTCGGGAGCCACTACCTGAATAGCTCTAAATATTAATATTGGAGGTTGTTGAGGAGGCTAGCGGCGGGTGCCGGGTGTGCCCTTGTGGGGTAGTCCGCAGCAGGGATGCTGCGGTCTAGGCTCCATGGAGGGATTTACGCCGACCCCACAAGGGCACACCCGGTATCCGGTGCGGACCAATGCCGCCAAACCGAGCCGAACCCCTGGACGTGATTTAGAAATCGATGTCGTATTCGATGACCACTGGTAAGTGCGGCGAGATTCGAGGCTCGCGCAGTATACCGACGTCTAGCACGAAGTCGGCTATGTTAGGGGTGATCATCTGGTAATCGAGCCGCATGCCGTTGGCCTGAGCTTCATCGAAGGGCCACCAGGTGTGCTGGCGATCCTTGCGGTTCATCAGACGGAAGGCATCGACAAAACCGATGGGGCCGGTAGCCTGGTCCATCCAGGCGCGCTCTTCGGGTAAAAAGCCCGATTCACGCTGATGGGTTTCCCAGTTGCCCAGGTCGATCGAGCGATGGGCAATCTGGTAGCTGCCAGCAAAGATAAACTCACGGCGCTTGCGCCGGGTTTTCTTCATGTGCTGCTGCAACACCTCCAGAAAGGCCAGTTTGTGCTCGATCTCATCTTCAGTCTGAGCGTAAGGCACGGCAATGGACGCGATGCTCACGTTATTGAAATCAGCCTGAATAAAGCGGCCTTCCAGGTCCCATTGCGGTGAACCCAGCCCGCGAATAATGGCTTTGGGCATAACCCGGCTGTAGATCGCAGTACCGGAGTAACCATCCTCTTCCGCATCGCAGAAAAAGGCATGGTAGCCCGGGACGTCCAGAAACGCCTCGGGCAACTGATATTCCTTGGCACGGACCTCCTGAACACATACCACATCCGCGTCCAGTTTCTCCAACCATTCGAAGAAACCGCGCTGGGCAGCGTTCACCAGGCCATTAACATTTAGGGTGACGACTTTCATCCTGTCTATCCAGTCAACAAGCGCGCGTATCATATCGGCGCACATCCGCACTGTCACGGCTTTGAACGGCGATCGCGTCACTGATTTTAAAGGTTTTTCCGGCTTTTACCTTTTATTGGGGCAAAACCGCCATATCCAATCGTCATCGAGCATGGTCCGGTACAACCGGGCACTTCTTTTTTTATTTTTGCGTGATCTGTCATTCTGCTTTTTAATCGAATCCGCCTTTCCGCTATACTGCCGCGCCCAGCGGGATTCCAAAAGAATCTCGCCAGCAGGTCCGATTGGGCCTCGTTCGTGATCCGCCGACACAAGGGCCTAACACCATGGATAGACCATTTTCGACTGGAAGTACAGCCACAACGGCTCAATGGCAGCAGGATTTCATTCGCTTCGCGATCGATGCCGGCGCCCTGACCTTTGGCGAGTTCACGCTGAAATCGGGCCGTGTCAGCCCCTATTTTTTCAACGCTGGTCAGTTCCAGACCGGTGACGCCCTGAGCCGGCTGGGCCAGGTCTATGCCCGGGCACTGGTCAGCTCAGGCCTCGATTTTGATCTGGTGTTCGGCCCTGCTTACAAAGGCATTCCCCTGGCAACCACGACGGTCGTCTCACTGCAGCGTGATCATGGACGCAACGTTCCCTATGCGTTCAATCGCAAAGAAGCCAAAGACCACGGTGAGGGCGGTCAGATCGTTGGTGCACCACTCGAAGGGCGCATTGTGATCGTCGACGATGTGATCACAGCCGGAACCGCCATTCGCGAAGTACAGACGCTGATGCAACAGTTCCCCAACGCCAAGCTGGCCGGGGCCGTGGTCGCAATGGATCGTCAGGAAAAGGCACCGGGTGAAGAACGATCGGCCATTCAGGCACTGGAAGCCGAATTCGGCTTGCCCATCGTTCCGGTCATCACCTTTAGCCAGGTTATTGATTACGTCGCGACCCAGCCCGACTTTACACGGCACCTGGCCGCGGTTGAAGACTACCGGGCGCGCTATGGGGTGATTTGATTCAGGAGAAGTTCAGCCTACTGAGCTAGACTTCCCGTCAAAGCCTGAACCCGGGAGCATGAGGCCAGGCCGATGGTCGCCAATAATCTGTGCGAGTTGCAACAACAGATCAACGGCCATGTTCACACCACAACAACTCAAAATGGCCGTGTGTGCCTGCCACCCGCAATCAACGGCTTGGCAGTCAGCGAGTTCGCCGGCGCTTACACGTTCCAGAGCCAGAGGGCTGAAAATCATGGAATTTATACAGCCCACTAGGCACAATGGTTAAATCTTAGTCAAAACACCCTGGTGGCATTACTTGCCACGATTGCACCGGCCTGACGGCCGCCCATGATCTGAATACACGCGAGTCAGTATTTTATGTCCAATCGCCTGATCGCCCTGCTGTTGACGCTGAGCCTGATTCCGCTGGCGGCCGAGGCACGCCAGTTTTTCCGCTACAAGGATGCCGAAGGCCAGACTGTGATCAACAGCAGCATTCCGCCTGAATTTGTCAAAAATGGGTACGAGGTCATAGACGACAAAGGCGTTGTGTTGCGGGAGGTTGCACCTCAGTTAAGTGAGGAAGAAATCCGCAATCGCCGGGCTGAAGAACAGCGGGTTCAGGAGGAGCGCGTACGCGATGCCGAGTTGGTCAAGCTGTATCGCAGCCCGGGTGACGTAGACCGCGCCATGCGCACCTGGTTAAGTCGGTTGGATATGGAAATCCGCCTAAAGGACAATCGCATCGACATTCTCCGGACCGAATTCAACACCCTGCAGTCCGAGGCGGCCAATCAGGAGCGGGCCGGGCAGACCGTCGATACCGAACTGCTGACGCAGATGCGCGGGATCGAAGCGGAGATTGCCGAGTACCAGGCAGAGATCGATGAAGTCGAGGCGCGTAAAACCGAAGCTCGCGAAGACTTCACAGCCGATCGCGAACGCATGGAAATCATCTACGAGCGTCTGAACGGCCGCCCCTGGCAAGACTCCAGCGCCTCAAACTGAGGCTATGCAGGTTACTGGCAAAGACGCCTTGCCTTTTTGCGCCCCTCCCTGCCGTTCGCCATTCTGAGTCACCTGCCGCCTTGTTATGCATAAGCCGACCAGGTCAGGATGACCCGCTTATCTGAGGCATGCCGAGGTTAATAGTGGTATTTCAGCACCAGACCATGAAAATTCTGGCCGTTATTGGGTTTTTCGATGCTGCCATTGGAAATGTGCTGATAGCGCCAGCCCAGTTGCCAGTTCTGGTACACATAACCCAGCCCAAGAATCTGACTAAAATGCCAGTAAGTACTGTACTGGTCAGGCCCCAGGGACGTTGAGCTGAGGTAAGCGGCGCCCAGCCCGGTTTCAAGTACGGCGTGCCCGGGTCCGGCTGGCAGGGACCAGTCGAACAGGGGGGTCAGATTGGCCATCGGTTGCTCTTCATCCCGGTAAGTACTGGATCCGAGCGCCAGTTCAAGCCCGGTATTCACCTGCAATGGTCCGTAGGTGCGCTCGACCGGCAATGCCCAGTTCAACAACAACCGGGCACGTTCCTTACCGTCGTCCCAACCGATATCCAGCCCTGCCTGTCGAGCGTTGACCAGGTTCACCACCAGTGCTGACCCGACCGAGGCACCCACGGCCAGGTTATACAACTTGATCTCTTCAGCCGCCGCGCCCGCCGACAACGTTGCCATAGCAACAGCCAGAACTGCCACCGGCCGGGTGATCTGCGATTGTTTTGCCCAAACCATAGTTCATTGCGCTCCTTAACCGATTATTGATGCCGCAGAGTATACCCCGGCCGGGCACCGATGGGACTGACCCGGAGCCTAAGCCGGTCCGCGACCGCATTAACCGGTTGTTACGCCCGCCGTATCTGCGTTGCCAGGGTGGGCGAGGCCCGGACGCTCGCGTATACTCTTGTTTTACAGCCACCACGCCAGTCTTACACATGATGCACCGGACTCTGTCACTGCTCGCGTTGATTCTCAGCACCTCAGTATTGCTGGCTGGCTGCGGGCAAAAGGGTGACCTGTACCTGCCTGCCGACGAGGCCCAAGCGACTTTCATCACTGACATTGGAAACTGACCGCCGACTATGACTCAACCAGCATCACCGACCAATCCCGCCGCTGCATTTACCTATCAACAAGGTCAATTGACTGTTGAGCAGGTACCGCTGATGCACCTGGCCGAGCAGTATGGTACGCCGCTATATGTATATTCTCGTTCGGCCATTGAGTTTCAGTTCAATCAATACCTGACCGGCCTGGGCGATCACCCGGGGCTGATCTGCTACGCGGTGAAAGCCAACTCTAACCTCGCCGTGCTCGATGCCCTGGCCCGGTCCGGGGCCGGCTTCGATATTGTCAGTATCGGTGAGCTGGAGCGAGTGCTGGCAGCAGGGGGTGACCCGGCCAAAGTCGTCTTTTCCGGCGTCGCCAAGCAGAGCCATGAAATGCGCCGCGCGCTCGAAGTGGGTATTCATTGCTTCAACGTGGAATCCGAGGCTGAGCTGGAACGGCTCAACCGGGTTGCCGGTGAAATGAACCGGACCGCGCGGATATCACTGCGCGTGAACCCGGATGTCGATGCCCAGACCCATCCCTATATTTCCACCGGCCTGAAGCAGAACAAGTTCGGCGTTGCCATTGATCAGGCCATACCGGTGTATCAGCATGCACAGCAACTGCCCAATATCGAGGTGGTTGGTGTCGATTGCCATATTGGCTCACAAATTCTGAATACGGCACCCTTTGCCGATGCGCTGAGCCGTTTGCTCACGCTGATTGATGAACTGGCCACGCTTGGCATCCGGATACAGCATCTGGATCTCGGAGGCGGGCTGGGCGTCAAATACCAGAGCGATGACGTCGAGCCCGACGTTGCAGCCCACGTTCGCTCCATCGTCGAGGCGCTGGCCGACCGGTCGCTGTCTCTGATCCTGGAGCCCGGGCGCAGCATTGTCGCCAATGCCGGTGTCATGCTGACCCGCGTGGAGTACCTGAAATACAACGGTGAGCATGCCTTTGCCATTCTTGATGCGGGTATGAACGACCAGATCCGCCCGGCGCTGTATCAGGCCTGGATGGAGGTAAAACCCCTGGTCGAAGCCCGTCAGGGAACCGACGCGCGCTGGGACCTGGTGGGTCCCATCTGCGAAACCGGTGATTTTCTGGCCAAGGATCGACGCATGACCCTGGCCCCGGGGGACGTTCTGGCCGTGATGTCGGCGGGCGCCTACGGGATGGTCATGGCGTCGAACTACAACACCCGCAACCGTGCGGCTGAAATCATGGTGCAGGGCAGCGAGTCCCAACTGGTGCGCAAGCGCGAGACGCTGCAAGATCAATTGCAACTCGAATCGCGGTTAAGCTGAGGGTCTATGCGGCTGAAATTCACCAAAATGCACGGTCTTGGCAATGATTTCATGGTCATTGACGGTGTCACCCAGCCGGTTGAATTCAACGCGGCGGACATCGAACGGTGGGCCGACCGGCACATGGGCATTGGCTTCGATCAACTGTTGCTGGTTGAACCCCCGACTCGTCCGGACCGCGACTTTCGCTACCGCATATTCAATGCCGACGGTACCGAGGTCGAAAACTGCGGCAACGGTGCCCGGTGTTTCGCACGCTTTGTCGTCGACCACCAACTGATTCATGCCGATCGCGTCCGCGTTGAAACCGCTGGCGGCGACCTTGAACTGATTCTGCACCCGGACGGTCAGGTTACTGTCGATATGGGTCGCCCGCGCCTGACTCCCGACCGCATCCCCTTTGAGGCAGACAGCCGGGCCAGCCAATACAGGGTGGCCATCGCCGATGGCAGCACGGTTAGCCTGGCTGCGGTTAACATGGGCAATCCACATTGCGTCCTCCGGGTCGATGATGTGGACACCGCAGCCGTCGAGACACTGGGCCCGGAACTGGAAAGCCATGCGCGTTTTCCACAACGGGTTAACGTCGGCTTTCTGCAGGTGATCGACCGGCACAACGCTCGACTGCGGGTTTTTGAACGCGGCGTGGGTGAAACCCTGGCCTGTGGTACTGGCGCCTGTGCAGCCATGGTGGCCGGTGTGATCAATGAATGGTTTCAGGACCATGTACGCATCACCCTGCCGGGTGGTACGCTGCTGATCGAATGGTCCGGTGAAGGCAATGTGCTGATGACCGGGCCGGTTGAGACCGTATACGAAGGAGTGATCGGGTGACTGAGTCGGTGAATACCGAGACGCTGGATCTGGACGCGATGGTAACCTATCTGCGCCACCACCCCCGTTTTTTTGAAGACCACCCCAATCTTCTGAAAAAGCTGCACCTGCGTCACGAGAGTGGCGACGCCATTTCCCTGATCGAGCGTCAGAACCAGATATTACGTCAGGAAAACCGGCAGCTCATTGACCGTCTTAACCAGTTCATTCAGGTGGCCCAACGCAACGACCGCCTGTTTCTGAAACTGCAGCGGCTGATACTGGAATTGCTGCCCGAAACTCGCCTGAATGGCTTATTGGAGCGCCTGCAACAGGGTCTGCAGCGGGACTTCGATGTTCATGAAACCACCGTGATTCTGTTCAATCACGCCCCGGGCGATGGTGACGGTTGGTTGCAAACCTCCCGCGCCCAGATTGCCGAGGCGTTTCCGGCCGTTATCGACCAGGGCAAAGCGGTTTGCGGCGCGCTGGAACCCTCACTGACCCAACTGCTGTTTGCCAATGCGGATGTGGGCTCAATCGCGCTGGCCCCCCTGACTCAAGGTCAGGAGGTCGTAGGTGTTCTGGCACTGGGTCACAGCAGTGCAGAGCATTTTCGCAGCGGCACTGAAACCCTGTTTCTCACCCATCTGGCCCAGGTTACCAGCCTGCAGATGGACCGTGCCGATTAATACTTAACGCTCGCCGTTCAATTAGGAATCATCGCCCTGAAACCGCACCCGGTAACAGGACGCCCCGCAGACAGTCAGCTACACTCTGGAAAATACCCGGTTTCGTGGCTCGGCTATGGCAGCAGCCTGGCCGCCGCCGCTTGCGTAAGGATCTCTGGCTTCATGCGACATCGCTTTACCCGTCCCGCCGGACGCATCACTCTGACCTACCTGGTCATCGCCTTGCTCTGGATCGCCTTTTCCGACCGGGCAGCCGAAGCGTTGTTCGCCGACCCTCAGTTGCTTAACCGGGTGCAGACCATCAAAGGCGGGTTCTTTGTACTGGCCACCGGGCTGTTGCTCTATATTCTGATGCATCGCACCCTGCACCGCATTGAGATCGTTGCCCTGGAGGACAGCCTGACCGGCCTACCCAACCGTCTCGCCTTTACCCGTGAGCTTGCCCTACGCTGCCAGACCAGTCTGGCCCGCGATCAGCGCTTTACCTTAACGCTGATGGACATTGATCATTTTACCGACCTCAATGACGAACAGGGCCACGCCCGGGGCGACGAACTGCTCATCATGACTGGCCAGCAACTGCGGCGCCTGCTGGACAGAGACTGGTACATCGCCCACATGGGGGGAGATGAATTCGGGCTGCTGTCACCCCCGGGGCTCAGCATCCAGGAAACCCGGGAGCGGCTCGACTGGCTACAACACGCCGTCATGCGGGGTAGCGAGCATGACCTGATGCTGAACCACACCCTCAGCGCCGGCTCCTGTGAGTTTCCAAAAGACGCCCGTACCGGCCAGGACATGCTGCGACAGGCCGACATGGCGCTGTCGCGAGCCAAACACCAGGGCCGGGACCGGCATTCGTTCTACCATGAAGAACTGAAGCGTACCTTGCTGGAGCGCCTGTCTCTGGCGAAAGACTTGCGTGATGCGGTGGAACAGCGAGCATTTACGCTGGTGTATCAACCGCAATGGTCGGTGTCGACCTCGCGCTGGGTAGGTGCGGAAGTGCTTGTGCGCTGGCACCATGCCGAGCGTGGCTGGGTGCCTCCCGATCAGTTCATTCCCCTGGCAGAGCGCGAAGGCATGATCCACCGGGTCACCGAATGTGTGGTGGAAAAAACACTGACCGAGCTCAACCAGGCCGGGCTTGACCGGGCTGCCCTGCCGTCACTGTCGATCAACCTGTCACATCTGACGTTGTTGCATGACAACACCATGTCTTTGCTCCACCACCTCATCGATCAGCGTGCCGACAATCTTCCTGCTGTCATGTTCGAAATCACCGAAACCGCCACCATGGAAAACCTGGATCGCACGCTCAGTGCCATGCAGGAATGGCAACTGAAGGGCATTGATTTCTCCATCGATGACTTCGGCACCGGCTATTCATCTTTGTCCCGGTTAAAGCAGCTGCCGCTGAAAGAACTGAAAATCGACCGAAGCTTCATCATGGACTTACCCGCCGATCAGAACGACGCGGTCATCACCCAGGCGATTCTGGCGATGGCAAAAACACTGTCTCTGAACGTTGTAGCCGAGGGGGTGGAAACCCTGGAGCAGTCTGATTTCCTGCAGACTCATGGCTGCACCATCATGCAAGGCTATTACTACGCCAGACCCATGCCCATAGAGGCACTTACAGCCAGGCTAACCGAACCGGTAAACGAGCCCACCCGGTGAATCACACGGACACGCCTGAATACCCATCCTGAAACAAACATTTTCCCCGGCTATGCCAGGCGCATGAATCAGTCAGTCAGAGACAAGGCCATGACCAGGGCGTCTTCAGCACCCTGCGGCGCAGCGTAGTAACCCTTGCGTTGCCCGATCGTGCCAAACCCCAGAGACTGGTACAGTGCAATGGCCGCCTGATTGGAACGGCGCACTTCCAGTATCGCTTGTCGCTGACCCGCTGAGCGCTGGCTCTGTAACCAGATGTCCAGCATCTGTCGCCCCCACCCTTGCCGCTGGTGTTCGCTGGCAACAGCCAGATGCATCAGTGTTGTTTCATCAAGAACGGACTGACTGACCAGAAAGCCAACGGCTTCACCGCCTGAGATGGCAAGCTGCAATTGTCCAGCCCTGAGCGCGCGATTCAGGGCCGTTTCAGGCCAGGGGTATGGTCCTGATCCCAGATCAATATGCCGCACCCGATCGAACGCTTGCGGTTTTGCCTGCGTCAGGTCCATCAGGCATTCCGGTCGATGGACTGGATCAGGGGTTTCAGGCGGTGCCAGCAAATGGCCTTCTTCATCGGCTCATTCAACATTTGATACAGAGACGGCAACCCGACCCAGGGCACATCGCCGTAGTCGCCTTGCGGCTGCTGCCAGCCCTGGAGTTTCGGCATGACAGCCCCAAACGACAGCATCATCGAAGGCTGATACTGCCGGATGAACTGGTCCAGTTTTTCATCCACATAGACCCGGGCCTGGTCGAGCCCCTGGTCCACCTTGCGGTTGGTGAACAGTGGCCATTGCACCACGTGGTGGGTTCGCACATCGGCGGCTCCGACCCCCAGGGTGGCCAGTATGTTCAGCAAAAGTTGCTGGCCGGTGTCCGTGGGCTGACTCAAACCCCGGGCCAGCGTGTCTGCAATGAGGTAATCGCCCACCACGCTCAGTGACAGGGCAAAACGCGGCACCGGAGCGGCCTTGCTGCGCACGACCGGAGGGCCAGCCGTTTCCGCCCTGGGTTCGGCCGCCGTTGCAGACCCGGTCGAGAGGGGCTCGGTTGCGTCTGCTGTCGGTCGCTCTTCAGGTGTGGGTATCGGCGCGGGCACTGCACGGGCATCGCCCGGGCCTGCGCTGTCTGCTGGCGAAGTCGGGTAATCCGTATCATCCAGATCAAAGATCAGCGGCGCCGGGGCGGCCGGTAGCCGAACCCTGGGGTACCAGCTGTCGATTCCCATTGCCTCCAGATAATGCTGGCGGCTGGCTTCTGGCAGGGGCGTAAAACCACTCATACGGTAATTTGCGGGTGGGGTTTGGCCGGCGCGCTGAGTATCAGATTCAGCGCCTTGATGTAGGCTTTGGCTGATGCCACGACGATGTCGGTATCACTGCCTGCGCCGTTCACTATACGTCCGGCCTTCTCCAGGCGAACCGACACCTCCCCTTGCGCCTCTGTGCCTGCGGTAATGGCATTCACCGAGTACAATTGCAGTTGCGTACCGGAGTGCACCAGGCTGTCGATGGCCTTGAAACTGGCATCAACCGGGCCGTCACCGGCCGCTTCGGCTTCAACGGTCTCCCCTTCGATCTCGAGCACCACCCTGGCCAGCGGCGATTCGCCCATCACACTGTGGCTAACCAGATGTTTCAGTTGAATCCGGTCAGGCACATCGGTGTCCTGCTCAACCTGAGACATCAGGGCGTGCAAATCTTCGTCGAAAATATCGTGTTTCTTATCAGCCAGCGTCTTGAAGCGAGTAAAGGCATCAATCAGCTCTGCGTCTGACTCGAACTGATAACCCAGGTCTACCAGACGCGTCTTGAACGCATTTCGGCCCGAGTGCTTGCCCAGCACCATGCGGTTGGCGTTCCAGCCGACGGCTTCAGCCGACATGATTTCATAGGTCTCACGGTGTTTGAGCACACCGTCCTGATGAATACCCGACTCGTGCGCAAAGGCGTTGGCGCCAACAATGGCTTTGTTGGGTTGCACCGGAAAACCAGTCACCGAGGATACCAGCCGTGAGGCCGGAACAATGTGGAGGGCGTCTATGCCAGTATCGACCGGGAACAAGTCCTGACGGGTGCGCACCGCCATGACAATTTCCTCCAGAGCCGCATTGCCAGCGCGCTCGCCCAGGCCATTGATGGTGCACTCCACCTGACGAGCACCTTGTAACACCGCTGCCAGCGAGTTCGCCACAGCCAGGCCCAGATCATTGTGACAATGCACCGAAAACACCGCCTGGTCGGCATTGGGCACCCGGTTCATGATGTCGTGAATCAGTTGGCCAAACGCCTCCGGTACGGCATAGCCCACGGTGTCGGGAATGTTGATGGTGGTGGCGCCGGCGGTAATGGCCCGCTCAATGATGCGACACAGAAAATCAAGCTCACTGCGACCGGCGTCTTCACAGGAAAATTCAACATCGTCGGTATACTGGCGGGCTTTGGTAACGGCCCGCACGGCCTGCTCGACCACGGCATCCGGCTGCATTTTCAACTTGTATTTCATGTGAATCGGCGAGGTGGCGATGAAGGTGTGAATGCGCGCGCGCTCGGCACCCTCAAGTGAGCCGGCGGCCGCTTCAATGTCGGCATCGAGTGCCCGGGCCAGGGAACAGATGGTGCTGTCGCGCACGGTACGGGCAATGGCATTGATGGCGTCGAAATCGCCCTTCGAGGCAGCCGCAAAACCGGCTTCAATGACGTCGACCCGCATTTTCTCCAGCGCCCGGGCAATGCGGACTTTTTCATCCCGCGTCATCGACGCACCGGGGCTTTGCTCGCCATCGCGCAGGGTGGTGTCGAAGATAATGAGATTGGGGGTCGGGGCAGTCATGGCAACACTCCGGTCAGCCTGTGTACAGACGCCTAGTGTACACCAGATTGCCCCCGATCCTCATGCGCTGGCGTGGTTTTTAAGCACCCGCCGGGTGGTGCCGCTGCCAGGCATCGTCACACAGGTCCAGCAAAGATTGCCGGGTCTGTGGCAACTCACGTGTCCAGAAGAAGGGATAGACTTTGCGCGGTTCCCGGTCAAACCAGAATTCGCCAACAGGCAACTGGCGGCCTTCAGCCAGACACCAGTAAATCGTATCAGCCCCTTCTTCACTGGTGCGCAGCCGGTCGCCCATTTTACTGGAAAAACCGGGCAGCGCCTCGCGCAGTGCGGGTGTTCCCACCCAGCCAGGGTGGGATGCTGAAAAAGTATAGCCAGGAAACAACCGCGGCAGCTCCTGGTTCAGAATGACCTGGGCACGCTTCGCGTTGGCGTAGGATTTAACCTTGTCGTAGCGGCGACTTTCCCAACACAAATCCCCAAGCTCCAGCTTCTGCAAATACATGCCGCCGCTGGCGGTCAAATGAACCGGAGCCCCTTCGGGAAGCAACTTTTGCTCCATGCAGCGGCGAATCAGCAAATAGTGACCCACCACCTGGGAGGCAAAGATGACATCATACCGGTCTTCAACCAGCATCAGCTTATCGGGCATGCCTCCGGCATTGCAGACCAGGGCGTCGAGCTGCGGTAACGGCTGCGCCAGCACCTCATCAAAACGGGTCATGTCGAGTTCGATAAACTGCACACCCAGCTTCGCCAGCCCCGACTCATCGAATTTTTCCTGGCCCCGCCCGGTTACCCAGACCGTCGCACCCGCACTGGCCAGGCGCTCAGCCAGGGCAGCACCGATACCGCTGGTACCGCCGGTAATCAGCACCCGCTGGCTCGCCAGCCGCGCATTGTCTATTGCACTGAAATGCCGGGCATGGCGCTGATACCCTGTCCGGTCGAAGGAGTAGACAATACTGTAATCCTTTAGCGTGTCGAACATGCCATACGCCTCTCTGGTGATGATGGGTTTAATAGCTTCAACTACGGCGAATAGTTGCTTATGGGTCACTTCGCTGCTGTGAGGTTGCACAGTAGCGACAAGCTGACAGTGGCATCGCGTCTTCGACAGCCATTGGCAATTCACAGAGGAAAGCGACCTTGTTATGGTGACCCCTCACTTGGTCATCAGGAAGGTTCACTATGACAGACGCCTACACAACGGTCGAATGCAAGTCAGAACTGGCGGCGCTAAACACCGGTCTCGATTTCCCCTGGGGGCTGGAAGACGACAAGCTGACCAAAACGTTCACGTTTTCAAATTTCATCACCGCCTTCGGCTTTATGACCCAGGCGGCCATGGTTGCCGAGAAAAGCAACCACCATCCGGAGTGGTTCAACGTTTATAAAACGGTAAAGGTACAGCTGACTACCCACGATGCGGGCGGCATTTCACAGAAAGATTTCGACCTGGCCCGTCGCATGGAAAAGCTGGCGACCGGGCAACGTTGATATGGGGTTGACGCTGCACCTCAACTGTTTCGGAGAAATTGTTGAAGGCAACTACTACCGGGGCTACTGCCTGCTCAGTGAGGATGCCGAAGAGCCCGGCGCCCTGTTTCTGGTGGTCTATGCCGGACCCGACCAGACCTCCGAGGTCTTGCTGAGCGAATGGTTCCCGTCGATTCAGGCGGTCAATCACTTTGCACGGGATCAGAACTGGTCGATTGAGTGGCGCTCGTAACCGGCTCGCATGCGTCTGGCCGGGCAGTGCAGGCTGCCTCGGTGGCGATGCTCACATCGACCAGATAGTACAGCGAATCGAGCCCCAGACTGATGCGGCCCATATTGTGAAACACCAGCCCCAGCGCAATGTCCTCGGCGCTGTATCGCTCGGCATCGCGGGCAAATTGACGGGCAGCGGCTCCGGGTTCGTCCTCCCCCAACAACTGCATCATCCGCCCGATACCGCCATGGTACGCCTGCACCAGCAACAGCGAATAAAGCTGCTCACGCTGAGCGTCGGGCAGGTGGCCAAACCGGCGCTCAAAAACCGGGCGCAGATTACGATCATTCTGCTGGTACAGCCTCACCGCACAATCGACCTGAGCCATCCGGTGCAGGTGAAATCGCTCGGCAATTTCACAATCTCCCAGCACTTCCGGGCGCAGTTGTAACAAACCGACGGCTTGCGCTGCCGAGAAACTTTCTTTACGTGCTCCGCTCTCGATCAGAATCTGACCAACAAAGGCTTGCACAACCGCATCGCCCGGATCAAACCCCTGGCGTTCTGCTTTATCCTGAAATACCTGTTGAACCAGATCGATAAGCGGAATCGGATTCTGCTCGGAGCCAGCGACCATACCATCCCAGGTACCCCAAACCCGATCCTCCTGTTCCGTACCAAGCAACCGGTCGATGGCGGCGTTCAGATCAACGTGAGGCTGGTCACAGCGCAACGCAAACGGGTAACCCGTTTCAGACGCCGCGCCGCCAACCCACCGGTGTACGCGCTCATCGCGATAGAGTTGCTCGCGAATCCGGTTGAGTCGCTCCTGATTCTCGGCAACGCTTGCTTCGTTTTCAAACCAGGTCAGAAAACGACCGCGCTGATCAAACAGAATGTGTCTGTCCGGTTGCTCGCAATAACTTTGTTCCAGTAGTACCCAGCGACGAATAATGGAGATGTTCTGATAAAACCCATCACTGAAAACGTAGGGCGTGTCGCGAATCACCTGCAACCAGGGAGCAGGCGTCGGCTCATTGTCAGCGTGCAGCGGGCTCGTGATCAGCACCATGGTTAGCAAACAATGATGCAGAAGCCGAACAATACCAGTGTGCATGATGCGCTCTCTTACCAGACAGAACGACCAGTCTACTGAAGCTTGCGATGGTTACCAGCGGCAACGCTTCCATCCCCACTACTCACGCCACAGATCCAGCAAAAAAAAACCCCGGCGCAAGCCGGGGTCAATTGAGTGTCCATCCTTACTCACTCACTGGGCTGTTACGAAATCGCTGTAAATGCCGTTGCTGTCAAACGTCGCCACCTGAAACTCATAGTCGGCACCGGGCAAATCTTCGATTAAATACTGGTCAGTCGACGCTTCGTCAATCACCAGGGTGATAAATTCGTCGGCACCGGTTTCACGGTAACGAATTTCATAACCACCGATTTCTTCAAGACTCAGCGGGTCGCCATTGGCACGCTCCATCGGCACACTCCAGTACAGGGTGACTGAGAGTGTATCGGGCTCGGGCTCAGGTTCCGGCTCATTCAATACCAGAGTCACCGTCGTATGAGCGACAACCGTACCATTCACACGAACAGTCAGTGTGTTGCTGCCTGCTTCCAACCTGTTCAATGGCAAAGCGTTAGCCGTGTTGTAATTGCCACCCGCAAAGTCGTAGGGGTAAACGTCGTCTTCACCGAACCAGCCGCCATTGACATAGAACTCTACACGGCCGGCATCAATATCGTTGGTGGTCAGTGTCAGGTAGTAGGCTTCGCCTTCCATCAGCGTCAGACCTTCAACCACTTGAGCGTTGCTGCGTGACGCCTCCAGCGAATAATCCAGTGAATAACTAACCGGCTCCGGCTCAGGGGTTGGCTCCGGCTCAGGGGTTGGCTCCGGCTCGGGGGTCGGCTCTGGCTCGGGTGTCGGCTCTGGCTCAGGGGTCGGCTCTGGCTCAGG
>NZ_AUIH01000011.1:78900-142618 GCF_000423605.1 Saccharospirillum impatiens DSM 12546
GTCGGCTCTGGCTCAGGGGTCGGCTCTGGCTCAGGGGTCGGCTCTGGCTCAGGGGTCGGCTCGTCACGCTCTACGACAAAGCGAGAGGTAGCCACAATTTCGCCACTAACACGCGCGGTTATAATGTTATCGCCCGCTTCAAACCAGGCCATATTCTGAACATTGGCCGCAACATTATTGCCGCCGTTCAGATCGTAGGGATAGCTTGAGTCGGCGTTCATCATGACATCGTTGACGTAAAATTGAACGACGCCCAACGCCGCTTCATTCGACGTCAGATAAACATAATAACTGCCATCACTGTTGAGTGCCGCGTTTTGCAAACTGGCACCGGAAGCGCGGTCAGCACGGACGGCATACATAAGATCATAAGAACGGGATTCTGTGTTTGCGTCATCGCCGATAAATTTAGAAGTTCCTTCTTCTAGTTGGCATCCTGCCAGCGCCATCGAGGCGACGACCGAACATGAAAGAGTGAACTTCGTCATAAGCTTTTCAGTTACCTGTTGCGGTCATGGGTGAAAGTGAACGCATGGTAACGAGGCCCGTTACGAATAAATGTGAGCGAGTTCCGACCGAATTTTTTATTACATTTGAGGCAAGGATTGACGGTTTACCGTTAAAAAACCGTCAATCCGGTGAGATATTTTCTGAAAAAGGCCTCTGTGAAAATCTCTGTCACAGTGTTCATCTCGACTCTGTCACAGGATGAAGAACCGACTTTCAAAGATTTGACGGTTTTGACCTCCAGCCATCGTTCAGACGCCGTTCGATCACATCCAGTCGTGCTGGCAGAATGTGATGGTCGTCACCAATTCACATCATCTTTACACGGCACTCGGGTCCCCAACGGCAATTGACCTGGTTCGGGCTTTCAATGACAATCCTTGAAAACGTTCTCAAAGTCGGTGGTTTGTGCGTGAATTCCGCAATGATCACCCGGAACACCGGCGTCACAATCCTGAAGGAGTGGGCTCAATGAGTACTTTCACCGACCTGTTGTCGCGCCGAGACTGGGAAAACCCGCTGGTAACCGGTCAGAACCGACTGCCGGGACACAGCCCCTTAAGCGCCTATGCGAGCCATGAAGACGCCAGAAGCGAACTGACAACGGCGAAACAGTCGCTGAATGGCGATTGGGATTTTGTACTGTACGACCGACCGGAACAGGCCGACGCCCACTTCTTTGAATCGGCGGCGCCGGTGCCTACCGGCCATACCGTAAGCGTACCGGGAAACTGGCAATGCCAGGGCTACGACCGCCCCATCTACACCAATGTTCAGTACCCTTTTGCCGTGAACCCGCCTTTTGTGCCAGCAGAGAACCCAACCGGGGGTTATGCGCGCACCTTTGCGCTGTCGGCCGACGCCATAAAAGGCCAAACCCGGGTGATCTTCGATGGCGTCAACTCGGCCTTCCACCTCTGGTGCAATGGCCGCTGGGTCGGCTACAGCCAGGACAGCCGGTTACCCGCTGAATTCGACCTGTCCGGTTTTGTGCAGGCAGGCGAGAATCGGCTGGCGGTCATGGTGCTGCGCTGGTCAGATGGCAGTTACCTGGAAGACCAGGACATGTGGTGGTTAAGTGGCCTCTTTCGCGACGTTACCCTACTCACCAAGCCGCAACGTCACATCAGCAATGTGCATTTCGACACCGAACTGGATGCCTGCTACCGCGACGCCACGCTGAACCTCTGTGCCGAGGTGTCGGACCCGGAAACGCGCATCAGCGCTCACCTCTACGACGCAGACCGGTTAGTCGCCGAAACAACGGATCTGTCACCCGGTCAGCGTGAAGTCGACGAGCGCGGTGGCTTTCGATGCCGTGCCTATGCCCAAATGCCCGTATCGGCTCCTCAATTGTGGTCGGCCGAATCACCCTACCGGTATCGTCTTGTGGTCACCCTGACCGATGCGCAAGGTCAGGCACTGGACCATGAGGCCTACTGGGTTGGCTTTCGCAGTGTGGACATCCGCGATGGCCTGTTAAAAATCAATGGTCAGCCAGTACTGATTCGAGGCGCCAACCGGCATGAGCACCACCCGGACAGGGGCCACGCCGTCAACCGGGCTGACATGGAAACCGACATCCGGCTGATGAAGCAATTCAACTTCAACGCGGTACGCACGGCGCACTACCCCAATCATCCGGCCTTCTATGAGTTGTGTGATCAATATGGACTTTACGTGGTTGACGAGGCCAATATTGAGACCCATGGCATGAACCCTTCGAGCCAACTGTCAGACGACAGCCGCTGGCTATCGGCTTATATGGAACGAGTTACCCGCCTGGTGCAACGCGACCGCAACCACGCGTCGGTAATCATCTGGTCACTGGGCAATGAGTCGGGTCTGGGTGCCAATCACCATGCCGCTTACCAGTGGGTTAAACAGAGCGACCCCAGCCGACCGGTTCAATATGAAGGCGGGGGTGCAGACTCGGCCGCCACCGACATCATTTGCCCGATGTATGCGCGGGTAACAACCGACATGCCGCTGCCGGAGTCGGTGCCCAAATGGGCGATTCAGAAATGGATCGGCCTGCCGGGTGAAACCCGGCCGTTGATACTCTGTGAATACGCCCATGCCATGGGCAACAGCCTGGGCAGTTTCGATGAATACTGGCGCGCCTTTCGCCAATACCCGCGCTTGCAAGGTGGCTTTATCTGGGACTGGGTTGATCAGGGCTTGACCCATACCAGCCCGGACGGTCACACCTACTGGGCCTACGGGGGTGACTTTGGCGATCAGCCCAACGACCGCCAGTTCTGCATTAACGGTCTGATCTTCCCCGACCGCAGTGTGCACCCGACGCTCTATGAAGCGAAGCGCGCCCAGCAGTTTCTGCACGCATCGCTGGCCGGCACTGATCCGTTGACGGTGCGCATTCGCAGTGAGTTCCTGTTCCGGCACACCGACAACGAGCAGTTGAACTGGGCTGTGCTGGAAAACGGCAACGTCATCAGCCAGGGCCAGATGCCATTGCAACTCGCGCCACTCAGTACCGGGCAGTACCGAATCGACACCTCCTTGCCGACCCCCAAACCCGGCTGTGACTATCACCTGGACATCTGGATTACCCAGCCCGAAGCGACCCCCTGGTCTGAGCCCGGACATGAAAGCGCGCGTCAGCAACTGACCTTGCCGGTCAGCGCAACGTTGCCAGACACCCCGGCGCAATCCATGCCGGCACCGACCCACACTGAAACCGGTGAGCACATCATCGTGACCCATGCCCGGGGTCAATGGCAGTTTGATCGCACGACCGGTCAGTTGGTCGATTGGCAGCACCAGGGCCAGCCACTGTTGCAGGCCGCCCCGCGTGACACGTTCTGGCGTGCCCCACTCGACAACGACATTGGCATCAGTGAGGCCGACCGGGTCGACCCCAACGCCTGGGCAGCGCGCTGGTCCGCAGCCGGTCTGGACAGACTCACCGTCGACAGTGTGCTGACGGCGGTAACCCCGCTAAAAGATTGCGTCGACATCAGGGTTGCGCATCAACACCAGGTCGACGGAGAAACCCGACTGAGGAGCTACTGGCGGTACCAGTGTTATCAGGACGGTACCCTGACGCTTAACGTTGAGGTCAATGCCGCTGCCGGTCTGCCTCCGCTAGCCAGAGTCGGCCTGGAGTGGGCCTTGAAAGAAGCACCCGACGCCTTCAGTTGGTGGGGGCGCGGCCCGCATGAGAACTACCCGGACCGCAAACTGGCCGCCGACATGGGCCGCTATAGATTGCCGCTGTCTGCCGCCCATACGCCTTATATTTACCCAAGCGACAATGGCATGCGGTGTGACACCCGGTCACTGACCGCAGGTAAGTTGACCGTCAGCGGTGACTTCCACTTCAGCCTGAGCCGGTATTCACAGAAGGCGCTTGCTGCGGCCCGGCACCAGTACGAACTGGTCGAAGAAGACGGTGTTTACCTGTACCTCGATGCCGAACACATGGGCGTGGGTGGCGACGACTCCTGGAGCCCGAGTGTGCACCCCGAATATCAGTTAACACAGCACCAACTGACTGCACGCTGCTACCGGTACGAGGTCACGTTGAAGGCGGGTGATTGAAGCAGACGCAGGCATTAGCATCGATTAATTTAATGCCACCAGGCGCCCCATGAGCTTGCCTTTGGGGTGCCAGACCGGGGCTTTTTGCCAGCGCACGGTTTTTGACGTATCCCGCTCCAGGCGAACCCGGGCCAGCACTTCATGCAGAATGCATTTGATTTCCATGTCTGAAAAATGCATGCCAATGCATTTATGGGCGCCGCCGCTGAACGGGGCAAACAGAAAGGGGTGTTGCTTGTCTTCCTGCCGGCTGGCGGAAAAACGTTCCGGATCGAAGCGCTCCGGCTCGCGCCAGTACTCTGGCAGATAATGATTGTGCACCGGCGACACCGACACGATGGTACCCGCCGGAATGCGGTAGCCCTGATAAGCCACGTCGTGCAGGGCGCGCCGGGGAATGACCGCGCCCGGGGTAAACAGGCGCAGCACTTCCATAAACGCATGGCTGGTATCAGTCAGTTGCCCCAAGTCTGTGTAGGTCATGGGTTTGTACTCAGCGTGTTCAGCTCGCAAACGCTCTTGCCAGTGCGGATACTCGGTCAATGCATAGAACAGGCTGGTCAGGGCGCTGCTGGTCGTATCCTGCGCGGCCATCATCAGGAAGATCATATGATCGGCGATGTTCTGATCGGTAAAATCGTTGCCTTGCTCATCTTTGGCCCGGCACAACTGCGCAAACAAGGTGTCGCCACCGCGACTGCGAACCTCGCTCACTTTATTCAAAAAGTAGCGTTCCAGATAGGCCCGACCCTGAAGTCCGCGGTTGTACTTGGTACCGGGCCAGGGTTTTCTCACCAGGGCCATGGTCGCTTCAACGTTATTGCGAAAGGCCTGCTGCAGTTGCGCGAGCTGCTGATGGTCGGTCTCGCCGATGAACACTCTTGAAGCCATATCCAGCACGGTTTGGCGCGCTAGCTGTGCAAGATCGACGGGTGTATCGGTTGGCCAGCGTTTCACGATCTCGGGCAGGGCACAGGACATTAACGCCTGGTAGGCCACCATGGCCTCTTTCTTGAAGGCAGCCTGCATGATACGACGATGATAGCGATGTTCGTCACCGTCTTTAAGCATTAACCCTCGCGGAAACAACTCCCCGACAAAGCTGGCCCACCCTTCAGCGGTGGAAAAATGATTGCCGGTATCCTGCAGCAAAAACTGACAGCCTTCCGGACCGGTCAGTCGAATCCAGGTTTCGCCCAAAAACTGCGTGGAAAACACCGGACCATAACGCTGCGTCTTGCGATCAAAAAAAGTCTGGATGTCTTGCAATACTTCGAGGGTATGGCCTACCAGAGGCCAGCCCTTATCGCCGGGAATCTCCGCCAGAGACGCATCCCTGTTGAATTCGATGGGTTCAACAGCCAAGGAAGCCTCCGTTGCAGTGTGGGGTATTGAAAACGGCGCCTTCATGCTTGATCTCCAGCAAAGGCATTCAAACCAGTCACCGGATGCGGCGACGACTCTGCCAGAGTGAGTCGTCCGGGGCCCGGGGTAAAGGCCTTCGCAACAGGAGTGTGAACTGGTTATCGTCAATCGCTGCGCAAACACACACCCGGCTAACTTTTGAGCTTGTAGCCCGTTTTAAATATCCACCACACCAGGGCAATAAAAAGCACCAGAAAACCGAACGTCATGCCCGTACTGACGGCGATGTGTACGTCCGACACGCCATAAAAACTCCAGCGAAAACCGCTGACCAGATACACCACCGGGTTTAACAGCGTGACCCCCTGCCAAAATGACGGCAGCATGTCGATTGAATAAAAGGTACCACCCAGAAATACCAGCGGCGTCACGATCATCATCGGCACGATCTGCAATTTCTCGAAACCGTCGGCCCAGATGCCAATCACAAACCCGAGAAAACTGAAGGTGATCGAGGTCAGCACCAGAAAACTGAACATCCAGATCGGGTGATCAATGCGGTAGTCCACGAAGAAAGTCGCCGTGATCAGGATAATCAGACCCAGAATGACAGACTTGGTGGCGGCAGCCCCGACATAGCCCAACACAATCTCGACATAGGAGATGGGGGCCGACAAGACTTCATAGATGGTGCCAGAGAACTTGGGCATATAAATGCCGAAGGAGGCATTGGAAATACTCTGCATCAACAGAGTCAGCATGATCAGCCCGGGAATAATATAGGCGCCGTAACTGACACCGTCGATATCCACCATGCGCGAACCGATCGCCGAACCGAAAACCACAAAGTAAAGCGAGGTTGAAATAACGGGTGTGGCAACGCTTTGCAACAAAGTGCGCCAGGTGCGCGCCATTTCAAACATATAAATGGCGCGAACAGAATAGAGATTCATCTATGCAGTATCCTTTATTGACCGTGAACGAGACCGACGAAAATGTCTTCCAGCGAACTTTCCCGGGTACGCAGGTCCCGAAATTCAACACCCTGGCTATCGAGCTCTTTGAGCAATTCGGATATGCCGCTGTGCTCTTGCTCGGTGTCGAAGTTGTAGTTCAGTTCGCGACCGTCCTCACTCAGTGTCAATGGCATCGCTGCCAGCGAGTCCGGCACGTTCGCCAGCGGTTCACGCAATGACAACGTCAGTTGTTTCTTACCCAGCTTGCGCATCAGTGCTGTCTTTTCCTCAACCAGGATGATCTCACCGTTGCTAATCACCCCAATGCGGTCAGCCATTTCTTCCGCTTCTTCAATGTAATGGGTAGTCAGGATGATGGTCACACCCTGTTCGCGCAAACCGCGCACCATCTCCCACATATCCCGGCGCAGTTCCACATCCACACCCGCGGTCGGTTCATCCAGGAACAGAATCTTAGGCTCATGGGACAGCGCTTTGGCAATCATCACCCGGCGTTTCATCCCGCCCGACAAGGCCTTTATTTTCGAGTTGCGCTTATCCCAGAGTGACAGCTGGCGCAGTATTTTCTCCAGATGCGCAGGATTCGGCGCTTTACCGAACAAGCCTCTGGAGAAATTAACCGTTGCCCAAACCGTTTCAAAGGCATCGGTGGCCAACTCCTGTGGTACCAGACCAATCTTGGCGCGAGCTTGTCGAAAGTCGGTCAGGATGTCATGACCATCAGCCGTAACGGTTCCCCGGGTTGGGTTGGCGATACCGCAAATAATGCTGATCAGGGTGGTTTTACCCGCACCATTGGGACCAAGCAGCGCGAATATCTCGCCGGTATTGATGTCAAGATCCAGGTTTTTAAGGGCTTCAAATCCTGATGCGTAGGTCTTGTTCAGACCTTGCACGGAAATAATCGGGGGCATGCGTGCTCCTTGTGGTTAATACGTTAGTGTCGACGTTCGTCACCAAATGAGTGCCTGATGCCAGGCGAGCCTATCCGGGGCAGTCCGCAGTATGGATCGGTCTGACGACTCGGCTGCGATCCAGGCCCCATGGATGGGTTTACGTCGAGCGAAGTGTCGCACCACCTGTATAGCTACAGCCGGTGTTTGGCAGGGTTTTCGACAACACAACCAAACGTCGAAACGGGATGTAAGTGAACGCTGGCCACTACCTTACAGCAAGCCAACCTCTTCATAATAACGCCTCGCACCCGGGTGCAAGGGTGCCGACAAACCGTCGTTCACCATGGTGGCCGGATCCAGACTGGCAAACGCCGGGTGCAACCGGGTCAGGGTATCGAAATTCTCAAACACGGCTTTAACAATCCGGTACGCGATCTCTTCCGGCATTTGAGTCGTGGTGACTACCGTCGCCGCCATTCCCAGGGTTTGTACCGGGTCCGGGTTGCCCGGATACAACCCACCCGGAATGTTGACCATGCGATAATAAGGCTTTTGATCCAGCAAGCGGTCGATGGCGTCTCCGGTGACAGGCACCAGCACGGTGTCACACCGTTGACTGGCTTCCAGTATGGCCGGATTCGGGTGCCCCGCCGCATAGGTAATGGCATCGAGGCGATAATCACAGAGTGCCTCACCCTGGCGCAATGGGGCCAACTCTGATGTCCGTTGAAAATCGTCGTAGGTCCAGCCAAAACTGGCCATTAACACGTCCAGTGTCCCCCGTTGGCCAGAGCCAGGCTGGCCGAGATTCACCCGATGGCCTTTCAAGTCATCGAAATTAACAATACCGGAATCCGCGCGCGCCAGGATGGTGAACGGTTCACTGTGCAGTGAAAACAATGAGCGCATCGAGTCAAAGGCCGTAGCCTCCTCATACTCAGGCTGCCCGGTATAGGCGTAGTACTGCCAGTCAGATTGCACAACAACAAGACTAAAACGGCCATCGCGCAATCCGGCCAGATTGTCGATCGAGCCTCCTGTCGGCACAACATCGCACCCGCCCCCGGGAGTCTCATCCAATTCATAGAAGCGGCAAATAGCACCGCCGCTCGGGTAATAAACCCCCGCGACCGAGCCGGTACCAATCACCAGACTCGATTCCGCCTGGGCGCTACCGAGTGCACTCATGAAGCCTATGGCCGCCATCAAACCGACAGTCTTTAACCGATTCCAATTCACCCTGCTACCCCGGCGTTGCATCAAAGCCTTCAGTGTAGTGTATTCCGCTCATTATTCTGTTTTGTGCTCTTCGCGCCCGTCTGCATGCCTGGCAAAACGTCCGCGCTCCCGGTCATGCACCTGATCGTGCCGGGGCCAGGGCCAGCCACCGAATTCATCTTTACGAAAATCGGCAAAGGTCTGGCGAATCTCAGCTTCACTGTTCATGACGAAGGGGCCGTATTGAACCACGGGCTCATCAATGGGCTTGCCCTGCAACAACAGCAGGCGAACTTTCTGTGCACCAGCTTGCAGGGTAACGGCCTGATCAGCGACCAGACGCGCGCCCTGGCGCGGCAACAGATCGGTATCATCGACGCGAATGTCACCGCCTTCGAAACAATAGAGCGTTCGGTTAACGCCAGCGCTCGTGGCAGGCAAGGTCCACTGCGCATCGGCATCAATATCGATGATCCACACCGCGACATCATTGGCCGGATCGGAAGCCCAGGAATCCGGTGGCGGTGGCGGTGCCTTGTGACCTTCGAGTTCACCGGCAACCACGGTCACCGACGTACTGCGACCGGCTGAATCCCGGGTGGTGACGATCGGCGTATCCTCACGCCACAGCATCGAGAAATGCGGAGACACGGCTTTGTCTTTGGCTGGCAAGTTGATCCAGATCTGAAACAACTCCATCGGGTTGTCTTCCGCTTCGCTCAGCAGCGGAAACATCTCAGAGTGCTGGACGCCATTGCCCGCGGTCATCCACTGAGTATCCCCGCCGCCATAACGCCCGGCCGCACCGAGCGAATCAGCGTGGTCGACCATGCCTTTGGTGACGACGGTAATGGTCTCAAATCCCCGATGCGGATGCGCCGGAAAGCCGGAAATCCGGTCACCGTGGTACATTCGCCAATCCTGGCTCCAGTCAAAATCCTGTCCGATCTGACGACCGGCCAGTGATGCTTTCGGGCCCATTTCAGCGTTGCCTCTGGGGAACGCATCGTTGTGATGGACACAAAACAGAAACGGATCGGCTGTCTGCCAGGGAAACCCCAGCGACAGTACTTCTTTCACGGCATTGCTCATCAGACACCTCACTTGATTGGCTGGGCCCTGGAGCTACCTGCCCAACACCCCGGGTGTATACCGGTAATCGGCTCACCCGTGCATACCCCGTTCTTTATGGGGGCACTAAGTCACTATTTCACCACCTCGTCGCACTGACCGGCTACATCGGCGGCCAAACTTTGACAACAGTTCGACTGTCTACCAAGGTGAGGTCGTCGTCAGACTTGATGCAGATCAAGACCAGCCTGGCCCAACAGTGCCAAAGTCGTTTTATCAACCCGACTCTACGGGCGCCAGCCACCACCGGATGACGCCCACCCAACAGGAGAGATCATTATGAGCAAACTGATACTGGTTCCCGTTGACGGTTCAGACCCCGCGAAAAAAGCCATTGAGTTCGCGGCCGACTGGGCCAAACACCACGACGCTACGTTGCTGCTAGTGCACGTTCCGGAACCCCCCGTGGGTGACGAAGTCATGGTCATGGGAGGCGCGTCCATCTACATGCACACAACTCCGGATGAGTTGCGCACCATTGGTGACTCTATCGTTAAAGCCGGGGCAGAGCTTGCCAGAGAGCAAGGCTGCAAGTCGGTCGAGACGCTCGTCGAAATTGGCGACCCTGCCCGCAAGATTGTCGCCGTCGCCGAAGACCGCAAGGTCGACATGATTGTGATGGGTACTCGGGGTCTGGGTGATTGGAAGAGTCTGTTGCTCGGCAGCGTCTCCCACAAGGTCACCCATCTGGCTGATTGCACCTGCGTCACCGTGCGCTAACCATCAGCCGGTGGATTTTACGGTCGCTTGCATGGTCAATCCCGCCCGGGCTTTGTATCCTTAAGGGACATTGTTAAGGCGGGGTTGCCCCTTGTCCGACCGGAAACTGACCACACGCTCCAACGCTCAGGCGATTGATCAGTTCATTGATCAGGCCGCCAAACTGCCGGTTGCCAGCCAGCAAAGCGGGCGCATTCTGTTTGCGCTGGATGCCACCGCCAGTCGCCAACCCACCTGGGATGCCGCCTGCCATTTGCACAGCGAGTTGTTTCTGGCCACCGAATCCTTCGGTGGCATCGCCATCCAACTGTGTTATTACCGCGGTTTCAGAGAGTTCAAAGCGACCGATTGGGTAACCCGGCCCGAACGCCTGCTCAATGCCATGAACAGCGTACAATGTCTTGGCGGGCAAACTCAGATCAGCCGGGTGCTGCAGCACGCCCTGAAAGAAACCCGAGTCAAAGCCATCAAGGCCGTCATCCTGATCGTCGATTGCTGTGAAGAAGGCGTTGACGCTCTGTGCCAGCATGCTGGCGAGCTGGGCATGCTCAATACCCCGCTGTTTATTTTTCAGGAAGGCAATGACGCTCAGGCACGCAACGCGTTTCAGCAGATGGCGAAACTGTCGGGCGGTGCCTGGATGCCGTTTGATCACCGTGCAGCCGCGCAACTGAAAGACCTGCTCGGTGCCGTCGCCGTCTATGCCAGCGGCGGACAGCGAGCTCTTGACGATCTGGCCCGCTCCGGCTCTGCCGACATCAAACGCCTGACCCAACAGTTGAAGCGCTGACCGTGACGCCAATCTCCCTCCTATTTCTGTTTGCCGTCGCACTGACCTTCGGGTTAGCGCTTAAACGCATGTCTCCGGCACAACGCAAACGACCGCTGATCGTAGGTCTGATCACCCTGTTAGTGGGAGGCCTGTTGTTTCTGGCCGCCACTCACCGCTTATATTTACTCGGTGTTCTGCTGGCAGCCCTTTTGCCCTGGGCGCGTCGACTGCTGCCGCTGCTGATCCGCTTTTTACCCTCCTTGCTGTCCCGCGGCCGGTCTGGCAAAGCCAGTGGCGCCACCGGACATACGTCACGCGTTCAGTCAGCCCTGCTCGATATGGAACTGGAACATGACAGCGGTGTTATGCACGGCACCGTTCTGGCCGGACCCTATGAGGGCAAAACCCTGGCCGACCTTGAGGAACAGGAGTTTCTGGATTTACTCGACTATTGCCGCCAGCGGGACAGCGACTCGGCGCGGCTGCTGGAGACTTACCTGGACAAGCGCTTTGGCGACCGCTGGCGCAAAGACGACCACGACACGCAGCAGGATAACCAGCATAAGGACTCACCACAGAACTCAGGCGCGATGACCGATGCCGATGCCTACGACATCCTTGGCCTGGAGCCGGGTGCCGATCGCGACGCCATTATTCAAGCTCACCGCCGCCTGATGCAAAAAGCCCACCCCGACCGCGGCGGCAGCGATTGGCTCGCGGCCAGAATTAATGCGGCACGCAGCCACTTACTGGAGGATTGAGTACGTGTCATGAGTCAGAAATTCGATGGGTAATTTGCTTGGGTACCAAATTTTACTACCGTGCCAACCGGACCGTCGGGCACGCCTACTGGAGGCACGCCGTAAATCCATCCCTGGAGGCTCGCTGCCCGCATCCCTGCGGTCAGACGACCTCCAGTAGGCGCACCCGACGGTCCTTCAACGCTGCATCGGTAGATCACCACGAATTTCTGACTCATGACACTCGTGGTTCACACGCGAAGATTGGTTACCAAGGAGCACTAGATCGACTCAAAGCTGAGCGACACCACCGAGGCAGACTGCCCACTCAGTTGCTCAACATCGTGCCAGTGGCTGCTAGCAAAGCTAAGCACCTGCTCAAACCCGCCTTCCCGATTCAGATCGGCCAGGGTATAACCGGTTTTGCGGGTTAAGTAGGGGCGGTCTTCGATACCTTCAGCTGCTACCCTGGCCTGCACCTCAATGCGTTGCTCCGGATGCGTGATCGCAGCCCGGCCAATCCAGTTCACTTCCAGATGCGGCAGGGCTCTTTGTTGCACCGGTTTTGCCCGGGCAGCAACCCGGGCTGCATCAGTCAGAAGCGTCACATCGAGCTTCAGTAGATCGGCCCAGCGAGCAACAGCAGTGACGTCTGAACTGCCATTGAGAATGAAGTCATCCACCTCTGCGCGGGAAAAACCATGATCGGGTGAAAACATGAGCCGGTGGCGCACCACGTTGTGGACGTTATCCAGGCTGGCACAGCCCAGAACCTGGGCCAGAAAGTGGGAAAACAGCGTCGTCATGTAGCACCTCGATAGCAATGGCAATGGCAAAGTCGCAAACAAAAAGACCAGGCTGATCGGGAGAGGGGGATACAGGTGCAGAAAGGCTCGGAGCGGAGGCGCTTTAGCTGCATTTGTATACCGCTCGCAAGTTACACATTAAATCAGCGGGTCATTTGACCGAAACTATATCAATATATTTTGATATAGCAACACCAAAACGCTTGCCAATGTGGCAATTCCGGTTAATATTCCGCCACTTCACACGGCACGCCACCATGAACCTGATTTCCTTCGATGTCTTTCGTACCCTTGGTTTCCCCGGTATCCAGGTCATCAAACCCGAGCATTTCTTTCAACACAAAGACGCCATTCGTAGCGCCGACTGGGTGCTGTTCCCGCAATACTGGCAGTTGAACGCTCTGCTCTATGGCCTGAGCGCCCGGGTATTCCCAAGTGAAGCGAGTTACCGCATCGGACACGACAAGGTGGAAATGACACGCGCCTTTGAAACCGTAGCCCCGGCACACACCCCCTATACGCTGATCGAGCCAAACGGTCCGCTGCAGCAGGAACAGCTGTGGGATTTGATGACGCTGCCATTTGTCGCCAAGAACCCCAAGGCCAGCATGGGCGAAGGCGTTTGGCTGATCAAAGACCGGGCCGACTGGCGCCGGTACTGCGACCAGGCCAGTGTGCTCTATGTTCAGGAATACCTGCCCATTGAGAAAGACCTGCGCATTGTTGTCATTGGCGAACGGGTACTGACCGCTTACTGGCGGCACCAGGCCGACCAGGGTTTCTATAATAACGTCGCTCGTGGTGGCTGGGTTGAATACGGTGAAGTGCCTGCATCGGCTATCGAACTGGCCCTGACTGTAGCCCGTGACCTGGGCGTCAACCACGCCGGCTTCGACATCGCCATGGTCGGTAATCACCCCTATTTGCTGGAATTCAATCGATTGTTTGGTAACCAGGGCCTGAACAAGGGTTCCGAGCTGCAGGATGCCATTCTCGGCTACCTGCGCGATGCGAACACCCCCAGAAATCCGGATGGCCCGACCACACCGCCGCGCACCTTGCCGATGGCGGTTTAATCGGCTGACTCCCAGCTATTCGCCGTTACTCAGGCGTTTGAATTCGAGTCTGTCAGGTGGCTGTGCTCCGCGCCAGCTACCGGGGATGACACCAGCACCAGCCAGCGACCCACAACCGTCTTCCCTGCTTCCACCCGCAAGGGTGCCAATTCGTCGTGCAGACAATGGTGTGGTGGCAATGCAGCCATGAGCGCATCGCCGTCATGCTGAATCCGGCCTTGCTTGTGAATCCGTTCGTGATGGCCCTGTTCCAGCGTAATGACCCAGCGGCACCCTTCCGGTACGCGAGTCATGGCATTGGCGAGCCATCGGCTGGCATCCGGCACATAAATCAGAACGTCCATCAACAACACCAGATCGGGTGCCTGCTGATCGGCCGGTAACGCGTCGAACACCTGCGGATCACGAACATCAAGCTGGTGCAGCGCCCGGTAATGCCCCTTCTGTTTGGCCTGATCCAGCATCGCTGCGCTGAGATCAAAACCAATTAAGTCTGCTGCAGGGTAGGCCTGCTTGACTGGTCCGGCGGCCAGGCCGGTACCACAGCCAATGTCCCACACCTGATTTACCGGTGCCCACGCTGGCAGTTGACGAGTCAGCCAGGCCGGCACCTGATAATCCAATGGGCCCAGCAAATGCTGGTCAAACTGCTCAGCCGCGTTGTCAAACACCGATGATACGTAGGCCGCATTCGCTTCCCTGGCCACCTGCCCGGTCAGCGCTTCCAGCAGGTAGCGGGCACTGGCGTCATCCGGATGGTCGTCCAGGTGCCGCTGGTAATAGTCCACCGCTGGCTCAATCTGGCCGGCTTTTACCAGGGCAGCGGCAATGCCATCCCAGTCATCCTGGCAGAGCGGTTCAGCGCGGGCCACAGCGGCCCGGTCACCACTGGCATGGGCCAACACCAGCGTTTCTGTTACTACTTCCGGGTCGGTTAATGACAAGGCAGCAAGCGCCTCGCGTGCTTTGTTCCATTGAGTCAGCTGTCGACGCGCTTTAGCGATGGCCAGCCCGCACTCCTGAGGGTCTGCTCCCAGCGCCAGGGCCTGCTCAAACGCATCCGCCATATCATGGTAGTCCCTCAGCGCTTCACAGGCGTACCCAAGATTGGCCAGAAACCCGGGTTCGCCGGGCTGCCGGTCTATTGCGGCTTGCGCTTCACGCCGGCTTTCCTCAGCCCGACCCAGGCGCAACAGCACCAGCGCCCTGTTATTGCGAGCGTAGGCATCTGTCGGGCTTATCTGCAGCGCCTGATGCAGCGCAGCTTCAGCCGCGTTATAGTCAGAGCGATGCAGTTGAACAATACCGAGTAAATGCCACGCTGGAGCACTGTTCGGGTCTTTACTGAGCCACAGTTTCAACCGGGCCAACGCCGGGCTTAAACGCCCCTGTTGTATCAGGGTCAGGATTTCGGCAGATCGATCAAGCATAGGCAGTGGCTCTGGCGGTCGAGGAAAGAGAAATCTAATAACTGTTTGTTTTTTAACGTCTTTTCGCGACAAGCACAAGCATCACCTGAACCGGTTTGGCTACCAGTTTGCACACAGCCTTATCCACAGATTTTGTGGGTAAGCGCAACGCAAACAACCTTGCAGCACCGGCAAACGGCCCCCATTGCCACCCAAACACGACAACAGAGAGCGCTCAATGAACCTACTGACCCCGACCAGGGGGTATTGGCTCACCCCAGCCATTATCTACATTAACACCGCCCTTTTTGTACTGGTTGCCCTCTACACCCAAAGCATCATGTGGTTCCCCGCCCGTGAATTGGTGGTGCTCGGGGGTAATTTCGGGCCACTGACCGTCGATGGCCAGTGGTGGCGATTACTCACCAGTGTCTTTCTGCACGGAGGCTTGCTGCACCTGATCTTCAACGCCCTGGTTTTGGCCAACATCGGTATTTTTCTCGAACCCCTGCTTGGCCGGGTATCCTTCGCGATCGTCTACCTGATAACCGGTATTCTGGCCAGCCTGACCAGTCTGATGTTTAATTACGGCGTTGTATCCGTCGGTGCCTCAGGAGCCATCTTTGGCATGTACGGTTTCTTTCTGGCCCTGCTCACCACCAAGCTGTTCAAACCGGAATTTCGCAACACCTTTTTGAAAAACACCCTGGGCTTTGTCGCACTGAACATCGCCATCGGCTTTTTTGGCCCCATCGACAACGCCGCCCACCTGGGCGGGCTGGTCAGCGGGTTTATTCTGGGCTATGTCTGGCTGCCCTTTGTGCGCCGGCGAGTCGTCCGCGCGGCCCGCGCCTGACATCTCTTAGCGTTGAATGTGGCTTTGTACCCAGCGCACGATGTCATTCATACCCATCGCACCGGCCTGGCGGGCAATCTCGCGTCCGCCGCTGAACACCGCCAGCGTCGGGATACTGCGAATGTTATACCGGGCACCCAGAGATTGATGGGCCTCAGTGTCCAGCTTGGCCAGGCGTACCCGGGGCTCAAGTGACTTGGCTGCCTGTTGATATTGGGGCGCCATCATTTTGCAGGGGCCGCACCAGGGTGCCCAGAAATCCACAACGACCGGAATATCACTGCGCTCGATGTGTTTCTGAAAGTTGGCGGCCGTCAACGCCAATGGCTCGCCGGTAAACAGCTGCCGATGACACTTGCCGCATTTGGGGCCATCGGCCAGGCGGCTGTTCGCAATGCGATTGACCGCATCACAGGCAGGACACACAACATGAACAAGGTCGCTCATTTCATCGCTCCGAAGGGCCTTGAATACCGGCCACTTTCATTGATCACCATTCGCACACTATGCCAGCAGAATAGTCGCAGATACTGATCAGGATCAATCCGAATGCAGGGTCGGTCTGAAGTAATGGCCCCAAGCCCTGCCTTTTGTCAAGACAACGCAAGCTGTGCTACCGTTCATAACTCTCCCGACGGTGTTCTTCACCGTCCAGCGGTTACCCGCTTATTAAACGCCCGCTGTGGCACTCTTTGTTCAGGAATTTTCTCGTGATACGTGGTTATGTTGACGTGCTTCGGTCTTACTGGCCGATGCTGCTGTTCGGGTTGCTGACGGTTTTTTTCGGTAACTTTGGTCAGTCGTTTTTTATCAGCTGGTTTGGCGCGCCGATTCAGGAAAAGCTCGGTTTGTCGGCGTCTGCCTATGGGTCGGCCTACTCGGTCGCAACCCTGGTCAGCGGACTGACCATCATGTCCATTGGCGGTCTGGTCGACAAGCTATCGCTTCGGCTGTTTGTCACCCTGATTGCACTGGGTTTATGCACTGCCAGCTTATTAATGTGGCAGATGAATTCGCTATTCAGCCTGGTCATCGCCCTCTTTATGCTCCGCTTTTTCGGCCAGGGCCTGATGCCGCATACCGCCATGACGGTCATGGGTCGTTACTTCTCCATCAACCGGGGTAAGTCGATCAGCATTGCCGGCAATGGCGTGCCGCTGGGCGAAATGATTCTGCCCAGCTTGCTGGTGCTGATCATCGCTTTGGTGGGCTGGCAAAACAGCTGGTTGGTTGTAGCCTGCCTGATCGCCGGCTTGTATCTGCCAACGGCGCACTGGCTACTGAGCAAAGCAGGACCCAGTGAAGTGGAAAGACTCGGCGTGGAAAAGCGACTGCGCCCGGACGATGTTCCCGATGGCTCGCGTCGCACCGTTCTGAAAGACAAACGCTTCTGGCTGGCACTGCCTTTGTTGCTGGCACCGGGTTTTATCGTAACCGGCATCTTCATTCAGCAAGCATTTATCCTGGGTGAGAAAGGCTGGAGTACTGGGCTATTCGCCACCAGTTTTATCGTTTACGGCGGCGTTCACTGGCTGTCTTCGCTGGTGACCGGCACCCTGGTCGACCGCTACTCAGCCGCCCGATTGTTGATTTTTCTGGGCGTCCCACTCTTTGTTGGTTTACTACTCGCCGGTACCTTTGAAGGTAACTGGGTCGTGTTCATCATGATGACCATGCTCGGCATCGGCATCGGCATGACCGGCACCATCATGAACGCCCTCTGGGCCGAGATTTACGGCACCACCCACCTTGGCGCCATTCGCTCGCTGATCACCGCGCTCGGCGTGATCAGCACGGCTGCTTCCCCGGCTCTGCTGGGCGTGATGATCGATGCTGGCATCAGTGCCTCAGTCCTCTTGTGGTCAATGGCCGCCTATGTGCTGGTGGCTCTGGTACTGGCCAGGCAGTCGTTTCGGGTTTAACGATTGGCCAAGCTTGTTTATTGAGTTGCCACATGCCCAGTGCTGGCTATCGGGTATGTCTGGTTGGGGTAGTCCGCAGCAGGGATGCTGCGGCCTAGGCTCCATGGACGGATCTACGCCGACCCCAACCAGACATACCCGGTGGCCAGCACGAACGCCAGGCACAAAAGCATACCTTACGAGTAGCAAACCCAACCTCAACATCCTCAGGCTGTCTGCTGCTCAGTAAACACAGCCAAAAAAGCCGCCCCGTAACGCTCCAGCTTACTGTCACCGACTCCGGAGACTGAGCGCATGTCATCCAGGCTTTGCGGTCGCAATGCCAGCATGTCTTTCAGGGTTTTGTCGTGAAACACCATGAAGGGGGCCAGATTGTGCTCCAGGGCAAGCTGACGACGCACTTCGCGCAGGGCTTCCCAGAGTGGCTGGTCTTCACTGGCAATGTCGTCACTGACTTTCGCCTTGCGTTCACCACTGGCCTTAATGGGCGTTGCATCGCGACGCAGAGCGAGGTGCTGCTCACCTTTTAAAACCGGCCGACAGGCATCCGTCAGCTGCAATCCACCAAAACCTTCCGGGTCCACATTGAGGTAACCCAGCGCCACCAATTGGCGCAACACCGAGCGCCAGTCATTGGCGCTGAGATCCTTGCCAATGCCATAGGTCGACAATTGGTCATGGCCAAAACGGCGCAGCTTTTCGTTTTCGCTGCCGCGCAATACATCAATAATGTGGTTGGCGCCGAAGCGCTGACCGGTGCGGTACACGCAAGACAAAGCCTTGCGTGCCGCGTCAGTGGCATCCCAGGTTTCAACCGGCTCAATGCAGGTATCGCAATGGCCGCAAGGCTGCTCCAGATGTTCATCAAAATAGCGCAGCAACACCTGACGGCGACAGGTGGTCACTTCACACAGGCCCAGCATGGCGTTCAGGCGCTGCTGTTCATAGCGTTGGTGCTCATCGCTGCCGGTCGACTGGGCCATCATCTGGCGCAGTTTGACCACATCCTCAAAGCCATAGAGCAACAAGGCCGTTGACGGTTCCCCATCCCGGCCGGCCCGGCCGGTTTCCTGATAGTAGGCTTCAATGCTTTTGGGCAGGTCCAGATGCACCACAAAGCGCACATCCGGTTTATCGATGCCCATACCGAACGCGATGGTCGCCACCATGATAATGCCGTCTTCACGCAAGAAACGGGACTGGTGATCCTGGCGAATATCGGCCGACAAGCCCGCGTGATAGGGCAAGGCGTTATAGCCCTGCGTGCGCAGCCAATCAGCGGTTTGCTCCACTTTTTTGCGCGACAGACAGTACACAATGCCCGCCTGCTTTTCGGGCGTTTGCTTCAGGAACGCCAGCAACTGCTTACGCGGTGTTTGCTTGGGCTGAATCCGGTAGAAAATATTGGGCCGGTCGAAACCGCTGATAAAGGACGGTGCATCCAGCAAGCCCAGCCGCTGTTGAATGTCTTGCCGGGTGCGCTGGTCGGCCGTAGCGGTCAGCGCTATGCGCGGTATCGCGGGAAACTCTCGCTGCAACACATCCAGTTTCAAATAATCGGCCCGGAAATCGTGACCCCATTGCGATACACAGTGAGCTTCGTCAATCGCAAACAGGCTGAGATTGGCGACTTTAAGGAGCTCAAGAGTTCGCGGTTGCAACAGACGCTCGGGCGCGATGTACAGCAAATCGATTTCACCGGCCAGCAAGGCCGTTTCCGTTTGTTGAACGGCATCGAACGAGAGCGTCGAATTAAGAAACCCGGCGCGTACGCCCAGCTCCCGCAAAGCGCTGACCTGATCCTGCATCAGCGCGATCAGCGGTGAAATCACCACGCCGGTGCCGGGTCGTACCAGAGCCGGAATCTGATAACACAGGGATTTGCCGCCCCCGGTGGGCATCAGCACCAGTGCATCCTGCCCCGAGACCAGGGCTTCGATTACGGCTTGCTGCGGGCCACGGAAGGCATCGAAGCCAAAGACGTGGTTGAGAACGGAGAGAGGGGTTTGAGTCATGACCTCAGTATACCTAAAGCCGGAGGCGCCAACAGGGTCGAAAAGCGAGCATTCGTGCCGAATCGATCACAGAGCTATACTCCGTTCACTGAAAACAGGAGAGTAGCTTATGGGTTTTGCTGGCGTAGGCGCCATTATGCTGACCCTGGTGTTGATCGTTTACCTGCGATCCATCAGTAAGCGCCCAACGTCGAAGGACCGGGCTCGCCGGACTGATCGCTGGCTGCTGGACCAGGTCGACGCGCTCGAAGGCTTTGGCCGACACCAGGATGCGATCAGGCTACTGCAACGAGCGCTTGAATCAGACCCGGAAAACCAGGCCCTGAAAGCCCGGCTTGCCCTGCTTGAAGAAGATTGACCTGCTCACCTCTGCCTTCGCCAATTAACTGGTTTCTGGCATACTGCGGCCATTCCAAGCCATCAACTTCCGGGACGTTATGAAAGGACTCAATCCATTTTCTCGACTGTCAGCGTCGCCAACCCGCCCTGCCGCGCGCAAAACACCGGACGCCGCCTTTGATGTAGCCTCCCTCGTCAACGGACCTTTTGGCGAGAGCGAAGGTGCAGAGGACGCCGTCGAAGCAACGCTGGATGAAAAACTGCGCCAGGCGTACTTCTGGATCGTCAACCATGCGGTGATCAGCCCGCACTACGACGTTGAATACAACTTGACGGCGCCCCAGCCAATACACTTCGGCGACAGCCAGACGCCGCTCTATTTGCCAACAGACCAGAGCTATTCCAGCTTTATTCTGCTCCCGCTACTGACCTTTGCCGCGCGCAGAAAGTGCCTGTTCGTCGGCGGCCCGGGCCGCGGCAAAACAGCGTCCGCCCTGCTGATGGGGCTGCTGGGCGGCTATAGCCCGAAAGACGTTCGTCGGGCCATGCAGCACGGCCATCCGCAAATGACGGTGGCTGATTTGCTGGGCAACCCCATGCCTATGGATCTGATGCAGGCCGAACAGGAATCAGACATTCGCATCAGCTGGCGCCGCTGGCTGAACATGCGCGTTAAGATCGTCGATGAGTACAATCGCATCCCGACCCGCACCCAAAGCGCACTGCTGACCGTGATGGGTGACAACTACGCTGAAATGTTCAACCAGATTTACGAGTGCCCGCCAGCGGCCTGGTACCTGACCGCCAACGACGACCAGGGCGGCGGCACCTACCCGGTGATCGAAGCACTGAAAGACCGCATTGACGTGGTTGTGCAAGCGCTGCCGTTCAACCCACGGTTTCTGGATGAACTGTTGCTGCGCATCGAAGAAGGCGTCGACCCGGCCGATTGCCTGCCGGACGCCCTGCAGTTTTCCGAGCAGGACATGGATCAGATGGAGCGGTCTATCCGCGCCGTAACCTTGCCTCCAGAACTGCGTCAGCGTCTGGAATTTTTCGCCAGTCAATTCGAATTCAGCGAATATTCCGGGCAACAGTTCGAATACAAAAGCAAAGACACCTCCCGCCTGGCTGGCGTACCGAGACACCAGCTGGCCATGCTCGAAGATGGCCGTGACCGTCTGGCCGACCTGGGCTGCCAGACGCGCAACGGCTTGTCGGTACGCAGCCTGATGTCGCTGATTGTCTATGCCAAAGCCATGGCCTTTTTCCGCGGCAACACCGAAGTTGAGCTCAACGATCTGACGCAAATACTGCCGTTTGTCCTGCATTCACGACTGTTCGCCGATGCGGATGCGCCTTTCTTTCAGCAACCCGAAAATGCCGCGTTTCTGAGCGATAAGATCGGTTGGTTGCGCCACCTGTTCAACCTCAGCTGCGCTGAATTTGAACGCCAGGGCCGGCACCGCAAAGACGACGTTGCCGAGCTCAAAGCCCAGCTCGATGAAGGCCTGGAAGGCGTTACCGACAAAGACTGCCGCAAGCGCCTGGAACAGATTGAAAGAGCCCTGAGCGAGCTGTCGAACGGCAACAAACTGTCCGGAACGGTGCACGACGACGCCATGACACTCAAATACCTGCATCAGCGCTACAGCAATTATCAGCGCTGGCTGAACAGCCAGAGTTGATCATCAATGCGTGACTTCGGGTTCATCTGGAGCCAGGGCTTACACGGGACATTGCCGTTGGACAGTGACCATGCAATCTGACTGGCTCGCACAGTACCTCACCCAACAGTCGGGCCCGCTGAATCAGGCGTATCGCCTGGCGCGGCAGGGAGATCCGGCTCATTTTGCGAACGCCTTTGGCCACTTTGTTCAGCAGGACCTAGACCCCTTGCTGGCAGCGCTGGGCCATTGGGCAGATGCCTGTAAAACCGCCTTGTGTGAGACGGCCTACCAAAGCGGCCTCACCATGGCCCGCCATGGCTGGCTCACCCCCGGGCATCAGCCGATCACCGACCGGATGTTCCAGCAAGTGCTGCCAACCTGGCTGGCCCCCTACCCTGATGCGGCACCCAGACTTCTGACTCAGTTTTTAAATACCTTGTCGCATTTGCCTGATGCCGGTCAGCAAACCCGGCTGCTCGACTACTGGGAACGCTGCTGGCCGACCCCTGACAAAACGCCCGACGCCCTGGTAATCTTCAGTTGGATGTCCGGTTTGCCCCAATACCGACAAGCCGCCATCGCCGTTTTGCAGCATCATCCCGACTGGCTTGAAGCACTGGGCATGGGCAACGCCGCAGCGTTCGAGCATCCCTGGTGGCAGGGCAAGACGCTGCAGTGGCACCGCGACCCGGCTCAACTGGGCGCTTCACACTGGCTGGGAGGCGACTTTCCCGGCAGACCCCGATTACTGATCGCCCCGGGCATGACTCTGGTCCAGGCAGGGCAGGAATACTGGCACCTGCACGCCGATGCTTTCGGCCAGGTATTGCTACCCACGGCCTACAGGCATCCGTTGCTACTGCCCGTCCCCGACTGCAAGCAGCTCCCAGCCGAACTGAGTCCGCTCTGGCAGGAAACCGAAATGCCCCGCCAATGCCTGGAACGCCGCCATGACTGGGTTGTCAGTTTTCACGCGAGCTACCGATTGCTGGTGATTCCAAAGATCGGAGATCGATCATGAACGAGCTGCACGCGTGGCAACAAAACTGGTACCCGGCGTTGCAGCTATGGAGTGATCACCTGCAATTGCAGGAGCCACTCTGGTTGTTTGATGTTGAGGAAACTCGCTCGGCCGGGCTGACCGACAACATCGCCGCCATTCGGCTGACCTCGCAACGGGTTATGGTGAACCTACCCATGGTGGAAGAGCGCGGTCTAGCTGACTACGCCCTGGAAATTCTCGCGCACGAAATTGGTCACCATGTATATGCACCGGCAAACATGACCCGGCATTTGCAGTTGTTGGGCGTCATCCGTCGAGCGCTGCCGAGCATGGAACCGCAGGCGCCGCTGGTCGCCAATCTGTATACCGATTTATTGATCAACCACCGGCTGCAGCGCCAGACCCGCTGCCGGATGGACCAACTTTACCAGAGACTGAGTACAGGCTCCGGCAGCCCGATCTGGGCTCTGTACATGCGGATCTACGAACGCCTATGGCAACTGGCACCGGGAACGCTGACACCCGCCGACATCAGCCCAGAAATGGACGGGGACGCCTGGCTTGGCAGTCGCATCATCAAGGTCTACAGCAAAGACTGGCTCACCGGCGCCAGTCGCTTCGCCAGCCTGTTGCTCAGTTACCTGATCGACGAAGCTGAATCCGTGCAGGCCACCTTTGCCCCCCTGGAAGATACCGCCGATGCCGGCCAGGGGTATCAGGGAACCGGCGTGATCGATCTGCCCTCGATCGACAACGTGCACCCAAGCCGTGATACCGAACTGACCGATCTGCCAGATAGCACTGACCCAGAAACCCCGGCAGCGGGCAACACCCAGCCCGCCAGAACCGGCGGACAGGCACTGGAACCACAGGATGCCTTCGACATACTCAAAGCCGCTGGCGTCGACCTGACCCGCCATGAGTCGGCCGTGCGTTATTATCGCGACGCCGTCTGCCCTTATTTGCTGCCATTTCCGGCTCGACCTATGCCCACCCCCGGAGAAACCCTGCGCGAAGGCCTTGAGACCTGGCAGGCCGGAGACGACCCAGCCGACATTGACTGGTTCGCCACCCTGCTGGCTGGGAATCCGCCGATTCCCGGTTTTACCACCCAAAAAGCCGTGTATGGGCAAGACAGTCCGGACACCCGGCACGATCAGCCCTGCGACCTGGATCTGTACGTCGACAGCTCCGCCTCCATGCCCAACCCCCAGCAGCAAATCTCCTATCCGGCGCTGGCCGGTGCCCTGCTCTGTGTGTCTGCCCTCAGGGCCGGGGCGGCCGTGCAAGTTACCTTATGGAGTGGCGCGCACCAGTGCCTGGCTACCGAAGGCTTTATTCGCAACGAGACTGAGGCATTACGGGTGCTGACGGGTTTCTTTGGCGGCATGACCAGTTTTCCGCTGAAACAGCTGCGCACCACCTACGCCCAGCCCCGCAAAACACCGACACAGGTCGTGGTGCTCTCCGACGACGGCATCAGCTCCCTGTTTGAAGACGACGAAGCCGGCACGCCCGGTGAGCAGATCAGTGCGCTGACGCTGAACCATTGCCAGGGTGCCGGCCACTGGGTACTGGACCTGCCATACGATCTCGACAGCCCTCAACTGCAGCGCTCTGCCTGGATGAAATCGGCGGTGGAGCGCATTCAGCAAGGCCAACAACAGGGCTGGCAGGTTCACCGGGTCGACGGGCTGGCGCCCATGCTCCAGTTCGCCCGCGAGTTTTCCAGCCAGTATTATGGCGCTGGCGCTGCCTCAACCGGAGGGCAATAACGCATGTCCGACTTACCATTAGGCCCCGCCATGCATCACCTGCACCAGAGACTGCTGGCTTACCCGGAAACGTCCAGCCCCCGGGGAGCCGACCTGCTCGCGCTGCTGCATGACCTGATACGTCGACTGGACCCCAGCGTCACAGCCGAAGCCCTGGCGCCACTGACCAACCTGCCTCTTTGTCAGCCCGAACCGGCTAGCTCGGTGGTAGAGCTGAGTGAATCCGAATTCGCCCGACTCTACCAACAGTACGAGGCTCTCGATGCCACTCAGTTGGCCGCCCTGGAACAACCGTTTCAGTCAGCACTCGAACAGCACGACCTGGCCTACACGGTGACAGAGCCCACCGGCGCGCCCCATGTCCTGATGCTGATGGTCTGGCTTTTGGCCGACGATGCCTTTACCGACACCAGGGTATTTGCCACTGACCTGGTCAATTTACTGCTTTCAGCCGATACCCTCATGGCCCACACCCACCCCAACCGGCAGGATGAAGACCAGCGCGAGGAACTGATTCGGCTGACGCTCAATGGCCTGGGCCAGAAACCCCAGGGTGAAACCGATCGACAAGCGCAGGATCGCCTGCTGATGGTCAGTTCGACCGAACGCGCCCGGGTAGTCGCCGCCTCACGCGCGGCAGAAGAACGCGCCGAAGCCATCCGCCAGGCACTGGCAGAAAAGCGAGCCCGTGAAGCCGCCGACAAGTACACACGCGAATGACAACGAGCCCGATCACAGAGCCCTTGCAAACCGCGCCCTGGGCAGACCACGAACGCCTGCCCGGGCTGACTCCAAGAGCGGCGAGCCGCTTGCGTCAGTGCCTGGAGCATCCGGATGCGCCGCAATTCAGCGGGCGCAGCGGCCACCGGCTTTCCGCGCAAGCCATCCGGCAATTGCAGGCCGACAAAGCCGCCCTGCAGCAGCCCGATCTACCCTGGTTAACGGCCTTTCTGGCCCGGTGCCGCCAGCAGGTACCCCATTACCGGGCCTACCCCTGGCATGCTGGCTTTGTAAACCTGCCCTGCAGTGACCGAAATGACCTCAGCCAGGATATCGCTGCCTTCGTACCCGACGACATCGACCCGGCAGAGCTGATTGCCTATGAAACCAGCGGTACCACGGGGCACCCGCTGACCGTGCCCTCCCTGCCCCTGGTCGCCGCGCGCTATCACTGCTTTCACGAGCGCATTCTCAGCTGGCACGGTATTGATCTGCAGTCACTGCCCGGAACCACCGGCGTGATGCTGGTCGGCGACCAACAACGGTGCTTTACCTACGCCTCGGTCTTGCCCTATTGGGATGATAAAGTGCTGCTGAAAACCAACCTCAACCCAGCCGACTGGCCCACACCGGAGGCTCGAGGCCGCTACATCGATGCCTGTAAGCCACAGTTGATCACTGGCGACCCGCGTAGCCTGAGCACTCTGTTGAGCCTCGATTTCAATCACCGCCCGGCCGCGATTCTGTCGACGTCGATGACACTGCTGGGGGGCCTTAAAGACCGGTTGGCCGCGCGTTTTCAATGCCCGGTGATCAACCTCTACTCGATGAACGAAGCCGGGCCAATCGCGGCCGATGATGGCAGCGGCCAGGGGCTGCGGCTGGTTCAGTCAGCCATGACAGTGGAAATACTGGATCGTCAGGGCCACCCGGTTTCTGCGCCGAACGGTCGCGGCGAAATCACCCTGACCGGCGGTTTCAACCCCTGCCTGCCGCTGCTACGCTACCGCACCGGTGACTATGCCTGCCTGGTGGAAGACGACCAGGGGCGGCGCTACCTGCGTCAGTTGGATGGCCGGCCGCCGGTACGTTACAAGACAGTCAGAGGTTGGCTGAACAACGTCGACATAACCCACCTGCTGCAACCATTCGGCCTCGCCCAGTATCAACTGCATCAGGATCAGCAAGGCGGACTGACGCTGACGGTGGTGGGTGACCCCGATCACGCTGCGCTCGCAAGCACATTGGGCACCGCCTTTGGCACCGACTGCCCGATCCGGGTCGGCCCTTTGCAAACCGACACCGACAAACTCATTCAATACACCAGCCACTACCCCGGAGCCCACGACGGATGACCAGCCTGACCTTGCTGGAATACAGCGCCAATGCCTTTTTTTTGAGCAGTGTCTTTCTCGCCGCCCGCAACAACCGCCACACCTGGACGCTCGGTATCGTCGGGTGCGTGCTGTTTGGTGTGCTGTTTTACCAGGTTCAACTCTATGCCGACGCAACCCTGATGGTGTTTTACATCGGCACCAGTGTGATTGGCTGGCAACAGTGGCAGCGGGGCGGCAGTGCCGCAGAGATTCAGCGCACACCCTGGCTGCAGCTCGAGCTATTCAGCCTTGCAGCCCTGGCCACCCTAGTGGGGTATGGCTACATTCTGCACCTCAATACCGACGCCTACGCCCCCTTTGCCGACTCGGCCATTCTGGCGTTCAGCGTGCTGGCGCAATTGCTGTTGATGAAGCGTCGCATAGAAACCTGGTGGTTCTGGCTTGTCGTCAACACCATCGCCGTCCCACTCTATGCATCCCGCGGCCTGAACCTGACCGCCATTGTGTACGTGGGTTTCTGGCTCAATGCCTGCTATGGCCTCTGGCGCTGGCACCGTGAATTGAGGGACGAATGTCTCAGCATTTCCGAACCGGTTTAGTCGTCGGCAAATTTTCACCCTTGCATGCCGGTCATCGTTACCTGCTCGCGAGTGCCGGGGCAGCGTGCGACCGGCTCATCGTGCTCAGCTATTCACGACCCGAGTTTGCCGGCTGCACCGCTGACTTGCGCCGCCAATGGCTATCGCAAGCGACACCGACTGCCGAACACCGGATACTCGACGCAGCCGATGCCGTACGTCTGGGTCTGACGATGCCGCCCAACGACGCCAGCGATGACCGCCAGCGCCAGTTTTGCGCCGACCTGATCGACCGTTGCCTACAAACGCCGGTCGATGCGGTATTCAGCAGCGAAGATTATGGTCAGGGTTTCGCTGATGCGCTTTCAGCCCATTGGCGCCGACCGGTCGCATCCGTCGTGGTAGACCGTCACCGGGCCCGCTTTCCGGTCAGCGGATCCAAACTTCGCGCCGACCCCGACCCGGACTGGGTCGCCCCCTCCGTCTACGCCGCCCAGACGTGCCAGCGCATCGCGCTGATCGGTGCCGAATCAACCGGAAAAACCGTGCTGAGCCAGTGGCTGGCTGAGCAAAAAGGCTGGCCCTGGGTGGCTGAGTTTGGACGCGAGTTCTGGCACGAGCGCGGCGGCACCCTGACCTCCGCTGACTTGCTCACCATTGCCCGCACTCAGGTGGCGCGGGAGAATCGGGCCATAGAACAGGCTCTGAACGACGGACTCAACGGCATTGTCTGCGACACAACGCCACTGACGACGCTGATCTATCACCAACTCATGTTCGAAACCCCGCCTCCTGCCGAGCTGGTGGCCCTGGCCGAGCGCCCTTACCACCAGCTTTGGCTGTGCACCGCCGACTTCCCCATGGTGCAGGATGGCACCCGCAGCCCGGAAGCTTTTCGTCAGCAACAGCAAGCCATCTATTACACAGAACTGACGCATCGCGGACTGAATCATCAGGCACTGACTGGCCCTCTAACCCGGCGACAACAACGACTGATCTCGTGACAATGGCAGTGGCCCGGCGTCAGCATGACCGAACCTGAGCCGCACAGCGCATCTGACCGATGAGGCCAGCATCCTGCTGCGCCAAGGCGACGCCGACGTAGCTGACGCCTTCATCTCCTCCCGACTGACGCCCGGCACCCAGATAAACCTGGGTGGACTACCCACAGGCATTCATCGTAAGGCGATCAGTGACCGGGCGATGCCTAGTGGTTACTATGAGTCCAGCCCACAGGACAAAGCATTTAATCAAGCCTAAAAAACCACCATACCGAGTGCCGGCTGCCGGGTAGGCCTAACCGGGGAAGTCTGAGGCATGGATGCCGAAGCCTAGGCCCCATGGACGGGTTTATGCCGGCCCCGGTTAGGCCTATCCGGTGGTCGGCACGGACTCTCCGGCACTGAATAGGCATAGACCACTAACGAGTGCAGGTCACCGTCGTCGCATCGGCTTCATTGGTGCGCTCGACCAGACGATTCCGGGTCAGCTCGACAATGGTGCTGACAGACTCGGATTCCTGCATCATGCCGGCTTCCATTTGCGGAATCATCATGTCCACCATGGGGTTAGGCTCGCCCAGGTTGACGGCGCTGACAGCGGTGGTAGTCGTGGTCAACTGGTCGCCTTGCAAAGACCAATTACCAGAGCCTTGAACGCCCAGGTTCATCGGGTCCATCGACGGGACCTCCATGTTCATGGTCATATCATACTCAGCGCTGCGGTTGGCGCGGTAATTGACCTTCAACTGCATATCGAGGGCGACGCCATCGGTGGTTTCCGAGTAATCGCAGTTCCACGTACCCACCAGCAATTCAGGGTCAGGCTCGGCAAGTGCCAGAGGAGCCAGGGACGCGACCAGCAGGCCTGCGGTGAACGTTGCAATCGGTTTCATGAGTCTTCCTTAACGGATAAATGGAGCCTGAGTATAACCATTCGAGCGTAGATTGTTCAGGACCCGTCTCACAATAGTCACACGCCGATCCACTGGGTTATGTGACACTGTGTGGGGTTGATTCTGCGCAAGGTTGAGCGTTGAAGGCTTCATTTTCCGGGTCGGCTTCATTACTCTGCGCTCAAATGTCACAGGAACACCCCTTGAATACAGCTTTCCCGACACAGACATCCGAACGCACCTGGTGGAAAGAAGCCGTGGTGTACCAGATTTACCCGCGCAGCTTCATGGACAGCAATGGCGATGGCATTGGCGACCTGAATGGCATCATCAGCAAGCTCGACTATTTGCAGGAGCTGGGAGTGACGGTGCTCTGGCTGTGCCCGATATTCACATCACCCAATGACGACAACGGCTACGACATCAGCGACTATCAGGGCATCATGGCCGACTTCGGCACCCTGACCGACTTTGACCGCCTGTTGGAGGAGGCCCATAAAAGAGGGTTACGCATCCTGCTCGACCTGGTGCTGAACCACAGCAGTGACGAACACCCCTGGTTTGTCGAATCACGTTCATCAAAAACCAACCCCAAACGCGACTGGTACATCTGGCGCGAAGGCAAAAACGGTCAGCCGCCCAATAACTGGGAAAGCATATTCAACGAATCGGTATGGGAATACGATGCCACGACCGATGCCTATTTCATGCACGTGTTTTCGCGCAAACAGCCCGACCTGAATTGGGAAAACACCGACATGCGTGCGGCACTCTATGACATGGTGCGCTGGTGGCTCGACAAAGGGGTCGACGGCTTTCGCATTGATGCCATCTCCCACATCCGTAAACAGCCCGGCCTGCCAGACATGCCCAACCCGAACGGACTGGCAACGGTGCCCTCCGCCGCAGGGCACATGAACATCGACGGCGTCATGGATTACATCAGCGACCTGTGCGCCAACACCTTTGCCCACTACGACATCATGACCGTAGGTGAAGCCAACGGCGTCTCGGTCGATCAGGCGCCTGCCTGGGTAGCTCCCGACGCGCGCAATTTCAACATGCTGTTTCAGTTCGAACAACTCAAACTCTGGCAAACCGACGGCGCCCATGGGCTTGATCTGGCACACCTGAAACAGGTTCTCACCCGCTGGCAAAAAGGGCTCGAAGGCCAGGGCTGGAACGCCCTGTTCGTCGAGAACCACGACATTCCGCGCATCGTCTCGACCTGGGGTGACGATGCACAATACTGGCGAGAAAGTGCCACCGCCATCGCCACGCTCTACTTTTTGATGCAGGGAACGCCCTTTATATATCAGGGCCAGGAACTGGGCATGACCAACTACCCCTTTACCGAACTGGAGCAGTTCGACGATGTTGCCATTCACAACCTGGCCCGGCAACGTCGAGAGCAGGGCTGGGGGGAAGAGGACATTCTGAACAGCATCCGCGACAACGCCCGCGACAATTCACGCACCCCGATGCAATGGGACGCCACCCGGCATGGCGGCTTCACCACCGGCACTCCCTGGCTTGCCGTCAACCCTAATACCCGGCACATCAACGTCGCCAGCCAGCAATCCGATCCCGAGTCGGTACTGTCCTATTACCAGCGCCTGATTCGCCTGCGCCGGGACCACCCCACGCTAATCTATGGCCAATACGACCTGCTGCTGGAAGAACACCCGCAGGTTTTCGCCTACTGTCGTACCGCAGAGGAAAGGTTTATCGTGCTGTGCAACCTGAGCGATTCGCCGGCAGACCTGGAACACACACTGGCCGACTTTGCCGATGCACAGCTGATGCTGGGCAATCAAACAGGAGGCCGCCCTCGCTCGCTCTCGATATTGGCACCCTATGAAGCCAGGGTGTACCGGATCAGGCCCGACTAACCCGAAAGTCGGCCAACAAGACTATCGTGCACCCTGACCAGTGGCGCTATACTGAGATCTGATCCGATGACGGACTGCAGTGAGCGCCATGTCAGACACCCGACCAGCTTGCCACCCAAACCCAGCCAGGCTCTTAACAAGCAAATACCCTGCGCACATTGCTCAACACCGGGTGGCACGCCTCGTTTTACCCGGGCTACTACTCGGTGTGGCGCTGTTTCTGCCTGCGGTCACAGTGCTGGCAGAGACAGCGCCCCCCGTGCGCCTGGTGACTGGCGACCACTATGCCCCCTTCTCCGATCAGAACCTGCCCGAAGGCGGCCTGGCGACCCACCTGGTCACTTACCTGTTCGAGCAAAGCGGACAATCGGTCGAGATTGATGTGATCGACTGGTCGGCTGGCTACCAGGCCGCCCTGAATGGCGACTATGCCGGTACCTTTCCCTACATTGAATCTCAGCAGCGACTCGCCGACTTCCTGTTTTCCGATCCTTTGTTTACCGTCAGTTCCTTTGCCTATGTGGATCAGTCGAGTTCGATCAACGCCAGTAGCCCGGAAGACCTGGCTGGCCTGACACTGTGCTTGCCTGAAGGGTTTGCTCACGGGTTGGCATTGGACAAACTGGTGCTGGAGGGCTCTGTCACACGTGTAACACCACCCGATATGCGCAGTTGCTTTGCCATGCTTCAGACCGGCGAGGCTGACTTTGTGAAGATCAACCGCTACGTAGCGCGTGAACTGCTGCGCAATGCCGGCGTTGCAAATTCGGCCATCCGAGCCCTGCCCTTTCCGGTCGAAACACTGTCGATGCACTTTATTGCACCTCGTAACCAGAGCAACGCTGAACGTTTAATCGCCACGATAAACGCAGCTCTGGCAGACATGCAGCAAAACAATCAATATTCCCGGCTAATCGACGACTACCTGACGATCATCTACCCGCGTCAGATGCCTTCCAGCGCCGAACCATAGTCTGGCCCCCAGCGTTTGCGAATGCGGTCCATGACCTCCGCCAGCGCCAGAGAGTCGGCCCAGCTGTGCTCCTCACATTGCAGCAAACCCGCGTCCAGACTGCGGTTAACCGCGCTGAATTCGTAATGATAGCCCTTTCCGATCAGGGGATATTGCTGCTGCAGTACGGGCGCATCGCCAACCTGCCAGCGAGCCGCATTGGTCGCAAACCAGGGCGCTTTAACATTCACCCAGCCATTGTCGCCACTGATAGCAGCCTCGGTCGGCAACGGGAAATCCAGACTGTATGACAGGGACGCCCGGGCACCGTCGGCAAAGCGCAGCACCAAATCAGCTGAGCGATCAACACCGCTGTCACCCAGCGTCACGTCACCCTCGATTGATTCGGGCGATCCGAATAAATCGAGCGGTAGCAACAGCGGGTAGATACCGATATCGAGTAACGCGCCACCGGCCAGTTCAGGTGCGTTCAACCGATGCGCCGGGTCGGCTGGTGCGGCAAAGCCAAAGTTGGCCTGGCACTGTCGTACCTCGCCAATGCGGCCAGATTCAAGGTCAGCCAGAATCGACTGATACACAGGGCTGAACCGAGTCCATAGAGCTTCAACGCACAGCACCTGACACCGTTCAGCCGTCTCATACAGATGCCGGGTTTGTGCCGCATTGAGCGTAGCGGGCTTCTCAACCAGTACCGCCTTGCCCGCTTCCATGGCCGCAACCGCTTGCTTGAGATGGTGGGTATGAGGGCTGGCAATGTACACCACATCAATGTCATCACGCTCGAGCAGCGCATCAATATCCGCAACGGCCAGGGCAATGCCGTGCCGGTCGGCAAACGTTTGTGCACTGGCCTGGGAGCGCGAACAAACCGCAACAAATTCGCCCCCCTGGCCGTACCGGGCGTCGGCCACAAACTGATCGGCCATGCCACCGGTGCCAATGACGGCCCAGCGATAATGGGTGGTTGATTGCTCAGGGCTAGGGCTCATGCGGGACACTCCTTGGGGTCGCTCCGGACCATTATTGTTGTAGGTTTGGGCGAGCAGGCCGCTGTCAGACCAGCGGCTCCGATCAGGCATTCACTGCAGTCGCGTCACCCGGTTGATGAACCGCTGTGCCCGGGCCTCACGCTCTTCATTCTGGCCTTTGTACAACACCGATATTTTTACCCAGCCCGCGTCTGTCGCATAGAGCCGGTGGCGCTGAATCCGGTTCTCGGCGTCATACAGGGCATACCGTGCGGTCAACCCACTGCTCTGCAAGGGTTCATACACATCGCCCGCGACCTGTTCGCGGTCGGTTGCCAGCATGCGCTCCGCCAGCTCGGGCAAGGGCTGCGTCAAATCGCCCGTTTGCACCAGAAAATCCATGCCGCGACGTCGCAGGAACCAGGCCTCGGTATCAGTGCCTGGGTCTGATTGGGCGCTGGGGCTGGCTTCCCATTCAATCGTTATGGCATCGTTGACCGTGGTGGACACGTAATCGGGCTGATCGATGGGTTTAAGGCGGCTTGGCCATTGCAAATACACAAAGCCAATCAGTAAGACAAGCACGACCCAAAAGGTGGGCCGGCGTATGGCGTCGCGCCAGCCAGAGACCGGAGTTTGGTCGGCTGGTGGCTCATCGGGGCGGTGCGTCACAGCGGGTTCTCTTTGATAGACAGGCTTGAATGGACTGGCCGCACTGTACCGCAATGCACGGGCACGAGCCAGTCAGACAGACCTGTCCTTCAATCCTGAATTTTCGAGAATTCCCGGTCAAGTTCGTAGCGCTTTGAAGTGACGTATTGCTCCATTCGTTCAACCCGGCTCAGCGTCCGGTTCAGTCGTTCCCTAGCCGTACTGAGCCGCTCGCTCGGGCTCTCGCCGTAGCGAAACAGATTACGCGGCCGGTCCTGATGACTGTTTTCGTCGTATTGAAACTCCTGCTGAACCGGACCCTTTGGACGCGGCGCCATAGCAACACAGGCGCCAATGTAGGCCAGCATGGTCAGGAATCCGAAGAACATCAGCCCCGCCACCACAATCAGCCGGGCGATCCAGGGTTCAATATTGAAGTGATCAGCCAAACCCGCGCAGACACCACCCAGCCAGCCATCTTTCTTGTTCCGGTACAGGTTCATGCCGAAGCCTTCGCGACGACGCTGCCAGAATTCTTTCTTAGTCATGTGAGTCTCTCCGACGTATTAGCGGTCCCGCTTCCAGCGGGGGCTGCGTTCGTCCAAAATGCCTTCCAGGGCATCGACCCGGTCGACGACCTTATCGAGTGTGCGCAGCAGGTCATCCAATTTAACCTGATCATCTTCCGACAAACCCTGTCGGGTGCGCCCCTTGTGGCGATAGTCCAGCACCAGCCAGATCGGCATCACCACCACCAGAAACAAAATGGTTGGGACAAACAAAAATTCGAAAAAATGCATGCCTTACTCCTTGCAGGCCGACCACTCAGGTCAGCCCGGGGCTCAGTTTTGTTCCGTGCGGTTTTTCATTTTAGCTTTCAGGCGTTCCAGCTCCAGGTTGACGCTGTCGTCCCGGACCAGTCCGTCGATTTCACCGGCCAGGTCGCTGCGGCCATCCTTGCCCAGATCCATCGCCTCGATCTCGCTCTCCATTGAATCCATTTTGCGCTCATAGCGCTCAAACTTCTCGAACGCATCCTGCAGTGATTCGCGCGACAGCTGTTCTTTAGCCCGGCGACGGCTCGACACCGTTTGATGCCGCATAACCATGGTTTTCTGTTTCGCTTTGGCGTCGGTCAGTTTTTGTTGAAGCTGACCAATTTCGCCGGACAGTTGTTTAAGGTGCTCATCCAGCGCCTTGAATTCCTGCTCAATGATCGCCTCTTCTTCCTCCAGCACCTGCTTTTCGGCCAGTGCCGCGCGGGCCAGATCCTCACGGTCCTTCTCCAGCGCCAGGGTCGCCTTGGCTTCCCATTCAGCGACTTCGCCGTGCAGCCGGTCGAGGCGACGTTGCGCGTCTTTCTTGTCGGCAATAATACGCGCGGAACTGCTGCGTACTTCCACCAGTGTTTCTTCCATTTCCTGAATGATCAGCCTGATCATTTTTTGCGGATCCTCAGCGCGATCCAGCAAAGCAGTCAGGTTGGAATTGACGATGTCAGTCAGTCTCGAAAATATTCCCATGCGATGTACTCCTGTTATCTAAAGACTTTCACAGTGTGCCGGCCATTCATTCGCCCGGTTTACCGGTCGGTTGAAGACCGTCCGACCCACTGGGTAATGCTCTCGTACAGCATCGTCATCCAGACGAACGTCAGTACGCCGATACCCAAGTGGGTTAAAACGGCCAGCGCGCTGCTCAGGGTAATCATCCCCATGTACAGCGGGGCGCGCGGGTTCGAAAAAAACATAACCTTGTCCCTCTGCGGTTCATTTCCTGAAAATCCCTGGCTACAGCACAGTGTCAGTGATTGTTTGCATTACCCTTTGCCTATTACAGTAACCGTGCCAACTATTTAACCCTTTGTTTTTAAAGAACTTTTTGGTTTTCACCCCAAAAGCCACTGGCCTAAAATAGCTATATAAGCTAAATTATTTAGCTATTTAAACCACTTAATGAGTTCATTCATGACTGAGCGCAGCCCGCAACGCATACTTGGTGAAAGCCCAGCGCTGTCCGACCTGCTCGACCAGGTCTCCCAGGTGGCCCCGCTGAACCGACCGGTTCTGGTCATCGGCGAACGGGGTACCGGCAAGGAACTCATCGCCGAGCGGCTGCATTTTCTGTCACAGCGCTGGCAACAACCGTTTCTCAAAATCAATTGCGGCGCCATCAGCGAATCCCTGCTCGACGCCGACCTGTTCGGTTACGAACCAGGCGCGTTCACAGGCGCCACCCGCCTGCACAAAGGCCGCTTTGAACGGGCACACGAAGGCAGTCTGTTCCTCGATGAAGTCGGCAACATGTCGCAAGCGCTGCAAGAGAAGCTGCTGCGGCTGATCGAATACGGGGAATTTGAACGCCTTGGCGGCCAGCAAACCATTACGGTCGATGTGCGCATCATCGCCGCCACCAATGAGCACCTGCCAGGCCTTGCCGCAGAAGGCCGCTTCCGCGCCGACCTGCTCGACCGCCTCGCCTTCGATGTACTCACCCTACCGCCGCTGCGCCACCGCCATGACGACATCACCCTGCTTGCCGAGCAATTCGGCATTCAAATGAGCAGTGAGCTTGGCTGGGAAGTGTTTCCGGGGTTTACCGACCGGGCACGAACAAAACTTGTTGCTCACCCGTTTTACGGCAACGTCCGTGAACTGAAAAACGCCATCGAGCGCAGCGTTTACCGCTGGGGGAATGAACAGGAACCCATTGATGATCTGGTGCTCGACCCCTTCCACTCGCCCTGGCAACCGGCAGACGAAACGACAAGCACTGGCTTTTCAGCCAACCCAAATCAGAGTTTCAGTGAACAGGTGAGCCGGTACGAAGTGGCGTTACTGGAAGGGGCACTGGATGCCAATGGCCGACATCAAGGGCAAGCTGCTGAAGCGCTGGGGCTTAGCTACCATCAGTTTCGCAGCCAGTTGAGAAAGCATGGGTTGATTGAGCAGAAGAAAGCGAACAGCTGAATGAGCAGACCGGCTGAATAACCGGTCTGGAAAGGGACGCAGACTAAACCGCGTCTTCGCCGGTCTCACCGGTCCGAATGCGGATCACTTGCTCCAGTGACGACACAAAGATTTTGCCGTCGCCGATCTTGCCGGTGTTGGCGGCTTTGGAAATCGCTTCGATAACCGATTCTACCTTGGCATCGTCGATAGCGACTTCCAGTTTGATTTTGGGCAGGAAATCGACCACATACTCGGCGCCACGGTACAGCTCGGTATGGCCTTTCTGACGACCAAAGCCTTTAACCTCGGTGACAGTGATGCCCTGAACACCCACTTCAGAGAGGGATTCTCGCACATCGTCGAGTTTGAACGGTTTAATAATGGCGGTAACAAGCTTCATGCTGAACTCCTCAGAGTAACGAAATAGCCGAGACACCCCCAGAGCATACCCTACCGGTCTGGCCGTTAACAATTCGTTCACTCAGATTGCCTCGACAGCCCCATCAGCCGGGCAATATTCAGCGCCCACAAAAAAAGGGCCCGAAGGCCCTTTTTGAAGATCAGACTGTTACCAGTCCAGCTTGCCTGATATCACTTTGAACCTGTGAACTCAGGGTAAGCGTCCATGCCGCACTCGGCAATGTCGACGCCTTCGTATTCTTCTTCCTCGGTCACACGAATGCCCATGACCGCCTTGAGAATGCCCCAGACAACCAGCGAAGCACCAAAGACCCAGACAAAGATGGTCAGCGCACCAATGAGCTGGCCAGAGAAGGTTGCCGCATCAGGATTGGTGATCGGCACCAGCAGCAGACCCAACAGACCGACTACGCCGTGTACAGAGATCGCACCGACGGGGTCATCAATCTTCATTTTATCCAGAGTGACGATGCTGAACACAACCAACAGACCACCCAATGCGCCGAAGAGTGTCGCAAGCAGAGGCGTAGGCGTAGACGGCTCAGCCGTAATAGCCACCAGGCCAGCCAGTGCACCGTTCAGGGCCATGGTCAGATCCGCTTTCTTGAACCAGAGGCGTGCCAGGATCAGGGCGGCAATTGAACCACCAGCAGCAGCAGCGTTGGTGTTCAGGAACACCAGAGCAACGGCGTTGGCGCTCTCGGCATCAGCCACTTTCAAGACCGAACCACCGTTGAACCCGAACCAGCCCATCCACAGGATGAAGGTACCCAGGGTAGCCAGCGGCAGGTTGGAGCCCGGGATCGCGTTGATTTCGCCGTTTTTGCCATACTTGCCTTTACGAGCACCCAGCAGCAGTACGCCAGCGAGTGCAGCCGATGCACCTGCCATGTGAACGATGCCAGAACCCGCAAAGTCGCTGAAGCCCAGGTCGCCCAGGGTGTACATACCAAAGACGGCAGCACCGCCCCAGGTCCAGGAGCCTTCCAGCGGGTAGATGACGCCAGTCATCACGACGGCAAACACCAGGAACGCCCACAGCTTCATCCGCTCGGCAACCGCACCGGAGATGATCGACATGGCCGTGGCAACAAACACCACCTGGAAGAAGAAGTCAGAAGACGGTGAATAGTAACCGTCGCCAATCTCAGTAATGCCTGACAGGAAAAAACCACCGTCATACATGATGGCGTAACCGCAGATCAGGTACATGGTGCAGGAAATCGCATAGAGCGCGACGTTTTTAGTCAGAATCTCAGTGGTGTTCTTGGCACGAACCAGGCCGGCTTCGAGCATGGAAAAGCCAGCGGCCATCCACATGACCAGAGCACCACAAATCAGAAAGTAAAAGGTATCGAGTGCGTATTGTACTTGCGTCAATTCGTTCATTTTTCAGTCTCTCCCGTTAGTCTACCCGGCTCAGATCGCGTCGTTGCCTGTTTCGCCGGTACGAATGCGAATCGCCTGTTCCAGCGGGGTCACAAAGATCTTGCCGTCACCGATTTTGCCGGTGTTGGCGGCCTTGGTAATGGATTCGATCGCGCGATCGAGCAGTTCGTCTGAAATGCCGACCTCAACCTTCACCTTGGGCAGAAAATCGACCACGTACTCTGCACCGCGATAGAGTTCGGTATGGCCTTTCTGACGACCAAAGCCTTTGACTTCGGTCACGGTAATGCCTTGAACGCCAATTTCTGACAGCGCTTCGCGGACGTCGTCCAACTTGAAGGGCTTGATAATGGCTGATACGAGTTTCATGTCGTTCACTCCTGTTGGTTCCACCGTTGCGCTGAGAATCAGCACCGGCCCGAGGGCTTGACTATCGCGATCAGTGCGACAGCCGGTCACCCGAGTTACAATGTCCAATGCAACGGTTGGCTGCGATTGGTTTCATCCGTGGAGGGTATATAGCGAAGCTCGTGCCAACTCGACTAATCCTTTAATATCAAGCAGTTAGCCATTGAACTGCGTCACAAACCGTATTGTGACGCACCGTATTGGAGCGCTGCACAATAAGTGTGCGGCACTAAAGCACCCTGATGGAGCACAGTCATGAAATTGCCAGAAGACTTACTTGACCAGATCAGCCGGCAGGCCAGTGAACTGTTCAGCCAGGGCCAGCAAGCCCGCAGTGAGGTGCGCCAAAACCTGCGCAGCCTGATGCAATCGCAGTTGAGCAAACTCGATGTTGTCAGCCGTGAAGAGTTCGATGCACAACAGGCCGTCCTGCAACGAACGCGTGAACAACTGGCGAATCTGGAGCAACAGCTGGCCGACCTGGAAAGCCGTCTCAAGCCGTGACTTCCGCCACTGGTAAACACCGGATATTCGAATCACACTCGCTTCATACTGGCTCATAGTGGAGACACGCCATGCACACTTCCCCGTTGATCGCCTCGACTCTGTTCGGCACTGCTTTGCTGCTGTTCAGCTTCTCTGCCCACGCGAAAACCGCGCTGATCGATATGGAGGATGCACGCTCCGGGGGCTTTGGCGGGCCAGTGGTCAAGCTGGGGACTGTCAACGGCGATAATGCCGTGATGATCGGTGGCGAGGGTGGCGCTACGTTCACGTCCGGGGCCCACTCACTGATCATTGGCGGGGCGGGTTATGGCCTGGTCAATGAGCTGGAATGGGACGACACCGGGCGCAAGCTGGAAATGGGTTATGCGGGCTTGCTGATGGGCTATACCCACCAGCCCGACCGGGTGGTGCACTGGGAAAGCAAGGTATTGCTGGGGGCGGGGAATGTGTCCATCGTCGATAGCGGAGGCAGCAACGATGAAGATGCCAACTTCCTGGTCAGCGAATTCAGTCTCTCAGGCGAGGTCAATGTGACCGACTTTCTGGAAATCGGCATCGGTGGTGCCTACCGGCTGACCAGCGAACCGCTGATCGACAACCTGGATGCTGGCGACATTTCCGGCCCCAGCGTGTTCATCAGCTTCCAGTTCGGGCAGATCTAATACCTCTGTTGGGCTAACTGTGTGCCAATGGCCCGCTCCGACTACCGGAAATGCTCCTGTGGGGTCGGCGTAGATCCATCCATGGAGCCTAGACCGCAGCATCCGTGCTGCGGACTACCCCACAGGAGCATCTCCGGCATCCGGCGCTTGCTACAGCGACGAACTCCAAACCAAAAGCTAAAAAGTCACAATCAATCCGGCATTTGAATATCAATCTTACGCATCAGGCTAAGCCCGATGTGCTGATCATAATAAGCCGCTTCATTGATGAAGGCCCCGTACAAGGTTTCGGTGCCTTCATAATTCAGGGTTTCACCTTCCAGCGTAATGAACAGCGGGTCGCCCGGTTGAATGGGCTGGTAATCGGTGTCTTGCCGATCGGGGTGAATCATCGCCGTCAGTTCACCGCGTTCGTTCTCTGGCAGCTTCAGCTTTTCGACGAACTGGAACCCGGGCAAAGACGCGGGTAATTCCGGCTGATTGCCCGCGCGCACAGCCGCCAGGTAATCCAACCCAAGGCGGGTCGCCTGGCGCGTTTTGTCAAACACATCCCAGCGCAGCATGCCCTGAGGCACCGGCCCCACTTCTACCAGCAAACCATGGTGTTTCGCCAGTGAGATCAGAAAGTTATCGCTCAGGCGATCTTCCGGCTCATAAAACAGCGTGACCTCCGGCATATGCTGTTTGATGTAAAACGCCATGCCCACCACCAGCGCATCGTCTGATTTGATCACCAGGGTCGTTCCCATATTGGCGGTGGTGGTGTGAAGATCGATGATGAAGTCGACCCTGGGGGCGTCTTTCGGGCCCAGCAAGGTGTTCAGTGATTTGGCCCGGTTCTGCTCATAGCCACAGAGGCTGTGGTCAGAGAGGTCTGCCCAGCTGAACTGCCGGTTCAGATCCTGATCGAGGTAGCGCCGATTGCAACCATTGGCCTTGGGGTTGGCAAGATGCAACTCGGTCACCAGCCCATCCCGGCAGACTTCTTCGGGGTTGTTGCGCCAGTGCTTGAGCAAATGCACCCCGGTAAGCTCGTTACCGTGGGTACCGCCGGTGATGGCAACGTGTTTGATCGGGGATGTCGACATGGGGCACCTGCGTGGCTTGGCTAAATTCTCTTCCCCAGTATGAGGGACTTGGAGAAAAAGCCAATCCCCCTCTAACGCAGGCCATTGCATGGCGGGGCGAGAGAGGGCCTGAGGCCACTCAAGTTTCGCAGTTCGGTCGGCTAGATGGCATTGGTCCGCACCGGATACCGGGTGTGCCCCTGTGGGGTCGGCGTAAATCCGTCCATGGAGCCTAGGCCGCAGCATCCATGCTGCGGACTTCCCCACAGGGGCACACCCGGCACCCGCTGCTAGTCTCGGCAACGAACTCCGAAACCTGAGTCACTCTATCTTTACTTAACCAGCCCGATCTCGCGTAACCGTTCCATCAGGTACTCATCACTGGTGATGGGCGGGTAGCGCTTTGGGTTGTCTTCGGTGACGCACTGCGGCAGTGCATCCAGCGAGGTACCCGGGTTCGGGTGGACAAAGAACGGAATGGAGAACCGCGATACCTTGCCAGCCTCGCCTTTGGGGTTGACGACACGGTGCGTGGTTGAAGGCAGCACGTGGTTGGTCAGGCGCTGCAGCATGTCGCCGACGTTACAGATGATGGTGCCTTCAATCATCGAGATGCCGACCCACTCGCCGCGCATGTTCTTGACTTCCAGCCCTTCCTGCTCGGAACCGACCAGCAGCGTGATCAGGTTAATGTCTTCGTGCGCACCGGCGCGCACGTTCGGCAGGTTGGGGTCGGTAATGGGAGGATAATGCAGCGGGCGAAGAATGCTGTTGCCGTAGTTTACCTTTTCGTCGAAATAGTGCCGGTCTTCACCGATAAACAGGGCAAAGGCTTGCAGCAGCTCCTGCGACAGTGCATCCAGTTCGTAGTAAAGCCGCAACATGGCGTCTTGGAACTCGGGCACTTCTTCCGGCCAGACGTTCGGAGTCAGGTCTTTGTGCGGTGCTTCGCCGTCGATCTCCCGGCCTACATGCCAGAACTCTTTCAAATCGACATGCTCGGCGTTCTTGGCAATCTCGGTCCCGAATGGAGTGTAACCCCGGGTGCCGCCGTTGTTCTTGAAATAGGCTTTCTTGGTGGCGTCGGGCTGCGCAAACACTTTTTCGGCGGCGCGCAGGGCATTGATCGCCACCGAAGCGTCGATACCATGGCCGGTAATGCCGGCAAAGCCCCAGGCCTGATAGGCAGCGCCCATCTCCTGAACAAAGCCCTCGGGATCGGTTTTGAAACGGCGTAAATCGAGCGTAGGAATGGTGTTCATAGTGGCAGTCTCTCATTCAGGCACAGCCTGACAACACGGTTATCCCCCGTACCGGCGCCAGCCAGTTTGGGGGATGGTCTCAGTGAGACCCCGAATCAGGTCGGGTGAGGTGGTGGTCCACCTTCTTGTCTCAATCACACGTCCAGACCGACCGGGGGTTACCCGGCCAGATCAGGCACGTTCTTTCACGTAGGGCTTGCCGATTGCCTTGGGCGCTACCGCGCGCCCTATAAAGCCGCCCAGCAACACCACAGTCAGGATGTAGGGCAAGGCTTCAACCAGTTGAACCGGCACTTCGAAGCCCAGAATGATGGCTCCCTGGCTGCGATCAGCAATGGCTTGCAAGGCACCGAACAGCAGACAGGCAAGCATGGTGGTTTTGGGTCGCCATTTGCCAAAAATCAGCGCGGCCAGGGCCATATAGCCTTTACCGGCGCTCATGTTTGGAGAGAACTGGGCGGTCAGTGCCACCGCCAGATAGACACCGGCAAAACCGGCCAATAAGCCACACACCAGCAACGCCAGGTAGCGAACCTTTGTTACGGAAATCCCGGCGGTATCCACCGCCTGGGGGTTTTCACCCGTCGCCCGCAAACGCAGTCCAAAGCGGGTACGAAACAGCACAAACCAGCACAGGGGAACCGCTAAAAACGCCAGATACACCAGAATGTAATGGCCGCTCAGCAACTCGGAATAGATACCACCGATGATGGGCACATCGGCCAGGGCCTCCGCGAACGGAAATACAATGGGCTCGAAACGGGCGTTTAATTCATCGGCACGACTGACCAGGTTTGGCGTATTCCCGCCTTGGCTGAACCAGTAGTTGCCCACAGCAGCGGTCAGCCCGGCTGCCAGGATGTTAATGGCCAGGCCAGACACCACATGGTCACCGTTGTGAGTAACCGTCGCAAAGGCATGCAACTGGGCAAACATAACCGACGCCATCATACCCGCGAGCAAGCCCATCCAGGGAGAGCCGGTGTAGTAAGCGGCCGAGGCGCCGGCAAAGGCACTGATCAGGATCTTGCCTTCCAGCGCGATGTTCACAATGCCTGCGCGTTCGGAAAACATACCAGCCAGGGCTGCGAAAATCAGCGGCGTGGCATTACGAAGGGTGGCATCGAGAATCAGAATTATACTGTTAAATGCGTCCATGATCAGGCCTCCGCCGCGAGTTCTTCAGAGGTCTTTTTGCGATTGCTGGACAACCGCAAATAGAGCCGTTCAATCGGATGCTTCATCATGTTTTGCAAGGCACCTGAGAACAGGATCACCAACCCTTGCAGCACCACGACGATGCGCGCATCTACCGAATATTCGAACTGCAACTCACTGCCACCCTGGGTCAGGAAACCAAACAGCAAGCTGGCGATAACGATGCCGAATGGATGGTTGCGCCCCATCAGCGCCACGGCAATACCGGTAAAGCCCATCTGATTGACCAGATTGAGCTTGATCTGGTGGGCTTCACCCTGAACCACGTTCAGCGCCATAAACCCGGCCAGGCCGCCACCTATGATCATGATCATTATGACCGTTTTCGGAATGCTGATGCCCCCGTACTGAGCACCTGACGCATTGCTGCCCATGGCTCGCACTTCGTAACCCCAGCGCGTACGCCACAGAAAAAACCACACGGCAAAGGCGACAAACAAAGCCCAGAACATCGACAGGTTAAGCGGTGACCGGTCAATTGAAATACCGATCAACGCCAGTGCCTCATGCATCTTCGGAATCCACGAGGAAGGATCGAAGACCGCACTTTCCACCGACATGGTACCGGACGGTTTTAGAAAGTTGATCAGGATGTAGTTCATCATCGAAGCGGCGATGAAGTTAAACATAATGGTGGTAATAACGATGTGCGAACCGCGCTTGGCTTGCAGCCAGGCGGGAATCAGCGCCCACAGACCACCGAACACAAAGGCGGCAATAATACTGATCGGTAACAGCACAAAGAGCGGCACATGACCACCCAAACCCAGGCACACCAGGCCGACACCCAATGCACCGATGTAGGCCTGGCCTTCACCGCCAATGTTGAACATCCCAGCCTGAAATACCACGGCCACAGCCAGCCCGGTAAAGATGTAACTGGTCATGTAATACAGGGTATAGCCCCAGCCATAGGAGCTGCCAAAGGCGCCATAAACCATGGCCTGTAACGCTTCAAGTGGGTTGATATTCAGATACCAGAACACCAGAGCGGCGGCCAGCGCGGCCATAGCCACGTTGGCCAGGGGGATAACCCCGACCGTGATCCAGGCGGGTATACGGTGTTGACTCATGCTGGTTCCTCCGCCTGCAATGCCTTAATTTCATCAGGAACAATATTAGCCATCATCAGGCCCAGGGTGCGTTCGTCGGCTTTGTCAGCCGGGACTTCACCCACGATAGTACCGTCGAACATCACCAGAATGCGGTCCGACAGGGAGCGAATTTCATCCAGTTCAACCGAGACCAGCAAAATTGCCTTGCCCGCATCACGCATCTCGAGAATGCGCTTGTGAATGGATTCGATGGCACCGATATCGACGCCGCGAGTCGGTTGCCCGATCAGCAGGACATCCGGGTTCTGTTCAATCTCACGGGCAATGACCAGTTTCTGCTGATTACCGCCGGAGAAGTTGGCCGTTTTCAGGTAGGGATCCTGTGGGCGAACATCCCAGCGTTCCATTTTTTCTTTACAGTCGGCGATAATCGCCGCTTGCTTCATCGTCAGGGCGCCGTTGTATTCATGGTTGCGGTGATAACCGAGCACAAAGGCTTCGTAAGCTGAAAAGGTATTGATCAGGCCCATGCGATGACGGTCTTCGGGGATGTGTCCGATGCCCGCTTTGCGCACTTGAGACGGGTTCATCGGGTGCCGGGCATCCAGGGTGTGACCATTCAGGTCGATGCTACCGCTGTCGACCGGGGTAATGCCCGCCAGGGTTTCCAGCAGTTCGGACTGGCCATTGCCAGACACCCCGGCAATGCCGACGATTTCACCGGCACGCACATTCAATGAAACGTTATCGAGGCGTTTGACACCGGCACTGTCGGTCATGCTCAGATTATGTACCGAGAGTTTGACATCGCCGGGGGCTGAATCGCCTTTATCTACCTGCAACAATACTTTGCGCCCAACCATCAGTTCGGCCAGATCTTCCTGATTGGTTTCAGCCGTTTTTACATGGGCCACCATCTCACCACGACGCATAACCGAGACATTGTCAGTGGCCGCCAGAATTTCACGCAGCTTATGCGTAATCAGGATGACGGTCGTGCCCTGGGCTTTCAATGAATCCAGCACCTTGAACAGATGCTCTGTTTCCTGGGGCGTGAGCACGCCCGTTGGCTCATCCAAAATCAGGATTCGAGCCCCGCGGTACAGCGCCTTGAGAATCTCGATGCGTTGCTGGAACCCAACCGATAATTCTTCCACAGGCTGGTCCAGTGGTACCGACAAACCGAACTCTTCGGACAAACGGTTCAATTCAGCACGTGCTTTATCCAGGCTCTCATCGATCAGTTCGCCGCTTTCTGCGCCCAGTACGACGTTCTCGAGAGCCGTGAAATTCTGAATCAGCATGAAATGCTGGTGGACCATGCCAATACCCGACGCAATCGCGGTCTTGGAATCCTTTATTTTCAGCACCCTGCCATCAATGGCAATGTCTCCCTGATCGGCTTCGTAAAAGCCGTAGATGATGCTCATCAGGGTGGACTTGCCTGCACCGTTTTCGCCGACGATGCCGTGAATGGTGCCTTTCTCGACCTTAAGATCGATATTCTTGTTGGCGTGTACCGCACCGAAGTGCTTGTCGATGCCGCGCAGCTCAAGGGCGTATTCTGCAGCAGATTGGGTCTGGGCAGTCATGGGTCACCCGGTCAGTAGAGGTTAATGGAAACGCTGTATGCTATGAGAGTAGCCGAACACGCGCCGGGTCTCACTCGGTCCGGAAATCGTCCGAACCGGATATCGCCCTCCCCTTGGGGCTGGCGTTATTAAATACATCGGCCGGCACCGGGACAAGCCCGGCAACCGGCCGAAAGAGTTGTGATCAAGACAAATCACAACCCCAGCAAAAAGACACTTGCCGTCAGGCAGGGGCCTTTTTTACAGGATCACAAGACGATCAGATATCGCAGCTGCTGGTCGCAGTGTAGTCATGAACGGTGATGGTGCCGTTCACAATGTCCGCGCGAATCTGGTCCATACGGGTCTGCATTTCTTCAGTGATCAGGTCTTCGTTGAACTCGTCCAGAGCCCAGTCAACACCGTCGGCACCCAGATCCAGAACCTTAATGCCACCTTCCCACTCACCGGCCTGGGCTTCTTCCCAGGAGGCGTAGGCTGCAACACCCACACGCTTGACCATAGAGGTCAGCATGGTGCCAGGCTGCAGGTAGTTCTGGTTAGAGTCGACGCCGATGGCGTAAACGCCTTCGTCAGCCGCCGCCTGATAGACACCGATACCGGTACCGCCAGCGGCAGCGAAGATCACGTCTGCACCCTGGGAGATTTGTGACTTGGCCAGTTCAGAACCGCGCGCCGGGTCATTGAACGCCGCCGGAGTTGAACCTGTCATGTTCTCGAAGTATTCGATATCGCTGTTTACGTATTTGGCGCCCTGCTGATAACCACAGGCGAACTTGCGAATCAGCGGAATATCCATACCACCGACGAAGCCAACAGCATCGGTCTCAGACGCCATAGCAGCCAGGGCACCAACCAGGAAAGAACCCTGGTGCTCTGCGAAGACGATGGACTGGACGTTCGGCAGATCCACGACTGAGTCGATGATCGCGAACTGAATGTCAGGGAACTCGGAAGCCACTTTCTCAACAGACGATGAATAGTTGAAGCCTACGGCAACGATCGGGCTGAAGCCGCGGTCGGCCAGACGACGCAGACCCTGTTCACGCTGCTCTTCGTTCTGCGGTTCAAATTCACGGACGGCAATGCCTTTGTCCATGGTGAACATCTCAGCGCCGTTGCGATATACCGCTTCGTTAAAAGACTTGTCGAACTTGCCTGCTGTGTCATAAACGACCGCAGGTTGAAAATCTTCCGCTGCGGCGATGGCAGCAGAAAAGGACAGCACAGCTGCAGCAGCCGCTTTCAGCATTGGTTTCATGGTGAATCCCCTTTCAGCGTTAATGTTATGGTTGTTTTGCATACGCCCAACGAACCCCTTGAGGGGCCATTGGAAGCACTCTAGGCAAAGCTGACCGTTTGGTCAACCCCGCAAAGCTCGTTTGCAACAAACTGTTGCATTATACACAGCCACTTCGTCATTACATCGTCAGAATCACAGCTGATTCATCCTGGATTCATATATCGCGAAGAGCTCCGGCACAGGCTGCTAACCCTCCAGCAACGGAACCGGGCACTGACTGTTCGTTGTATAGTCGTGCACCCGTATACGACCGTCAATGATGCGTTCCCGCAGCTGAGCCATGTCTCTTTCCATATCCAGAGTGACCAGTTGGCGATTGAAAATATCCAACGACCAGTCTACTCCGTTCTCAGCCAGACCCAGCTGTTGGACGCCAGGCTGCCACTGGCCATTAACAGCCTGCTCCCAACTGGTGTAAGCGGCCACACCCACCCGTTTGACCATGGAGGTCAACATGGTGCCCAGGTGCAGATAGTTCTGATTAGAGTCCACGGCAATGGCGTAGCTACCGCTGCTTTTGGCGGCCTGGTATACGCCGATACCGCTACCGCCGGCGGCGGCATAGAGCACTTCGGCGCCCCGCTCAACCAACTCCTGCGCCAGTGCGTTGCCGCGATCGGGGTTGGACCAGGCATCCGGGGTGTTGCCGATCATACGCACCATGACCCGGGCGTCATCGTCTACATAATGCGCTCCCTGGGCATAGCCACAGGCGAATCCGCGAATGAACGGCAGATCCATCCCTCCCACAAAACCCAGAGGTGCCCCTCCGGTTCTCATCGCCGACAGAGCGCCCACGAGAAACGAGCCCTCCCACTCCTTGAAGATCAGTGACTGTACATTCGGTTCGTCAACGACGGCATCAATAATGGTGAACTGAATATCGGGAAACTCCGGGGCCACGGCCGACAAGGCGGGTGCGTAGGAGAAGCCAACGGCAACGATGGGGCTGCGGCCCTGGCTAGCCAGTTCCCGCAAAGCGGACTCGAAGGCATCTGATGTCGACGGATTAACTTCCATCACATCGATGTCGAAGGTTGACTGGAATCGGGTCACTCCCTCGCGGAAAACCGCTTCGTTGAAGGAGTTATCGAATTTCACTCCATCGGAATAGGCCACAGCTGGCAACGCTTCGGCGTGCACCCAACCAATGCTCACAGCCAGTAAAACACTGAAAATACGAACCAATTTCATGCAACCCTCGTTTTTGACCTAGCGGTTAGTTTTCAATCAGTATAGGGACTCTTGCTCGCCTGATCGAGCCTTGTCGAACGCGGCTGCCGGGTAAGGTCCAATGTGCTGAATTGGCGCGCATCACCGTACAACCCCGGCAGCGGTCCATGCGCACAGATTCAGACGATAACACGCAGAGTGGACCAGCCGATCGACTGGCCCACTCCGTTGGGCGGGAATATTAAAGCGAGGATTGTACCAAGTTGACCAAAGAGTCAGAAGTAATACCAAAATGGTTGTAAAGGTCACCGGCAGGGGCCGATTCACCAAAGCTGGTCATACCCAGAACGGCACCGTCGAGACCGACGTACTTGAACCAGTAGTCAGCGATGCCGGCTTCTACTGCAAACCGCTTGATACCCTGAGGCAGGACGTCATTCCGGTAGTCAGCATCCTGAGCGTCGAAGCGCTCGGTGCAAGGCATGGATACCACGCGTGTCGCTACGCCCTTGGCTTCCAGTGCTTCAGCGGCTTCAACGGCCAGGCCAACCTCCGAACCAGTTGCAATCAGAACCGCCGCTGGCGTGCCGCTGCTGTCTTTCAGCACATATCCGCCCCGTTCGATGTCAGCCAGTTGTTGGGCTGACCGTTTTTGGTGCGCCAGACCCTGACGCGAGAACACCAGCGCACTCGGCCGGTCGCTGCTTTGAATGGCCGACTTCCAGGCCACCGCACTTTCGACCGCATCGGCCGGACGCCAGGTATCGAGATTGGGCGTCAGGCGCAGCGAGGACAATTGCTCAACCGGCTGGTGGGTCGGGCCATCTTCGCCCAGGCCAATCGAATCGTGGGTATAGACGTGAATCAGCGGCTGCTTCATCAGCGCCGACATGCGCACTGCGTTACGGGCGTATTCCATAAAGATCAGGAAGGTGGCGCCGTACGGGCGGAAGCCGCCGTGCAGAACCAAACCATTCATAATGGCGGTCATGCCGAATTCCCGAACACCGTAGAAGCAGTAATTGCCATCTGGCTCTGCCTGGCTAATGCCGCGTGCACCGCTCCACAATGTTAGGTTGGAACCGGCCAAATCCGCAGACCCGCCGAGCAGTTCCGGCAGGCTTGGCGCCAACGCCTCAATGGCATTCTGCGATGCCTTGCGGCTGGCGATAGTCTCCGCCTTTTCGTTAACACTCGCAATGTAGTCATTGGCGATCTTGTCGAAGTCGGCAGGCAAGGTGCCGCTCATGCGACGCTCAAACTCAGCGGCCAGGTCCGGGTAGGCAGCTTTGTATTCCGCGAAACGGTCGTCCCACTCAGACTCGGCCTTGCGACCTTTGCCACGGGCGTCCCAGGCATCGTAAATGTCCTGCGGAATGTCAAAGGCACCGTGTTTCCAGCCCAGTTTTTTGCGAGCCAGGGTAATTTCGTCGTCACCCAGCGGAGCGCCGTGGCTGGATTCCTTGCCTTCTTTGTTCGGGGAACCAAAACCAATGATGGTCTTGCAGCAAATCAGTGTGGGCTGATCGGTGTTTTCCCGGGCGGTTTCAATCGCCTGCTGAATTTCTTCCGGGTCGTGCCCGTTGACGCGGGGAATGACCTGCCAGCCGTAGGCTTCAAAGCGCTTAACGGTATTATCGGTAAACCAACCAGCTACTTCGCCGTCGATTGAAATGCCGTTGTCGTCATAAAACGCGATCAGTTTGCCCAAACCGAGCGTACCCGCCAGTGAGGACACCTCGTGCGACACCCCCTCCATCAGACAGCCGTCGCCGAGGAAAACATAGGTGTTGTGATCAACAATGGTGTGACCTTTACGGTTGAACTGCGCCGCCATCGTTTTTTCAGCCATGGCAAAGCCAACCGCATTGGCCAGGCCCTGACCCAATGGGCCCGTGGTGGTTTCAACACCGGGGGTATAGCCGTATTCGGGGTGGCCGGGCGTGCGCGAATGCAGTTGACGGAACTGTTTCAGATCCTCGATACCCAGGTCGTAACCGGCAAGGTGCAGCAGTGAATATTGCAGCATGGAGCCATGGCCGTTGGACAAGATAAAGCGATCACGATCAACCCACTTCGGGTTGGTCGGGTTGTGCTTGAGGTGATCACACCACAGCACCTGGGCGATATCGGCCATACCCATCGGCATGCCCGGATGTCCGGATTTGGCTTTTTGCACAGCATCCATACTCAGGGCACGGATGGCATTGGCAAGTTCACTACGTGACGGCATCGAAAAGTCCTCGACTGTTGGTTTTCGCGAGCGGCTGACACCCGGCTGGCAAGGTCAGGCACCGGGAGGGGGCGGAATTGTCCCAAAAATAACCGATGGGGGCAAAGCGTCTGTCGCCTGACATATAATTTATGTCTCGAATTATTACAAATTCAAGCATCCAGTGCCATTTTTGCGCCGACATTCGCACTGAATAGCCTTTGACACCGCTTCCAACACAATCTATATCAAAATATATTGATATAGTTATTGAGAAAGCAGCAGGCCACTGCTAGTCTTGCCGCCATGAATCTGGACCTAGTACCGTCTTTCTTTAAAGCCATTGGCGACCCGACCCGTTTGACCGTGCTGCAGGCACTGGGCCATGGGGCCTTTGGTGTGCTCGAACTGAGCGACCTGCTCGACGTTCGCCAGTCCGGCATGAGCCACCACCTGAAGATTCTGAGCAAAGCTGGCTGGGTAGAGAGTCGGCGGGAAGGCAACAGCATCTATTATCGTCGATCACTGAGCGACCAGCTGTCGATTCAGCAGCAGCTGTTCCGGGAACTCGACCAATATGAACTGCCTGAAGATTTGCAACGTAAATTGGCCGACATACGGGCAGCGCGACTGAATGCCGCCCAGGCGTTCTTTGCCAACCACGCCGACGAGTTTGAGCTGCATCAGGAGCGCATCGCCCTGTTTCACCAATATGGGCCGGAAACGCTGCAACTGCTCGACAGTTGCCGCCAGCAAACCCATCAGCGAGCACTGGAAGTCGGGCCTGGCAAAGGTGAGTTTCTGACCGCACTGAACGATCGCTTCAGCCAGGTGGTCGGCATCGATATTTCGACGGCCATGCTGGAACAAGCCCGGATTCCGGCCCGGCATTTACGCCATGTTGAATTGCGCGAAGGCAATACCGAAAGCCTGAGGGCCGACGATGAACAGTTCGACGTCGTGGTCTATAACATGGTCTTGCACCATGTCCCGGCTCCCGGCCAGGAAGTCATCAATTGCGCTCAACTGATGGCGCCGGGTGCCTTGCTGGTGATTACCGATCTGTGCCACCACGATCAGGAATGGGCGCACGACCAGTGTGGCGACCAGTGGCTCGGGTTTGAGCCGGATGAATTGCATCAGTGGGCCGAATCGGCCGGGCTGGATCACGAACAAGGCCGCTTTTTGGCCCTGCGCAACGGTTTTCAGGTGCAGACTCAGGTCTACCGAAAACCGCCGCAAACACCGCTTTTTACTGATACCAGCGAGGCAAATGCCACCGCTGGACACCCACTCACGTCGCTGAACTGAGGAACACAGCCCATGAGCGAGTACAGCCTCTTCACCTCCGAATCGGTCTCTGAAGGCCATCCGGATAAAATGGCCGACCAGATATCCGATGCCGTCCTGGATGCCATTCTGACCGAAGACAAGAATGCCCGGGTTGCCGTGGAGACCATGGTCAAGACTGGCATGGCGATCATCGCCGGTGAAGTCCGCACCGACACCTACGTCGATCTGGAAGACATCGTTCGTGGCGTCATTCTCGACATCGGCTACGACAGTTCCGATGTCGGCTTCGACGGCGCGTCTTGCGCGGTACTGAACGGTATCGGCAAACAGTCGGCCGACATTGCTCAGGGCGTTGATGAAGCCGACAACAAAGACCTCGGCGCTGGTGACCAGGGCCTGATGTTCGGCTACGCAACCAACGAAACCGATTCCTACATGCCCGCGCCTATTTATTACAGCCACCGCCTGGTCGAACACCAGGCCAAGCTGCGTAAAAACGGCGTACTGCCGTGGTTGCGTCCAGACGCCAAATCCCAGGTCACCCTGCGCTATGAAAACGGGCGTCCGGTTGCTGTTGACGCCGTTGTACTGTCGACCCAGCACGATCCAGACATCAGCCTAGGCGATCTGCGCGAAGCGGTAATGGAGCACATCATCAAGCCGGTATTGCCGGCCGAATGGCTGCACAGTGACACCCGTTACCACATCAACCCAACCGGTAACTTCGTGATCGGTGGCCCCGTTGGCGACTGTGGCCTCACCGGTCGCAAGATCATTGTCGACACCTACGGCGGCATGGCCCGCCACGGCGGCGGTGCATTCTCCGGCAAAGACCCATCCAAAGTAGACCGCTCGGCGGCCTATGCCGGTCGCTATGTGGCGAAGAACATTGTCGCGGCCGGCCTGGCCGACAAATGCGAGATTCAAATCTCCTACGCCATCGGCGTATCCGAGCCGACGTCCATCGCAATCAACACCTTCGGCACCAACAAGGTGGACGAAACCCTGATCAGCGATCTGGTGCGCGAGCATTTCGACCTGCGCCCGCGCGGCATCATCGAGATGCTCGACCTGCTGCGCCCGATCTATCGCCCCACTGCTGCCTATGGCCACTTTGGCCGCGAGGGTTTCAGTTGGGAAGCAACTGACAAGGCAGACGCGCTGAAAGCAGGCGCGAAGATTTAAGCTATGAGCTGTTAGCTGCGAGCTGTGAGCTAAAAACTCGACGCTCGCAACTCAAAACATTCTTTCAGGAGACTACTATGACCACCGCCGTGAATCTGGATACCTTCACCGACTACAAAGTCGCTGATATCTCACTGGCCGCCTATGGCCGCAAGGAAATCAACATCGCCGAGCACGAAATGCCGGCACTGATGGCCCTGCGCAACAAATACAAGGCCGACCAGCCGCTCAAGGGTGCGCGCATCATGGGCTGCATTCACATGACGATTCAGACCGCTGTACTGATCGAAACCCTGATTGAACTGGGTGCCGAGGTTCGCTGGTCGTCGTGCAACATCTTCTCAACTCAGGATCACGCCGCCGCGGCCATCGCCGCCGCCGGTATTCCGGTGTTTGCCTGGAAGGGCGAAACCGAAGAAGAGTTCCTGTGGTGCATCGAGCAAACCATTCTGGCTGAAAAAGAAAGCAGCGACGTCTGGAACGCCAACATCATTCTCGACGACGGTGGCGACCTGACTGAAATGGTTCATGGCAAATACCCACAGTTGTTGAACGACATTCACGGTATTTCCGAAGAAACCACAACAGGCGTTCACCGCCTGCTGGAAATGCTGGAAGAAGGCACCCTGAAAGTGCCCGCGATCAACGTCAACGACGCCGTCACCAAATCGAAAAACGACAATAAGTACGGCTGCCGCCACTCGCTGAACGATGCAATCAAACGCGCCACCGACCACTTGCTGGCCGGCAAAAAAGCACTGGTCATTGGCTACGGCGACGTGGGCAAGGGCTCTGCTGCGTCATTGCGTCAGGAAGGCATGATCGTCAAGATCACCGAGATCGACCCGATCTGCGCCATGCAAGCCTGCATGGATGGCTTTGAAGTCGTCTCCCCGTACAAGAACGGCATCAACGACGGCACCGAAGCCAGCATCAACACCGATGTTCTCGGCACCACCGATCTGATCGTCACCACCACTGGCAACACCAATGTCTGCGACGCCAACATGCTTAAAGCATTGAAGAACGGCGCCGTGGTCAGCAACATCGGTCACTTCGACAACGAGATCGACACCGCCTATATGCGCAAGAACTGGCGCTGGGATGAAATCAAACCCCAGGTTCACCAGATTTTCCGCTCTGACGATGCCGACGACTATCTGATTCTGCTGTCCGAAGGCCGCCTGGTTAACCTGGGCAACGCCACCGGTCACCCCAGCCGTATCATGGACGGTTCCTTTGCCAACCAGGTACTGGCACAAATGTATCTCTATGAGCAGAAGTTCGCCGACCTGCCGGCCGATCAGAAAGCCGAAAAACTGTACGTGAAAATTCTGCCGAAGAAACTCGACGAAGAAGTCGCGGCGGAAATGGTGCGCGGTTTTGGCGGTGTCATCACCACCCTGACCGAAACCCAGGCCAAATACATCCGGGTACCGGTTGAAGGCCCGTTCAAACCAAACGACTACAAATACTGAGCTGAATTCGGCGTTTGGGTCGTCTGAGAGGCATTAGTCCGCAACGGCCACCGGGTATGTCCCTGTGGGGTCGGCGTGAACCCATCCATGGGGCCTAGGCCGCAACATCCATGTTGCGGACTACCCCACAGGGACACACCCGGCATCCGTCGCTAGCCTCCCAGGCGGAACCCAAAAACCTAAAAACCTAAAAACCCACGCTAGAATTTAATGCTAGCACCGAACAGAGTGGCAGCTGCCGGGTGTACCTATTCGGGGAAGTCCGCAGCAGGGATGCTGCGGTCTAGGCCCCATGGACGGGTTTACGCCGACCCCGGATAGGTACACCCGGTGGCTGTCACGGACTCATGATTCCATAGCAGGAATGACCAGAGAAGATAACTCATGCCTAATTCCGTTCCTGTCAGCTTCGAGTTTTTTCCACCGAAGACAGACGCTGGCTATGAAAAACTGCTGAACGTTCACAGCGAACTGAAAGCGGCCGATCCCGAATTTTTCTCGGTCACCTATGGTGCCGGGGGTTCCACACAAGAACGCACCATCAGCACGGTGATTGAACTCAACAGCCGTGGTGTGCCGACCGCGCCGCACCTGTCGTGCATTGGCGCCACAGAAGCCACTCTCACCGCATTGCTGGATCGCTACAAAGACGCAGGCATCAGCCGCATTGTCGCTTTGCGTGGCGACTTGCCGTCTGGCATGGGTGGCACCGGTGGCGACTTCCGGTACGCATCTGACCTGGTGCGCTTTATTCGCGAGCACTACAACGACACCTTCAAACTGGAGGTCGCGGCTTACCCCGAAATGCACCCCCAGGCACCTAACTACGATCGCGATGTCGACAACTTCGTCAACAAAGCCAAGGCCGGTGCCAATACGGCTATTACACAGTATTTTTACAGCGTGGATGCCTACGTTCACTTCGTCAGCGAAGTGCGCAAGCGCGGTTGCGAGATCGACATCGTACCCGGCATCATGCCGATTACTCAGGTGTCGAATCTGATCCGTTTTTCCGATTCTTGCGGTGCCGACATTCCGCGCTGGTTGCGCAAGCAACTGGAAGCCTGCGGCGACGACAGTGCTCGCATTCAGGCGATTGGTCTGGAAGTGGTCAGCGGGTTGTGCCGGGAACTGATCAGTGCCGGTGCTCCGGCCCTGCATTTCTACACCATGAATCGTTCAGAACCGTCGCTGGCAATTATCGACCAACTATAAGCACATTGATAAGCACATCGCTTTCAGGCACGAACCGCCGGTCGTAACAGCTCGACCGGCAGTCCCAGCTTAACCGGATCTGCCGGGCCCTCTACCTCAATAGCCTCTCCCACCAGGTCGATGTCCCTCGGTGGCAGCGGCGATTGCTCACTGAGCTTGTACAACTGACGCACCCGGGTGGGATGGTTTTTATCATTGTGTCGAAGCACCAAACCCGCACAGCCATTACTCAGACGAACACAGGACCCCAGCGGATAGAGCCCCTGAGTTGCGATCAGCTGCTGGATCAGGCGGGCATCAAACGCCTCTTGCTTGTGCAATGCCCCCAGAGCAGCTGTTGGCCGATAGAAGACCTGATCATCCACCACCTTGTAGGCGAGGCGGTCTACCGCCGAGATCAGCTTTGCCATAGGCTGCTCTTTGGCGCCTAACCGGCGCAGCAGAGCGTGCGTCATCCACGGAGTGATACCCGCATCGGCATAGGCATTTTTCGCCGACGGCGATCGTACCTGGTGGTCGGCCTGCACCAGACTGGTGGCCAGGCGTTGCTCAATGTCGGAATTATCCTTGCTCCGAATCCGGCTGAGTAACAGCAAACCGAAACGGTCCTGGTTCCAGGCCTGGCTCAGGGTTCGTAACGATTCAACCAGCTCAGTACTGACCTCGGCTTTGTTATTCGCCTGCTGTTTGCGCACTGCGGCCAGTGTATTTCGCCAGGCGGCGGAACTGTCGACTGGTGCAGACAGTTCCGGTGTTTTGGCCGAAGCCTTGGGCACGCCCGCTGCTTTATTGCGGTGAGGTTTGAACCGCGTGGGCACCTCGCCATTGGGCAATAGAAAACGAGCAGGTATCTCATCCCGGTTGCCGCCGTTTTTGACGAAGTTGATATGGTCTCGCTGCAAATCTGTGACTATCGCTGAAAACTGCACCTCGAGTTGCGCCAGCAAGGCCGTGTATTGGCAGCCAATGCCTGTGACCCCCGTCGAATCGTCATAGTCTGAACGCAGCATGTTGGCCTGAAAACTCAGTTGAGTCTCGTTCGGAAACGTCAGCTCGATCGCCAGAGTTTCATCTTGCTGAGTGTAAAATTCAGTCAGATCCCCTTCAAACTCCAGCCGGCACCCTTCCACCGACATATCGCGTAAGACCCCATACCGTGCCTCACCGCTTTCACTCACAACGCGTGCATCGACGATCAGGCTGCGTCGTGCCGACGCCCGGAAACTCTTGCGGCGTTGCAAGTAGTACAGTTCTATGGGCAATGGGCATTCATAGCGAGGGTCGGCGTTTGTTCCGATCGACCGGGCAGATAGCTGGCGAGCACGAATGCGCACACCATCGAAATACGTCTCCAGCGTAAACGACTCGCCCGCCGCCAGGTATCGGGCCATGACTTTGGGCATGGGCTCGTCGAGCACCAGCAATCGCTCGCGCGGTTTTATCTCCACGAGGTAAGTGGTCAGACTACGATGCCGTTCGGGGAACACCAGGGTAACCGGGGCCATCTGCTGCTTCGCCTGGCGAAACATACGCAGGATATCGGCCTCTTTGGTTACAAACTCGCCCTCTGTATCGGTTGCCACCAAAGCCTCTTGTGTTGGGTTCTTTGCAGCGAGTCTACCACTGTCTGCAGGGTGGCTGAACACGCCCCGAATCGATACGGCCAATGGCGCGGAGCGCGCGTACCATTCTTAGTCTGTCCCTACCGCCACCCGCCAAACAATAGTACCCTTGGCATCTGGTTCACTGGTACGAGATTCTCGCATGGCACACAAGGTATTCATCGACGGCCAATACGGCACCACCGGCCTGCAAATTCAACAGCGCCTGGAGGCACACCCAGAGGTCGATCTGCTGACCGTGCCACAAGACAAGCGCCGCGATGCGCTGCTGCGAGACGAATGCCTGAATGAAGCCGATGTGGTGTTTCTCTGCCTGCCCGACGATGCCGCTCGCGAGGCCGTTGGCCTGGTCACCAACCCCAACACCATCATCATTGATGCATCCAGTGCTCACCGGGTATCACCGGATTGGGCGTACGGCGTGCCGGAACTGCCCGGTCAGCGTGAGTTACTGCTTAACAGCAACCGTATCGCCAACCCGGGCTGCTACCCGACCGGCATGACATTGCTGACCAAACCGCTGGTCGATGCCGACCTGATCCCCAAAGACTACCCGCTTGCCATACACGCCATAACCGGCTACAGCGGCGGTGGCAAGGCGATGATCGCCGACTACCAGAGCCGCAGCGGAGCCGACCTCGAAGACATAGCGGCCCGGCCCAAAAACCTCGACCTGATGCACAAGCACCTGCCAGAAATGCAACGCATCCCGGGTTTCCAGTTCCCACCCGTGTTTGTACCCACCGTCGGTAATTTTGAACAGGGCATGATCGTTCAGGTGCCGCTGCACGCCCGCTTACTCGGTGGCCCGGCCACGGCCCTGCATGAACGCCTGGCCGCGACCTACGGCGGTGAGCCGTTCGTGCACCTGTTCCCGCTGAACGACCAGTCGCAGCTTGAAGACGGTTTCCTTAAGCCCACCGCCTGCAACGGCACCAACCGGGTCGAACTGTTCGTTTACGCCGCTGATAATGGCCTGATCATGCTGATGGCAAGGCTCGACAACCTGGGCAAGGGTGCTTCCGGTGCCGCAGTACAAAACATGAACCTGCGCCTGGGGCTCGACGAGGCCACCGGCCTGCTCTGAAGCGCCGACTCAAACGATGAGAATTTCCCGAATCTACCTGCCCGAAGCCGACGCCCCGGGCACTTTACTGGCATTGCCCGAGGGGGCTCACGGCCACCTGGTGCGGGTACTGCGCCTGGGTGATGGCGCGCCGGTGGAGGTGTTCAATGGCCGGGGCGAGCGTTTTGCGGCCCAGCTAACGAACGTATCCAAGCGCAATGCATCTGTCAGTCTGGATAATCGGCTTGAGCCGACACCCGCATCACCGCTGGCGACGCACCTGGGTCTGGTCATGTCCAAGGGTGACCGCATGGACTTCGCGCTGCAAAAAGCCACTGAACTCGGCGTCACTGAGATCACCCCGCTGACCAGCGAACGCTGTGACCTGCGCCTGAAAGCCGACCGCCAGGAAAAGAAACAGCAGCACTGGCAAGGCGTCATCACCAGCGCCTGCGAGCAATGTGGGCAGGACACCTTGCCCGTTCTGAACCCCATTACCTCATTTCATAACTGGGCCAGCGACCAGCAACAACCGCTCAAACTGGTGCTACACACCGCCGCTCAGCGCCCGAACTGGCCGCCGGAAGCCCCTGAATCGGTTGCCTTCCTGGTCGGGCCCGAAGGCGGGTTGACGGATGACGAAGTCGCCTACGCCCAGCAACAGGGCTTTCAGAGCTGGCAACTGGGGCAACGCATTCTCAGAACCGAAACGGCGCCTCTGGCGATGCTGTCCATTTTGCAGAACCGCTGGGGCGACCTGTCGTGACCAATGGCGTCTGGCCGCAATGACATGGCTTGGGTAAACTGACGGTTTACGACTGACAGGGAGGCACCCGTATGGATGTGTTTGTATTTGTATTGGCGGTGATCATCATCACCACCATCGCAGGGCTGATCAAGGAACAGATGAAACAGCGACGCAAGGTCGACAACGCAATGAGTGCCGACCAGCAGGCTCGTATCGACAAACTGGAAGCCCGTGTCGCTACTCTCGAACGCATTCTGACGGACGAAAAATCCCAGCTACGCCAGGATATCGACGCCCTGCGTCATGGCTAAACCACACTTGGTCAAACCAGTGTTTTGAATATCAGTGTTGGTATCTGCTCGATGCGAGCGGCGGGTGCCACTCAACTAACGTCTACTGAAAGGCAAACAAACGGCGTGCGTTGGCGTAACTCTGGCGCAGCACTTCAGCCACCGGCACCTGCTTCACATCGGCGATTTTCTCAATGATAAACGGCAAATACTTGGGCGCATTTTCGCGGCCCCGGTAGGGGGCGGGCGTCAGGAAGGGCGCGTCGGTTTCGACCACCAGTTGATCCATGGGTGTCGCCGCCAGCACCTCGCGAACGTTTTCCGCTTTATTGAAGGTGATGATGCCGTTGAATCCCAGCATAAACCCCTGTTCCAGGCAGAACTGGCCCAGCTCCAGACCCGAGGTAAAGCTGTGAATGACCCCTTTCTTTGCGAGACTGGGAGCAAACTCCTTCAAAATAGCCTGAGTATCGGCATCCGCTTCCCGGGTGTGGATAACCACAGGCTGATCCAGCTCGGCCGCGATGGCTAACTGCTCGGCAAACACCCGGCGCTGCACCTCACGGTCGGCATGATCGTAGTAATAATCAAGCCCGATCTCGCCAATGGCGACAATGCGTTCATCGCGCCCGTGTTTGCGCAATTCCGCAGCCGTTTCATCGGTGTAGGCCTCGGCATCGTGAGGGTGTACGCCCTGGGTGGCATGGATCATCGGATCCAGGTCGCGCAGCTCCCGCACCCGGGCGAGGTTATCCGGCGACACCGCAATGGTCACTACACGCTCAATACCGACTGCACGTGCCTGAGACAGCACCTCGGTCAGCGCCTCATCTTTCAGATAATCCAGATGACAATGGGTTTCGATGATCGGGTGATCAAACACCGGTATATCACGCTTGTTTCGGCTCATCAGAGGTCTCAACGGTCAGGCAAAGAGTATGGGCGGCCAGTGTAATGATCCAAACACCGTAAAGCCAACCAACAAAGGTCGATAGTAGCTCCCGCCATTGGGAATGCCGTAAACTGGCACTCACTGCTGTTTCAGCGTTCGCGTTTCAACGACCCACAGAGGCTCTATGACCCCGATCAAACACCTTGTCTTCGATATGGGTGGCGTACTGGTTAGCATCCACTGGCATCAGGAAGTCAGCCGCATACTGCACAGAGACGTCCCTTTTGAACAGATCCACGCTTTATGGGGCAACGCCTACTCAACCCATGCCTTCGAGACCGGCAAGCTGAACTTCGAAGCGTTTACCGATGCCTTCATGGAAGAGTTTACTCCCGGTCTCGACCGGGAAGCCTTTCAAACCACCTTCCGTAACATACTCGACAACGACTTCCCCGGTATTACCGAGCTATTGCTCAGCCTGCGCGAACGCTACACCCTAAGCCTGCTGAGCAACACCAACCCCTGCCACTGGCAGATGCTGGTCGACCGCAATACATTTCTGCCACTGATAGAACACCATTTTACCAGCATGACCTTGGGCGTCATGAAACCCGACCCGGCCATTTATGAAGCGGTGCAAGCAGCATTGAACGCCGAACCGGCCACCATCCTGTTTTTCGACGATGGCCTTAAAAACGTTGAAGCCGCCCGCTCCCTGGGCTGGCAGGCCGAGCAGGTCTTTGGGCCCGATGATATCCGCAAGCAATTGAGTCAATACCGGCTAGACTGACCCGAACAGACTCAATTGAAAGGATGCAGCCATGGCCACGGTTCAATTTCTGGGGGCTGCCCGGGAGGTCACCGGCTCCTGCCATCTGGTCACCATTCCCGGCATCGGTCGGGTTCTGCTTGACTGCGGCATGCACCAGGGCGGCGATGCCGTCGACCGGCTCGGTGATGAAACCTTCGAGTTTGATGCCAAAAGCATCGATGCCCTGGTGTTGTCCCATGCCCACATGGACCACTCCGGTCTGCTGCCACTGCTCGCCAAAAAAGGGTTTCGCGGCCCAATCCTCTGCACGCCCGAGACAGCCGAACTACTACCAATCATGCTCGAAGATGCCGCAGGGCTTTACGAACGCGATCTGGACCGTAAAAATCGGCGACTGCTGCGCAAAGGCAAACCAACAATCGAACCGCTCTATACCCAGGCCGATCTCGATGTCGTCTTTTCCCTCTGCATCGGCTCGGCTTATCAGAAACCCTACGCTTTGCTGCCCGGCCTGAGTGTTACCTTATTTGACGCTGGCCATATACTGGGCTCTGCCGTCGTACAACTTGAATTCAACGAGCGTAACCAGACGAAAAAACTGGTCTTCAGCGGCGACCTTGGCAAAAAAGACACACCACTGATGAACGACCCAACTCAGCTTACCGATGCCAGCATCGTACTCATGGAAAGCACCTACGGCGACAGAGACCACCGCTCACTGCCCGACTCCATCGTCCAAATGGAACAGATACTCAAAGAAACCTGGGCACAAGGGGGTAATGTATTGATCCCGGCGTTCGCCGTCGGTCGCACCCAGGAAGTCCTGTACCACCTGGGCGCCATGCACCAGCGCGGCGCTCTGGATGGCTGGCAAATCTACCTCGACAGCCCCATGGCCCACAAAGTGACACAGGTGTATGACCACTGGCTGCACACGCTCGATTGCGGAGGTGTGAAGAAACTGTGCGACACCGACATCAGCTTCCTGAAAGACTTTCTGCCCAGATTATCGGTAACCTCCAGCACCGACGATTCCATGGCCATCAACCGAATCAAAAGCGGAGCACTGATCATCGCCGGCAGCGGCATGTGCACGGGCGGGCGAATAAGGCACCACTTCAAGAACAGAATCTGGGACCGGAAAACAACCGTCATCTTCTGTGGCTATCAGGCACAGGGCACCCTTGGGAGGTTACTGGTAGACGGACTCAAGACAATAAAGATGTTTGGCGATGAGTTTGCCGTCAACGCCCGCATTGAAACCATTGGCGGGTTCTCCGCTCACGCCGGCCAACGCGAACTGCTGAACTGGGCGGCCAGCTTTAGCAACCGCCCGGAGCTCTATCTGGTTCACGGAGAACCCAAAGCCCAGGACGCACTGGCCAGCAAACTGTGGGAAGAATTCGAGATTGCAGCAACCATTCCGAAGCAGGGAGAAACAGCGGTGTTTTAACAACAACAACTGACTACATGCGGCTTCGAATCTCGACCTCCCACTCTTCGTTTGCCGTACTCAAACCGCTGCGAGCCAGTGCCACTAGCTGATCGATTTCGCTTATGAGTTCGTCAGGTGTAAACCGTTTTTCCATACCTGGATACATACCGCCATGATCTCTGGTCCATCTTGACCAATACCCAACCGCCATTTTAACGTGGATAAGGAGTTCCCGTCTTGCTAGCGGTGGTATAGTTTTAGAGTATTCAAGAATCACATTGGCAGAAAAATTCTCGGGCTCCAGTAATTGATCGGTCTTGCTTGCTACTGCTTCGATTTCTTCCTGGATTTCCTTATCTACTTCCATCCACACGTCTATTGGAAGCTCCTTAGCACCGTAAGCGCCAATAAATCAGCACCTGTTTTCACCGTACCGACTCATTCACACTGATTCCTCCGATCCAGTACCGAGGAATGCATTGTGATGACCAAACAACGACAGCACGACTGGCAACAGATCATGAACGATTGCCAAGCCTCAGGCCTTTCCGGCATGGCATTCTGCAAACAGCAGAGTATTTCCTATCATCAGTTTACGTACTGGCGCAGCAAATTACGCCAAACACAGGGCAGTCAGTCAAATCCAAAATCTGGCTTTACCCGCGTCAGTGCGGCTGCCCCGGAACACTCAGAAACTGAGTTGACGGTCACGCTTCCCACCGGGATATC
>NZ_AUIH01000012.1 GCF_000423605.1 Saccharospirillum impatiens DSM 12546
TGCCGCACGTATCATTAAAACAGCCCGTTCAATTCACTTATCATTCGGGAAAGGCTGCCGGTCACTGGATGCTTTTAAGCATGTGTATGAAAAATTAGCTTATGAGTAGCTAAATAAAATGGTATTGAATGATTAACTTCTTCTCAGGCTAGGTTCTGCAGAATAGACTCGCTTGAAAAGAAGAAATTGTAGATAAAATGGCAATACGAAAATATTAACGCGCTATTTATGCTGAGCAGATATCAGAAAGGCAAGAATAATGGAGACTAACATCGTATTATTGGCATGACTAACAGTGTCTACAGAGAAGAAATGAGTTAATGCAATAAAATCACGGATTCAGGATAATAACTGTCTAAAAATCCATCGCGCTGCGATCGGCCAGCCCGCAATAACCTACTCCCTCGTCCTTTCATAGCTGACGCCTCCTTAATATCAATCAACCGGGTTCGCCGTTGAATGACGAACCATTTCACTGGCCATAACAGCCCGGCCATTATAATCCGCTTCAAACTCCCGCGTAACCTCAAACCCATGATTCTGATACAGCCCGACCGCAGGCTGATTACTTCTGGCAACATAGAGAGTCGGGTTTCGCCCGGCCAGCAAAATCGCGTGTTGCAATAACCGTTTTCCAACGCCGTTTCCCCGATGTTTCGGGTGCACAAAGAGTGCGCGAATCTCATTGTTACATACAGGCTGTACCCCTTGATTCGGCCCTCATCATATACAAAGATTCTGGAGGCCATCAGTGCCTCTCTCCTGGGTTCATCCCGCGTCAGGGGCAGCAGGTCAAACACGCCCTTCTCGTAGCGAAGTTCATCGAGTTTGGACAGAGAATAGATATGTTCAATATCGCTGAAATCACCGGGCACAAACGGTCTTATACTCACACTTGCGTCACTCTGCTATTGGTCCTCACTCACTCGGCTGAACCCCCAGGCAGTGTTCTGGCCATAACCAGATACCCAAATGAAGCCGACCAGGTGATCACCATGAAACCAACCAATGCTTCGGTGCCGGCGAGAAACCGAATATCTCCCCTGGCCGCCAGATCACCCCATCCGGAGGTGGTGAAGTTACCCGCGGAGAAATAAACACAATCGAGAAACGACACCTCATCATACCCGGTGATGGCGCCATACCCACCGTGGCTCAGCAACAGATAAAAAGCAGCTCCGAACAGCCATATCTCTACCACGTGTGCGAGCAACAAAGTGAACATAACCGTTAAAATGAAAGGTCTGTCCCGGACATACCCTTCAGAGCGACCCACCCGACGCACCACCAAACGGTTCAATACCTGTACAACCTCATAGTGGAAAACAACGACGAACCCCACAACAAGGATCGTGATCACCGTGACCCCTACTTCAGATGGGATCAACATGTCGACACCTCCAAAACCTGTTATCCATGCCCACCTGTCTTTATTCCTGTTTACTTTTACCTGTGTGTTAGTTAATACATGCTGTGTCGGCTTATGCCCTATCAGGCATCCAGTCTACAGCCGGGACAGGTTAACGATCCAGAAACGTCCAGGTACCCGCACCGTCAAAAACACGTATTTCAATACCCTCATACGCAGCTGGTGGCGCCATGCGGAAATTAACCGATAGCCGTTCGCTATCTGTTTTTTCAATCCCTTCATAATGAGTGACGCAACCACACGTATTACAGTGATAGAACTCGATGACTCTATCGCCCCAACGGTAACTGACTTCGGCACCCTGAGAACAAGTGACTGACACATCCTGTCTGGTCAGGTGTCCCCAAAGTGAACCATACCGCTGGCAGATCGAACATGTGCATTGAATCAGCCTGTCCGGCAACCGAGCTATAGCGATGTGAACAGCACCACAATGACAGTGCAAATTCAATACAGCGTCCATCTATAGTCTCCGGACTCAATTAGCCGCCTTTAACCAACCAGTTACACTTTCGCTTTGTTACGGCCAGGCTCATGCCCATCGTACATTGACAGCGATTCATCGAAACGGTCCCAGTTCGCGCGTGACGATACAAAGATATGCGATGACGGCCTCTCGACTATGTCGGTATCCAAAATACCGAGCCTCAGTCGAAGCTGTTCGGGTGCCAGATCATTGCTGCTGTAAACCGGTGACGCACAAACGGTGCAAAAATGCCGGCGCTTACCAGGTGACGTTTCAAAATGAGCGATCTGTTCCTCGCCTGATGTTATTTCCAGATCGGCTGTCTGAATAAACCCGTTGGTTGCATACGCAGTACCGCTGCTCTTTCTGCACTTCGAACAATGGCAGTGAATAATCGAGTCAATTGGACCCTTTACATTTATCGACACTTTGCCACAGAGACATTGGCCCTTATACATACCTTCTCCCGTGCAACTGGATTATCTTGAACGCTAGCGCCGTCCCTACCACTAACATACAAGCTTTCTATCAGGTGAGGAAGGTTTGGATGCCTCTCGCCAAATCATCCAGAAATGACTGCCTGTCGAGCAATGGTTCAGCGGAGCCCGGTGGCGGAGTACTCATAAACGAAAAGTGACCGGCTCCTTCCGTAACCCGCACCTCAAGTGGCGTGTCAACGTTCATGGCGTGTCTCAGCAGATTGACCTGGTCTGGCGGAGTCAGGGCATCCTTAGTCCCGGACCAGGCCAGAACGGGTGTCCGCACCGACCTCAGTGCTTGCGGAGCCATAAAGAACCCAGTAGGGGGCGCCAGAAGTACAAGCCGTGCGAGTCGGGAATCCGGAATAATAGCTACGCGCTTGTCAGGGCCGAGCCACATATGCCCACCTGCGAGCCCCAACAAAACAGACGCTCCGATTGAGTGTCCGACACCCGCCACCGGTAAACCAAACGGAGCGAACTCATCCAGTGCAAGGCTTAGCCGCCGAGCGCGAACCTTCAAATCGCTTGCCGAAGGGTGCGCTGAGGTCAACCGTTCAAAATGAGGTGCAACCACGGTGTGCCCGGCGCTGGCCAGAAAAGACAGCAAACCCTCGTGACGAGCTGGGCTTCCACCTGATCCTACCGCAAACAACATGATGCCGTACTCGGCATCAGACGGGTAAAGGGTAACGTCAAATGACCCGGCGTTATCTTTAAGAGTCAGCGTTTTCATTGTTCAACAATTCCCCCCGATACCTGGGCAGATATTCAGGGTACTGTTTCTGAACGAAACTGATCATACTTTCTCGCATGAAACACCGGAGATCCCACAGTGCGTTAGAACTTTTGGCACTCATCAAAAACCGGATCTGAATGCCTTTTTCACCGGCTTCCACTACCTGAACCGTTCCGGTTACACCATTCCAGAGCGGGGTCTCTTGCAACAGGCGGGTAAACTCCTCACGCAGTGACTCCACAGGCATGCCATAGTCGACCCAGATCATGGCGCTACCGATCAGTTCTGTGCTGTGTCTTGACCAGTTCTGGAAGGGGTTTTCGATAAACCACTGCAACGGAACCACCAGCCGGCGAAGGTCCCATACTCTCAGTACCACATAGGTTGCCGTTACTTCTTCAACCCAGCACCACTGGTCTTCCACAAACAGAACGTCATCAATCCGGAAAGGCTGAGTCAGCGCAATCTGCATGCCCGCCAAAAGATTGCTCAGTACCGGGCGTGCCGCGAAACCAAGAATTACACCACCCACCCCGGCCGAGGCAAGCAGACTGGTACCAATCTGGTTAACCGACTCAAAGGTCATCAGCGCGACACCGGCGCCGATCAGCACAATTACGACGTTCAGGCACCTGACCAGAAAGCGAGTCTGCGTTTCAACCTTGCGAGCTCGCTTCCACTCATCTTCAAAGGCCGGGTTCAGCTTGACGATCACCTCGCCGATCGCCGAGGTAAACCCCACCGCAGCCCAGGTGATCGACATGACCATCAGCAGTACCGTAATACGCTGAACAGGGAACAGGAGCGGCAAGTCCTGAGGCACCGTATGCAAAACGCTATTTAACGCAACCAGGCATAAGACCACACTCAGCGCCCGGGCCGAGGCATCGAAGAAGATACGTGTTACGGAGTTGGGCCTGGTGTACCGGACAACCAGGAAAACAACCAGCTTATAAAGTCCAAACCCGAACACGATGGCCAACAGTGACAGCCCTGCAGGTCCTGCCCAGGCAACCAGGCCATCTAAGATCATCTGCTGCATGCTCACCCACCGCCGTTATGCCTCTCTTACACTCTTAAACTAACAGGATATGAGCACATCGCAAATGGGTTAGCGAGTTGATTGCCTTCCAATACGACCCGGAAAAACCCCAAACGGATTGCACTCACAACCAGGGAGGGCTAAAAGACACGGCCGGTCACCGGAACGTCGATGCAGTCAATGAATGACACTCCTTTTTCAGGCTATGGACAAAGTGACAGAAAATGAGAGATCCATAACGAAACCCTTTTTTGTTCAAAACGAAGCATTATCTGTTCTGTCTATCCAACCGGAAGTAAGCAGCAACACTCAAGCCTGTGCTGCCCGACACTTCATGGGAGATACCCAGTTGGATCGTAGCCCATGGTGATCTGCACCGGTCAGAAAAGGTACAAGCATTTCTAGCCATTCTAAAACACAAGGAGTATCGCGAATCGATCCCGGGTTACCTGCACATGTCGACTGACGTAAACCATCGGCAGGCATAGTGCCGGTTTATTGTGATGTGTACTCGGCGGGCTTTAAATGTACTCTACCCGCAACACAATATCCTGCTCGTAATTCCCGAACTTCTGCCCGAACAGATTTATCCCGCCGACATGCCGTGCATCCTCTTTGACCCCGATGCGGATGCTGATAAAGCGGTTGTCCATCAGTTTCAAATCATCGCAGGTCACGTCCGACAATCGAATACCGTCGATAAAACTCCCTCGCTCGGTTACGCGCCAGCCTTTGAGCAAGCCGTGCTGAGTGTTGCGGTCTTCCCACCAGCTGGGGTTCAACAGGCCGCGCTGGTCACCAAAGTCCGCCGGTGAGGTCCAACTACCCAGTTCCACACCGTTGATCCAGAGAGTGATGTCTGACGGCCAGTCAGGATGGTACATAGGTGCTTCGGAACAGATTTCCATGGTCAGCCAGAGGTTTCTGGGCGCCACCGATTGCGGCAGTCGATTGGGTATTCGGTACTCCAGGTATCCCGATTTAAACCAGACCAACTGGGCACTGGGGTGATCAGGCTCGTAAAAAGAGCTTGGGTCATCGGTCAGCCCGATCAAACCATGCTCACTAGTCAGCCCGCAGGTCGGGGTTACGCTGGCGTCTGAATAGGCGCCCACCGGCCAGCTGAATTCCCAGATCGGGTGTTCGTGGCTGGGCACGGAATGCGTCGGCATATCGATGACAATCCGGTCATACACCCGCTGGCAGATCCGCTGTATGCCGCGCTCGCCGGGCTTGTCTTCAATGTGCACCAGCCCGCAGTTCTCCAGCTTTTTTACATGCTGCGACACGGTCGACAGTGGCAACCCCAGAGACCGTGACAGGTCGCCCACGCTGTGCAGGCCTTCAGCAAGCTCACTCAGGATGCGTACCCGTGTCTCGCTGGCCAGTGCCTTGATCGTTATAAGGTCACGCCGATCGTCGGACTTGAGTACCAGTGTCGGCGAGACATGAGTGGGATCCGACTCTCGCCTGGCTTTTGTTTCCATTTATTCAATACCTTTATTCAGGGTGCCTGCCGGTTTCCGGGAAGTTAAATTCTATATAAATTCATATAAAACAATAGGTTAGAAATCTATAAAGGTTTCCATCGGCATATTGCCTGATCCCTTATTGAAGCGCATTATTTTAAAAAAACAACAACAAAGGCAAGCGCGATGCGTCTGAGTTCGTTTTTACAGAGTGATAATTTTTCCGGCTGGGCATTCATCCTGCCGTATCTGATTGCGTTCGTACCGCTTCTTCTGTGGCCCTTTTTCCAGGGTTTCTGGATGAGCATGCATGAGTGGAACTTGCTGGCGGTAACGTTTAACCCTGCCGCCAAGGAGTTCATAGGTGCGGGTAATTACATCCGGTTGATGGGTGCCGATAACCTGGGCTGGTCACTGCAACCCCTGTGGCCATTTCGGTTGGTCGTCACTGCGCTGATCATAGCGCTGTATGTCAGGACGCTTCGCAGCCAGGCGACCGCCGGGATAAGCCATCACTTTATCGCTGCCATTGCCTTGTTCACGACGGTTGTGCTGCTTGGCCTGACCGGCGACTGGTACGACACCCGCTTCTGGATCGTGGTGCGCAACACCCTGGTGTTCGTCGCCTGGGTCGTTCCAGTGACGACGGCCGTTGCCCTGCTGCTGGCGATCGCGTTGAACCGTGAAGGTCGCTGGGCAGCCACCTTGCGCAGTGTGTTTTTCTTCTCGCAGATTCTCTCGGTAACCGTGGTCACTCTGATCTGGCAACTTGTGTATGGCGCTCGCAACGGCTTCATCGCTAACCTGCTCGCCCCGTTCGGAATCGAGTCCCCCAACTGGCTGACCGATGACCAACTCGCCATGGGCGCTATCGTCGCTGCAACGGTCTGGTGGTCAGTAGGCTTTGCGCTGATTCTGTTTCTGGCGGGCTTGCAACAAATTCCCGGTGAACGACTGGAGGCCGCCACGCTCGACGGTGCCGAAGGCTGGCGCAAGATCGTCCAGATCATTGTGCCGTCGATCATTCGCACCGTGCAGTTTGTGATGATCATGCAAATCGTTTTGCACTTCCAGGTATTCGGGCAGTCGCAACTGATGACCCAGGGTGGCCCTGGTGATGCGACCAACGTCTGGGTCCGGTATATCTACCAGACCGCCTTTCGGGATTCGGAAGTGGGCTATGCGTCCGCGATGGCGACCGTTCTGTTCGCCTTCATGATGTTATTTTCGCTGATCCAGTTCTGGGTCACCAAACGGCAGGAGTCCTAACATGAATCAGCACGCCTTGCCTCGCTGGGTGGTCATCGTTGTTACTCTGGCTGCTGTAGTCTGGCTGATCCCGGTAGTGTGGATGGTGTCGTTGTCGTTGCAGCCCAACGACCTGCTCAGTCGCACCACCGCGAATACGTTTCTCGGGCTGGTTCCCGTGCCGTTCACGCTCGATAATTTTCAAGCCATTCTGTCCATCGGTGATACACCGCGCTGGTTTCTGAACTCCATGCTCGTTGCCGGCGGTTCCACCTTTCTGGTGCTGGTGACATCGACCATGGCCGGTTACGCCTTTGCCCGCATTCGCTTCACCGGACGCAGCATTGTGTATCCACTAGTGCTCGCCGGCTTGATGGTGCCGGAGCAAGTGGTGTTTATCCCGCTCTATGTCATGTTCGCCGACTGGAACGCGCACAACAGTTTACCGACCCTGGCACTGCCCCGCGTTGCACTGCCCATCGGCGTGTTTCTGATGACACAGTTCTTCAAGGACATTCCCGATTCACTGGAAGAAGCAGCCCGGCTCGAAGGCTGCGGTCACGGGCGCATATTCTGGTCGATCATGCTGCCGCTGGCTAAACCGATGATGATGACCCTGGCGATCATCACCTTCCTCTATTCCTGGAACGATTACCTGTGGCCATTGGTGTCTGCTCAGCGTACCGACTTTTTCACCATTACTGTCGGTCTGGCGAAAATACAGGGTAATTTCGCGCAGTCACAGGGGCTTGGCCAACTGATGGCTTCGGGGGTACTGGCGTCGTTGCCAGTCATCATTCTGTTCCTGATTTTTCAGAAATACATTTTGCGCGGCATCGCGTTGTCTACCGACAAATAGCCACTTCTTTGGCGCACAACAAAACCGGAATGCCCATTCGGCTTTCCACAACCAGCAAGACCCGCAGCACATGAAAAAGCAAAAACAACAACAGCAGGAGAAAACCATGAAACTGACCAAAACACTAACCGCCAGTGCACTGGCCTTGTGTGTCACGGCCACCGGAGCGCAGGCCGACACCGAACTGGAGCTGGCCCGGTTCTTTGGCGACTGTGACAATGCAGGCACCGATGTCAGCACCGCCGTGGGCGAGGCCTGCATCATCCAGACGATCATCAACGCCTACTCGGCAGAAGACAACGGCGTAACGATTGAAACGCTGCCGACCGACTGGGGCAATTACTACGATCAGTTGAAGGCCATGTATGCGGGTAACAGCGCACCGGATGTACACGTCATGCACAAATCCTCTGTGGCCGAATTCGCTTCACTCGGCGCGCTGCTGCCATTGCCGGAAGCCGACCTGCGAGCCGCCGGCATCAACCCCGACGACTGGGTCGACCGTGCGCGCGATGCAGTCACCTACGACGGCCAACTGTATGCAGTGCCCATGGATATGCACGCCAACCTCTGGCACATCAATCTGGATATTCTTGATCAGGCGGGCCTGGTCAATGACGCCGGCGAACCGATTCTGCCGACCTCCGCTGATGAATTGATGGCTCATGCCAAACAGGTCAAAGACGCGACCGGCAAAGACTACCTGACCGCCGATTTTGCCCAGTTCCCCATTGGCGTTCGGATGGTGCTGGCGATGTTGTGGCAGCAAAACAGCAATGTCTTTGACGGCGATACCGCTACCGTCAATACGCCCGAAGCAAAGCAAGCAGTGGAGACCATTGTTGGCCTGTTCGATGCCGGCTATGCCGACCCCAACCTGAACTACAGTGACAGCCAGCAAGCTTTTCTTGCCGGTGAAGCCGCAATCCAGATCAATGGCACCTGGATGGTCGATTTTTACGACAGTGAAACGGCCAATGCCGACTCAGCCCTGCAATCCTATTACGTTGCCGACTACCCGCAATTGTTTGACCAGCCAGCAACCTGGGCCGATAGCCACATTTGGGCTCTTCCAGTCACGTTGAAAAACGACCCCGAAAAATACGAAGCCGCGCTCGATTTTCTAGCCTGGTTGAATGACCACAATGTCGACTGGGCACGCACCGGCCACCTGGCCATTCGCCAATCGGTACTCGACTCGGCTGAGTACCAGAACCTGGCGCATCGCGATGAATACAACAACACCGTCAACATCGCGCGAGACAACCCACCGGCGGTTCGCTACAGCGCCATTCAGGACGTGCTGAATCGAGAACTGCAATCCGTCTGGCTGCAAGGCAAAGACATCGAAAAAGCCCTTTCCGACGCTGAGCGCGAAATCAACCGCTTGCTGTAAACCCAACACGCGGGGCCCGGCAGGCCCCGCCCCTTCAACAGGAACCGAATCATGTCAAACCGATGGAGCCCTCAAGCCGCCTGGCAATGGACTGAACGCCATGGCTGGCCCGTTGGCTGCAACTTCACACCCAGTACCGCTTGCAATCAGCTCGAGTTCTGGCAAGCCGACAGTTTTGATGTCCCGACTCTGGAGCGGGAACTGGAACTGGCCAGCAGCCTTGGTTTTAACCTGCTACGCGTTTACTTGCACGACCTGGCCTGGAAAACCGACGCGTCAGGTTTGCTCAGTCGCATGAATCAGTTTCTGACCATGGCTGACGTTCGTGGCATCAACATTCTGTTCGTATTTTTCGACGACTGCTGGAACAACTACGCCTTTGCGGGCGCACAACCGGAGCCCAGACCCGGCATTCACAACTCCCAGTGGTTGCAATCGCCCGGCGCCCGGCATGTCATCAACCCCGACGTCTGGCCAAGATTGAAAGACTATGTACAAGGCGTCATGCAGCACTTTAAGGACGACACCCGGATATTCGGCTGGGACTTGTACAACGAGCCCGGCAATGAAGGTTTGCTCGGCAACTCGCTGGGACTGTTGGAAGCGGCCTATCAATGGGCAAGAGCGGTAAACCCGATGCAACCGCTCACCACCGCCCCGTTTCGCTGGACTGACGGATTCAAGACGATCAATGACTGTCATCTGGCCAATGCAGACATCATCAGTTTTCACAACTACGAAACTTTGGATGTCACACGAGCCATTGTCGATCAATTAAAAAATCTGGATCGCCCGCTGCTGTGTACCGAATACATGGCTCGTCCTGCCGATTGCCGGTTCGACACACACTTGCCCTACTTTAAAGAACACAACATCGGCGCGTTGAACTGGGGCTTTGTCGCCGGCAAGACCCAAACTCAGTTTCCCTGGGAAGCACAGCCGGGGCAGCAGGAGCCGCCGCTCTGGTTCCACGAGATATTTCGTCAGGACGGCTCGCCGTATCGGCAAGAGGAAGTCGACCTGATACGCAACCTGACCGGCGCAGACAGCACCGCCGGTTAACCTTTTTCAGTGCAACCTCGTAGCACGCTTTTGGCGACCCTTGTGGTCGCCTTTTTTTGTCAGACTGGCAGACCCAAACAACCGCGCCTCAGGGCGCGGTGATCGTAATCAACCCGGTCAGCTCGACGCTGTTCCCCTGGGTGTCGCTGACGTCCACCTCGAATCCAGTTTTCCCGGCGCCTGCTACCAGGCCATCATACTGCCAGATTTCGTCGCCGCGCGAGCCTGCAGTGCGGGTGCCAAGGATCTCCTGACCAAGGGTCAGAGGCATCACGCAGCTAACATCCTCAACCACCGGTGTGATGGTGGATTCGTCGCGCTCAAGACGCGTCAGGTCGCAGACGTCCAGACTGCCGGAGGCCGGTGCGGTCAGCCAGTGCAGTCGTTCATGGGCGGTCTGCAACTCCATCGGAATATCACTGCGCCCCGGCACGCTGTCAACTAAGGTCAGCTCACCGGTGTCCGGATCGAGGGTTTCCAATACCTGCAGATCCTTGGGAGCGGGGTGTAGCCAGTAAACCCTGTCGTTAAACCGGACCAGGTCACCAACCTGACTGGCGCCCACTTGCACTGAAACCAGACCGACCGACGTCGCCCGGTCACCGGCCTGGCCACTCCAGCGCCAAAGCCGGGCCTCGGTCCCGTCGCTCAGCATCAGCAGACGACTGCCGTCTTCCAGTGCCAGCACAGCGGGTTCGAAATCGGCACTGGTCGCTATGTTGATCAGCGGGTCACGGCTATCGTCAGGCTGAATCAGTTGGACCTGATAGTCGATTCCACCGCTGCCGTCAGGCATACCGGACAAGGAGACCAGCAACTGGTTACCCACGGCATCCAGGCTGCGAATACGGGCGTTCGCATCAAATGACGCTGTGACGTTCAGGTTGCCAGCGCCATCGGTGCAATACAGCTGATGCGTCTGAGCAACGCAGAATCGGTCGTCCGCAACGGCCCCCAGCACTGCGTCGGTATCGGCACAGGCAACGCCTGCCGGGCTCGCTATCAGGGTGTCACGATCGAGGTGCATCCACTCGCCCGAATCATTGGCATCGCAGGTATAGAGATCGCCGTTGATGCCATCAACGACTGACCTCGGGAAGGGCAAATTATAGGCTGTTTGCTGCAACCCCTGTTCCGGGTGCCACTGGTAAAGCTGGCCATCATTCTGGTCGTGGAAATAGGCCAGATTCTGGCCAGGTTCACTCAGGATGCCGGTAACCGCGTCGGCTTCAATGTCGACCAGCCATTCGGTCTTCCGCGATTCGGCCCGATAGGCCACGACCGGCATTCCGGTTGTTGCCCTGTCGAAGTAAAGTGCCAGGTTCTCGCTCACCCGGGACAGGAATCCGGCGCCCGGATCCGCGAGTGAACGCTCACCCAGGGGCGCGTAATACACGAACCCGGCGTCTACCGGCATCAGCTGTCCCAGCGGCCGGCTGGCGATACCGTCGACGCTCAGATCCTGGCCGTCCGGCTCGCGCACGTTTTGCAGCAGGGTTTCATGCGTGATGCTCAGCGGCTGACCCTGAACGGCGTTGAATTGGGGCTCTCCGGTCACTTCGGGCGGGTCCTCGACCGGCAGAATCGTTACGGCAACGGTCCCGGTAGCGGTCAGGCCTGCTTCATTGGCGACCTCCACCTCAAAATTAACGGTGCGTTCAGCCGTCACTTCCGGCGCGTCGAAGTTGGCCACAGCCTGGTCGGTGTCAACAAGTCCAATGCCATCCGAAGAGCCGCCGGTCTGCGACCACAGAAAGTCGAGCAAAAACCCGGCCGGATCAGTACTCGGCGATGCGTCAAGCCATACTGGCTCACGTTCCGGAATGCTCAGCACAGCGTTTGCCACACGCGCCTGCGGTGATTGCGCCACGGTGTTTTGCACCGTCACGTCGACTTCTCCGTCCCCGGTCAAGGCGGCGTTTTCCACCCTGGAAACAACCAGTTGAAATGACTCATCTGCCTCGTCTTCGGCATCCGCCAGCAGGGGCAACGCTATGGTGGCTGTTCTTGATCCGGCGGGTATCACCACGCTGTTCTCGATTGCCTCGAAATCCAGACCGGCCTCGGCTCCGCCTTCGAGCGTTTCATAGAAAACGCGTACAGGTCGATCCACCGGGCGATTCAGCGTCAGTGTCAGCAAGGCCATACCGGCATCCACACCCGGTTCGTTCACAGTGATGCTCGCCGCGACTGTGATCTCGGGCAGATCGGAGTCACCGTCGCAGCCATTGAGCGGGTCAACCGGACAGGGGTCGGCCGCGTCGGCGATAGTGTCGCCATCGGTATCGGCAACCCACGGCAGGCTGACGCGATGCAAGGGGGCGTCAAGCTCACTCAGGTTGGTCAGGTTGTCGCCGTCGCTGTCGTCGCCGGGCTGATGCAACGTGGTATCACCAAGCTGGCTGCTGGCACCGGGCAGGAGCAACAGTCTGGCCCGGTAGAGGCCGTCACCGGCGTCGGGGGCAAGATAAGGCTCGACAATGGCGCGGTCGCTGCGCTGACCTGCTTCCGGTGCGGCCAACCGGGCAGACATGTCTGCCGACAAGCTCTGTAACAGGTCGCCCTCCAACTGGTTGGCGGCTATCCGTTGATGCAGTGCCTGCCACTGATACTCCCCGGGAGTTTGGGCCCGCCAGTAACGCCCGATCGCCTCCAGCACAGAACGGGATACCGGATAGGCGTCGTTGGCGAACAGTTGTGGAGTGGACTGATTGCGCAACCGGGCTTCCTGGCTGAGTGCCGCTTCGAGAATGGCCAGAGTAACCGTCGATTGTGCCGTCAACTCGGGCGTCAGTGGCTGTAGGAGCTGTTCTTTCAGGTAATCGGTAAATGCGGTTTTCCATTCCCCGACGGTGTTCCAGGTGCCCACACCCTCGTCCTCAAGGAAAGTCACCGGACTGACGTCTTCAATCCCGGGTAACCAGCCCTTGTAGATTTGGGTGTAGGCGTCTTTGTTCTCATCGCCTTCGAAGCGCTGCCCGGCGCTGAGGATGGCGGGATTACCCGCTGGCAGCCGCATCAGCGGTACCTGATCGGCATTCAGCCGGTTGGTCGCCAGACTGGCAATACGACGATCAGTCAGGTCTTCGGGCAGGATTTCGGCGTCTTTGAGATCATCCTCGATGATCAGATCGTCGCGATCGTAGAGCACGGCACCGTGCAACCGGGTGGCCCGTACCGAGGCCCAGTTCACCGGGTCGGCCAGCGGCTCCGGCGTCAGGGTGCCGTCTATCTCGTGTTCCACTTCATACAAGCGCGTCGCCGCCGGGAAGTCCAGGAACCGCTGTCGACGTTGCTGGTAGCTGGCACTTTCAAGCGTCTCGTTGCCTTCCAGCAAAGCGGTAAGCGCCAGATCATCAGGGTTGGTGCCGCGCAGGTCTTCGTCAAAATCCGACCAGCCATCGTTATCGCTGTCGACTGGCTTACCGTCCGCGTTCAGCGTATAGGAACCCCCTTCGCGCAACCAGACGTCAAAATCCGACCAGCCGTCGTCGTTGCTGTCGTGCTGCCAGTCATTGCCACCGAGTGGGTCCAGTCCGATCGCCGCTTCGATCAAATCCGGCAGGCCGTCGCCGTCTGTATCCCTCCGGAAGCCATTCTCGTGGTCGGTTGTCAGGTTCAAACTGCGGGATGCCGAGGTCATGAAGGTGCCGTCACTGGCGTTCAGTCGGGCACTGATACTGTAAGAGCCATCACGCACCAGGTGGAACTTATACTGCCAGTAACCGTTCTGGATCTCGGCGTCAGCGGCTTCCAGGTCGTCTGCAGACAGCGACCGGGTTTGCTCCGGTGCGCTGTCGACCTGCCAGGTAAGGTCGACTGGCCCCTGTTCTATTTCGCCTGTGGCGACGAAGATTTCCACCGCGATGGTCGAGGTGTACTCACCGTCGGCAGGCTCCAGCTTCAACATCGGCTGCCCTTCGGGAGTGTCGACGTTGTAGTCGGCTGCACCCAGACCCGCCAGGCTGAGCCAGGGCATGCCGGGGCTCAACGGCAATGAACTGCCCGGCACTTCATTGACCAGGGCTTGCTGGCCAGAGTCCAGTGAATAAACATCCTCACTGAATTGGCTGAGCCAGCTCCCGGCCGTGTAGCCGGTCAACTGCCGCGCCTGGTCGTCGACCAGCCAGAGATTGGCGTTGCTGCCATCGAACAGGGCGCTGGCGTTCACGTTCACGGCCCAAAGTGTCGTCAGGGCCAACAGCATTCGGTTGCACTGCGTCATACTCATTGCTCGGCCTCCTGCTGTTGTTGAAGCGCAGACAGGTAATCCACCGGGTCAGCGACCAGCCAGTTGGTTTGCCGCCAACGACTCAGGCGATGATCTTCTGTGAAATACAGGAACTGGTAGCGATACTCATGACCACCGATGTAGGGGTATCGATCGATAAAAGCGGCTCCCCAAAGATCAAACTGTCCCAATTGATCATAGAGCTTGATGTAGGGATCATTCAGTTGAGTGCTTACTTGCAGCTTGTCGTCGATGGGGATCGAATCCCAGTGCACGAAGTCGATCAGGGGTGAGACCTGAATCCAGTCTTCCAGGGTCCCGTCCGGCGCACGACCCTGACGATAGACTACGAAATTCAGATGTGGATCGATCGCGGCTTTTACCCGGCCCTTGCCAGTCGGGGAACATTGAAATTCAGGAAACTGTTTGTAGGTCTCCTCGATTGGATTGTAGTCCTGGATAAAACAGCTGGTTTCCAGGTCTTCGACCTCCGTCAGATCGACCATGATATTGAAGATTTCCGGCCCGGTCCGGTCGGTCAACATGAACTCGATGCCCAGGCGGGCGTTGAGGTCGGAGCCCTGCGGTACGGCAGTCTGTTTGGGCCAGGGCAGATACTCCGGTGGTGCTGCCGGTGAGCCGGACCGGGTCACACACCGCGGCGCACTCCACGAGGAAGCCTGACTGTCGCTGTCAACGGTAGCGGGTGAAACCGCCTTCAGCCGAATACACCACTCATCTTCGGCACCCGACAGGGGCGATATGCTTTCCAGGTGCTGCTGTACTTCTCCCGAGCCCAACCCCGCTGCGGGTACGCTGGTCAGAGTGACATTGCGCTCTCCATCGGCATCGGTATGCCGAAATTCGATCAGTGTGGCGGCGACGGGTTCAACCGGCAGACGCCAGCGCACATCGGCCGTCGTATCTGTCGTATCGACCGATACGGTTTGCGGCGTGCCGGGCGCTTTCTGGCCCTCGGGCCGGATCAGGGTGCAGGGGACTTCTGTGGGCAAAGAGACGTTGTTGTTCCCGTCGTGCGTTACCGCGTAGCCGCAGAACAGACCCTTATCGGCCGTGTACTCGATCTGACCGGGAACATCGGTACCGCAACTGGTCACTACCCGGGTCTGACTGCCATCGACATCGCGGAACAGCGATACACAGCTGTCTGCATCGGGAGCGACTAGTGTCAGTTCCAAATTCCCGGCGATCACGGAACCCAGACCCTCCAGTTCCGTCCGGGCTTCGCAGTAATCAGGCTTCAGCCGAACCTGGCCGCTTTGGCAGATATCAACGCCCACCGGCAACTCGGCCTGGCACGAAAAACCACCGATCCGGGCTGACCTCTCCGAGGTAAAGCCGAGTGCCTGGTTAGCGGCACCGTCACAATAGAGCGACACCTTTGAGTCTCCACACAATTGGCCACCCGACTGCAGCGCATCGGGCTCCTGTGAACTGAAGACCTGGCCATCACAACTGAGCGCGGTCGTACCCGGTTGTTTCAGGTCGTCTATGTAGTCCCAGGGATCGGTCGTCACAGTCGACTCAATGGTACAGCCACACAAATAGTCGTTACTGCGCTCGGCGGTCAGCAGCGGTTTATCCGGCAGCTCCCGCTCCGGAAACAGGGCGCGTTGCGGCGAGGTCAGCAGGCTCAGACGCTTGTCGGCCGTTTGTGCCGCCAGGCGGTACCAGAACACCCGGCCGGTTTCCCGGTTGGTTTCGCTGGCCGGAACCGTATCGCGAAAGCGCACCCGCTCGCGTCCGGAATTGGGCAGGGTTTCGATGCTGGGGTTGGTGTCGGTGGTCTCAACCAGGGCCGATTCGGCACTGGCCGGTTGAACGTCCGGATCGCACTGCCGGCCCGGGTAATCCGGGTCACGTTCATCGGCGTCGGCCACGCCGTCGCCATCGCTGTCACGGAACTGACTGGCGGCTTCGAACGACCCGAACCGGTATATTTTGTAGTCGGTGACGTCCAGTCTCAGGCTGCGCTGGGTATCCTCCTGACAGCTTTCGTTCTTGCCGACGTAGTTCAATACGCCGGTTTGGGCGGCCTCGGCGCGATTACAGATCCGGTAGTTGTCCTCGTAGAGGTCGAGATAGTTACGCAGCGTGACCCGGTCGAAGCTGAGGGCTATGTTTTTGTCCGGATCTTCCGGTGAGTTGTCGGCGAACACCCGAACATCCCAGGGCCGGGCGGGGCGGGTCAGGTTGGGCACGGTCACCATAGTGCCTATGGTCGGACCGTAGTGCCCGGTGAAGTCGCGCGGCACCAGATAATAGGCGCGGTGATCCCCCGGCTCCAGCCCGGCGTTGCGCAAATCCTCATGCGTCTCCAGCCATTCCGGAACCTGCTCATTGTCATCCGGTGACAGCGTCAGCAGGACATCGTTGACCTTTTCCAATCCATCGATTTGCACCTGGCCGCGACTGTCATGATCGGCCGCTTTTGCCAGCTCGGCGATATTCCGGGTGGGTGCCTCGTCGACGCTGGGGTCGAGGTTGTCGGTGGTTCGGTACAGGTCGTAACCACTGACGAACAACTGGGAAGCCAGCCGGTCGGTTACCAGGTCGGCCCCAGGAGCACTCCAGTCGAGTGTGACGGTGTAGTGATCCTTGGCGTATTCCGGTGCGTCGCAGCGCGCCTGGGATATCTGTTCAAAACGATCCGGCGCCTGCACCTGTCGGGGGCTGGTGGTATCGACCACGGCTCGTCCCAGGCGCGCCGTGACCCCTTCCGGGTCAACCGCCAGCAGTTCGTAGGTAAACTCGCCACGGCCGGGCTGGTCGAAATAACCGCGATAGCGCGCCCGGGCAATATTAAAGTCACTGCGCGAGGCGAGGAAGGCCCAGTTGGTATCGGCCCCGGTGTCGCTGACCAGTCGATCATGCACCAGGCCGGCGAAAATAGTGGCGCTGAAGCTCTGGCCGGCGCTGGCCCGGGCTTCCTGTAACTGGGTCACCGTTTCCAGCAATCGACGCTGCTGGGTAGCCCCCTGGTACAGAGTCGCAATATCGTTTTCCGGCATCACCTCGTCTGCGCCCACTTCCAGCAACACCTCACCGTCACGCTGCAGTCGCAATTGCTCGACGTCCGCGGGGAGTTTGCCTTCAAGTGCATCCCAGCGAAGGTAAACACCTTGCTGGTTTTGCCCGGGCGCGGACAGCGAACCGACCGGGGCGGTTTGCGCCAGGAAATAGAACTGTCCGGATTCAGCCCAGACGGCCAATGGCGCCAGTAGCAACAACCCGATGATGCGACCAAGCCAAAACTGCGGTTTCCGTTTCATTCTGAATGCTCCTTTATTCTGGCTTAGTGAATCGCACTGACGTCGAGATCAAAGACCGACCAGCCGTCCTGATAGCCCGCCTGGAAGCGGGCGTCGCCGGTAGCGCACCAGCTGTCATTCCGACTGCGGCTGACCGAGGTCCAGCTTGCCGGCTCGCAGGAGCCCACCCCTGCCACGCCGAAGCCTTCGCCGACGAAGGACATGTCGCCGTCGGTATTGACCTGGCCGATGGCCCTGACCTGGCCACGCAACGCGCCAACACAGGCAACCTTGCCATAGGCGCCGCCGCCAACCAGGCCACCCAGAGTGGTCGGATCACCGACCAGAACCCAGGCGCCGAAATCGGCACCGACGCCTACAGTCAGCGGGCAACCGGTGGTGATCACCGGGAAACTGGCGGAGCCACGGGCGTAGCCACCGGCAAAGCCACTGTCGGGCAAGTCAATAAACTGTGCCACCTTGGGGTCGAGTTCGAGCAGAATGTCCTGGTTGCAGGTGCGTCCGACCAGAAAGGCGACTTCGGCCTGAACCTCACTGAACAGCGCACCGGCGCGGGCTCCGAGGTAGGTTTCCTTATCGCCGATGCCGGCCGCGAGGGCCGGATCGTAGATCACGAATTCACTGAAGCCGATATCCCCAAGCGTATCAATGCCGCCAAACACGCCTTTTGGCGCCAGGGCATAGTCGGTGCCGCTGGCCAGCGTAAAGCCAAGGTAGACTTTCTCGATGGTCAGTTCTGAGGCGGCGATGTTCGCCGGAACGCTGTAACCGGAAATTGTCACGTCCAACCGGCTTTGGCCTTCCGGGATGCTGCAGCCGGCGACCTTGTTGTCGGCGTCCCAGCTGACGGCGTCGAGTGCGGCACTGAAGGTGTTCGGGTCTTCGCCTTCTTCAGCCGCAGCCATGGCCCATTCGGCACCGATGTGGGCGCGCTCCAGCTCATCGCCGGCAATCACCGCGTAGCCGTCGAGCTCACCGCCCTTGAGTGGCAGGTCACGCACGACCGACTTGGCAGCGGCCAGCGCCTCGTTAGCCTCGGTTTCCACGATCTTGATGGCTTCGCGAACCGCCTGGTTTGCCTGGTCGGTCACCTGCAAGGCAATGTCGTTTACCTGTTTGTTGATTTCACGCAGATGTTGATTCAACGCAGTCCGAACGTCAGCCACAGGCGGAGTATCCATCAGTTTCGTCACCAGCATTTGGCGCAATTGTTCCGGACTGTAGTACGCGCCCGGCAAATGCACTTGTGCCGAGCTGATCAATTGATTGCGCATACTTTGATACTGGGCATCCAGTTCGTTCTCAGCCGTTTCAAACACCAGCCCCAGTAAATCCGTTTCACCATTCGCCGCCACGAAGGCATCGATCTGTCCATTCGTCAGCTCGGCGATTTCCTGGTCCATTTGATCCATCACCGTCATCTCGGGATCTGCCCCAACGAAGCCATTGCGCAACTGATTGTCGATGGAGCCAATCGCTTCCTCGACCTGCTTGATCGGGGTTAACACCTTGGCGACCAGTTTGTCTTGCATTTGCTCGATGGTGCCCAAATGGCTCTTGATGGTTGCAAGTTGCGTTTCAAGATTGGCCGTCTGCGTCCGGATTCCGGTCAGTACCTGTTTGACGCTGGCAACCAGATCCTGCATCTGGTCGCCACACACCTGGTTCTGAATAGCGGTGCGTGCCTGCTGCAAGTAGCTGTCCAGTTCTTCTGCCTGGCGGCGTACCGACTGCTGGGCATCCCGAAGCCTTTGCTGCACCGCAGGATCACTGGCGACCAGAATCAACAGGGGTTCCAGCACTTCATTGCCTTCCACTACCGAAAGCAGGGATTGCACCGCATTCAGATTGGTGACCATCTCACCGAGATAGCCGTAATTATCCGGATCCCCGTAGGTGCTTTCGGTGCACTGTTGCGACGTAACGTCCAACGTTTCTGTCAGCTTCTGATCAAGCGATCTGGTAGCGGTATCGAGCCGGCTAATGGGCGTTGCCAGATCATCAATCAAATCGTGCAGGGCATCCACGGGTTCAGACAGGGAGCGATTCACCGTTTCAATCTGCTCACGCATTGATGCCAGTGTTTCCATCGCATCGGTCGTGGATGACAAGTTGACCTGGGTATCAATACTGGCGTTCACCAGATCGGTTTCCAGTGTTAGCCATTGATCTCTCAACTCAGTTTCCAGACTGTTCAGGGAGTTATCGATCGGCGCTTTAACCTGGTCATCCAACACGACGGCGAGTTGGTGCGGAAAGTTTTTTACCTGCGCCAGGCCTTCGCTGATGGCAACGATGGGGCTTTGACCGTTCGGCATCAGGCCGGAAGTCGCAGATTCCGCCTGCTCAACAGCCAACAACAAGCCTTCACGCATGGCGGAGTCCAGCCCCTTGTTAGCGTAACGATTGAGCACCGAGACCGGTTCCATAACCTGCTCCAATGCCGGTTTCAAAACCGGCCCGCTGATCAGGCCGAGGGACTCCAGCCACTGATCCACCTGCGCCAGGTTGTCCGGATTGTTCAGGTCGATCTGGACATTCAGTTCCTGCAGCCGCTCGAAATCCGCACTGGCGCCAAAGCTCATTTTAGTGCGATCGGGTTCGATGTAATTGATGCCGGCTCCGGCTTCCATGACGAACAGGTCTGTGCTCAGACGGCGACCCATAAACTTGGGTACGCCTGCCGTGTTCAACTGGTGCGGATAGTAGTAGACCGGGAGCTTGAATTCGAAGCCGGTATTACCCCAGGGGTAGCGAGCGAACAGGTTAAGGTTTTCGTTTTCAGAATTGAGGATATCCTGAGAGAACAGGGGTCCATTGCGCTTGGCGGCAAAGGTATCGGTCCAGGCATTCTCGGGGAGCACTACACTGGGTTCAGCCATCGGTAGAAACACGTTTGGATCAGCGTCACGGGTCTGGTCGCTAAGCCAATTAGCGATGCGGACGTCACCCTCGATCGATTCCCAGAAGGGTACGGCGATCAGTCCCGGTGTGATATCGAAACTGCCATATCGCGTGCCCGTATCGTTGGTCAGATCAACCACATCGAAGCGCCCGGCAGAAGGTACCAGTGGAAAGCCTTCCGACTCGTCTTCGACGGCATCCATGCGGTAGTCATCGAGCAGTGCGAGCAACTGGTCGCCCATTTCGCCGTCAGGCGTCCAGGCAGAATCCAGGCCTATCGGCTTGTTCAACGCTTCGAAATTAACCTGTTGTTGCAGGCGCAACTGCTGAGTGCCGATACTGCAGGCGTTGTCGCCGCCGGCATCGTCGAAACTCATGCCAAATACGTCGGTATCAGCCCGCCAGCTGGCCAGTTGTTGCCCGCAGTTTTCGTCAACATACCCATTGCCGTTGTTATCCGCCTGGTCACAGCTTTCATATACCACCTCGGCTTGACCGAAGCGTCCGGCGCAATCGAGCGTCAGGTTCTCGAAATGAACATCAAGGCCGGCATCGCCAGCGATGGAGGTGTGACCGTCGAGCCAGTTTTCTTCGTCCACCTCGTTGTCGACAACCCGAATCGCAAAGCGGTCGAGCGCCAGGTCGTAGCCATAAAACGGCAGCGGGTCTTCCAGGGCACTGCTGTCGATATTGAAGACACCGGTGATGCCACCATTGCGAATGGTGTATTTGGTTCCCCGTGACGCCGGCAGGCTTAACTGGTCATTGCCGTTGTCGATGTCCAGCGGCTTGGTATCCAACCACTGGCCACCGCCCAGGCTTGGCTGGCCATTGGCGTCGCGGTAAATTTGCGGCCCCAGGCTCAAACCTGTCGGAAACTGATTGCCATTACGCTCCGCAGCAGAACCCAGCGGGTGTATACCGTTTCGCGTCTGGCCAGTTGCCGGTTCAATGTGGGCCACCAAAAAATCACTGGCCCGATCCCGATTCGCCGGGAATCGGTAGCCAGCCAGGGCCAGCATAACCGGGCTGTTCGCCGCCAGGTCATTGGGGCGCGCAAAGCTGTTGCGGTCTTCACCTTCAGCACCTTCACGAGCGCCCCAGGCGGGATCCAATATGTACGTGGTATCGGAAATTTCAAACGGCTGATATTGGGTTTCACCCTGCATGAAACCGCGATCGTCCAGTTTCACCGCCCCATTCACATGGTAGGCTCGTTGCCGCTCTATCTTGCAATCGGCTTCTCGACAGCCACCGGCCTGTACCAGGTAAAAGTCCAGATTTACGGGTTCAGGCGCGGTGAACTGGCCGTTCACATACTGAATGTCAATCGACTCCCAAAGCATTTCACCTCTGGGGAAAACGGTCCCCACAGGCCCGTCACTTCCTCCGGAATGTTCAGCCAGAGTCAAATCGACCGTGAGACCTGCGTCGCCCCAGGTCAATGTACCGGTGCCCGGCCCGGGCTGTTTGTAGAGTATGTCGTTGCTGACGACAGTACCGCCCGCGCGCGGGTCCTGAGCGGAGTATCCCGGGTCCATCAGGTAACGCACCTGGTCGTAGCCGATGTCGAGACCGGTTGGCGTTATTTGCCCGTGGCTGACACGAAACCTGACCGGCATCCCTTGCTGATGCAGCCACATGGACTGTTGCACAGGGTCGGTGGTGGAATCCGCGGAGCCGAAGATCTGAAGCTCGGATGCACCAAACGGCAACAGCTCTGACTCTGCAGTGCCTATCAGTGCAACCAGTCCGTCAGGCAGCGGCAACACCGCTCCCTGTAAATCCAGAGTGCCGTCACTGAGGTGCGCGGTGACTGTGTCACCATCCGTCACAGACAGGTCCACACAGACAGAACCAGTCACTGTACTGTCTGTATTTAATTCAAAATCACCGTCCAGACCGTAGTGTCCCTCGGGACAGCCCTGGCTTGAGCCATCCACCAGAACCATGTCTTCAGCCGGTATAAGGGTCTGATCGCCCGCAATGATCCGATCGGGCATCGCCACCATATCCGGCAAGGCCTGGCGGCTCAGTTGTTCGTCAGCGCCGACCAGCCGGGCTTCAAACGCCAATGAATGCCCGGCATTGCGGCTTTCTACCAGAAACAAGCGGGTAGCGTTGGCGCTCAGCGAAACCAGCAATTCGCTCAATACCACCGCCTCGCTCTGACGCTGCAGCGATTGGCCCGGGTATATATAGCGCCCCAGCATGACTTCTTCGACGACGACATCTTCGCCATCCTGTGCCAACAGAGCGAACTCGACCAACCAATCATTGCCCTGGTCGGGGCAGGCTTCATCCGCTCCACACTGAACCGCCAGGTCGACTTGCACCGAGGCGGCATCGTCTTCAGCAGCGGAGACGGTGGTCAACACCGAGGCGTCCAGTTCGCAGGTGGTGAGATCAAGATCGGTAGGTGTACCGATCTGGCGAATGCAGGCCGAGACCAGCGCCACCTCGGTGGGTGTCTGGTTGGCGAGGTCGTCCGGAGCACCATTCAGCAAAGTGACGCTAACGTCAGGCCGGGCCAGTTGATAGTTGTCACTCACCGCTTCGAAGATTAGCTGGAATGCTTCGGTGGTTTCGTTGCGGTTATCGACGACGACCGGAATAGCTAAAGTGCGTTGAGTCTCGCCAGCGGGGAAAACGAGATCCTGCTGCGTCGGCCGAAAGTCCTGCTCCGCCCGAGCGGTGCCTTCCGCCGTGGACACCCTGACGGTCGCGTCCTGGTCCAGCGCTCTGCTCAGACTGAGCGTGACCCTGGCTTCCCCCTGTGCTTCGAACAACGCCGTGGACGCGACAGACAGCATCGGATCGGGCTGGCTCACCCAGTCGCACGGCTGGCCGATTTCGCAAAACCAGATGGGCGTGTCGGGCAGGCTGATCTCGGGCAAAGACCATTCGGGTACATGGTTACGGATGCGACGGTAAAGATCAGCGGCGTCCAGACCGGCAAAGAGGTCCAGATCCTGCTTAAGTTCCAGCGGATCAGTCGCCGAGCGAAAGCGCTCGACCAGATTGATCAGTTCAGGACCGAACAACCGGTCTCCGGAGAGCCTGTCACCGAGGGCTCCGGACATCAACAACAGCGAGAGCGACGCATCACCCAACTGAGCGTCTGAGCCGACAGCCGAAAGCTCCACCTGGGTCGGGTCCGTGTTATCCGGAAGACCCAGTGCTTTGGAAACGAACTGGTTATTTTGCGTTATGCGATCCTGCCAGCCGGTTTCAGGGTCCTTCGGAGCCTGCAGGAAACGATCAGCCGAGAAATGGGAGGCCACATTTAGGTGGGTGGTACGATCCTGCTCTTCCAACGGCGCCAGTGCCTGCAAGGGCTGGCTGACCTGAATCGGGTCACCGGTCGCCTCGTTCGTGAACTCGCCACGGGCCTCGACCACGTAAAGGTCGCCTTCAGGAACATCGACCTGGTAAGAGGAGCCGTCGACCACAGCATCGATTGACTCACCCGTGTCACCGGTGACCGGATCCAGAGAGCGAACCTGAACAGTCAGTTGGGTAAAAGGGCCTTTCTGGACCTGCCCGCTAACCCGATAGGTTACCGGCTCGTCGGTGCCACCGCCGGGCGCCGGGTCATCTGTTCCGGAGTCCGCGCCGCCACCGGAGCCACCGCCGCCACAGGCGGTAAGCAGACTGACCAGTAACGCCGGAATTAGGACGTGAAGCGAAGTAAACTGTCTTGGCATTGTCTTCTTCCCTGGCAAGCAAACCCTGCACTGTCTTTTTATTCAACCGAAGCCAGTACCGCTGTTAATTGGCCTCGGGCCTTATAGGCCGCCCCAGAGCCGACACTCTTTTTTCACGCTGCAGCGCTGGCTCTGGGGTTAGCTGATCACCCACACAGAACACTAAGCCAGGCAATCACTCTGCGCTATAGCACACATGCAGTAACCCATTTGGGTTAGTTGGATCCGGAACCGGTCATGCGGGGGTAAACGGCCAATCAGGATGACTGTGGTTTTTCGAACAATCGATCGGGCTGGCAGGGGTAACTCAGACGTTGTATTTTAATACGGCAGGAACGTCCATATTCCGGTAGCAGGCCGCCGGAATTCTACGAATTTCAACAGCTGGCTAGATGAGATAGTCGAATACGACAATGTCCTGGAGCAACGGAGTAAAAACACGCTTTAGAGCGTCATGTTCAGCATGAGGAAGATAGGTCTGACGCCCTTGCTCGTCCGCAAAGGTCATCAATACCGAGTGTGTGTAGCCGCGGTTCAGATTTTCCGGACTGTCATTCACACCCCATTCAACCGTCAGAACGCCAGGCACTTTCTCGGGTATCGCCTCAAATAATTGTCTGACTTCCGCGATTTGAGACGGTTCAACAAACGATTTAAAGGCAATGAGCAAAATATGTCTGATCATGGGTTTACCTCTTAACAGATCTGCCACGTGTGATTTTACCGATGCGAATCAGCCATCATAACCCGCAAGCTCAGCGTTTGATGCTCGACGCATCCTGCCCAAACAAAACCTTCTTTTCGTCTTCGGTATAGCCCTGACCGGAGGTGTTTATCTGCTCGACAACCGCATAGGCGCGCTCCGTAGCAGGTCGCTCACTGATGGCCTCAAACCAGCGCTTCACATTCGGAAAATCGTTCAGGTCCTGCTGCTGACGCTCGTGGGATTTTACCCACGGGTAACTCGCCATATCGGCAATGGAATAGTCACCCGCCAGATACGGCCGATCGGCCAATTGCCGGTCCATAACCGCATAGAGACGGGCGGTTTCTTTCACATAGCGGTCGATTGCATAGGGCACCTTTTCCGGGGCGTAGACGTTAAAATGATGATTTTGCCCCGCCATTGGCCCCAACCCACCCATTTGCCAGAAGAGCCACTGCATGACTTCCAGACGCTGGCGCGTGCTGTTGCCATAAAACCGCCCGGTTTTCTCAGCCAGATAAGTCAGGATAGCACCAGACTCAAATACCGATACCGGTTCAGGGCCATCCGTCGGCTCTGTATCGATGATGGCTGGAATCTTGTTGTTGGGCGAGAACCGCAAAAACGCCGGTTCAAACTGGTCGCCCTTGCCAATATGCACCGGAATCACCTCATAAGGGAGCCCGAGCTCCTCAAGACAGAGGGTGATCTTGTGGCCGTTCGGGGTCGTCCAGTAATAAAGCTTGATCATATTCGGACTCCATCGGTGCATTTCAGTGAATAAGACTCGCATTCTGCCCTGTTTTGGCCCGTAAAATCAGTAAAACCGGGTCTTTTTAACCCGGTCACGCTCTGTAACCCAGTTGTCTCTTTTTTATTCAGCTTTAACAGGTATAATGCGCGCCCTAATTTAAAGCCGGACACCCTGCTTGTGATCGAGAAACTTCGTAATATCGCCATTATTGCCCACGTTGACCACGGTAAAACCACACTGGTCGACAAACTGCTTCGACAATCCGGCACTCTGGGCCGTAAAGACCAGGGCACTGAGCGCATCATGGACTCCAACGACCAGGAGCGTGAGCGCGGTATTACGATTTTGGCGAAAAACACCGCCATCAACTGGCAGGACTACCACATCAACATCGTGGACACCCCAGGACACGCCGACTTTGGCGGCGAAGTCGAACGGGTACTGTCTATGGTCGATTCGGTGTTGCTGCTGGTTGATGCCGTCGACGGCCCGATGCCGCAGACCCGCTTTGTAACGTCCAAAGCGTTCGAGCAAGGCCTGCACCCCATTGTGGTGATCAACAAGGTTGACCGTCCGGGCGCCCGTCCTGACTGGGTCATGGATCAGGTATTTGATCTGTTTGACCGCCTCGGCGCGACCGACAAGCAGCTCGATTTCCCGGTTATCTATGCATCGGCCCTGAACGGCGTTGCCGGCGACGACCCGGAGAACATGGCTGAAGACATGACGCCGCTGTTCGAAATGATCGTCAACCAGGTACAACCGCCGGAAGTTGAGCGTGACGGACCCCTGCAAATGCAGATCTCCGCGCTGGACTACAACAGCTACGTTGGCGTTATCGGTGTTGGCCGCATCAAGCGCGGTCGCATCAAGACCAATGAACAAGTGGTTGTGGTCGGTAAAGACGGCAGCAAGAAAAAAGGCCGTATTTTACAGGTCATGGGCTACCACGGTCTGGAACGGATCGAAGTACCAGAAGCCGAAGCCGGCGACATCGTCTGTGTGACTGGCATCGAAGGTCTGAACATCTCCGATACCCTGTGTGATCCCAATACTCCGGAGGCCTTGCCGCCGCTGACAGTCGATGAACCGACAGTAAGCATGAACTTCCTGGTCAACGACTCGCCGTTTGCCGGTCGCGAAGGCAAGTACATCACCTCGCGTAACCTGAAAGACCGCCTTGACCAGGAGCTCATTCACAACGTGGCTCTGCGAGTTGAACAGGGCGACAGCCCGGACAAGTTCAAGGTATCGGGTCGTGGTGAATTGCACTTGTCGGTACTGATCGAAAACATGCGTCGCGAAGGCTTTGAGCTGGCGGTATCGCGCCCCGAAGTGATTCAGCGCCTGGTCGACGGTGAGATTCAGGAGCCGTACGAGCAAGTCGTGATCGATCTGGAAGAACAGCACCAGGGCGGTGTAATGGAAGAGCTGGGCCTGCGTAAGGCCGAAATGACCAACATGGAAAACGATGGTCAGGGCCGTTTGAAGCTTGAGTTCATGGTCCCCTCGCGCGGCCTGATCGGCTTCCGCGGCCAGTTCCTGACGCTGACCTCCGGTTCCGGCATCATGACCAGCATTTTCGACCATTACGGCCCGGTCAAAGGTGGTGACATGTCTGGCCGCCAGAACGGTGTGCTGGTCAGCATGGCCAAGGGCAAAACCCTGGCCTACAGTCTGTTTACGTTACAAAGTCGCGGTCGCCTGTTTCTCGGACATGGTGTGGATATTTATGAAGGCCAGGTCATCGGTATTCATTCACGCGACAGCGACCTGGTGGTCAACCCGACCAAGGCCAAGCAGCTGACCAACATCCGGGCTGCCGGCACCGATGAAGCATTGACCCTCTCGCCGCCGATTCACCAGACTCTGGAACAGGCGCTTGAGTTTATCGAAGACGATGAACTGGTCGAGGTGACGCCGCTGTCGATCCGCATCCGCAAGAAATTGCTGGCCGAGAACGAGCGCAAGCGCGCCGGTCGTGGCCCCAAGTAAAGGCTGCCTTATAGCACCACCAAACCACCGTTCCAGGTTGCGCCACAGGCGCTTCCTGGAAGGGTGACGTTTTTCCGGAAACTGAGCTACACTGACCTAAAAGCTTAGCGGAAGAGCGACCTTTGAGCACACCTGCCATGCCTACCCGGCACCCGCTGTCATTATCGCGCCGCTTGCTGGTCTGGATAGCAGGCATCTTCATTGCACTTGTCAGCCTGACCACAGCCCTTCAGCTGAGCGTCGAATACTCCCTCGAAGAAGAATCCGGTGTCCAGCAAATTGGCTTCGCCCTTTTCGGCTCGCGTGATGTTCTGGCCAATGCCCTGTGGAGTTTTGACCCGGTGCAGTTGAATGCCACGGCCGATTTATTGATCGCCCATCCGCTGATTGAAGGCGTGCTGATCGAATCAGAAGACCCTGCACTGAACCAGATTCGCGGCGAACTGCCAGACCCGACAGGGTATCTGCCTGCAAGCGATCTGAACCCCGGCTACCCTGATATTGATATTGCCAGCCAGGGTCGGCTGCTGCAAAAAGCCCTGCAGTTTACCGAATCCATTAACTTCGACACTGGTGACGGCCTTTACCCAGTCGGCACCGTGACTGTCTATTCAAACGTGCGTTTGATCCTCAACCAGAGCCTGCTTAACTTCGTATTTACACTGACCAGTTCAATTCTGCTGTGCATTCTGGTGGTTGTGATTACTGCCTGGTCTGTACACAGGCTGGTGGCCCGTCGCCTGAATGTGGTCGAACGTGTTCTTGCGACCATCGAAACCGAGCACGATGTCTTTCAACCCCGGCTGATTCCCGACTGGATCGGTCGCGAGCGCGATGAAATTGCTACCCTGTGTGATGCACTCAACGAACTACAGGTCCAATTGGCCGAAAAGTCACAACGCATCCGCCAGCACCAGAATAACCTGGAACAAAAAATCCAGGCGCGCACTCATGAACTCGAAGAGACCCTCGAAGCCCTGCAAATCAGCACCGACCATAAAAACCAGTTTCTGGCCAACATGAGCCACGAAATACGCACACCCATGAACGGCATTATCGGCATGGCCGAATTGCTCCAGGACACTCGACTCGATCAGCGTCAACGAGACTATCTGACCACCATCCTCAATTCGGGTCACACCCTGACCACCATCATCAATGACATTCTGGATCTGTCAAAAATCGAAGCCGGGCGGCTTGAGCTTGAATCCATCAGCTTTAATCTGCCTGAGCTGGTTGAGGAAACCCTGGCGCTCTTTATCAAACCCTCCGAAGAGAAAGGGCTGCTGCTGATTGCCGACATCGAACGGGGCACTCCGGAAACCATTGTCGGTGACCCCATTCGCATGCAGCAGTTGCTGTTAAATTTGCTGGGTAATGCCTTTAAATTCACCGATGACGGCGAAATCATCGTACACCTGCAGTGGCACGCCGACCGGCAACGCCTTGGTCTGGCGATCAGCGATACCGGGCTCGGGATCGAGCCGGATAAAGTCACCTCCTTGTTCGACGCTTTTTTCCAGGCACACAAAAGTACGCACCGTGAACGCGGCGGCACCGGACTGGGGCTGGCCATCTGCAAACGCCTGGTCGAATTGATGAACGGGGAGATAGGCGTTAACAGCGAACCGGGCAAGGGCTCAACGTTCTGGATTGAAATACCGCTTAACTCCGCCACTGCGGCAATATCCTCGACCCTGCCATTTTCTGCTACCGATCGCGGTGGCCTCAGCGGCAATGCACTGCTGGTGACCAGTAATCTGACGCTGCAACGCCTGTTTTGCCACCACACAGAGGCTACGGCTCTGACACTCACCTGCGCTTCCAGCGGAGTCGAAGCACTGGCCCTGTGTGCCCAGCAACAGTTCAACGTCATTCTGGTCGATGCTACGGTGGATCATAACCAGGGCCTGGCACTGGGGCCCAGATTGGCCAACGCCCAACCCGAGGCCCTGCTCGCGCTGATCGCCAGTCGCATGGCATCACCCGACTGGCAAACTCTGACGGGACACCAGTTTAAACGCCTGATGGAAAAGCCATTGTCGCTGCCACGAAGCCTGCTGAAACTGAGTGAAGAACGACAGCCCGGTCCTGCGGGGTTGCCAAACGAAGACCCCGGCCTGCAATCGCCCGAGTTTCCGCCAGCGCACCTGCTGCTGGTTGAAGACAACCACGTTAATCAGCGTGTCGCCGAAGGCATGCTAAAACGACTCGGACTGAATGTTACGGTGACCAGCAACGGTCAACAGGCTTTGGATTATCTGGAAAATAATGTGCCGGCAAATGAACTCGACGATGCCGGAGCAGAAGCCATTTCCGGGCACGGCCTCGTCTCAGCCAGCGTCGATCTGATCTTGATGGATTGCGAAATGCCGGTGATGGATGGTTACGCCGCGACCTACGCCATTCGACATTCCGACAACGAACGGATTCGGCGGATACCCATCATCGGCCTCAGCGCTCACGCCATGATGGAGCAGCAGGAAAAAGCACTGACAGCCGGGATGGATGACTATCTGACCAAGCCACTGCGCCGCCGTTCATTGGAGCTGACCCTCAGCAAATGGTTGCTTGCGGACGATTAGACAGCCAGGCCTGGCGATCAGGAGGGCAGAATGCCGATGTCGGTGAGCGGGATACCGGCTTTGCGTAACGCCAGTCGTAATGTGGAGCGAACGACTTTGGGGTCATCCAGGTGCAGCAGGCCAGAGGCGATGGTATGTGCCCAGTCGCTGTCTATCTGCCGCAGAACCGATTTAACCCGCAACAGATTTGAACTGCTCATCGACAGGTTCCTGTACCCAAGCCCCACCAGAGTAACGGCGCCCAGCGGGTCACCGGCCAGTTCGCCACACAAACTGACCGGAATGCCGCCCTCATGGGCCGCATCGACGACCATTTTCAGTGCTTTGAGCACGGCTGGGTGGAGTGAATCATAGATGTTGGCGACGCGCGGGTTGTTGCGGTCTACGGCCAGCAAATATTGGGTCAGGTCGTTGGAGCCGACCGAAATGAAATCGATTTGAGTGGCAAACTCCTTCACCAGATACACCGCAGAGGGCACCTCAACCATCACCCCGACTTCCGGCAAGGTGACCGACACGCCCTCTTCGTTCAGCTCCAGTACCGCCCTGTGGATGATCGCCAGAGCTTCTTCCACCTCACTGACGCTGGTGACCATGGGCAACATAACTTTCAGGTTATTCAGGCCCAGGCTGGCACGCAACATGGCACGGATCTGCACCATAAACAGTTCAGGATGGTCGAGCATGACCCGGATACCGCGCCAGCCCAGAAAGGGGTTGTCTTCGACGATCGGGAAATAGTCGAGGCTCTTATCGCCGCCAACATCCAGCATGCGCATGGTCACCGGCAGTGGCGCAAAGGCTTCCAGTTGCGCCCGATAGATTTTGGCCTGTTCATCTTCCGACGGGAAGCGATCGCGCATCATAAAGGGCACTTCGGTCCGAAAGAGGCCAACGCCATCGGCGCCCTTATTCTGTGAGCGCACCACATCGGTTTGCAAGCCGGTGTTGACCATCAAGCTGATGGCTACGCCATCGCTGGTTTCGCTGGCCTCATCAGTCAGGCTTTCGAGGTCCGCCTCGCGTTCGGCTTCTTCCTTGCAGATGGTTTCGAAATACTGGCGTTTTTCCGCTGAGAGCCGGTAATACACGTGGCCACGATAGCCATCGACCACCAATTCTTCACCCTGTAGGCCCTGCCAGGGCAGTTCCTGTACACCCATAATGGTTGGAATCGCTAGCGCCCGGGCAAGAATTGCCACGTGCGAGTTGGCGGAGCCGGTGGTACACACAATGGCCGCAATGCGACCGGCGGCCAAATCACCAAACACCGTCGGTGAAATTTCTTCGCCTACCAGAATGGCGTGATCGGGAATGGCGACTTCCGGTACCGAGGCCTGCAAATGGGACAACACCCGGCGCCCCAGATCGCGCATGTCCGCAGCGCGTTCGCGCAAATAATCGTCTTCAATGCTTTCGAAATGATCAATGTAGCGGCGCATGACCGTTGCCAGCGCACTTTGCGCCCACTCGCCCTGATTGATCAGTTCAACCACACTGTCACCGAGCGCCCGGTCTTCAAGAATACCGACGTAAACATTGAACAGCGCCAACTCTTCGGGGCGCAGTTCACTTCGTAACCGCTCCCGCGTGGCTGTCAGTTCCGAGCGGACTTTGGCCAGGGCGTTTTCAAACAACACCAGCTCCGCGTTGATATCGCGAGCAGGCCGGTAGCGCACCGAATCAAGATCCGACGGCGGTACCAGCACATGGGCGTTACCAATGGCAACGCCCTGTGACCCGGCCACACCGGCAAAGCGGACATCCAGTTGCTCGCCACCCATCAGGTTCAGACCCGACAGTGCTCCGGTGGCTTCAGCGTGGGCAATCACGCCGGCCAATTGGGCCGATAGCGTCACCATGAACGCTTCTTCAGTGTCTTCGAAGCGCCCGGGCTCAGACCGTTGAATGGTCATCACACCGAGCACCTTGCGGTGGTGGATAATGGGCACCGCCAACAGGCTTTTAAACGGTTCTTCACCCAGACCCGGAATGTGATGATAGTTAGGGTGGCGGGTGGCATCACTGAGGTTGAGCGGCTCTTCGCGCTTGCCCACCAGAGCGATCAGGCCCTCATTCTGAGTCAGCGTGACCTTACCGATGGCTTCCGCACTCAGGCCATCGGTGGCCATCAGTACGTAACGGTTAACATGAGCATCCCACAGAAAGACGGAGCAAACCTGAACATTCATACCGGCACGAATACGACCCACCACAGTGCTCAGCGAAGCCTGCAAGTCCCGGGTGCTGTTTACTTCCTCCACCACCTGGCGGAGTAAATGCAACATATCAACCACGGCGTCTCAGCTCCTTGTGCACTCTAGGTGCCAGCTCAGCGAGCGCCTGACGGTAGACCTCTCGTTTGAACGAGACAACCCGGGCCAGCGGATACCAGTAGGACACCCATTCCCAGCCATCAAACTCGGGATCTTCGCAATCGTTGAGAATGATGTTGTCGTCTTGCCCGGTCATGCGCAGCAAAAACCATTTTTGCTTCTGACCGATGCAGATAGGCAGGGCATTGTAGCGAATCATCCGTTTGGGCAAGCGGTACCGCAGCCAGCCACGGGTGCAGGCCAGAATCTCGACGCTGTCCGGAAGCAGGCCGACTTCTTCCTGCAACTCGCGGTAAAGCGCGTCGGTTGGGGTTTCATGAGCGCGAATGCCACCCTGCGGAAACTGCCAGGCATCCTGACCAATGCGGCGGGCCCAAAGAACCTGCCCCTCCGGGTTGGTCAATATGATGCCCACGTTGGGGCGATAGCCATCGGAATCGATCATGATCGCCAGCATCCCCCTGTGACTGGATTCGCACAGTGCGCGAATCAATGAATGTTGGTGACCGCCGCAGCCCAGGAGTCTGACTGACTTAGGGGGATCGAAGCGAGGGAGTGGGACGGCAAGACCAAATGTTCGCAAATTTCGTGTGCATAGTGATCCTATGTGCTCGAAATTTGCGGATATTTGGGCCGTTGTCCCGCTTCCGCAGCCGATTCATCCTAAGTCAGACAGACTACTAGCCTGCTGGCGTGCACGACCCCCTCCACTAACCGCAAGAGAGTCCGTCTGTTCAGACTGCATTGTTCCACATCGGCTGCAAAACACCAAAACAGGTCACATTCAAACCAGCTTCTTGCGCAGTATGGTCAGAGGTGAAGCCCTTGCCTTGTACCTTTCAGGCCATGCCCGTATTCTTGACACCCATCGGACACCCCTTTATTGGAGGCCGCCGAGTCTACCCTGCCCAGGCAACAACGGAGCCTTGCCGTGACCCTCGCTATTTTTGATCTCGACAACACCCTGCTAGCCGGGGATTCAGACCACGCCTGGGGTCAGTTCCTGATTGACCAGGGTCTGGTCGATTCTGCTGTCGTCAAAGCCGCCAATGAAGCTTTTTACAAGCAGTACCAGGCCGGGGAGCTGGATATTGATCGCTACTTGCGCTTTTCACTGTCGTTCCTGGCGAACAAACCGATTGAGGAACTGGCCAGCTTGCACCGGCACTTCATGAGCGCTGTGATAGAACCGATGATAGCCCCCGGCGCCCTGTCCCTGCTGGATCAGCATCGGCAGCGCGGTGATACACTGATGATCATTACCGCAACCAATCACTTTGTGACCGGCCCCATTGCCCGGCATCTGAACATCCCGCATCTGATCGCCTGCGAGGCCGAAATGAACAATGGCCGGTACACCGGCTTGCCCACAGGCACCCCCAGCTATCAGCAAGGCAAGGTAGTGCGCCTGCAAAGCTGGCTCGACGCGCACCGGGAATCGCTCGATGGGGCCTGGTTTTACAGTGACTCGCTGAACGATCTACCGCTGCTAAGACTCGTGGATAACCCGGTGGCGGTTGACCCGGATGCAACCCTGGCGGCCGAGGCACAACGCCAGAACTGGCCCATCATCAGCCTGAGGGATTGACCTATGCGTCATGTGATTCGTGCCCATACCCTGCTCGCCCTGGTGCTACTGGGCTGCTCTTCGCCAAACGAGCCGACCAGCGAGACCGACCAGCTGGCGCAAAGCCCTCTGCCCGATATTAAGACGGCCAAACCCGATGTCCAGTTCGCGAGCCTTGCCCGGGCGTTTCAGGACCGGGCCGACATTGCTGGTACAGCCATGCAGGCCGCCTGCCAGCCCCTGGGTTCTGCTGTTACCGCGTTTCTGGATTCTGTGGAAACCGGGCTGCAAAGTGAAGCCCAGGCGGTCTGGCACGACTGTTACGAGCACTGGCAAGCCTTCTCACTGTTTCATCAGGTCGCGTTTAACCCGGCAGCCCAGGAAGCACTGGATCGCTCTCGCCGGTTGATCAACGTGCGCCCCTTCCTGCCCGGTTACGTCGATGCCTTGCCGGAGTACCCTTACAGCGGCCTGGTACACGAGACCGGCATGGATCTGACGCTGGACAATCTGCTTGAGCAACATCAACTGATGGATCTGGAGTCGCCTGCCCTGGGGTTTCCCGTCGTCGAAACCCTGCTCTGGCAATCCGATCCGGACACCTACTGGCTGACTTCCGGAGGAGACGGAGATCTGACCATCACCCGCAGACACCAGTATCTGAGCCTGGCGACCGACCACTTACTGCAACAACTTGAGCAGGCACGCCTTCGCTGGGCGGGTCAGGTGGGGTTTACCGGTCTGCCTGAGCCGGCACAGCGGCGCATTGTTCTGACCAGCCTAGAGCACCAGGTTCGTGATGACCTGCTCGCTCTAACCTTTACCGATGATGCCCTTCAGGAACCAGACTGGCATCACCCCAGCCTGGTCGCCGGCCAGGGCAAACGCCACTTGCAAGCCCGGCTGGCTGGCCTTGAAGCGTTGTTTGCAAGTCCGGATGACAGCATCAGCGCCTTTTCATCCTGGCTCGACCGCCTCGGTGGCGCAGTCACCAGTGAGACGCTGGGCAACCAAATCGTTTCGGCCCGGGAAGCATTAAATGCTTTACCGGACAACACCCCGACCACAGAGAGCGACGCCGAAGCCTGGCAAGCGGCCGTAGTGGCGTTCACCGGACTGGCCGATCTGATCAGTCAGCTACGAGCCGCCCAATGATCTAGGGAGCCTCTGAACAACTCCCCCAGGGCTCTGCGCGAGCTAAAACGTCCTGGCACAAGGCGCACTTCGCAGCGCAAGGGCCGTAGCCCTTGTCAAGAAGTGCAACGCCGGGCCAGGACGTTTTAGCCGCGCCCACTGGGGCTTTCCGAGGAACGCTGCCACTTCGTTGGACTTATTTGAAAGGTCTAGACATTCCTGCATAAGTCCGTCTTGTGGCAACGTCCCTCGGATAAGCCAGAGCCCCGGGGGAGTTATTCAGAGGCTCCCTAGGGAGGCTCCCTAGGGATCACACAGCACTGCCAGCAGTGCCAGGTCGGATACGGCGACAAACTCGGGATTGAGCGTCGATTCTTTACCGTAGGCAAGCGGAGCGCCATTCCATTGCACCAACCCACCTCCGGCTGCCGTTAATATGGCCTGGGGGGCTGCAGTATCCCACTCGCTGGTCGGCCCGAGCCTCGGATAGCAATGCGCCGTGCCATTGGCCAGCAACATGAATTTAAGGGCGCTGCCAACGGAGCGGGTTTCCACTGAGTAGCCGGCGGTTTCAAGCCGGTCGCGCCACGGGCCTTTCCAGGCTGACCGCCGACTGCCCAGCACCTGCACCCGGTCTGTCGCCGATGCGGCTGCAATTGCCTTCGACAAGCCCGGAGCCCCCTGTCGCGGCCGAACGTTCACGCCACCCCACCAGCCGATGCCGGTTACCGGTTGCAACACCATGCCGAACAAGGGCTGATCTTCGTGCATCAGGGCGACATTAATCACAAACTCGTCACTTTGGTGCAGAAATTCGCGTGTCCCATCCATCGGGTCGACCAGCCAGTATGTCTGCCAGTCATGCCGTTGCGCAAAGGGCACCAGCGCTTCCTCTGACAACACCGGGCAGGCCACGATGGCGGGCAGCCCGGCCACCAATCGCCGGGACGCAGCCAAGTCAGCCGCCGTTACCGGAGAGTCATCGGCTTTATGATCCGTCTGCCAGCGCGACCGGTCATGATAGACGGCCAGAATGTCGCCTCCCGCTTGCTTCATCAAATGAAACAAGGCGTCAATCTGTTGCTCCGACAAGTCTGGCTTGGCTGGCATGTCGTACCCTCATTGCGCTTACGGTATTGAATTCAGAACTGCTCAGTCTACCATGAAGCTGATCACCCCCTTGTAACTCGGAGGCGCCACCCTTATTAACGGCTGCCCTGGTTTAATTAGCTTAAACGCGAGATTTTCGTGCCAGCCACCGGGGCAACCTTGGTATCCGGCGCGGACCCATGCCACCCAGCCGATCCCATCTACTAAACTAGAGTTAGCAGCGATTAGCTGGGCTAACGATACTGAGAGAGGTTATGACTGATACCGCCGTACGTCTCGACAAATGGCTTTGGGCCGCGCGCTTTTTCAAGACTCGGGGACTGGCGAAAGACGCCATCGAAGGCGGCAAAGTGCATTACGACGGTGCCCGCGCCAAGCCAAGCCGCAACGTTGAAATCGGTACCATGCTGCGCATGCGTGTGGGCTTCGATGAAAAAACCGTTGAAGTCCTGGCTCTCAGCGACAAACGCCGGGGCGCGCCTGAGGCCCAACTGCTCTATCGGGAGACAGCGGAGTCTGCCGAAAAACGGCTTGCCATGGCCGCGCAGCGCAAAGCGCAGAATGCCGGCCTGGCGGCGCCCGATCACAAGCCGAACAAGAAAGACCGCCGCGATATCCGTAAAATGAAAGATTCCTTTAACGCCTAGGGCACTGTCGCCAGTCGCCCAAGCCCCGATGAGGTCTGCATGAGCAACCCCGACCAGACGCAACGCTTTTTGTTCGACAACACCCACATCCGGGGTGAAATTACCGGATTACAACACAGTTACCAGGAAGTACTGGCCAAACACAACTACCCGGAATCGGTGCAGCTACTGCTGGGCGAATTCATGGCGGCGGTAGCGCTGCTCAGCGATACGCTGAAATTCGACGGCACCCTGAGTCTGCAGGTTCGCGGCGCGGGGCAGGTGCGCATGCTGATGGCTGAATGCCGTGACAATCAGGCCTTGCGCGCCATCGCCCAGTACAACGACGACTTCAGCCCGGAGCAGGCGTTGCTTGGCAATGGTCAACTGGCCATCACCATCGAGCCAAAAAACGGCAAACGTTACCAGGGCATTGTCTCGATCAACGACGGGGATAACAGCCTGAGTCATGCGCTGGAAGACTACTTCCGCCAGTCGGAGCAGATACGCACCCGGGTCTGGCTGTTTGCCGACCCGCACATTGCGACCGGCTTATTACTGCAAGCCATGCCGCACTCAGCCAGCGAAGGCAGCCTGGAAGTGGATGACGATGCCTGGAACCGGGTTGTCCATCTGGCGGAAACGCTGACCCCGGAAGAAATGCTGACACTCGACAACACCACGGTATTGCAGCGTCTGTTCCATGAGGAGACCGTTCGGGTTTACGAGGCACGCTCACTCGCGTTTGAATGCACCTGCACCCGCGAACGCTGCGCCAATGCCATTCTGATGCTGGGTGAAGAGGAAGCCCGGGCAGTCGTGGCCGAACAGGGAGAAATTCGCAGTGATTGTCAGTTTTGTCACCAGCACTACCAGTTCGGAGCCGACGACGTTACCGAGCTGTTCGAGTCATACAAGCAACAGCTGAACTGAGGTCACTGACTGAGTAGAATGGCTGGCTCCGGCATCGCGCCGGGGCCATTGTTCGTTACTCAAATATTCGGTCACCCAACTGGTCGATCATCAGCCGGGCCTTCACGACCGTAAAGTTGCACGCTTCGTCTTCACCGGCCACCAGATCCGAGCGGATAAAAGTGTGCCGTTGCTCAGGCTCACCTGGCTTCACAATAATACCGCTGACCCGATATTGACCGCCCTCGGGAATCGGCGTCGGGGTGACCTGATAGCCCTTGTACTCAATCGTCTCGCCCTTCACTTCCCGTGGGCTCGCCGGGCCACCGGCCATCGCTTTCTTTAACCATCCAAACATGATTCATCCTCACTGCTTCAGCAGTACTGCACTTTTTATTGTGTGAATAGAGTTCAACCAAACTGGCACCGGCCGCATTTCGAGCCGAGCGTTGGCGGCCGGGTAGATGCCTAACCGGCCGCCAGCATGGACTCACGGCAAAACGGCAGACCCGACCACTGTCAGCCAGGATTGTACCGTCTTATTGCAATCGCGGCGTCAAATTCACTGCGTGAACTGTAATGTTAGGTAACCGGCTTGCGTAAAGTGGTCGAACGGGATTCCAAAAGTGTTACTGACACCTTCCGAGTGTTACCTATACACACGTCAACACCGTGTAAAGCGATCACAGCCCCGGAGTAAGCTGATCAAATTATAACCACTATTTTTTAACTCATTGTTTTTAAAAGATTTTTTAAAACTGGCACGCAGCCTGCAATCATCTGTGCACAACGATAAAGACACCCACAAACAAAAACAAAAACAGGGTGATATAAGAGCGATACGTGCCTGCCTAAAAACAATAACAAGGGCACAGTTTTTATTTAGGGCCTCCTAAAAACAACAACAGGGCCAGCTTAGCTTATTTGCTAACCAACGTGTCAGTCACGTGTATTACCTGCATCGATTCACCTTATTGATCGAGTCGCCCTTGTCGGGCGATTTTGCTGTGTCTGGCTGTTGGATCGCGCCTGACTGGCTACCCCTTCGTCCGTTTCATCTATGCCGCCCGTACGACCCTCCTCGTAACGCCGACGTGACATAGTCAACCGCCGTCTCTGCTGCCCCTGCCCTGTGAACTGCGGGAACGAAGGCCTAAGGTAAGGTTATGCCTGCCACAGGAGACCACAATGAAACTGCATGCCCTGCTCGGAAACTCCCAAAAACTCGATGGTGGCGCCATGTTCGGCAACGCGCCCAAGGCCTTGTGGGAACGATGGCTGCCCAGCGACGAGCACAACCGGATCGATCTGAACTGTCGCTGCCTGCTGGTTCAGGAAGCCGACCGCACGATACTGTTTGAAACGGGTGTAGGCGCTTTTTTCCCACCGGATTTGCGCGAACGCTACGGCGTTCAGGAAGACAATCATTGCCTGCTGGAGGCCTTGGCAGACTTGGGCCTGGAGCCCGATGACATCGATATTGTGGTGCTGTCCCACCTGCACTTTGATCACGCCGGTGGCTTGCTTGGCGCCTGGCAGGAAGGCCAGGCACCGCACCTGGTGTTCAAAAACGCCTGGTTTATCGTCGGGGAACAAGCCTGGCAACGCGCATTACATCCCCACCCGCGCGACAAAGCGTCATTCATTCCCGAACTGCCTGCCTTGCTGGAAGCATCGGGGCGGTTGGAACGAATAAACGGCACCCGCTCAAAACGCCTGGGCGATGCTTATCGCTTTCACTACAGCGATGGCCACACACCGGGCATGTTACTGACGGAAATTCAGACAGACGACGGCCCGCTTGTGTTTGCAGCAGACCTGATTCCCGGCAAGGCTTGGGTACACCTGCCGATAACCATGGGCTACGACCGATTTCCAGAAGCGCTGATCGATGAAAAGCGCCGCCTGCTATCAGATCTTGCCAGCCGCAACGGGCGCTTATTCTTTACCCATGATCCCCATATTGCCTCGGGGCGGGTGGTGAAAGATGAGAAAGGGCGTTTTACGGTGACCGATGAGTCCGTGGCTTGTTGATACCAACATTGGCGGCCGGTCACCATCGATGACCCGTCGCCGTTTTCATCGATCTTGACGGCAGCGCTTAACGGAGTATCGATAGCACCAGCCGACCCGCCAGCGCTACCAGAATCACCCCGAATACTCGCTCAAACCAGACTGAATGCTGCTTTAGCCGGTCAAGCCACGCGGGCGTGGAAAACAACCAGGCCACAACCAGGTACCAGCTGCCGTCGATCACCATGGCGGTAGCGGCGTAGCCGAGTTTGGCCAAAACGCTGGTATCAGCGCCAACAACCTGACTGAACAACGCGATAAAGAATACCGCCACTTTCGGGTTCAGAAAGACCACCAGGAAACCATCGCGGGCGGCGCTTGCGGTGGTGGGTACGTCTGGCAACTCGGCATCCGGGTTAGCGCGGGCGCGTAGCCCCTTTACCCCCAACCAGGCCAGGTACAGGGCGCCGCTCCACTGCAAGGCGGTAAAAGCCAGGGGTGATGCCGTAATCAGCGCAGCCAGACCAAAGATACTCAGCAGCGCATAGAGACCGATGCCCAGCCCATGTGTCACAGCCACCACCACACCGTTGGATCGTCCACCGGCCAGGGTTTGCTTCAACACGACGGCCAGTGATGGCCCTGGCGACATCGCGCCCAACATGCATATGCTGACCACTGCCAGCCAGGTCGTCCAGGTCACAATTCACCTCATCAATAGGAGTTAGGGCCGGGGAGGCTCTGAACAATGCAGCGAGACGCCCGGGCCATATTAAAAGCTTTCCAACCAGTCTGGCAGACTAACCAAAGCCACAAGCAAAGTCACTGCGCACCCCGACTGTATTCAGACTGTCATCCCATTGTCGTCTTTCTGTCACACAGACTCCGTAGCGTGAGCAAATACAACAACGCTCACCAACCCGCGACAGGATGCCACCATGACGCCCCTAAAACCCCTGGCGATTACGTTCGCCGCTGGCCTGACACTCAGTGCCTGCAGCACAAACCCAACCCAATCAGCCGATCGTGCGCTGCCCGCAGGCGATCCCAGCGTACAAATTGATATGGTTGGCCGCTACACCAGCGGTATTTTTGATGAAAGTGCGGCTGAAATCGTCGCCTACCACCAAGCCTCTGGCTTCGCTTACCTGACCAATGGCGCCACCGGGCGCATTAATGCGGTGCGCATCAGCAACTTGCTGACGGAAAGCACTGATGCGCCCTACACTCTGAGCAACCTGGCCGATCGCAGCGATGCCGTGCCGGCGCAAGTCTGGGTCGCAGACCCGTATACGGGATACCGCAAAATCATGATCGGCGGAGCCAACAGCCTGGCTGTGCATGGTGACCTGCTGGCGATTGCCGTTGAAAACGAGAGCAAGGTTGATAAAGGCGCCATTCTCTTTTACCGCCTCAATGACCAGGGTGACACCGACTTCGTCAAAGGTGTACTGGCAGGCGCATTGCCAGATATGGTGACCTTTTCGCCCGATGGCCGCTACGTACTGGTCGCTAATGAAGGCGAGCCCAGCGGCGACTACCTGATCGACCCGGAAGGCAGCGTTTCGGTGATTCCGGTAACCCGCGGCATTCCGGATGATCTGGCAATTCAACTGAACTTCAATGGTTTTGACGACAACCACCACCCGGACATCATCACCGCCAACAACCCGGACCCGGAGTACACCCGTCTGTCGCAAAACCTGGAGCCGGAATACATCACCGTCACTCCTGACAGCCGCACGGCCTTTGTGTCACTGCAGGAAAACAACGCCCTGGCCAAAATCAGTCTGAGCGATACACCCAGCATCACCGGGCTTTACCCTCTGGGTTTCAAGGATCATAGCCTGGCCGACAACAGCCTGGATGCAAACAAAGATGACGAGGTAGCTGCCCTGGCGACTTACGCTGGCCTCTATGGTACCTACCATCCGGACTCCATCGCCAGTTACAGCATCAATGGCCGCACCTATGTGGTCACGGCCAACGAAGGGGATGCTCGCGAATATTTCTCGGATGCTGAAACCGAAGCACAGTGCCAGGGCGCTTTGCCGATGGGTCAGTATGACTGGGATGAAGACGATGGCTGCCTTGTCTACACCGACGAAACCGAGATCGGTGATGTGCAACTGGCCGCTTCGCTTGCCGGCTTCGACGACATCGGCGGCCTGAAAATCAATAAAGCGCTGGGCGATGCCAATGGCGACGGAGTTTACGAGTCTGTTTACGCCTACGGCGCCCGTTCTTTTGCGATCTTCGACGACATTGGCGCCCTGGTGTACGACTCCGGCGACCTGATCGAACGCATCACGGCCGATCGGTTCCCGGCGTACTTCAATACCACCGACAATGAACTGGCCGTAGACGACCGCAGTGACAACAAGGGGCCTGAACCCGAAGCGCTGACCCTGGGGCAACTGGGTGACCGCACTCTGGCGTTTGTTGGCCTTGAGCGCATGGGCGGGTTTATGACCTTCGATATCACCAACCCGGAAGCGGTGCAGTTTGTGGCTTACACCAACCACCGCAATTACGATGCGACCGCTGCCAGTGCTAACGGCGACATCACCGCACAAGCGGGCGACTTGGCGCCGGAGGGCATGCAATTCATACCGGCCAGTCAGAGCCCATCCGGTGTTGCGCTGCTGTTGGTCGCCAACGAAGTCAGCGGTTCCCTGAGCGTGTATCAGGTACAACAGCAATAAGCTGGAGTGAGCCTCAGACGGGCCAGCGCATGCAGTATTGTGCGTGTGGCCCGTCTTCCGGGGTGTCCGTTTCGGGAACGATGTCGAACCCCATGGCGAAGTAAAAGCGCTGAGCCTGATAGTTTTCCTGAAAAACCTTGACCCGCAACTCATCGTGCAAGTGCTTCACGTGGTCTACCAGCATTCGGCCTATGCCCTGGCGCTGATGCTCTACCTTAATAAACAAGCCGTTAATCCGCTTGCCTTCCAGTGCAATGTACCCGGCAATGTCACCCTGCCGCTCCCACAAAAACGCCTGCTCAAGCGGCAAACGGTGCTCACGCAGATGCCGTCGGTCCCGGGCAATGTAGTTGGGGTCAATAAACGGATGGGCAATCAGACTGGCATCGTGATACAGCTCGGCCAATTCGTGGAAGTCAGTATTGGTGGCGTGTCGGATCATCGGTCACTCCTGCCCACACGGGGCCTCCTGTTAGAGCCTGAGCTTTCCCCAGTTTAGCAGCCCGAATCAGTTTCACCACGCGGGATATTCCCCGAAAACACGGCCAAATCATACTCAAACCCGGTCGGTGTCGACCACATTGCTTGACACGTCATTGCATACAACTGAGAATACTTATCATGTTGAAAGCCTTTCGCAATGGAGACCGAGAATGAATACAACCATCAAACGCACCGTGAAACACCTGACACTTGCTGCGCTGCCACTGGCCGCCAGCCTGACTGTCACCGCCGCCCAGGCGGAAGAAGTGAACATATACTCCTATCGCCAGGCGTTTCTGATCGAACCTCTCCTGGAAGCATTTACCCAACAAAGCGGCATTGAAACCAATGTCATTTACGCCAGTTCCGGCCTGAACGAGCGCATCGAGCAGGAAGGTCGCAACAGCCCGGCCGACATCATTCTGACGCCCAACACCACCATTCTGGTCGACGCCTACGACAAAGGCCTGACACAGGCGGTCGACAGCGACATTCTGACCAGCAACATTCCGGCGCAATACCGCGCTGAAGACAATCACTGGTTTGGTCTGACTACCCGGGCCCGCGTTATCTACGCATCGAAGGATCGCGTTGAACCCGGCGAAATTACCACCTATGAAGAACTGGCCGATCCCGAATGGGAAGGCCGCATCTGTACCCGCAGCGGCAAACACAACTACAATCTGTCGTTGTTTGCCTCAATGATCGAACATCATGGCGAAGCCTACACCCAGACCTGGCTCGAAGGGTTGAAAAACAACCTGGCACGCACTCCTCAGGGGAACGACCGGGCGCAGGTGAAAGCCATTATGGAAGGCGAATGCGATTTGTCACTGGGCAACAGCTACTACTGGGGCGCCATGATGACCAACTACGAAGAGCCCGAGCAAATTGCCTGGGCCCAGTCGGTTAACATCGTTTTCCCGAACCAGGAAGACCGCGGTGCGCACATGTTCATCTCTGGCGCGGCAGTTGCCAAACACGCACCGAACCGCGATGAAGCCGTGCAATTGCTGGAGTTCATGAGCCAGGATCTGGCTCAGTACATGTATGCTCAGGAGAACCACGAATTCCCGGTTAAACCCGATACTCCGCGCTCAGCACTGTTAAACCAGTATATGGGTGACTTTGTAGCCGATGACGTCAGCCTGACGGCGGTCGTGAACCACGTCGAAGACGCCTCCAAACTCGTCGACGAAGTCGGTTACGACTTCTAAGCACCCCAGCCTTGAAGTAAACTTATAAACGGCAGCCTCGGCTGCCGTTTTTGTTTGCACACACCCCGTCCATTTCTTTTATCTGCAACCGAGGCATGAATGGCCAACCCGCCAGCACTGGGCACCCAACCGCGCATTAGACTTTTCAAGCACTTGCGTGCCTGGCCGATTCTGGTCTTTATCATCGCCGGGCTGGTCGTATTACCCGTACTGTCCGTGTTCTACCTGGCTCTGTTCCCGACCGATAACATCTGGCGGCATCTCTATAACACCGTTTTGTTCCGCTACCTTGAAGCCACTTTGCTGCTGTTGACCGGAGTCGGACTACTGAGCTTTACCATCGGGGTGACCACGGCCTGGCTGGTGACGCTGTGCCACTTCCCCGGCCGCCGGCTGTTTGAATGGGCCTTACTGCTGCCCTTTGCGGTACCGGCTTACGTCATAGCCTTCATCTACACCGACATGCTCGAATTCGCAGGCCCGTTGCAAGGAACCCTGCGTGATGTCTTTGGCTGGCAAACCCGACGCGACTACTGGTTCCCGGACATCCGCAGCATGGGTGGTGCCATTGTGCTGATGTCACTGGTGCTGTACCCCTATGTCTATTTAATGGCCCGCGCTGCATTTCTGGAACAAGGCAGCAATATATTGGCCGCCAGTCGCACCCTGGGCTGCACTCCCTGGCAAAGCTTCTACCGGGTATCGCTGCCGCTGGCCCGCCCGGCTATCGCCGTTGGTTTGGCGCTGACGCTGATGGAAACCCTGAACGATTTCGGCACCGTCGATTACTTTGCCATTCGTACCTTGAGCCTGGGCGTTTACGATACCTGGCTAAATATGGGCAACCTGGGCGGGGCCGCTCAGATCGCCAGTATGATGCTGGTGTTTGTTGTGGTGCTGATTACGCTTGAACGCATCGGCCGCGCCCGGCAGCGCCACTTTGGTCAGGGCAAACCCAATCAGGATTCCGCCCTCTACACCTTAACCGGCGCCAAAGGGTGGCTGGCTTTTATGGCCTGTGCACTGCCTCTTGTGCTTGGCTTCGCGGTCCCCGCCTATCAACTGGCCAGCTATGCACTGGGGAACTTTTCCAGCTACTGGACCGACGATTTCATCGCCATTTCCTGGAACAGCCTGTTCCTATCGGCCACCGCCGCGCTGGTTACCGTCGTCATCGGCACCTTGCTGGCCTATGGCCGCCGCCTGCACCCCAACCGGAGTGTCCGCACCTTTGTCAGCCTCTCCAAGCTGGGCTATGCCATGCCCGGCACGGTACTGGCGATTGGCGTTCTGATCCCTCTGGCGACGTTCGATAACACCGTCGATGCGTTTCTGCGTGCCCGGTTCGACGTCTCCAGTGGTCTGCTGCTCAGCGGTACCGTCTTCGCTCTCGTCTTTGCCTACAGCGTTCGTTTTCTGGCCGTCGCGGCGGGGGCCATTGAGTCCAGCCTCGACAAGGTCACGCCGTCGATGGACAAGGCTGCCCGCTCCCTTGGCATGAACAGCCTGGAGACCCTGCGTCGGGTGCATCTGCCACTGATCCGTCCGGGGCTGCTCACCGGCGCTTTAGTCGTCTTTGTCGACACCATGAAGGAGTTGCCCGCCACCCTGATGCTGCGCCCCTTCAATTACGACACCCTGGCCACCTATGTATACCAATACGCCTCGGACGAAAAAATTGAAGTGGCGGCCATGGGCGCGCTGATGATTGTGCTGGTGGGGTTGCTGCCGGTGATAATGCTAAGCCGGTCAATTCAGGGCGGGCGTAAAGCGGCGACGCCGGTTTTGCCGGTGGCGGAACAGGGTTAGAACACCCTTTGGTTTCCTGGTTTGCATTGATTCAGCTACCCAGGGTCACCCTGGCGTCTGCAGGTCGGCCCGGGCACTAAAAACCGCCTCTTTATCGGGCTGTCGCACTCAGTAACGTGGCAGACTGGGCTTGTGTCGCCAAAGGGGTGACAGGACCGTACCAGTCAGTCTGGTCGTAGTCACCGCTGGCGGGAAAAGCGACCAGGTTGGCCGAGGTGAGCGCCAACCCCAGAGTTGAGCCAGGCTGAAAGACCGCTTGAGACCCGAACTGGGCTTCGAGCTCACGCCCGCTGTGCAATCTAAAACGATAGAGGGTCTGGGTCCCCAGAAACTCACCACTGAGCGTTTCTACCTGAACGGCGTCGAAGGCATCGGTTACCGTGACTTCATGGGGGCGAACGAAAATGTCCAGGCTCTTGCCTGCAGTCCAGAGATGGCCAGGTTGATGAACCGTGCCCAATTCCGTTGCCAGTGTCTGGCTGTCCAGAACCCGGCCTTCGATCCAGTTACCGTCGCCGACAAAACTGGCCACTAACGGTGTTGCTGGCTGATGATACACCTGTGCCGGAGTGCCCCATTGCAACAAACGGCCCTGATCCATAACGCCCAGCCGATCGCTGACCACAAAGGCTTCGTCACGATCATGAGTCACCATAATGGCGGTGATGCCAGCGGTTTTCAGGATACGGCGAACCTCTCGCGACAGACTGCGACGCAGCTCGGTATCGAGGTTGGAGAAGGGTTCGTCCATTAATAGCAGACGCGGCTTGGGCGCCAGCGCCCGCGCCAGGGCAACGCGTTGTTGCTGACCACCGGATAGCTCGTGGGGGTAACGGTCGGCCAGAGCCTCCATTTTGACCAGATCCAGCGCTTCCCGGATTCGGACCTGGCGCTCGGTACGATCGACCGATTTGAGCCCAAAACCAATATTTTGGCGCACCGTCAGATGCGGGAACAGGGCGTAATCCTGAAACACCATGCCGATGCCCCGGGCTTCCGGCGCCATACCTGACCCCGGCTCGGCAATAATCTGGGCATCAAGCTCGATCTGGCCGGTTACCAGCGGTGTGAAGCCGGCAATGGCTTGCAACAGGGTGGTTTTACCGCAGCCACTGGGGCCCAGCAAACAGCAGATTTCGCCTTCAAGCACCTGCAATCCGATGTTTTTCAGCACCGGTACCGAGCCATACTGGCAAGCCAGATTGTCGATCTTCAACAATGAATTCACCACACCCCCGGTGCCTGATCTATTCAGATTCTCACTAGCAAGTGTAAATGAATCTCAGTATGTGGCAAGTCACTCGCGCGGTTTTACGGGAGCCTGACCGGGTGCAAGAGAACCTCCGACTCACTCCCTAGCACGGTGTTGAAAAAGGCTTCCTGGCTTTTCCCAAAGACGGAATACAAACAGTGTGATTTTTGCATTCCTGCCGAAATCAATGACTTAGCCGTCATCGATGTCGCTGGAACAGCCATGTTCCAGGTACAGAATGCTCACATTCAGAGAATTTCAACACACTGCTAGGGAGCCTCTGAATAACTCCCCCGGGGCTCTGGCTTATCCGAGGGACGTTGCCACAAGGCGGACTTATGCAGAAATGTCTAGACCTTTCAAATAAGTCCAACGAAGTGGCAGCGTTCCTCGGAAAGCCCCAGCGGGCGCGGCTAAAACGTCCTGGCCCGGCGTTGCACTTCTTGACAAGGGCTACGGCCATTGCGCTGCGAAGTGCGCCTTGTGCCAGAACGTTTTAGCTCGCGCAGAGCCCTGGGGGAGTTGTTCAGAGGCTCCCTAGAGCCAGCCATTCAGTTCAAAACCCAACCCCAGCGTTTGATTAAACCGGTCGTAATCGATCAGGTTTTCGCCATAGCCGTGAAAATACTGCAAACGGCCCCGTACCCGATCGTTCACCGGAAACGACCAGCTTAATTCCGCGGCGCCCCGGTTGGGATCTGCCTGCAAATTATTGCGCAGCATTAACGCAAACTGGTGCGTATTCCCGCCATAGACGACATTGACGTCAAAATGGCCCATGTAATCCAGGATATCCGGGTTGTCGTCGCCCAGCGGATCACCGGGGTAGCGCTCTTTGGGAGCAGGAATGCGAAGCCAGGGCCGGAAAGCGAGGGCCCAGCGTTTGCGCTCCCAAACGGTCTGGAAAATCACCCGATTCCAACTGCGAGAATTTTCGCCACTCAAGCCATTGGACTGATGGTTCAGAGAAATCGCATTACCAATGTTACGCACCCCGGCCAATTCAAGCCGACTACCCAGTGCAAGAATGAACTCGGGTTCATGATTGGTTTCACGAAACGGAGAGGACAGGTCAAAGTTATAGGCTTGCCAGAAAGACCGGGTCGTGTAGGCGAATGAAAAGGTTCCGAAATCCCGATAAAGACTTTCCAGGATCACCACCTTGAGACTGAGCTGAAACTCGATTTCGACGGCTTGCAAGTCCACGTCGCCCTGGGCATTGGGGTCAGGGTCGGTCGAATACGCCAGTGGCAGCAGATAGTTGGGCCGGTGCGGGAGCAAGCTAAAAGGGTTGTTCAACGAGAACTGCTCGAGCGCGATGCGCCGTCGCAACGGGGTTTCCGCGTTGCTTACGCCACTGCCAGTGCGGCTTTCAAGGCTGCAATAATTGCGCAGCTGGGATGCGCTGAGCACGTTGGAGGCGCTTTCGATCAGTTGCAGCATGCACTGCTCATAAGGCGACAGCACAACGGCGTCAGGTTCAGGTTTAGGTTCAGGTTTATCAGCCATGGAGTCCTGAACCTCGCCCACCGCGACAGGGGCTACAGAAACACACAGCACCGCCACCCAGAGACACAGCTGAAACAGGTAAGCCAAACGATTTACTACCAAACACATAGGTTTCTTGACCCCAACAGACAACCGACTGTCAGACTACCAGAAATGGGGGGAATATAACCTTGTTAGCGCCAGTCACTGACTCCGTAGTCAGCCAGAATGCTCGCCAATTCGCCGCTGGCGCGCATTCTAGCTACGCCCTCGGTTAACAGTCGGGCATAGTCAGCAGAAGCGTCATGCGCCGGGCTAAAGGCAATGTACACGCGAGCGGATTCGGGTTGTGCCGGGACAGAACCGGCTTGTTTGAATTGCGGGGTTTGTCCGGTTTGACGCAGCTGGTAACGCATCACGTGCTCATCTTCCAACAATACCTGAATTCGCCCTCGCTCCAGCATTTTGAGTCCGTTCTTCAGCGGAGACACGCCGTGCAGCTCGGTAATATAAGGCCGGTGGCGCTCATCCTGCAGCATGCCTTCAATAAGGGCACCGTAGCTGTATCCGGCGATGACGGCCAGATAATGACCTTCGAGTGATGCAGGTTCGTGGAATTGCCAGGAGGAGTCGGACAGGGTCCAGAAAGCATTGGCCATTTGTCCCTGAGCCAGGTCAGGAAAGATAAAGTCAGGTGCTTCGAGCCGGGTAGCGCCAATAACGCCATGGAAAGCCCCATCACGGGTTTCCTGCAATGCCCTCACCCAAGGCCGTTGGTGGTACTCCACCTCATGTCCCTCGGCCTGGAATATCAGGCGCGCAAGATCCACCATAAACCCCGCGTGCTCAGTGCCAGGCTCGCAATTATAGGGACACCAGGGGTCGGCAACCAGCCGAATTGTGTCGCCACTGGCTATAGGCACCTGGCATGCGGCCAGGCCCGCCCAAAACAGGGCATACACCCACACCTTTTTCATCTTCCATAACCTCGGTGTGTCGCGGTACGTCTTTACCTTGAGTATACCCCATGCCAACCCGGGAAGGCACCTTCAGGCTTTGCCGCTGAGCGCGGCTATCCCCTGGCTCAAACCGTCCACCGTTAACGGGAACATCCGACCTTCAATCAACTGGCGCACCATACCGATGCTCTGGGTATAGTCCCAGTATTCCCGACCAATCGGATTGAGCCAGACACTGCGCTTGAAATGTCTGCGCAACCGCTCAAACGACACGGCACCCGGCTCCTCATTCATGAAATCGATACTGCCGTATGCGGCGGCGATTTCATAAGGGGCCATGGCAGCATCGCCGACGAAGATGACTTTGTAGTCAGGCCCGTACTTGTGCAGCACGTCGCCAAGCGGGGTAATCGCCTGCCGACCCAGGCTGTTATCGTGCCAGACGTGATCGTAAATGAAGTTGTGAAAATAGAAGTGTTCGAGGTGTTTGAACTCGTTACGACACGCAGAAAACAGGGTTTCGCAGATGCGTACGTGATCGTCCATCGACCCACCGACATCCAGAAACAACAAGACTTTCACCGCGTTGTGTCGCTCCGGCCGGGTTCGGATGTCGAGCATGCCGGCGTTGCGGGCGGTGTAACGAATGGTGTCGTCGAGCGCCAGTTCCTCGCGGGCACCGGTGCGCGCGAACTGGCGCAATTTACGCAGCGCCATCTGGATGTTGCGGGTACCGATCTCGACGTTGTCGTCGAGGTTGCGATACTGACGCTGCTGCCAGACTTTGGCCGCGCGCCGGTGTTTACCGGGCCCGCCAATGCGAATGCCCTGGGGGTTATAGCCGCCATGCCCGAAGGGGCTGGTACCGCCGGTACCGATCCAGCGATTGCCACCTTCGTGCCGGCCTTCCTGCTCCTTAAGTCGTTCTTCCAGTGTGGCCAGCAATTCATCCAGACTGCCCATGGCGTCCAGTTCGGCTTTTTGCTCGTCGGTCAGATCACGTATCAGCTGCTGGCGCAACCAGTCTTCGGGCAGATCGACGTCCAGCGGGTTGGGCAAGGTCTCCAGACCTTCGTAAAAGTCGGCGAAGGCGCGGTCGAAGCGATCGAACTGGGTCTCATCCTTCACCAGACACAGACGCGCCAGTTCATAGAAGGCGTCCAGGTCAGCCGAACCAAGCCCGGCGTCCAGCGCCTCCAGCAAGGTCAGCAGCTCCTTGGGTGTCGCATTGACGCCGTGCTGGCGGACGGTGGTAAAGAAACGAATCAGCATAACGATTCAGCGCTCGCGCCGGCTCATAAAAGCCAGCCGCTCCAGCAAGTGCACGTCCTGTTCGTTTTTCAGCAAAGCCCCGTACAAAGGTGGCAACGCCTGTCGAATATCCCCTTCCTTCAACGCATCGGCCGCCAGGCGGTCGCTGACCAGCAACTTGAGCCAATCGATCAGTTCTGAGGTAGAGGGCCGTTTCTTCAGGCCCGGTACGTCCCGAACCTGGAAAAACAGCTGCAAGGCTTCACGCACCAGCCGGGACTCGATCTCGGGAAAATGCACATCAACAATGGCCTGCAACGTCTCGGCATCCGGAAACTGAATGTAGTGAAAGAAGCAGCGTCGCAAGAAGGCATCCGGCAGCTCCTTCTCGTTGTTGGAGGTAATGATCACTACCGGGCGCTGCACGGCCTCGATGGTTTCGCCGGTCTCGTATACATGAAACGCCATGCGGTCCAGCTCGACCAGCAAATCATTGGGAAACTCGATGTCGGCCTTGTCGATTTCATCAATCAGCAACACCACCCGCTGCTCGGCGGTGAAGGCTTCCCACAGCTTACCGGGGCGAATGTAATGGCGGATATCATGCACCCGGTCATCCCCCAGTTGGCTGTCGCGCAAGCGCGACACCGCATCGTATTCGTACAACCCCTGCTGCGCCCGAGTTGTTGATTTAATGTGCCACTGCACCAGCGGCATACCCAGAGCAGCGGCAATCTCTTCAGCCAGCAACGTTTTGCCGGTACCCGGCTCTCCCTTGACCAGCAGCGGTCGCTGTAAGGTAATGGCGGCATTCACAGCGCGCTGCAATTCGCCAGTGGCAATATAACGATCGGACCCGGAAAACGTCGACATTCGATAACCTGTACAAAGCGGATGTGCCACGAGTGTAGGCCGAGCCCGCTCCAGAATAAACGGCTGGTGCGTCAGCACGTCGCTCAAGTTGGCAATCGGGTTGGTTGCATGTGGATTGTTTACTGGTTGAATCTAACCATTGGCAGTCTGTGGGCTGCCTGGGAGGTTGCCTCTGCTACCTCCGTTGCCTTGACTTGGTTGCCAGTGGGCCGCGAGGGCACCGGGTACGCCTCCAGCGGGTCGCTGCAAGTACATCCATGTAAGCTCGGCGGTCCCCATCCATGGGGACCGACGCCCCGCTGGAGGCGCACCCGATGCCGTCGCTGGTCTGATATGTCGATTCAAGATTAAAATTTAAACCACTGGGATTAGTGACCGGTACCGGGTGTGGTTGTCCGGGGTAGTCCGCAGCAGGGATGCTGCGGACTACCCCATGGATGGGTTGAGTGGGCGGCATTCCGCACGACCCCGGAGGACCGTACCCGGTGGCGGTCACGCATTCTGCCACCGAATAAAATTCAGCCACCAAAGTTCAACCACCCAGGCCAACCATAGGCAATAAACTCAAGTGTTGGCCAGGTAACTGCGAATGCCGGCATTGGTTTCCGAGCCAGGGGCCAGGCGGCTGGCGATGAGCATCACATCCATGGCCTGGGTCATGCGATAGCGGTCGGCATCGCTCAGGGCGGCGGCATCCGGGTCGCTGGCCAGGGATTGCTCCAGGCGTTGTTGCAGGGCCTTGTATTGAGGGGCGTTGGCCAGGGGAGAGGAGGCTTTCAGGTCGGTCAGGGCAGCAGAGGTCTCGTTGAGGAGCAGCGCCAGATTGCCGTCTTCGGGCACGGTGCCGGCCAGCGCTTCGAGGTCCTGCTGCAGGTCGATGATCGCTTGCGGGCCTGCGTCTTTAACCGCCGGCTCAGCACCCGGCGCTGACTGCCCCAGCAAGCCTTCGGCCTCGCCCGGGCTGATGAATTCAAACTCCTGCAGGCGACTGATGAAGGCCGCGCTGACTTCGAAATCGGGGCCGGTGATGGTGAACTCTTCATTCAACGCCGCCAGGCGCTCTGCGCGCGAGCTGAAGCTGGCACTGTCATCACTGGTCTCAGTGGCCGATTCAGCCTGAGCAGTTTGAGTAGGCAGTGTCGTGGAGCCAACCGCTGTACCCTGTCCGCTGACGTTCTGGTTAGCCCCGGTAGACGACACTGGGATTAGAGGTGAAATGGCCATCGTTTGCATCCTGTCTGGAGTCCGGAGTGGACCATTGCAAAGGCTATTCCAGATAGGCGGAGCCCGCGCTATTAGCCGCTTTACTCGTATTGTCAGTTAACGCTCTGCAGGTTCGACTCAAGTTAGCGGCGAGGGATTGCCGCTTAGAATCAATCGCCAAGTAGACAGATCACAGCCAGGGAGCCGGGTACTGTCCTCCGGGGCAGTCCGCAACAGGGATTTTGCGGCCTAGTCTCCATGGATGGATTGAGTGGGCGGCATTCCGCACGACCCCGGAGGACAGTACCCGGTGCCGTTCACGAATTCTGCCACCAAATGGAATTCAACGTATTTGGATCAACCACCCAGACCAATTACTGGGAACGCGACCAACAAGCCAAGGTGTCGCCTATGGGCGCGTTCAGGGTCAGGTCCATCAGGGCGTCGGCCCGGGTGGCGCCGAGGTTGAGGGTTGCCATGGGGATGTTGGACTGGTGAGCGTGGCGGCAGAAGCGGTAGCCTGAAAACACCATCAGAGAGGAGCCGATGACCAGCACGGCATCGCTGGCTTCCAGAGCCGCCATGGCATGTTCTACCCGGGTTTTGGGGACATTGTCGCCGAAAAAGACGACATCCGGCTTTAAAATACCCCCGCACTGCGGGCAATCAAGCACGGTAAATTGACTGAAATCCAATTCGAGGTCGGCATCACCATCCGGGGCCGTTTCGGCCGAATAGCCGCAGTAGGTCGGGTTTGCCTGGCGTGACCGATCGTGAACCTCCTCGCGCAGACACCGGTAATGGCAACTCATACAGACCACCTCGTCGGCACGACCATGCAAGTCCACAACCCGCTCGCTCCCGGCTTTCTGATGCAGCCTGTCGACATTTTGAGTGACCAGTGCCGACACCTGACCTGCTCGCTCCAATGACACCAGCGCCTGATGAGCCTCATTCGGGGCGGCGCTTTGCATCACCGGCCAACCGATCAGGCTGCGACCCCAATAGCGCTGGCGCACCGGGTAACGGGTCATGAAGGCCTGATGTTGAACCGGTGGGCTGCGTTTCCAGCCTCCCTTGTCGTCACGGTAGTCCGGAATGCCCGACCCCGTGCTGATGCCCGCACCGGTGAGGATAAACAACCGGGGATGTCGTTCGATGAAATCAGCAAGTTGCTCCGCCGCCTCCCCGACTGCCAGTACCCGGGGGTCACGGCTGGACGGTGGCATGGCAATGCTGCGAAACCCGGATTCGGTTGCCCTCATGGTGCCATTCACTCCATTAACGTCTAACAGGCTGTTAAAATTCGCAGTATTTCGGCGGCCTGCTACCGGAACATGGACGTTCCGGCAAAATTAATGACTGTTAAGTCGTTGATTTTGCGAGATAAACAAACATCGCAATGTTTGGTTCTCGTGTGTTGAAAAAGGCAGGAAGCCTTTTTCAGCAACCAGCTAAGTGTCACATTCAATCGTCGGCTGTACTGTCAACCTACGCAAAACACCCTCAATCCGGTCACGCAAACACGGTAATGGTTTGACGGCTGATGGCGACCAGATCGCCCCGGGCATTCCAGATATTGGCCTCGGTATGGCCGTAGCCTTCGCCAGCCTGGCGCGTTATCGCGCGATACCCGAACCAGGCATCCGCCGGTACGTCGGCGTGGGGGTGCAAAAACTCCAGGTTCCAGGCCAATGTGCTGGCTGGGGCTGGTTCTTTCAGTTGCTGCAACAAGGTCGGTGGCCAGGCGTCGATCAGGGTAATCAGGTGCGCATCGGTGAGCGCTGCCGGAGCTTCCCGGAACGCCATGAAGCCACCGTGGTGAGAAGTATCGGCGCCGGTGAAGGCCATGTTGCCGTCAATCAGATTAACATCAATATGTTGAAAAAACTGAGGGGTAACGTTGGGGATAAACGGCAGACAGACAGGGCTCTCTGGCCGGCTGAAAGGCGGCGTTTCGGTGTTTTCAACGCCCGTGACGGAGGCTCGGGCCTGACCAAAGCTGGCCAGCAAAGCGACCCCCACCTGCCCCTCCTGCACCACCCGTGCCTCGACCTGGGTGACGTTTTTACCTTCGCGCAGCACCTCAACCTGAAACCCGAACGGCGTGTCGGTCGCCACTGGCCCGACAAAGCTGATGCTCATGGAACGCAATACCCGGTCTACTGGCACCGAGGCGCGCATCACCTGATACGCCAGACCGGCTGACAAACCGCCGAATACCGTGCGCCCCTGGCCCCAACTGTCAGGGACGGTCATCGTCTGGCCGTTATCGCACTGCCGGGCCTGCTGCAAAAGCTCATCTATCGTCATAACAGTGAATCCTTAGTTGGCCAAACCGGCCTGTTGTTATCGTTGTGGCGGTTCAGCGCCGCACGCCCAACACAGCTCAAAGCTGCCGGCATTGCGTTCGCCGCACTGGCTACAGAACCAGTCGGCCTGTTCGGCCTTGGCGTCTGCCTCATCAATCAGCCTGCGAGCCTTTTCCTCATCGTCATCTTCAGCCACCCAAAGTTCAGGCCAGACATCAATGGGAGCCAACTCACCCATGGCACCCACGGCAAATTCATTGCGCACTTCGCAGCCGATCCCGCGGGACTCCAGTAAATGGCGCACATGGATCACGGCAAAGTGGTTTGGGTGAGTAAACACCAGCTTCATGATTCCTCCGTTAGCGAGTTATTGAGAAGGGCCTCTGGCCACTCAAGGGCCAGCTTAGGGAAGGCCGGGTTGCGGCGCAATGCAGACGCGATTTTTTCACATTCAAAGGACAGGACCATAGGATGCACTGCACAGGCGCCGTATAATCCCCCCCCTTAATACACTGGAGTCCCTGCACTATGCCTGGCGTGTCTTCCCAATCCCTGGCGGCACAATTGAAGCGGGTCGAATCGAGCCGACTGTTTCAGATGGTGGTGATCAGCATCATTATTTTGTCCGCCATTACCATCGGTGCTAAAACCTACGACTTGCCACCGCTGCTGAGCCGGGCTCTCTCGGTGATGGATTACGCCATTACCTATTTTTTCCTGGCAGAAATCCTGTTTCGCTTTGCCGTCTGTGAAAACAAGAAACGCTTCTTTCGTGATGGCTGGAACCTGTTTGACACGCTGGTAGTGGTCGGTAGCCTGATCCCGCTCGACAACGCCGATGCGGTATTGATTGGTCGTCTGCTGCGCGTCTTTCGGGTCTTACGCCTGGTGTCGGTGGTGCCCGAATTGCGCTCGCTGATCAATGCGCTGCTCAAGGCCATTCCGCGCATGGGCTACATCGCCTTACTGATGTTCATCATCTTCTACATCTATGGTGCCATTGGTTCACTGTTTTTTGCCAACATCAATGAATTCCTCTGGGGCGATGTCTCCATTGCCATGCTGACGCTGTTCCGCGTCGCGACCTTTGAAGACTGGACGGACGTCATGTACGAAACCATGGCCGTGCACCCACTCAGTTGGGTTTACTACCTGACCTTTATTTTCCTGACCGCTTTCGTTTTTTTAAACATGATGGTCGGTGCCATTCTCGACGTGATGACGGCTGAACAGAATGCGAGTTCACAGGAGCAGGCGCACCAGGAACGCCATGACCTGGCCGAACAAATGAACCAGATGCAGGCGCAGATGCAGCGGATGGAACAATTACTGGAAGAAAAATCGAAACCCAATTCAAACCACTAAATACAGTTTTGGTGGTTTGTTTTGATTTAGTGCCTGTCGCCCGTTTCAGGCACCGTCAGTGCCTCTCCGGGGTCGGGCGGGATGCCGCCCACTCAATCCATCCATGGAGCCTAGATCGCATAACATGGATCCCTTCCGTGGGATCCACCCTCCGGGCTCGCTGCGCTCATGCTAAAACGCTCCTGGCGTTTTAGTCCATGCTGCGAACTACCCCGGAGAGGCACTGACGGCACCTGAAACTCACCTGATTGCCAGTATCAAATTCTAAAACAACCGCTTCAATTTCCGATCAGTCAGCCCGGTATCGCGACGGGATTTAACCTGAGCAAGAAATAATTCGGCCGTTGCCAGTGCATCGCTGAACGCATGATGTGATCGATAGTGCGGCAGACTGTAACGGTGACGACAGGCATTCAGGTTCAATGTCGCATGGGTGCCGAGCCGATCGGGTGGAACCCGGCGCTTTTCATAAAGCATGGTGTCGAGTGTTTCGGGTTTGGGCCAGTGCACACCGAGACGCTGGCTGTGCAGCTTCAAAAAACGCAGATCAAGCGGTGAATGGTGCATGACCCAGATATCCTGATGGTGCTGCGCCAGTTGCTGTTGCAACCAAAGCTTCAGGTCCACTCCTTGCTCGCGTTGCTGGTCGGTAATGTGATGCACATGCGCGCTGTCACGCACATCGTCGCCCATCAGGGCGCTTTGTTTGAACAGACAATACCCTGCCTGGTCCAACTGGATGACGCCGCCTTCAATGCAAACCCAACCCGCGCTCAAAATGTGGCTGTCGAGCGGATCCAGGCCGGATAATTCCAAATCCAGCACCCAGTAACGACGGGACTCCCAGGCGTCACCCTTTCGAAAAAAATGGTTGATCCAGTTAACCAAGCTGACCTCGCGCAAAGCGTTGCAAGGCCAGTGACTGGGCGCGCTTGATGGTCGCAAAGGCGTCTTTCAGATGCGCCCGTGTCAGTGAGCTTAGCGTATCCGGGTCGACAAAACTGGTCGGTTCTTCACCATTGGCCAAAGCATTGCTCTGCCCCTCGATGCGCAGATGCGCGATCAGCGACCAGGCTTCGATCAGGCTTTCCGCCAGTTCACTGTCGATGCCTCCGGCGGCCTTCACAGCCAACAAACGCTCTTGCGTATTGGCTACGGTAACGCCCGAGGCCAGGGCGTAGACCCGGGCCAGGTCGTTGACCAGCGCAACACCGCGATGTTTCAAATCCAGCACATCGTCCTGCTCACCGCTGCTTTTCAGCACAAATTGCCGGAAAAAACCCAGCGGCGGGCGACTGCGCACGGCTGTCTGCGTCAGCATGGCAAGAAAGATATCGGATTTGGGGGTTCGGGCGGCCAGATGCGCCTGAATCGGATCGAGCAGGCTGGCATCGCCATCAATAACCCGCACATCAAAGAAGATGCTGCTATTGAGCAGGGCCTCGGGCGTGGGTTCATCGATCCAGTCGTCGAAAGCCGCCTGCCAACCAGCAACACTGCGTCGCCAGGTCGGGTTGCGCGCCATGATGTCTCCCGGGCACAGTACATAGCCACAGCGGTCGAGTGCGACACAGACCCAGTCGGACAGGGCTGCGAAATAATCCGCTTCTTCCGGTGTCGGTTCGCGCGCCAGAATCAGGGCGTTATCCTGATCGGAGGCAAACGTCTGGTCCATCCGCGCCTGGGAACCGAAGGCCAGCCAGGCGAAACGCATCGGCGCATCACCGACTTCCAGCTTGGCCAGCCGCAGGCATTGCTGCACAAAGGCATCGCCGATGGCTGCCAGAATATGACCCATTTCATAGGGGCTGGTATCAACCTGGACCCAGTTGTGGATCAACCGGGGAATGCGGTGGCGCAACTCGGCCAGGGCGTCGAGTGATGACTGGCGCTGAATATCATTGATCAGATAGAGTGGCGACACCTGCTGTGCCCGCACCAGATCGGTCGCGGAGATCATGCCCACGGGCTTGCCTTTTTCCATAACGGGCAAGTGGTGGATCTGTTGCTGCGTCATCAATTTTTGCGCATCGAACAGCGGCGCATCGGCATCAATGGTGGAGGGTTCGTCGGTGGCGATGCTCGATACCGGCAGGGTCAGATCCATTCCCTCGGCGACGGCGCGGTTGCGCAAATCGCGGTCGGTGACGATGCCAGCCAGGGCCTCACCATTCATCAGCAACAGCGACGACACCCGGTGCTCCCGCATGATGCCCGCGGCCGCCTTGATGCTGATGTCACTCTGGCCAATCACCGGCCCCAGGTGGGCAAACTGTCGAACCGACTGGTTCAATGGTTGTTCAAACCGGGGCTGTACATCACGATCAAGAATCAACCGGTTCTGGCGATGGCGTTGTTCACTGATCTGCTGAAAGAACTGGCGCATCGGCTGGTATCGTTCACACAGCGACGTAAAATCCTCGCTCGACAACTTGAACACCAGGGCATCTTCGATGGCGAAGACCCGTATGCCTCCGGTATTGCCTTCGAGCAACGTATTAACACCAAATATTTCGTGCTCACCCAGCCGGTCAATCAGTTCATCGTGCTGGGTTCGCAGTTCAAACGCACCGGTGCGAATCAGATACAGGTAGCCGGTCAGTGTCAGCGCCGATTGTTGTTGCCGGGGCACATAGTCGATGCTTAGCCGCCGGGCGACTTCCGACCGTTCTTCAGGGGAAAGCGCTGAAAATGGCAGAGTCCGGGCCAGAAAATCCACCACGTCATGCAAGTCATCGCTGTTCATGGCCCCTCCTGTCTGCGGGCGGCGTATCGGTTGGCACTGTTTGCAATCTACCATGGCTGCCCCGTTTTTTCGCCGTCTTGGGAATAGAAAGCGGTTACGACCACTGGCGATCTATGTCGCCAGTGCCATCCAGCCGTAACAAAACGCCCCTATGCTGTGCGCTTTGAGCACACCAGGGGGGAACATCATGCCGGTTTACACCGTAAGCCTTATCGCACTGCCAGCCGTTTTTTACCGGGCGTTACTCTTGCTCAGCATCAGTCTCGGGTGCGTTCCACTGACAGCCGAGACGTTAAAGATCTCAACGCTCTACCCACCGGGTTCCGCGCCCGTGCTCAGCCTGAATGCGTTGTCGGCTGAACTGGAGAGCGCCACCCAGGGTGGGTTGACGTTAAAGGTCTACCCCGGCGGGGTGATGGGAGATGATGCTACCGTGCTGCGAAAAATGCGCATCGGGCAATTGCAGGGGGCCCTGGTAAGCAGTAGCACACTGGAAGCTCTGGACGTCGACATCAATGACCTCAGCCAGCCGTTTCAGTTCGACACCCTGGCTGAAGTGTATCAGGCGCGGACCTCCTTTGACGGAACGGTGCGCGAGCGCCTGGCCCGTCGCGGCTGGCATGGCTTTGGACCGTTGGACGGCGGGTTTTCCTACGTCATGTCACAACAACCGGTCACCGATCTAGCCGGGTTGCGTGCCAGCAAACTCTGGCTGCCCAATACCGATACGATCCGTGAGCTGAGCCAGCAGATTCGGGTGGATTACCAGGTACTGGGCATCGCCGATGTATTGCCCGCCCTGGAAACCGGCGCCCTGGATGCGCTGATCGCACCACCGAGCGCGGCTCTGACCTTGAACTGGCACAGCCGGGTTAGCTACGTAACCGGCCAGCCAGTCGTCTATACCTGGGGAATGCTGGTATTGCCAGAACGCAGCCTGGCCCGGCTGTCGGTCGATCAGCAGGCTGCGGCTCATCGGGTTCTCTCGCACTGGGCCGAACAATTGGACGAACAGATGCGCGACAGCAACCACTCGGCGGACCAGGCTTTGCGCCAACACCTCACCGAGGTGTCAATCGCGCCCCCCTCGCTCAGGTCGATTCGTGAGGAATTAGGCCAACGAATCGCATCAGGTAACGGTTCGTAACACAGAGTGTAGGATTGGGTAACAACAAAAGGCGGATGCTGCGCCCGTGAGTCTGCCATGGCCACCAACCGGCGCACGACTCGACGGAAATACGCCGCTGGCAAAAGACAGTCAGGAGACCGCTCTGCCTTTTGCCAGCGGCTGTTTCAAGCCGAAATCCATCACCAGCGACAATCGTGGCTGCTCAGAACAACTCCAGATCCAGGTCGTCGAGGTCAGTGCGCAGGCGCTGTTGCTCCATATGGTCTTCAATGGCACGACGAGCGGCCAGTCGACGGTGATTATTGGACCGTTTGTTCTCGCTGGACTCCGTGGGCTTATGCAACTGATTGTCTTCAATATTGGCCAGTTCAAGATCGAACAGGTTGACCGACATAAGTTGAACTCCTTAGGGCGACTGCCGTTTTCTTATTGTTGATCGTTTTGAAACCGGGTGTGGTTCGAAGGAGCATCCGTTCACAGAAGTGCCCGCTGGCGCCGAACCGAGCGACATACTATTCGCTCTGTATGGCAATTCAGTGACGCCAGTCTAGGTCTTCATCGAACAGGGAACGACTCGCAACCGAGGCTTGCCTATGCAGTTTATATGCCCAAATTGGTAAGGTACTTTAAGCCCAAAGCATGTCACGACGGATATCAGTGCACTTGAATGGGTGACGCCGCCAGCTGCATTTGGTGGCGTTGCTTCACCAGCGCCAGGAGGGTATCGGCCGACAATGCCTGACTGACCAGGCCCCCCTGGGCTATATCGCAGCCCAGTTTTTTAAGCATCCGCAATTGCGCCGGCTGTTCAACCGGGCTGGCGACGACGGCCAGGTTCAAGCTGTGCGCCATCTCGATCACCGCCTTAAGGACTGGCTGCTGGCCTTTGGCGACCGCCTCCCGCACCAGATTCTGCGCCAGGCTCAGAGCATCGACCGGCAAGTGCTTCAGATGACTCAGCGACGACTGACCCGCCCCAAAGTCACCCAACACCAGTTTCACCCCGAGCCGTGACAGCCGGTCCAACACCCCGCGCACGTGGGTTACATCTGCCATCAACTGGCTTTCGGTCACCACCAGTTCGAGCGCGTCGCTGGCCAACCCCGTTTGGGCCAATACCGCGCTGACCTGGTCTACAAAGTCATCGTCGTCAAGCTGATTGCTGGCCAGGCGCAGCGACAGACGCACCGTTTCACATCCTTCTCGCTGCCAGCGCACTGCCTCAGTGCAACTCTGACAGAGATACCAGTACTGCAGCGACTGACCCAGCCCGACAGACTGAGCCATCGACAACAGCACATCCGATTCCAGTCGACCGTAAACCGGGTGATGCCAGCTGACGCGGGCGTCGACGCCCTCCAACCGCCCACTTTCCAGGCGAGTGCGCGGCCAGAAATCAAGACGCAGCAATTGCCCGTCAAGCGCTTGTCTGAATTCCCGGGCCCAGGCGTCACCCAACTGCGGCAACCCTGGTGGATAAGCCGCATGGTAATTGATGCCATTGCCTCCAGCCGCGCTGGCCTGAATCATTGCCTGCTGCGACAGCGTCAGCAGGGTATCGATGTTATCGGACTGCACCCGACACACCCCGATGCTGGCGGTCACCGACACCACCTGATCGTCGATCAGCATCGGCCGGGCCACTTCCTGCAACAGCGCATTCAAGCATTCCTCCAGTGTCGTCCGGTCGCCTTCGTATTCAAGGAACAGTCCAAAGCGGTCGCCGCCGAGCCGCGCTACCCAGCGCAGCGGGTCGTTCTGGTTGGTCAGCCTGGCAGCGACATCGCGCAACAACTGATCACCGGTATCGGTTCCGACATGACGGTTCAGCGCGGCGAAGTCGTCCAGATTCAGAATGGCGATGGCATAGTGATCGGGTAACAAGGGTTCATGCTGGTGAAACCCGGACAGCAACTCCTGAAAAAAGCGCCGGTTGTAAACACCGGTCAGCGCGTCGTAGGCATCTTTGTCGGTTGGAATCAGGCCATTATAGCGCTGCGACAAATCCTGGCAGATACCGAGAAAGTGGCTGATGCTGCGGTCTTTGCTGCGCACGGCGGTCAGCGTCAACAACACTTGAATGCGGCGCGAACCACTGACTCTGATCACCAAATCGCCATGCCAGCGGCCATTGTTCAACAGCGCCTTGGCTATGTGCTGCGACTGATGAGTCGGCATAACCGCAAACAGATCACGCCCCAGTAACTGGCTTTTCTGCATGCCCACGATCTGGCTGAACATTCGGTTCGCCGTTTTGAAACGCTGATCCCGCCCGAGCACAAACACCCCGTCCGAGCTGTTGTTAAACAGCGAGGCCGACAAACGCAATTCCTCACGCTGGCGCATATCGCTGCTGATGTCACGGCGTGTACCCACCATGCGCACAGCCTGACCCGTAGCGGAACGTTCAATCACCCGGCCACTGTCTTCCAGCCAGACTGGCTCGGCGTCATTGTCCGTCAACAAGCGATAGCGGGCATGGTAAAAATCGCTGCGCCGGGTCAGGTGAGCCGACAGTGCGCGTTTGACCTGACAGCGGTCATCCGGATGCACCCGCGCAACCAGATTGACACCATCTTCAGCACTGGCCGTCTCACCGAAGAACCGATGCTGATCCGAATGGTAGACACGACGGGCCGTAATATCCCAGTCCCAAAAACCGATGCCACTGGCGGTCATTGCCAGGTTCATTTGTTCTTCATGCTTGATCAGCGACTGATTGACCTGTTTGCGCAACGCAACCTCTTCCTGCAGGCGTTCATTACTCTGGTGTAACGCCCGGGTGCGCTCCCCGACAGTGGCTTCCAGAGTGTCGCGGTTGCGCGCCAGTAACGCATTCAGCCGCTTGTTGACCAAAGCGCGGCGAGTAGCGCGACGCGCCATCAAATGCCCCTGCCAGGCTCCCAGCAGCACCATGCTCATCAGTGGCAGGTGCACGTCGATCAGGGTTTCGGTCGGCAGTGGCGGGCCAACAAACATGGGCAGTACCATCACCGGTGCCCAGGCAGCCAAAAACGCGCGCCAATGCGCATACAGCGCGATAGACGCCATTCCCACATAAGCAATTGAGAGCGTCAGGCACAGCCCGCCATAGTGAGCTTCATACCCCCAAACAGAAGACTGCAGCGCCGTCATAACCACCACGGCTGGCATAACCCTGAAACCTGTGACCTTCTCTTGCCAGAGCAGCCCAAAACGGGACAACGCCAGACCTGCCAGCGCCAACACAACAATCAATCCGCCCACCAGCAGCATATCCGGCCGACTGGGGTGCACGGCTGTGCACACCAGTCCCATGGCCAGTGAAGACACCCACAGCAAATTACTGTGGCGCAATACCTGGCGCTGGCGCTCCTGACGAAAAGAATGGCTGACCGACTGCATGTTCAATCCCGACTGGTTTGGGGGGAGTATAGACCAGTCACTACTGGCCGCAGGGCGAATCGACGCAAAGCAACCAGCCTAAGACTAAAGGGCTACAGGCACAGTGCCCATCCACAAAGCGGCATGCCTTCTGGTACACTACCCCTGTTTTTTTGTACAGTGACCTTGCCGATGAGCCTGAATGCCCTGCTAGACCAACTCAACCCCGAACAACGCCAGGCCGTAGAGAGCGATGCCCAGCACTTGCTGGTACTGGCCGGCGCCGGCAGCGGCAAGACCCGGGTGCTGACCCACCGTATTGGCTGGCTGATCGCGGCAGGCCTCGCATCGCCCTACAGCGTGCTGGCCGTCACCTTTACCAACAAGGCGGCCCGGGAGATGCGGGGCCGGGTCGAAGAGTTGCTGGAAACCCCGTCGAATACCCTCTGGATCGGCACGTTTCACGGCCTCGCGCACCGCCTGCTCAAACACCATAACAAGCTCGCCAACCTGCCCGACAATTTTCAGGTCATGGACAGCGACGATCAGTTGCGGCTGGTCAAACGGCTACTGGTCGATCTTGGCATTACCGATGAGCGCGTCCAGCCCAAGCAGGTGCAGTGGTTCATCAACGGCCAGAAAGACGAAGGCCGCCGCGCCGAATTCGTGCAGTCACATGGCGACTGGTACCAGGAAACGCTGAAAAACATCTATCTGCGTTACGAAGAAATCTGCCAGCGCAGCGGCCTGGTCGACTTCGGCGAACTGCTGTTGCGCGCGCATGAGCTCTGGCTCCACAACCCGGAGTTGCTGGCGAATTACCAACAGCGTTTTACCCACCTGCTGGTCGACGAATTTCAGGACATCAACACCATTCAATACGCCTGGCTACGAGTGTTGGCCGGCGACAAACTCAGCCTGACCATCGTCGGTGACGACGACCAGTCGATTTACGGCTGGCGGGGTGCTAAGGTCGAAACCATTCAGACCTTCAATCAGGATTTTCCGGGCACTCACATGGTTCGCCTGGAGCAAAACTACCGATCCACCGCGACCATTCTCGATGCCGCCAACGCTGTCATTGCCAACAACCCGGCCCGGCTCGGCAAAAGCCTGTGGACCGAAGGTGACCGCGGCGATCCGATTCGCCTGTACGCCGCCTTCAATGAGCAGGACGAAGCACGTTACGTCGCCGATGAAATCAACCGGCTGATCGAGAACGGCACCAATGCCAACACCATCGCCATGCTGTACCGCTCCAACGCCCAGAGCCGGGTACTGGAAGAAGCGCTGATTCACAGTCAGATTCCCTATCGCATCTACGGCGGCCAGCGCTTTTACGAGCGGCTGGAAGTCAGAAACGCCGTCGCCTATTTGCGCCTGGTACTGAACCGGCAAGACGATGCGGCGATCGAACGCATCATCAATGTACCGACGCGCGGCATTGGCAATAAAACCATCGAAACCCTGCGCGTGATCGCACGGGACCAGGGGTATTCTCTGTGGGAAGCCTGTTTATCGGCCCTGGAAAATTCGGTGCTGCCCAAGCGCGCTGCCAACGCCCTCGAAGACTTCATGCTGCTGATCGCCGACCTGGAAAAAATCGTCACCGATCAGGAAGAGCTCGGCGACATGGTCAAGGAAGTAACCGCCGCCTCCGGCCTGATTGAGCATCACGAAAAAGAGAAAGGCGAAAAAGGCCGGGCCCGTGTCGAAAACCTGCAGGAACTGGTCTCTGGCGCACAAAGCTTTGCCGGCAACGACGAAGCCGACACACCGGTTGCCTTGCTGGCTCAATTTCTGGGGGAAGCCTCACTCGACGCCGGCGACAGCCAGGCAGACGAGTTCGCAGACAGCGTGAACTTAATGACGCTGCACAGCGCCAAAGGTCTGGAGTTCGACCATGTGTTTCTGGTTGGCCTGGAAGAAGGCCTGTTTCCGCACAAAATGTCGATGGACGATGCCTCGGGCCTCCAGGAAGAGCGGCGACTGGCCTATGTCGGCATTACCCGCGCCCGCCAGATCCTGACCCTCACCTACGCCGAAAGCCGCCGGCTCTATGGCTCGGAAACCTTCAATTCCCTTTCGCGCTTCGTACGCGAAATTCCCCAGGAATTACTGACCGAAGTGCGGCTGCGCTCAACCGTCAGCCGCCCGGTCAATTTCGGACTGCAACAAGACATGGCGATGGACCATGCCGGTTTCAGCCTGGGCCAGCGCGTACTGCACCCCATGTTCGGTGAAGGCACTCTGATCAACGCCGAAGGCAGCGGCGCCCACGCCCGGGTGCAAGTCTCGTTCGACGACGGCAGCGAACGCTGGCTGATGATGCAATACGCCAAACTCGAAGCGGTTTGACGTGGCCGGCAGCACCATCAACAGTTTTGCGCCGGTGGAACCCGGCCAGGCCCGGGTACTGATCATCGGGTCGATGCCGGGCAAGGCGTCGCTGAACGCGCACCAGTATTACGCCCACCCGCGCAATGCCTTCTGGCCTATTCTCGGATACTGGCTTGGGTTCGATGCAGCGCTGCCTTACGAGGAACGACTGAACCAGTTGACCCAACGTCATATCGGTTTATGGGATGCGCTCTACCAGTGCGAACGCCCTTCAAGCCTTGATGCCGACATCGTAAAAACCAGTATCGTACCGAATGACTTTGCCGGTTGGTTTGCGCGACACCCGCAAACACAGGCGGTACTGTGCAATGGCGCGGCGGCATTCGATAACTATAGCAAGAAAGTTCTGCCAACACTGAGTACCGCCGACCAGGCCCTGCCTCTGCACAGGTTACCCTCAACCAGCCCGGCACACGCCAGCCTCAACTTCGAAGAAAAGAAAGATCAGTGGCGGATACTACTCGACTATTTGTAAGTCACGAATCAGAATTGGCGTCCAATTGAGTGTCAGGCGCCGGGTGTGCCTATCTGGGGTAGTCCGCAACATGGATGTTGCGGTCTAGGCCCCATGGATGGGTTAACGCCGATCGAGATGTCGCACCACCCAGATAAGCACATCCGGTGTCTGACACGGACTCCTGGCACCCAAGAAACATTGGCCGAGCTCATGGCGCCAAACTACCCGAACCGATGGCTTCTTCGAGTAGCATCATCTGCGCCGACAAGGGGTCGTGACCGTTCGGTTTTTGCTGGCGATAGCGACCATCGGCTTCAAGCTCCCAGGCTTGCAGATTGTCGGTCATGTACAACTCCAGATCCTTGATGACCTTGTCGCGCAGTTTTTTGGTCACCAGCGGGAAACCGGTTTCGACGCGGTGAAACATGTTGCGACTCATCCAATCGGCACTGGCGAGAATGACTTCAGGGTCATTGTCGTTGTGGAAGCAGAACGCCCGGGTGTGCTCCAGAAAACGACCGACGATGGAACGCACCCGAATGTTCTCCGAGACACCTTTGATGCCGGGCCGGATCTGACAAATACCGCGAATAATCAGGTCCACCTGAACACCCGCCTGACTGGCCTCATACAGCTTGCGCACCAACTGCTCTTCGTACAGGGAATTCATCTTCAGCAATACCCGGGCCGGCTTGCCGGCTTTTGCCAAGTCGATTTCACGTTCAATCTTACGCATCAGGTTCTTATGCAAGGTAAAGGGCGACTGAAACAAACACTCGAGCTTACTGACTTTGCCCAGGCTGGTCAGTTGCAGAAACACCCGATAGACATCATCACCGATCTGTTTGTTGCAGGTCATCAATCCATAGTCGGTATAAATTTGCGCGGTTTTCGGGTGATAGTTGCCGGTTCCCAAATGCACATAATGGCGTAACTTTTCACCTTCGCGCCGGGCAATCAGCAGCATTTTAGCATGCGTTTTATACCCGACGATGCCGTATACAACGTGAATACCGTATTCCTGTAACCGCTCGGCCAATGCCACATTGGCCTCTTCGTCGAACCGGGCCAACAGTTCAATAATGACCGTCACTTCCTTACCCGCTTTGGCCGCCGACACCAGCGCTTCCACGATGATCGAGTTCACCCCGGTGCGATAGAGGGTTTGCTTGATGGTCAGAACTTGAGGGTCTTTCGCTGCCTGGCGAATCAGATCCACCACCGGCATGAACGAATCGAACGGGTGGTGCAACAGAATATCGCCTTTGCGAATGGCATCGAAAATGGTGTCTTTACGCTTAAGAACCTTGGGTACCCGGGCATCAAAGGGGGTGTACATCAGGTCAGGCCGATTGACCTGGTCGATCAGCGTTGCCAGGCGATTCAGGTTAACGGGCCCATCCGCCCGGTACAGGTCAACCTCGCTGATCTCAAACTGCTTGAACAGAAACTGCACCAGTTCATCGGGGCAATTAGCGGCCACTTCCAGCCTGACCTCATCACCGTATTGGCGGTACACCAGCTCGCCTTCAATGGCGCGACGCAGATCGCCGGTTTCTTCTTCATCGACAAATAAATCCGAATTGCGCGTCACCCGGAACTGGTAACAACCGATCACGGTCATGCCGAAAAAGATTTCGTCCATGAAATAGTGAATGATTGACGACATGAACACGTAATCGTTCGAGCCTGACTGGGTTTGCTCCGGTGGCAATTTGATCATATCGGGTAGGGCGCGCGGGCATTGCACGATGGCCTGTCCGCTGTTTCGGCCAAAAGCGTCTTTGCCATCGAGTTTGACGATAAAGTTAAGGCTCTTATTCAGAATGCGCGGAAACGGATGCGCAGGGTCCAGCCCGATCGGGCTCAGCAAGGGCAGCACTTCATGCTCAAAGTAGTACTGCAACCATTGGGTCTGCATGTCGCTCCAGTCTTCACGCCGAATCACCCGAATATCGTGCTCCGCGAGCAAGGGCAACAGGGTTGCATTCAGTGTTTCATATTGGCGCTGCACGAGGTCATGGGCTCGGCTCGCAATCTGGTCAAGCTGGGTTCGCGGAGATATGCCCTCTGGCCCCGTAACCATGGAGCCGGCCTCAAAACGCTCTTTTAAACCGCCCACACGAATTTCAAAAAACTCATCCAGATTGGTGCTGGATATACAGAGAAACCGAAGCCGTTCCAGCGGCGGAATCTGGTCGTCCAGAGCCTGTGACAGTACCCGGTCGTGAAATTCCAGCAATGACAGCTCGCGATTGATGAAATGCTCGTGCGTAATTGGTTCAGCCATGACCCACCTCTGATTCAGACGCGATCAGTGTATGACAAAACTGTTGCAGAGGTGTGACAGACATCAGGATTTACGCTTTCCCTTCGGCCAGGGCGGTTGGCTGAACGTTCAGGCAACGGCTATTCCGTAGGAAGATAAACACCATTGGCGACGTTATTCAGGTGGATCTGGACTTTCTGGCGCTCCTTTAGAGCTTCCAGCCCCTGGTTAAATGCCCGGTTCAGTGCCTCGCCTCTGGGGCTGCGGGTGAAAATCAGGCGATAGGGCCAGGTTTCAATGGGTGTGGGATCGTAGCTGATGTCGTCTAGCCGGTCGGGGAAGTATTGCAGAATGTGCAAGCCCAGCATCGTGGGCTGTGCCAATCGGTTCATTTATGGGGCGAGTCCAATTCCAGAACCTCATCGCCGTTGCCCAGTGTTTGGCCACTGGGTACCCAGCCCAACCGCCGGTAGAAACCATGCGCTTTTACCGTGGCATTGCTGTCCGCGGACAACCATATCGGATGGGTGCCGCCCTGCTGTATTGCATCAACAACGTTACCCAGCAACTGCTTACCAATGCCCTGGCCTTCAAATTCCGGCAAAACCGCCAGAACCAGTACTTCGCCAGTGGGTAGGTGACCCGTACAAAAACCGACGACGTTCGGACCACTCAAACACACCCAACTGCACAGCTGACCGGTTTCCAGACCCTCAACCGTACTGGCATGAGTGACCCCCATCTCAGCCAGCCGGGCTGTGGAAATGGGGTTTTCTCTTGTCTTGCTGCGAACATCAAACAGCGCCGTCACGTCACCATTTTCCGTTTTTCTGAAGTGCAATGTCGTCATGGGAATCCCAACGATTGTAGGCTGGTCACTAGCCAATAAAGCTACCAAAGGAATACCTACATTAACCCATGTGGGTGTTCCGGAAAACGGAGTAGGTTCTGCCATTAGCGGTCACACCCTGTATTCGCTTGTGAAATTACTCGCCCAAGGTACCATGCCTGTACCCCTTTAACAGGCTGCCGGGGTGCGTTGAGCGTCAGCGGCCTGCGTCCGGAACTGGATGTTCCGTCGAAATCGATTGCCGCCAGGTCATTGATTTCGGGAGTAATGCAAACATCACACTCTTTGCTATCTGTGTGTTGAAAACGGCAGGAAGCCTTTTTCAACAACCCGCTAAAAAGGATTCATACATGAAACGCGAAACCATTGCTCTGCACCATGGCTACGAAGCCGACAACCAGAACGCCGTTGCCGTACCCATTCATCAAACAACGTCTTACTCCTTCGACAGCGCCCAACACGGGGCGGACCTGTTTGACCTGAAAGTCACGGGCAACATCTATTCACGCATCATGAACCCAACCTGTGCCGTGCTTGAACAACGAGTCGCTGCGCTGGAAGGAGGCATCGGTGCCCTGGCGGTTGCCTCCGGCATGGCCGCCATCACCTATTCGATACAAACGATCGCCGAAGCAGGTGATAACATTGTCTCGATCAGTGAACTCTATGGCGGCACATACAACTTGCTCGCCCACACCCTGCCCCGCCAGGGCATTGAAACTCGCTTTGCCGACAAAGACGACTTTGCAGGCATTGCGAAGCTGATCGATGAACGCACCAAAGCCGTTTTCTGCGAGTCGGTCGGTAACCCTTCAGGCAGTGTGGTTGATATCAAACGCCTGGCCGACGTCGCTCACGCGGCAGGCGTGCCATTGATCGTCGACAACACGGTTGCAACGCCTTTCCTGTGGCGGCCCATAGAGCATGGTGCCGATATTGTGGTGCACTCAGCGACCAAATACATGGGCGGCCATGGCACAACGGTTGGCGGCGTCATCGTCGACTCCGGAAAATTCCCCTGGGCCGATCAGCCCAAACGCTTTGCGCTGTTAAACGAACCGGACGTGTCTTACCACGGCGTCAGCTACACCCGCGATGTTGGGGAGGCCGCCTTTATCACTCGAGCCCGGGTTGTGCCTTTGCGCAACATGGGCGCAGCCTTGTCGGCACAGGCCGCCTGGAACATTCTGCAAGGCCTGGAAACATTGGCACTGCGCATTGAGCGCGTTTGCGAAAACACCCGGAAAATTGCCGAACACCTGCAACAACACCCGCGTGTAAGCTGGGTTAACTACGCAGGCCTGCCTGATCACAAAGACCATGCCCTGGCGCAGCAATACATGAACGGCACGGCCTCTGGGATTCTCAGTTTTGGCATTGTAGGGGGCCGCGAAGCCGGTGCCCGATTCTACGACGCCCTTGAACTGATCTTGCGCCTGGTCAACATTGGCGATGCAAAAAGCTGCGCTGCCATCCCCGCATCCACCACTCACCGTCAATTGAACGACGAAGAGCTGAAAGCCGCCGGCGTTAGTGCCGACATGGTTCGACTGTCGATTGGTATCGAGCACGTTGATGACCTGATCGAAGACATCGACCAGGCACTGGAAAAGTCGGCCAGTTAAGGGTTTCGGGCTTACAAAACCCACCCAAACCGGGCGATGCGGAACACGCATCGCCCAAGCCCTGAATAAACGCGTCTCAACGCGACCGCCCAGGCAATGCGATGAGTCCTGAAGGACTTTGCCGTCGCAATGATGGATGAGGCGGATTTGTCACACCACATCCATGAAGCGTTTACCGTCGGATACTAACCGGCATTTTAAACACCCCTGAAGGCAACGTTCGGGTCTAACAGGAACATTCCCGCTCCAATCGCCAGTGGCAGAAATCCATGGGTTTTCAACAGCCAGCAAAGCTATCGACCCTGTTCATGAGTAAAGTGGGCAACGATAGCATCAAATACTTTGCGAATAGGCCGGCTAGTGCGCAGCTCCCGATGGCACACCAGCCAAGCATCGACCTCTACGGGCTCTAAATGATTGGGAAAAGCCCGGCTAACGCCCTCCAGGATGTCGCCAACGTGGTCTGGTAACAGGGCCAGACCCAGCCCCTGCCTGACCAGCTCGATCTGAGCAATCTGACTTTGACAATAAAGCGAAATATCAGACTCGCTAACATCCCAGCCCTGCTCCTGATAAAAATTCAACAAGGGGTCACCTTTACCGAACCCGATCAGTTTAAGGTCGGTTGTTTCATCAGGCGCTTGCTGACCGTATTGATCAACCAAACACTGACTGCCGTATAAGCGCACCCGCTCGGTGTCTATTTTGCGAATGATCAAGTCTTCCTGCTCCGGGCGCTGATAGCGAATCGCGATATCGGCTTCGCGTTTCTTGAGGTCACTTATCTGGTTCGAGACAATCAGCTCAACCCGAATATTCGGTGCCTCTCGCTTTAACTTCGCAAGCATGCCCGGCAAACGGTAGATGGCATCGAGTTCAGTGACAGAGACACTGACATCCCCTTCATCGATCTGAGTCTGCCCCTGTGCTGCCATCGAAAACTGGGAGGCAGCCTCACCCATTGGCCGCACTTGCTCAAACAGCGCCTGGCCACTGGCCGTGAGAGCCACTCCTCGCCCGACTCGCTCAAACAATGTAACGCTCAGCGCTGCTTCAAGCGCCCGCACCTGCCGGCCGAGGGTTGGCTGGGTTGTGTTCAGCGCTCTCGCTGCGGCAGAAAAAGAGCCTTCAGAGGCGACAATGTAGAACGCTTTGGCCTGATTCCAGTCGAATGTCAGATGTGTCCATTTCATGCAGTAGGCCCGGCTTTCTGTCTCGTTGTGTTGGCTGATTGTCGGCTTTTTTGTATACCCGCTGTGCATTTATAGCCGATTTAATCGGCCTGAGTGAAGCGTAGACTGCCCGCTTCGCTTAAACGGACGCAGGACAAACGATGCACGCACTGATACTGGGAGGCACCGGCGCTGTCGGCCGACTGACCCTACAACACCTTCTGGAGAGGGGCCACCGGGTAACCGCCCTGGTTCGCCGCCCGGACGCACTTTCGGCGCACCCGCGGCTTGACCGTCACCAGACCACCGCTCTGGACTGCGATCAACAATGGCTGGCTGAACTCATGACTGACGTGGATGTGGTCATCAGCTGCCTCGGGCATCGCGTCACCTTCTCAGGCATGTATGGTCAGCCGAGAAAGCTCGTTCGCGACAGCCTAAGGCGGGTAATGACGGCGATGGCTTCAACCGGGCGGCGGGCAAATATCATTTTGCTGGGCTCCAGTGGCTGCTCAAACGGCCTGCTCAACGAGCAACACCCCCTGCAAGACCGACTGGCCATAAATCTCATCCGCCATCTGGTGCCGCCGCACTCGGACAATGAACAGGCGGCTTTGTTATTGGCCGAACAACGCAACAGCAACCCGGCACTTGAATGGGTGGTCGTTCGTCCCGACACGCTGACCGACGAAGCCAGTGTCACGCCCTATCAGACGGTGCCATCCCCCCTGCGCAGCCCGATTTTTAACGCTGGAAAATCCAGCCGCATCAATGTGGCCCACTTTATCGGCTCACTGGTCAGCGACACGGCAGCCTGGGCGCGGTGGCGACATCAAATGCCCGTCCTCTACAACACACAAAGCGACTGAGGTGAGAAAAACGATCTAAAGCTATGACAACTCGCACTAACCGAGCCTAGGGTCTCCGGTTGAAATAAGGCGCTCTGGCACCGATAGACTATGACGTCATCTAACAAAACAGGGAGACTGACTATGTCACTGCGAATAAACGCCGTTGCACCGAATTTTACAGCCCAGACCACTGAGGGCGAAATCACCTTCCACGACTGGATCGGCGACAGCTGGGCGATTCTTTTTTCCCACCCCAAAGATTTTACCCCGGTATGCACCACTGAGCTTGGCTACATGGCCGGCCTGAAACCGGAGTTCGACAAGCGCAACACCAAGATTATTGGGCTGAGTGTCGACCCGATCGACAACCATGCCAAGTGGGCCGAAGACATCGAAGAAACTCAGGGACACAAACCCAACTACCCGATGATCGGTGACACCGAACTGGAGGTTGCCAAGCTGTACGACATGCTGCCAGCCGATGAAGAGGGCAATAGCGACGGGCGCTCTGCGGCCAACAACGCGACGGTGCGCTCAGTGTTCATCATTGGGCCGGACAAAAAAATCAAACTGCTGATGACCTACCCGATGACCACCGGTCGTAACTTTGATGAGATCCTGCGCGCACTGGATTCGATTCAGCTTACCGCCAGGCATCAGGTCGCCACCCCGGTTAACTGGAAAGACGGTGAGGATGTCATCATTCCGCCGGCCGTTTCCGACGAAGAAGCGCAAAAGAAATACCCTCAGGGCTACCGCACACTCAAGCCCTATTTGCGCATCGTCAACCAACCCAAATAACCTGAACTTTACCACGAGAAAAACCCGGCTTTGCCGGGTTTTTTGGTATCTAACAGGCTGTTAAGGAGCCTCTGACGTCAACACACCACATCCGGAACATCCACCTTACAGCGAAACCGATGCCTGCTAACTCAGCAACTGCGAGAAAGGAAACAATTACGCGCTTTGCTTTCGGTGTTTGAACAAAAGCAGGTAGCCTTTACCGACCACCTGCCAGGAGCAACCATGCGAACGCAGCGACTGAACCGGGTTACTTTATTTTTAACAGGCCAATCAGGATGCAAATACCGCCACCAACCATACCAGCCCAGGCTTCCAAAGGCGCATCGCCACTCAACGCTCGCGTTACCTGAGAGGCGGCAGAGTCATAAACACTATACCCCCAAACGGCCAAAGCCACGCCAACGACTAACAAAATTATACCGATGTATTTATTTTTCATGATTCAACCCAAGTTTTGAACAACGATTAAAGTGTACTTCAGCCTAACCTAACATAATGAAGATCTGAGTTGCCTGGCGCAATGATCCTCCTAATGGCCTGATGGAGCCAACGACCTTCACCTAACTGCGGTTATTGCGCAAACGACACCAGTGCCGACCCTTCGAAACGGTAGTACTCTTTTTCCTGCACTTGCATTGCGCCAATTGACTGATAAAAATTCCCGGCATCGGGGTTCGTTGACTCCGCTGTCCAGTCCAGTCGATAACAACCATTGTCCCTTGCCAGTTTCGCCAAGTGCTTCATCAAACTCACGCCTATTCCCTGACCTCTCGCTTTCGACGAAATGAAAAGATCCTTCATATACATTTGGCCAGACAGCTTTGGCGCAGGGTACATGATGGTGAACGTCGCGAAGCCGAGTACTTGAGACCCTTCATAAGCGGCAATGGCTTTAACGCCAGATTGCTCGGAAAACACTCTCTCCTCAAGGTAACTTTTTAGCTCATTATCTGACGCCGCTTGCTCCTTGAAGTAATACTTTTCAAGTTCAATGAACAGTGGGAGCAGATCCAAACACCTGCTTTTTGATACCGCAATAATCTTCATTACAACTCCGTCGGCAATGTCGGCAATAGGCTGCCCAGCAGCGTGCTATGACTCCTAAAATGACTACCATTGACGTTCCCTCTTTTGACTTACCGCGCCTGGCGCGGTCACTGCTCAGACTGTGCCGCCCAACTGGCATGGCCCAGCTCCATGATATAAGCCACTTCTGTATCAGGCACGGCAGACAGGTCGCCCAGCTCCAGAGTATCGTAGTGGAAGGCGTAAAGTCGGGACGCGAATTCGGCAATGGGCAAGGAAGCTTCGCCCCGAAACTCGCCATTGCCCCGGGTAGAGCAATGAATTCCCTGGCCCCAGTCCTGACCGCTGTCGTTATTGGGGTTAAAAAAGTAGACGCGCATTTCCTCGTGGGGGCTCAACCCGACCCTCAGAATATTGATGGCGTGGCGGCCGACAAAACGGGCAGCGCTATCGGTCACCGCAATGCCAGCAGGCTGAGCATGTATGACGGTCATATTGCCGTTGTAGTATGGGTGGTAGCTGGCGTAAAAGTGGCGGATAAAACCTTCATAGTCGGTCACCTCACCTGTGTGTATATCCGCCACCACACGAAAGCCGTGGCTTACCCACCAACCATAGAATTCCGGGTTGATCCAACGGTGAGCATCGTCATCACGGCTTTCGCACTGGCGCCACATCTCGCCATACAGGCGATCGAGGTGGGGAATCAGGATCAGCGATACCGGGTCGACATCGATGGGCGTTCCCTTTACCAATCCGGGTTCCAGGTTTCTGGAAGAAACATTTTGGCCCTCGAAGCGGCTCAGCACTTCGTTGTCGCGAGCGGCCCAGGCCAGTACCTGGAGCAAGTAATCGGCCTCTCCGGAAGCCCACACCGACAGACCAATGGCCGACTGACACGTCGGGTTGTTACCCTGCCCGACACCCAGCGGCTGACCCAGGAGGTTAATAACACCAGCGAGCAGAAAAACCCGGGGGGGTCGGGCATTGCCAAACGCTTCTTGCAAGGTGGTATCGGTCTCAGGAGACAGGCGAAGTTTGATCTGTCGCCACAACGCCTGGGCAACAGACGGTGTAAACAGTGATCCTCGCTCAAGCATCATGGTGAGGCCATAAACCGCCTGACTGGTCTGCGGGTAGATGGCTTCGTCGATCAGCGCGTGAACCAGTTCGGTATAGCAATAGAGGTCGTCCTGACCGGTCATGGTCAGCCCCAGAATAACGGGAATCAGATCGTTCCGGTCACTGGCGCGCAGGAATCTAAGCATTACCGCATGGTATGCGGAGGCGAGACCGGTGTCGTGCATACTGCGCGCAAAGCTCACTGCTTCGGTTTTGAGCTTTGCGTTGTCCATCTGCATCAGGCGCTGCTCATAAATCGACAAGCCCGGGTCTTCTGCGCTGGCAGGCGTGGGCGAAAAAAGCGCCTTGACCAGACGAGTTGCATCAGCATTTTCTGTGGTTTTTATTTCCGGATCGTAAAGGCATTTGGCGATCTGGTTAATCATTTCACAGATACTTTCAACCTGAACCGGGCCCTGGTCCAACAACCGCCAGACTTCTGCCACCAGGCTATCGAGCAGGCTCTCATAGCCGAGGTGGGAAATCAGGTATTGGTAGAGGCCCTGAACGATGGGCCCCAGTTGCTTCGGCCGCTCCCGGTCGGCTTCCGTGAGTTGGCCAGACAGCAAATCCAGGTTCAACGCCATCACCTGGGTCAGAAAATTGCGGGCTTGCTCTGCGGATATACCGGGGTGGAAGTAATCGCCCCGGGTAACGGCCAGCATGCGCAGCTCGCTGATGACTTCGACCACCGTCGTAACAGCCCCGGCTTCGCGCAGAGAGTGCTTGGCCAGTGCCGGCTGGAGGATCCCTGGCTGAGCCCAATCGCTGGTGCCAAAGATACCGGCAGATTCCAGCGAGCGGACGCGCCGGTACAGCGTGTCAAAGCCACCCTCTAGTTCCATCAACAGTCGCGCACGTTCCAACAGCGCCAGGCTCGATGCCTGGGCATCGGAACTTCGCGCTCTGCCGAAGTCTGCCAATGCAGCGTCAAACAGCTTTGACGCCTGCTCAAGAGTGCTAACAGCCATAATCACGTTCAACCTTTGAGATTCTCACCTTGAAAGACGAGTACCACCTTTCATGACCGAGCCGCTGAGCTTCCTGATGCTCAACATGGGATTTCCAGTGCCGGATTGATTCAAGGTCGGACCAGTAGGATACGGTAATGCCAACCCCTTCTCTGGCTGACTCTATACCCTGGAAGCCGGGTTGTTTTGACGCGAGCTCAACCATTCTGTCAGCCCGGTCTGCATAGCCCTGATCACCTTCCGTTCTAATAGACGTAAAGATGACCGCGTAGTAGGGCGGTTCGGGTGTTCTGGCAATGAATGACACAGGGTCTCCTTAGAGTACATGACGCGACAGTCAACCGGGCTTGTTGAAGACTTCAGGGCGCTTTGCCTATCCACTTCCAGCCTCTCTCAGTGTTACATGAAGCCATTGTTCAGAGGCAGTTACAAATTGAATCCGTTTTACTGGCAGTGACGGCTTGCAGATTTATTCTGCATGCTCAAAACACAACGCCGGGGTTCGCCAAAAGAGAGCCCGGGAGGGACCCATGTACTTGCCATTTTGTCTGTAGGTTCCAGAGATTGTTTTTTTGGGTTTCGGTGTCTAAATTGAGGGCTCCCACCCGACTCTACCGCAGTACTGGCGTTTGCGGTCGATGTCGGGATTCAACAGTGCCGCAGTCCGGTTGTTAGTGCACGAGCAACACAATGAGGGCAAGGCAATGAACAACACGATTCTACTCGGTACCCGCAAGGGTACGGTTATCCTCGACCGGACGGCGACGGGCTGGGCCGCGCGCCCCATACTGCACGCTGGTGTCCCCGTCTGCTACGCCACCCGTGATCCTCGGGATGGCACCCTCTGGGCTTCACTGGACCATGGCCACTGGGGCCCCAAATTATCCCGTTCGCGAGACGACGGCGCTACCTGGGAAGACCTGAGCACCCTGAAATACCCCGAAGGCGCGCGACACATCCTGCAATACCTGCCCACACCCGATTTCGACCCGGAAGCGCCCACCGGGCAACCCGACTATGCCGATGCGACGGTATACAAGATCTGGGTCATCGCCTTTGGCAGCGCAGACCAGCCCGGGCGACTCTACGCCGGGACCATTCCCGGCGGCCTCTTTGTCAGCGATGACGGCGGCGATAGCTGGACGCTGAACCGACCATTGTGGAACCACGAGAGTCGGGGTGGCGACCTCTTTGCCGGCGATGCCACCAGCGAAACCCACTGGGGCGGCACACCCGCCAGCGTCGACTATGGCGTGTTTGAGCCCGGCATTCATTCCATCCTGGTTGACCCGAAGGACCCGAACCACATTCACGTGGCGGCCTCCTCTGCCGGTGTGCTCGAAACCAGAGACGGTGGCCAGACCTGGGCCGGGCGCAACACCGGCATGCTGATGGATTACCTGCCCGAACCGGCGGCCGACTGGGGGCATGACCCGCACTACATCACGCAATGCCCGGGCCAGCCCGAGCACCTGTGGCAACAGAACCACTGCGGCGTTTTCTACAGCGAGGATGGGGCGAACCATTGGCAGAAAGTCAGCGTGCCGGAAGCCGGCGTGCATTTTGGTTTCCCGATCGCGGTGGATGATCACGACGGCCGCACCGCCTGGGTCGTGCCAGCCCGGGCCGATGCCGAACGGATGGCCATCGATGGCGGCCTGTTCGTCGCCCGCACCACCGATGGCGGCCAAACCTGGGAACCCCTGCGCAAGGGCCTGCCACAGGAAAACGCGCACGACATCGTGCTCAGGCACGGCCTGGACAGTTCAGGCGACTGCCTCTGTTTTGGCAGCACCACCGGCAATGCCTATGTCTCGGAAGACCGTGGTGACACCTGGCACTGCCTGGGCAATAACTTCCCGCCCATCTACTCCGTTCGGTTCGGGTGACTCAATGCCAACGGTAAAAATGACATCGCATCTCTATCGGTTTTTCCCGCAATTACAGAACCAGCCGGTTACGGTTCCCGCGGGCCCTGTCGGTAACGCGTTACACACCATCAACGAACAGGCCCCGGGCTTCACCGACTACATTCTCGATGACCGCGGCGCCTTGCGACGGCATGTGAAACTCTGTATTAACGACACCATCGTGATCGATCGCAAAGCACTGACCGACCAGTTGAAAGCAGAGGACACCCTGTTTATCTTTCAAGCGTTGAGTGGAGGGTGAGCCAGACTGCTGGCTGACGCAGAGTGAACGGTGATGGGTCCGGAGTTTGTTCTACTTCCTGTCACCCAGGGGGACTGGCTTCCTACGTTGTTGGTGCCAGGAGTTGACTCTGCACCAGGCTCGAACCGGGGTCGGGTTTCTCAGCAGGCAGGGATGCCTGCGGTAGGGCTTGGGGGCATGGATGCCCCTGCAAGACCGGGCGAAAGCCGGTACCGGTTCGGGCCGGGTTGAGGCTAGAGGTGGGTACAGCGGTTGATGATGCAGCCCCAAGGCCCTTCGACAGGCTCAGGGCTGTGGAGGGTTTTAGGCTCAGGGCGAACGCTGGTGGCCTTGGTTTGCGGGCCTGTTAGAGCCCTTTCACCGCATAAATGCCGGGGGCGTTACGCCAGTAGCCTTTGTAATCCATCCCGTAACCGAACACATAGCGATCTGCGCATTGCAGGCCGATGTAATCGGGGATGATGTCGGGGCGGGCTTTGCGGTTATGTTGCTTGTCGACCAGGACCGCGATGTGGATCTCGGCGGCGCCTTCTTTGTGTGCGTGGTCGACAATGGCACCCAGAGTAGAGCCTTCGTCGTAGATGTCATCGACAATGAGGATAGCCCGGTCTTTTAGCGACTGCTGTGGATAAGTGCGCCATTCAAGATCGGCCCCGCGGGTTGCATCGCGGTAACGGGTCGCGTGCAGGTAACTGATCTCCAGTGGGAAACCGAGCTTGGTAACCAGCTTGCCGGTCAGCACCAGGCCGCCATTCATCACACTGAAGACAATGGGGTTCTTCTGGGCCAGGTCCTGGGAAATGCCGACCGCCATGTTATCGATGGCTTGCTCGACCTGCGCCTCTGTAAACAGGCAATCAGCTTCATTCCAAACTTGCTGGATATCAGACGGGATGGCGGTCATTGCTGCCTCTGTGGTCAGGTTTTAAACGGGGGCGAACTTTAGCGGCTACTTGAGTGCGGCGCAAGTGGAGCGACAGACTGTTCACTGTTCGGTAGTATAGTCGCTGATTTTTAAGACGAATAGTGACGGAGAACGCAATGCGCATCGCGCTGATCTGGGCCATGGCCCGCAACGGCGTTATCGGCCGGGATAACAAACTGCCCTGGTATCTGCCCGAAGACCTCAAATACTTCAAACGCGTCACCACCGGCAAGCCCGTTATCATGGGCCGCAAAACCTACGACAGCATTGGTCGGCCGCTGCCCAACCGCACCAACATCGTGGTCACCCGGGATGCAAACCTCTCACTGGAAGGCGTGAAAGTCGTCACCAGCCTGGATGCCGCCCTGGAGCTGGCCCGGGCCGAATCGGTGATCAGCGACGTCGAGGAAGTGATCGTGATGGGCGGGGCTGAGATTTATGCCCAGGCGCTGCCGTATGCCGACCGGCTGTATGTCACCCGGGTGCATGCCGAGGTTGACGGCGATGCGGTTTTCCCGCCCATCGACCTGGACGCCTACCAGGAGCTGGCGCGGGAAGACTTCAAAGCCGAAGGCCCCAACCCGTACGACTACTCCTTTGTCGTCTACGAGCGGCCGGACGCCTGACCCCTACTCCTCAATAAAGCCGTTCAGGCCCATCCAGGTGCAGAACAGGGACGCACTGCCGAACAGGGTGAAGCCTGCCACGAGCGGAATCAGGGTATCGTTAAAAAACAAACCGACCAGGTAAGACAGTGGCACTGAGATAAAGCTGGTCAGCGAGCCGATCAAGGCCGCCCCGAGCCCCGCCACCTTGCCCAGTGGCTGCATCGCCATGGCATTCAAATTGCCAAACAGCAGGCCGACCGAGAAAAAACCACTGGCGCCGAAAACCATGAATTGCCAGATCGGTGGCAGCCCGCCCTGCAGCAGTGCCAGCACCCAGAGTATGGCAAAACAGCCGATAAATCCGAACAGGGCCAAATAGCTGATCCGCCGGGTGCCAAAGCGCATGACCAATCGGCTGTTCACGTAAGACGCCACGCCAATAGAGCCCGCCAGAGCGGCGAAGTACAGCGGGAAACGGTCGCCCACATCGTACAGCTCCTGATAAATCGCTTGCGCTGAACTCAGGTAGGTGAGAAAACCGCCGAAGATAAAGCCCGCCGCCGCAGTGAACCACATGGTGCTGCGCGTGGTCAGCACAATCCAGCCATTGCGGAACAGCACCGCCCATAAAAAAGGCTTACGCTTGTCTTTGGGCAGGGTCTCCGGGTGACGCCACCCAAACCAAACGGTAATGATCAGTGCCAGGCCAATGAATACCGCGAAGATCATCCGCCAGTTGGAGAGTTTCACCACCAGCTGACCGATCGCCGGCGCAATCATCGGCACAATGATGAACACCATCATGATGAACGACATCACCTGCGCCATGGCCCGACCAATGTAACGGTCACGGATGATCGCGACCGACACGATGCGGGGCCCGGACACCCCAAACCCCTGCACCAGGCGCCCGAACAGCATCCACTCCAGCGACTGCGCCTGCATGGAAATCACCGAGCCGACGGTGAAGCAGATTAGCCCACTGAAAATCGAAGGTCGCCGGCCGATGACGTCTGACAAAGGCCCGTAGAACAACTGACCAAAGGCCATACCCAGCACCAAAAAGGTAATGATCATGTGCGTGCGGGCCACGTCGGTAATGCCCAGGTCTGCGGCAATGGCGGGCATAGCCGGCAACATGGCATCCATGCTGAGCGCGACCAGAGAGGTCATCAACGCCATTAGGGTCACAAATTCGGGCAGGCGCATCTCGGAACGGGCGGTGTTCGCCGAAGGAGCGGAGGTCATGACAGGTCAATCCAGAACAGGTCTGCGGCAGGAGTGCCAGCGACACAAACGCGCAGTTTACCACGCTTTAATACGCCCAATGGGCTGCAAGCCAACTCCGTGACTAATGGCGGTTCAGCCGCTTGCATCCAAACCCAGAACTCGCTGCAAGCGCAGCACTTTTTCGGGCCTGGCGTCGGGCAATGCCAGTTCCCCGGCCAGGTGCATCAGCAGCAAATCCCGACGGACGGTATCCGGTGGTAAATAATAGGCAGCGCCGATGAATTCACGCATCTGCAATGGCAGTTGCCAGCTTAGCTTCACCGCATTGCCATACTGTGAAGCGAATAGGGGTACACATCGATCAAGCATCGTTTCATCTGGCGGACTGGTCGGGTTGGGGTGCTGCTCCATCACATCCAGCACTGCAAACTCTCCCAACCGGTACAACAGGCCCGCCGTGTAATAGGGTGCAGGGTCCAGTCTGAGTCGCGCGGCGAGCTTGGCGGCGGCCTCGGCAACGCGCTGGCTTTCTTCAGCGTAACGTTTCATGGCGTTTCGAACAGCGGGCGTTCGGCTTCCCGAGTTCTGGTTCAGCAACAACGCACTCACCTGTGCAATCGCCATCGACACGCCCATGGTCGCTATCGACTCCAGTAAGGTGGACACTGTGCGACCATGACGTCGCATTTCACTGCCGTTGGCGACGCTGAGCAAACGGGAGGTTATGATGACATCGTCCTGCCACAATCTGGCCAGTGACTTGGCTGTTGGTAACTCTTCCTGCCATTGCAAAGTCAGTACTTTTTGCGCCTCTGGCAGTAAGGTCAAATGATCCAGGTTGTTCGCCTGTTCGTTCAACCAGCCAATCCAGTCCGTTGGCTCCCGGGCAACACCGAGTGACTCTGCCTGCGGAGTCACTGACGGGAAGAACGGCGTCAGCCTTGCCATCACATCATCGGGCGTGAAGGGTTTTACAATATAACCATTTAAGCCAGCACGGTGGCTTGCGATCACCGAGTGTCGATCACCCCGACCGGTTACCATGACAATGGGAACCTTGCCGTTCTGTTTGCGGATGCGACGAGCCAGATCAAGCCCGGAGTCGATGCCTTGCAGGTTCCAGTCGCAGAGCACCAGATCCATTGGTGTACTGCACCACAGTGACCAGGCCGAACCCGAATCGTCGGCTTCAAACATCGACAAGCCGTTGCGGATACTGCCGACAATGGTCAGCAGCAACTCACGCATCAACGGGTCGTCTTCTACAATTAAAATGTTCATAAATGCCGCGCACTGCCTATTACCCACCGGGTAAGCTAGACTAACGTGGATAAAGGTTCAAAGCCATGCGACACCCGCCGTAGGGATGTTCGATGAGCCCAGTCCCGTCAAGACTTGTACGTAAACGAGGTAACCATGGCGTCCAAAGAGGTAACCGCAAAACTCGATGCTCTGCGACTTCAGTTTCAACAACGCTTGCCGGCTGAATACGACAGCCTGACTGAACTCTGGGACCGCTGGGTGAGGCTCGGACAGGAGTCGGAGCGACACTCATTACTGCGCCAGATTCATACCCTCAAGGGCAACAGCGGTACCTTTGGTTTCCATGATTTGAGTCAACGCGCGGCTCGGCTGGAGGCGACGCTGGATGCCCGCCAGCACAACCAGCTATCGGCGACGGACTGTTTTGCCGAATTGCAGGCCGAATTGCAGGCCACGTTGACGCCCGACACTGCTCGCGACCGCGGCACGACTGCGGCGAAAGCGTCTGTGGCAGCGCCCATGCCAGCCACACCCTACCCCGCAATGTCAGTACCGGTAAAACGGCCGCAATTGGCTTACGTTACCGAATCCGAGGCAACCACTGACCAGGCATTGCTGAACAACCTGATGGTTCAGGGCTATGAAGTGATTCAGGCATCGCTTTCAAGTCAGGCGGCGCAACTGCCCGAATGGGTGCTGCTGGATCTGGCCGAAAGCCAGGGGTCGGTGCGTCGCTTTCTGGCGCCGATTCACCGTTGGCTCAGGCAGGGATTTGAGGTCATAGTGCTGATCGATGAGCTGGACTTTCAAGCGCAACTGGCCCTGGTACGTGCCGGTGTGACGCACTGTCTGATGCGGCCAGTATCAGTGGACCAACTGTTGCGGCTGATCAAACCCGGAATGGGCCACGCGCCGGAATTCCAGGGGCGTGTTTTGCTCATGGACGATCAGGAACAGGTCATGCGCTATTACCAGACACTGCTGGAAGCCTCGGGGCTAAAGGTACAAACCGAAAGTGAGCCGGCGCGCATTTTCCGGCAGATCGAACAGTTTAACCCGGATATACTGTTGCTCGACATCAACATGCCCAAGGCAACCGGCCCTGAGGTTGCCCGGGTTTTACGTTTGCACGAACGCTTTGAAACGCTGCCCATTCTGTTCCTGACCGGTGATCACGATCAGGCAACGCAGCGCAGTGATTTGCTCAACATCGGCTCGGATGATCTGCTGTACAAGGGCATGGATGAAACCGAGCTGGTGCAACTGATAACAGCCCGGGCCGAACGAGCGAGGCAGTTGAGCGACCTGGTCAACCGGGATGCATTGTCCGGTCTGAACAACCACGGTGCCGTGCAACTGGCCTCCGAGCAGGCTTTTGCCAGAGCCCAGCGCAAGCACATGCCCAGCAGTCTGGTGATGCTGGATCTGGACAATTTCAAGGCGGTGAACGATACCTACGGACACGACTCCGGTGATCAGGTCATTCGCACGTTGTCGCAACTGTTGCTCGCCCGATTTCGCGGCACCGACACGGTCGGGCGGTATGGCGGTGAGGAATTCGTGATTCTACTGCCCGGTACAGCGCCTGACACAGCCAAACAACTCACTGAAGAACTGCTCGCTGACATGTCGGCAATGACGTTCGCGACATCAGCAGGCAGCTTTAGAGTCACCTTCAGTGCGGGCATCAGCGACGCTCAGGGGCACAGTAGTCATCTGGCGCAATTCAAGGCCGCCGATGAAGCGCTATACCAGGCCAAACATACGGGCAGGAACCAGGTAGTGATCAGCCCCCCGCCGCCTGAGACTGATCCCACAGCTGACGCACCTGATCAGCCAGCGTAAGCGGATCAAAGGGTTTGGGAATAACACCGATCGCACCAAGCGCCTGATACCCGCTGATTTCATCGGGTTGGCACCTGGCGGTCATAAACACGGCAGGCACTTCGCTCATACCGGGTAGCGTGCGCAACCGACGCAGGGTTTCGGGTCCATCCAGATCCGGCATCATGACATCGAGCAAAATCAGATCCGGAATACACTCCTCCACCACCGCCAGGCATTCCCTGCCCGAGGTGCACTGGGTAATATTCAGGCCGCCCACGGTCGCCAGCGCCAGTTCAGCAATGGCGCGGATGTCCGGGTCATCTTCCACGTGCATAATATGGTTCAGAGGCATTGCCTGGCGTCTCTTCGTTCAACAGGTTGGTGTGGCACTCTAACCACTCTTAGCTCTCAGCTCTCAGCTCTCAGCTAAATCAGGATACCGCGTTTTACGCTCGTGGCACCACTACGCGAAACTCGGTCAACCCCGGCTCGGATTCAAAACCGATCTCGCCACCCATGGTTTGCATGATGCTCTGGCTGATCGCCAGCCCAAGGCCAGTGCCACCTTTTTGCCCGCTATCCCGGTTATCGGCCTGGCTAAAACGCTGGAATATCTGCGGTTTAAAACTGTCTGGAATACCCGGGCCACGATCCCTAACCGTTATGGCGACACTGCTGTTACTGGCAACCACGCCTATAGTTACCGTCTCGCCTTGCGGCGAAAACTTGATCGCGTTGGACAGCAGGTTGGCCATCACCTGTTCGAACCGGTGTGCATCCACCCGGACCTTAACCGGGGGCACCCCATCAACCACTACACGGATTTTATGCAGTTGCGCGTATCCCGCTATGTTGTCTGCTGTGGTGCTCAGCAATTGCTGAACAGAGGTCGGCTGCAGGTCAAACGGCATGCGCCCGGCGATGAGTTTGTCCATGTCCAGCAGGTCGTTGACCAGCAGAATCAGCCGATCGGCGTTTTTAAGAGCGACGCTGACCATCTTGCCTGCGGGCTCGGGCAGCTCGCCCAAGTGCCCGGCTTCCAAGAGTTTTAACGATCCGGATATCGAGGTCAGCGGAGTACGCAACTCATGGCTCACTGATGAGACCAGCTCACTTTTCAATCGCTCAATACGACGCTGATCGCTGATGTCCTGGTAGACCGTCCAGAGCAATTGGGTGCCATCAGCTTCCAATACTTGCAGACCGATGACCATCACCGGGTATTTATGTCCGTCCCGGTGCCGCACTTTGGCCTCTACCGGGCCAAACGGCTCTTTCTTGTCCGGTGCCCGGAACCCCTGTTGATCAATCACTGTGCTCAGGCTCGACGACAAGTGTCGTTGGTTCATTGCCAGCAACTGGACTCGGCTGTAACCACTTTGCGTCACCAGAGCATCATTAACGGCGAGAAACTGGCCGCTGACCAGATCCGTCAACGAAATACCCAGTGGTGACAGATCAAACAGTACGCGTAACCGGGCTTCACGCTGCTGCAGCTGGCGCTGGTCCTGTGCGCGCTCTAGGGCTGCCTCAATCCAGCGCCCCAACAGGCGGACAAAAGCCAGATCGGTTTCATCCAGTGGGGCTGACTTTTTATGTGAGGCGGAAAAATTCAGAGTCCCATAAACGGTTGAGCGAACCTGCAGTCGAATGCCAACATAGCTTTTCACACCAAAACGCAGGTAACAGGGATGTTGCTGAAAGGGGGTCCCGGTAGCCGTTTGAATGACCAACTCGCCCTCATTGTTTAGCACCAGGCTGCAAAAGGTATCGCCCAGGGCAAACTCATCCCCCGGATTCAGATCTGTGGTCGGGGGTGCCTGGCACCACTGCACGGTGTACCGGTCCTGCTCGATCCGGCTGATGATGCCAACCTCCAGACCCAGATATTCGCAACCCAGCGCAAGCGCCCGGTTAAGCCGCTCATCCAGGCTACTTTTTGCATCGGCGGCTATGTCATTCAATATGCGCAAAAACTGCAACTGTCGGCGCAGGTTCTGGCGGATGTCATGTTCTTCGGTGACGTCAATGCTGAGCCCGACCAGGCCGGTGATGTCACCGCTCTCATTGCGCAGCGGTATCTTGGATGTCCGGTACCACAAGGGATTACCCTGATCATCCGCGCCCTCATTCTCCATTTGCGACAGGGTCTCGCCCTTATCCAGCACCGCCCGGTCTTCCCGGTCCGACTGGGGAATCAAATGCGCCGGGTATAAGTCGCGATCGTGTTTGCCCAGAATGTCGGCTTCGCTGGCCAGCCCCAAATGCGCCAGTTCAGACCGGTTGGCGAGCAATTTCCGGCCGCTGCGATCCTTGACGTAAATGTTCATCGGAATGTTATCGATGATGGTGCGTAACAATCGCTCCCGGCTTTGCAGAGCCTGGTCGGTTTGCAAGCGTTTGGATTCACTGTTTTTGAGCTCGGCCAGGGTAGCCCTTAACTGAACCTGCTCAAGCTGTTCACGCCGTTGCAGTTCGGCCTCAGCCAGGCTGGCCAGGTCGGCCAACAAGTCGCGCTCTGCCAGTGTGAGTGTTCGCGGTGCCGAATCAATCAGACAAAGGGTGCCGAGTGCGTACCCGGAGTGCGACTGCAGCGGCATACCGGCGTAAAACCGGATACCCGACTCAGCGGTCACCAGGGGGTTATCGGCAAAGCGGGGGTCGGCCAGCGCATCGGGTATCTCAAACAGACCCTCCCCAAGAATGGCATGGCCGCAAAAAGACACAGTACGCGGCGTCTCTGTCGCATCAAGCCCCTGGCGCGACTTGAACCATTGTCGGTTGGCGTCGATCAGGCTGATTAATACGGTTTCAACGCCCAGCGTTCGGCGAGCGAGCCGGGTGATCCGGTCAAAGGGCGCTTCGGCGGGCGTGTCCAGAATGTCGAGGCTGTTCAGGGCAATCAGCCGTTCGCGTTCGTTGTCGGGAAAGTCGGGTGCTTGCATCAATACGGCCGTTGTGTCGGGTCACTGCTACACAGTCTAGCACTGCGCAGCGAGACTGGCTGTCATGAAACCGATTGCAACCGCTCACGAGCCATAGTGTCGGCCAGATCGCTGGTGGCGATGTTATCCCGTTCCGACCGCTCGAACAGCGCCATTAGGGTGTCGTATATGCCTTCGATATGGGTGTTCACCGTGTCCGTATTGTAGTGGCCCTGTTTTTCATAATAGACATCGATAATGCCCCCGGCGTTGATCACATAATCCGGCGCATAACACAGGCCTTTGGCATGCAACAGCTGACCGGTCTTGGCGGTGTCGAGCTGGTTGTTGGCGGCGCCAGCGATGATGCTCGCCTGCAGTTGTTCGAGCGTGTGCGGGTTCACGGTGGCACCAAGCGCACAGGGAGCAAAAATATCCATCGGCTGACGGTAGATATCATCCAGCCCAACGGCACTGGCATCCAACTCTTTTACTGCCCGCTGAACGGCGTCGGCGTTGATGTCCGTTACCACCAGTCGGGCTCCTGCTTCGGCGAGCCTTTCTGCCAGCCGGTAGCCAACATTGCCCAGCCCCTGAATGCCTACCGTCAAACCATTCAGATCGTCCCGCTTCAGGCGATGTTTAACCGCTGCCTGAATACCGAGAAAGCACCCTAAGGCTGTCGCTGGCGACGGGTCGCCGGATTTGGTATGGCCTTCCAGCGTTTGTTTGTCGTCACAGCCAGACACATGAGCGGTCACTTCACGCACGACCTTCATATCGGCCACCGACGTACCCGAATCTTCCGCGGCAATGTACTGGCCGCCAAGTCGCTGCAGAAAGCGACCAAAAGCACGCATCTGCGCCGGTGTTTTTTGCGTTTTCGGGTCGCCAATAATGACCGATTTGCCACCCCCGAGCGGTAACCGTGCCAGGGCGCTCTTGTAGGTCATGCCACGCGACAAACGCAGCACATCGGTCAGAGCATCGGCATCGTTCTGGTAGGGGTAATACCGCGTACCGCCCATGGCCGGACCGAGATGGGTATTGTGAATGGCAATAATGGCGCGCAGGCCGGATTCTGGGTCGCAGACATAGCTGACGTGTTCGTGCTGGTCGAAGTCGACATGATCAAACAGGCTCATGACGAGAGTCCTTTTTGTTGGGAGAGTGCCGGGGTCACCGGTACTGATTATTGGCATTGGGCAGTGCAACCGCCTCAGCCTTGTCGGCCCTTGTGAGGCCTTGGCATAACCTTAATTGGTCAGGCGGTTTTGTCCAGCACTATCGCCGTGTTTTAACACAGGGGTCACCCGGTCGGAGTCTGAGTTTTAACCGGCTATTGCTAGCCGATCCGGATCTGACAAACAGCAAAAAGCCCGCACTGGGCGGGCAAGGGAGTCTTGAATTTGAGCGGGGCTGGTTACTGAGCGTCGCGCGGCTGAGTGGCCTGTGCCTGGCGTTCTCCCCGGTTGTGGCTTCCTCCCCGGTGCATGCCTTTGCCGCTGCGCGCCATATGGGCTTCCAGATAGGTGGTCAGGCCGTTGACCTGATCGGCCTGCAATACCGTGCCCAGTTCATCGATCAGGGCGGTGCGGGCCTGGTCACGCAGGGCCTCTCGTTCTTCCGCTGTCGGGCGTTCGGCGTCGCTGTCACGCTGCGCACGGTGCTGATCACGCAGTTCGGTCATCTGTGTGGTCATAATGTCAACGACGTCAGCGCGCTGGTCGTCAGTCAGGTCCAACTGGGTAAAGATGTAGTCGAATCGCTCAGTCATGCGGCTAGGGTTCATCGCATCGTGGGCATAAACGGCACCGGCGCTGCCCGCCAGCGCGATAACCACGGCGGTTGCCATCAGTGATTGACGAGGGGCGTTCGAGAAAAATACTTTCATGGTCTGGCTCTCCGCTGATTGGGTCTTCTGACCCGGTGAAAACCAGTATCGACTGACACATTGCAGAAAGTGTGGAGCCACCGTGGATGACGGATTCTTTGCACTCTCAGGTTGTTGAAAATGGCCTCCTGCCTGTTTCAAAACACGTTGACCCAAAAAGTGTGATTCTTGCTTATCGGTCACAATCAATGACGTAGCCGTCATTAAATGTGCCGGACTTAACGGGGGTAAATGCTCACTCGAACTTGTAGCCGGCCCCGTAAACCGATCGTACAAACTCCTGATCCGGCGCCAAGGTTGCCAGTTTGCGACGCAGGTTTTTGATGTGACTGTCGATGGTTCGGTCGCTGACCAGGCGGCGATCCGGGTAGATGTCATCCATCAGTTGATCGCGGGTAAAAATGCGCCCCGGCTGCTTCATCAGCAATTGCAGCAAGCGCATCTCAATGGCCGTCAGTTCCGTGTCCCGATCACCATAGCGGGCGCGATTGCTGTTCTCGGCCAGCTGCAATTGGGCTGCCTGCGTGGTATCTGAGCTGTGACGGGTGCGCCGCAACACGGCCTTGACCCTTGCCACCACTTCGCGCGGGCTGAACGGTTTGCAGATGTAGTCATCGGCGCCCAGCTCCAGGCCGAGCAGGCGGTCGATCTCCTCGACACGAGCGGTCGTCATTATGATCGGTGTGTCCTGCTTGCTACGGATAGTACGGCAGAGACTGAGCCCGTCGATGCCCGGCAACATCAGGTCGAGCAGAATCAGATCGGGGGTTTCCCGGCTGAGCCAATCGATCACTTCATCGCCCCGTTCAATCAGGCTGACGTTGAAATTTTCGCGCACCAGGTAGTCTCGCAATACGGTTGCCAGCTTGGTTTCGTCTTCAACAATAAGAATGTGATCATTCATGATGCCGGGCTCCCAAAGCCAGGTTGATGTTCCGGGTGCGCAAAGACGACCGACACCACTAACCCGCCAAGAGGTGAGTGTGTGGCAGTTACCTGCCCATGGTGAGCGTCGACAATGCTGCGCACGATCGACAAGCCCAGTCCGGAACCACCGCTGGCCCGACTGCGCGAGGCGTCCACCCGATAGAGCCGATCGAACAGCAGTGCCAGGGCGTCATCGGGAACACCGGGTGCCGAGTCCGACCAGTGCACGGTAATGCCGGCGTCAGCAACCTCGACCTGCACCTGGACTCTCCCCGCCTGCCCGGCACTGCCATCGGTGTAGCGCAGGCTGTTTTGCATCAGATTACTGAACAGCTGAACCAGGCGGTTGGGGTCACCGGTAATCATCACCGGTGCGGGCGGCGCCTGTAGAGTCCAATCGAGGTGGTGGCGCGCCAACGCCAGGTCAAAGTGACCGTGAACGGTACTCAATACATCCATCAAATCGAGTTCGGTTGGCTGGTAGGTGAGCGTGCCAGCATCCCCCAGTGACAGGTCACGCAGATCATTGACCAGCCCACCCAACCGCTGAACCTCCTGAAACAGCGAGGTCAGAGTGTCGGGGTCTGGCTGGCGCACCCCGTCAAGCAAGGCTTCGATTTCAGCTTTGAGCACAGCGATGGGCGTGCGCAGTTCATGAGCGATGTCGACGATCCAGCGCTGTCGGGCCTGCTGGTTGCGCTTCAGGGTTTCAGCCAGCACATTGAAATCCTTTGCCAGATCCGCCAGTTCATCGTTGCCGCGAATGACCAGCCGATCCTGCTCACCCTCTATGTTCAGATCGCCACTGGCAAGCCGGTGAAAAGCGGTTTTTAAATCAGCCATCGGGCGCAGCAAACGCGCGGCGAAAGGTATGGCCAGTGCGGCCGACACCAGCAAGGTGATCAGTGCGATCCAGCGCAATTGCCGGCGTTGCTGGCTGGCAAACAATCGATCAAATTCAGCGCCGAGCCGCACGGCTTGCGGCACGCCCAGTGACCCTACGATGTCGCCGTTCAGTTCAATCGGCAGCCAGTATGCCCGACTCTGCAGTCGCGGATCACCGATCAGCAGGGTATTGTCGGCATCGCTCAGCAACACCGGCTCCCGACGCTGATCGCGGGGTGAGCGCCCCGGAGTGGCATTGCTGACCAACCGGTAGAATCGTATCGGCTCGCGCTGCACCCAGGCCCAACTGCCCTGGTCGGCGTAGATATCCGACAACGCCGACAACAAGGGGGCCAGCCGGCGGCTTTGCACCTGCTCAAGATAGGCCTCGAACCCCGCATCAAAAGCGCGATTGTTGGTCACTACAATCGCACTGGCCACCAGCGCATTGGCCAGCAGAATGATGAGAAACAACTTGTATCGAAGACTGATGCGCATGGTCGCCTGTCATAAATAAGGGTGTGTCTTAGCGCATTCTAGCCGCCCATTGTGCAGCCAGCATGCAAACGCCAGCGCGCGCTGCTTAGGACAACGATTGCGCTCACTGTCTTGGTTCTGTCATCTTACCGCCATAAACTGTGTCACCCATATCATAAAGCAATCGCCTGATTCCATTCATCTGAGCAGGGCATACCCGTTTGACATCCGTTAACGACTCACCAGGCAACCGTGCCTGGTTAGGAACCTGGGAAGTGTTCTGGCGCTTCCTGCTCCTCGGCTGCACCAGCTTTGGCGGCCCGGCGGCCCACCTGGGCTATTTCCGAACAACCTTTGTTGTGCGATTAAAATGGCTCAGCGATGACCACTACGCCCACTTGCTCGCGCTGAGTCAGTTTTTACCCGGGCCCGGCTCGAGCCAGGTCGGTTTTTCAATTGGCCAGCACCGGGCCGGTTTACCCGGAGGCATCGCGGCCTTTATAGGGTTTACCCTACCTTCTTTTATCATCATGACTGCAGTAGCAATGACCAGTCTCACCGCCACTGCAGCCTGGGTTCCCGGCGTTATGACGGGGTTGAAATGGCTGGCGGTCGTGGTGGTTCTGGATGCCGTCACCGGTATGTTTTCGCGCTTTTGCGCAGACAAAGCCACCCAGGCAATTGCACTGCTGACACTCGCAACGCTGGTGCTGTGGCCCGGCGTTGGCGGGCAATTGCTGGTTCTGGTACTGGCAGCACTCTGGGGCTCCCGTCGCCGGGCCGACACGCCAGGTTTGGTGCCTGACGGGACGCAAGGGCGAGTACACTGGCGATGGCTGGTCTTGTTTCTGCTGTTGGCGGTTCTTGGTGTGCCGGGTCTGCTCGGTGGTATCTGGCCCGGTTTCTATCAGGCCGGAGCGCTGGTGTTTGGTGGTGGCCACGTGGTGTTGCCGCTGTTACAGGCCACCGTGGGCGATGCCATCAGTCAGGATGCGTTTTTACTGGGCTATGCGACCGCGCAGGCGTTGCCCGGGCCACTGTTTACACTCGCCGCTTATCTGGGCGCCCTGTTGCAACCCGAAGCGCCGCTGCTCGGCGCCGTAATGGCCACGCTGGCTATATTCCTGCCAGGCTTTCTGCTGTTGCTGGCCGTACGTGATTACTGGCAATCCCTGCTGGCTCGCCCCCGCGTCAACTGTGCCGTCTCCGGCATCAATGCCGCTGTGGTAGGTTTGTTAATGGCAGCGCTATACCAGCCCGTATTTTTGCAGGGAGTGCAATTGCCCTGGCATCTGGCGCCTGTGGTCATCGGTGTGCTGCTGTTGCGCAGCCAACGTGTGCCGCTGGTGTTACTGGTGCTTGGGTTTGCTCTCAGTGGCGCTTTACTGAGCAACGTGACCCTGGCTGCCTGAAGAACGGAGTCTATGTGAGCTGTGAGCTCAATACTCGCAGCTCTAAGCTCTCAACTATCTTTCCTCTCCCACAATACCGGCCCCGGGCCTTGCTCACCAAGCGCATCGTCCGGGTTCCGCAACTGGCAGTTATCCATCGACAAACAACCGCACCCGATACAGGTGTTCAGTTCATCGCGCAGCCGCTGCAGTGAATCAATTCGCTCGGTTAACGCCTGATGCCATTGCTGCGACAGACGTTGCCAGTTGTCTTTGGTGATGTCTTGCTGATCTCCCAGCTCGCTGAGCATGTCGGCGATCTCTCTGAGACTGAAGCCCAGTCGTTGTGCAGTCTTGATGACCGCTACCCGGCGCAGCATGCGGCGATTGTAGCGACGCTGGTTGCCGGCGTTACGATGGCTCTGAATCAGGCCCTTTTGCTCATAAAAATGCAGCGTGGCCACCGACACCCCAGCCCGACACGCCAATTGGCCCACTGAAACTTCTGCCATAGGATCAGCCTTGTTCAATACGATTGGGGGTCAGATTAACGCCAACAAAACCCGAACATAACCCCGGATAGCTCTGGAATTGGCTTATTTGTGCCATGCGGTGAACAAAGCCCGCCCAGGTTATCCACAGGGGTGTCGTTTGTGTCCGCTCTGTAAACGAGGCCACATCAACGTTTGCATGAGTATTGCCCGGTAAGCACCTCATTGGCCGGATTGTTTATTGTGAAAGGATGCGCATACCGGTAGCGTCTGAGGTCTTACCGGACTACCTGGCCTGAGTTTCCTCCCCAAAAGGCGTAGCCGGCGTTTTTGTTCACCCGGATTGTTGTCCGACTGATAACACTCCAGGCCAATACCAGACTGAACACTATGACTGCAGATCAGTGCGCACCCGGGCCCAGACCGGTGGTCGACTTTGACGACATCGAATACCTGTTCAATGAAAGTGCCGGTGCCTTCATCGCCCAGGTACGCCACATGAATGACCTGAATACGCCTGCCATGACGCGATTGCTGTCCGTTTCCAAAAAGACCTATCTGGAAATGGAAAAGGGCAAACGCCAGTATCGCCTGCACATCATCAACTGGTGGTGTTTTGTGATGGGCATGTCGCCGCTGCATTTGCTGGCGCAATCAAATTACTTTGCCCACCTGCCCATCGGCGACTACCGCAACATTCGCCAGGTGCGACTCGCATCACTGCTGCAACGGGTCACACCGGAAGATTGCCTGACTACCTTGAAAAGCATGATTGACCATTGCCCGCGGCACATTGGCCGCGACGCGGATGAGTCGGTGTGTATCAACCCCAGCGAACTGGCCGGTGTCCGACCGTTTTTTTACGATACGGACTATTACAAGATGGTGGCGGAAGGCCTGCTGTTTTTCCTGCGCGACAACCAACTGACCCGGCGCGACCTGGCCCGGCACCTCAATGTGACACCGCGCACCGTTCGCCGCATCCTCTCGGGTGAAGTTACCCTCAATTTCAGCTACTACGCCCGTTTTTATCTGTCGACGGGTGTTTACCCCCTGCGCATTCTGGATGACAGCCCCTACCTGAAGATCCGATTAAAACAAGAACAGCGGCTGTGCCTGATCAACGACCTCATCGCCGGCTATGCGAGCTCACCGGACGTTCTGGATGAACTGTTGATGTCGCTGGCAAACCTGCCAGCCGATAAAGACTGGTGGCGATTGTTCGAATACTGATTTTCCCTCGAAAACACCCCCATTAGTCGGCCAGCGACAAGACTCAACAGCAGGCCAATAAACCTTCGAACACGAAAGTTTATTGTTCCCACCTATTTTCCTGATCGTTCGCTGTTCGATTATAGACTCCTGTACAAAATACGATCTAAGTTATTGAAACGAGCACCTTTTTAGTTTGCTTTAATCGTGCATGGCTCGACAGAAACAGCCGCCTTCTTTGGGGGCGATAATTTTAGGGGAATCAGCTTTTATAGCCTTTTAGGCATGATCTGGGCTGGCGTTAGCGGAGCCTTGGGCAACACCCCGGTTAATACTGTTTGAAGGCCTGACAGCGGGCTCGCTTCATTGTTGCAAGCCTCTATCATCCTGATGCTTTGAAATATTTTAACGTCCAAATCCTTGCCAGAGCCGAATTGTTTTGCCATTCTGATATAGCTCTAAAGGATTTTGGGGGTACTAAGTCGATGGATATCGGCCTGTTTCAGACCCTCAACTCTAACCAACAGAAATCCACCCGGGGTGTTCGACCAGCGCCGGGGTGAATGGAGGTTAACCGCATGAAAACATCTGCATCTGTCACCAAAATTTTGGGCATTTCTGCCCTCGCCGCTGCAACCCTGGGTGCCGCCAGCATGGCTCAGGCTGCCAATTGGCGCTACGCGCACGAAGAATATGAAGGCGATGTTCAAGACGTCTACGCCTACGCGTTCAAGGAATACATTGAAGACAATTCTGACCACACCATTCAGGTATATCGCTTCGGTGAGCTGGGCGAGTCCGATGACATCATGGAGCAAACCCAGAATGGCATTCTGCAGTTCGTGAACCAGTCACCGGGTTTCACAGGGTCGCTGATTCCGGAAGCACAGATTTTCTTCATTCCCTATCTGATGCCAACCGACATGGACACTGTGGTGACCTTCTTCCGCGAAAGTGAAGCCATCAACGAAGACTTCCCGGCACTCTATGCCGAGCAGAACCTGGAGTTGCTGCAAATGTACCCGGAAGGTGAAATGGTCGTCACCGCTGACGAGCCGATCACCGAACCGGCCGATTTTGACGGCAAGAAAATCCGGATCATGACTAACCCACTGCTGGCCTCAACCTATGAAGCCTTCGGTGCCACGGCAACCCCGCTGCCCTGGGGTGAAGTGTACGGTGCACTGCAGACCAACATGATTCAGGGTCAGGAGAACCCAATTTTCTGGATTGAATCCGGCGGTCTGTATGAAGTATCGCCCAACCTGACGTTTACCGGCCACGGCTGGTTCACCACTGCGATGATGGCCAACCAGGACTTCTACAGCGGTCTGTCCTCAGACGATCAGCAACTGATTCAGGACGCTTCGGACTATGCCTTCGAAGAAATACTGGTCCACATTGACGGCCTTGCTGACGAAGCCCTGGCAGCGATCGAAGCCGCCAGCGATGACGTCACCGTCACCCGCCTGACCGCCGAACAGATTGAAGCGTTCAAGGCCCGGGCACCTCAGGTGGAAGAGACGTTCATCGAGATGACCGGCGAAAGCGGTCGGGACCTGTTGAATCAGTTTAAGAAAGACCTCGAAGCAGTAAGCATGTAATAGTGACAACAGTCGGGTGCGACAAGCACCCGACTGATCCAGGTCACCCCCCGGGCACAGTGAACGATCGCTGGCCGGGGCTTTACTACTATCCAGATCCACCCCGGGGCGGCACATTCTGCCTGACATCAGCGGGAGTTATCCCGCCCTACTCTGGATACCAGACACAGCCTCAGCGTAGACGGCTGTCTTTGGCCCTGACAACACGGATCTGTTCACATGAGCCTTTTGCTCTGCGTTTTTACGCACAGGAGCCATTGCTATGTCCGACCAGCCTAATGAGATGGATGACACCGGAACGTTTGAGTCCGGTCTGCCCGGTTTTCTGGGTGTCATCGATGTTGCCATCAGCAAAGCCGAGGCCGTTATACTGGCTCTCGGTGTGATATTGATGGCCGTTAATACCTGCACCAACGTCATCTTCCGCTTTGCATTGGGAGAAGGCCTTTTCTTCTCCGGTGAAATCAACCGAATTCTGATCATCATGATTACCTTTGCCGGCATCGGTTATGCGGCACGCCACGGCCGACACATTCGAATGTCAGCGATTTACGATGTATTACCCACAACGCCGCGTCGTATCATGATGATTCTGATTGCCCTGTTTACGTCAGCGGTCATGTTTTTTTTGTGTTACTACTCCGTCCAATACATCAGCAGCCTCTATGACCGGGGTCGAATATTGCCAGCCCTTGGTTTCCCAATCTGGACAATCTACGTGTGGGTACCCGTTGGCTTCGCCGTTACCGGAACCCAATACCTGTTGACTGCGATCAAGAACGTCACGTCGACCGATGTCTATTTGTCTACCGGTGTGGTGGATGGCTACGCCGACACTGAAAAAGAAGTGTGACAGCGGTTATCCGGCTCTGTGTCAAACGGACACTCTGATAGAAAGTGCACGTCGCTTAAAAGAACTCAAAAAACGAGGCAATCATGGCTACGACCCTGATGTTCATAATGATAGGTCTGCTGCTACTCGGCTTTCCTATGATGATTCCGCTGACCACAGCTGCACTGGTTGGCTTCTACATGATGTTCGATGGTTTCGGACAAAACACCACATTCATTCAACAAATGATGGGCGGCATTCGTCCCGCCTCACTGATCGCCGTGCCCATGTTTATTCTCGCGGCCGATATCATGACCCGAGGTCAGTCGGCCAACCGCCTGATCGACATGGTGATGTCCTTCATCGGCCATGTGAAAGGCGGCCTGGCCATCAGCACCGCTGCTTCCTGCACGCTCTTTGGTGCGGTCTCCGGTTCGACTCAGGCGACGGTGGTTGCGGTAGGTTCGCCACTGCGCCCCAAAATGCTGAAGGCGGGCTACTCAGATCCATTCACCCTGGCGCTGATCATCAACGCCAGTGACATTGCTTTTCTCATTCCCCCCAGCATCGGCATGATTATCTACGGGGTCATTTCCCAGACATCCATTGCCGAGTTATTCATTGCCGGTGTCGGCCCGGGCCTGATGATTCTGGTGTTCTTTTCGCTCTATGCGCTTATTTATGCTTATCGACACAATGTCCCTACTGAACCCAAATCTAGCTGGAACGATCGTGGAAAAGCAGTACTCGGTGCCCTGTGGCCGCTGATGTTCCCGGTTATTATTGTGGGCGGAATCTACGGTGGCATTTTCAGTCCGACTGAAGCGGCCGCAGTCTGCGTACTGTACGCGGTATTTTTGGAATTCATTGTTTTCCGCGAACTGAAATTGCCGGATATGTATCGCATCGCCAAATCAACCGGACTCATCACTGCCGTGGTGTTTATCCTGGTCGCGGTGGGTAATGGTTTCTCCTGGATCATTTCGTTTGCTCAGATTCCGCAGACCATTCTGGAAGCGGTAGGCGTCAATGAAATGGGCCCGGCGGGCGTGCTGATTTCTATTTGTATCGCTTTCTTTATCGCCTGTATGTTTGTCGACCCCATCGTTGTGATTCTGGTGCTGACACCCATCTTCGCACCGGCCATTGCTGCAACCGGACTGGACCCGGTTCTGGTAGGTATTCTGATTACATTGCAAGTTGCCATCGGTTCCGCCACCCCCCCTTTCGGCTGTGATATTTTTACCGCCATTGCCATCTTCAAACGCCCCTACTGGGAAGTCATTCGCGGAACGCCTCCGTTTATTTTCATTCTGATTTTCTCGGCGGCCTTGCTGATTATGTTTCCGCAAATTGCCTTGTTCCTGCGGGATCTTGCGTTCCGTTGATACCGTTACTGACAGGGAGAACCAAGCATGTTTAAGAAGATACTGGTGGCCGTTGATGGATCCAAAGCCGCACTTCGTGCGATGGAACAGGCGATTGAATTTCAACAGATAACACCCGACGCCGAGATCTATCTGATCTGTGTGTATAAACACCACAGTCTTTTCGCAGCATCACTGTCGGTGGGCCGGCCGGAAGATCTGCAAATCCCGGACGACACACTGGCCGGCTACGCCAAAGAAATTGTTGAGCATGCCAAGACCGTCGCGACCGAAAAAGGCGGCAAAAAAGTCAGAGGTTTTGTAAAGGGCGGACGGCCATCAAAAATGATTGTCAAATTCGCCAAAGACAAAGGCATCGACCTGATTGTCATGGGCGCGCACGGTACGCATTCCGATAAAGACGGCCTGTTACTCGGCAGTGTGTCGCACCGGGTTGCCAGCCTGGCCCATTGTCCGACACTGATCGTCTGATCCTGCACCGGTCGTCATGGCCATTGCGGCTTTGCGATCGGTGCTCCACTTCTTTTCCCGTTGAACGTTTAACAAGACTGCTTCAAACAGGAGGTTGTTTATGACCGGCGGTAATGGAGGTGAGCTCCCGACCCAGATGGCGGCCATGGTTCTGACTGGCCACGGTGGCACCGAAAAACTCGTGTATCGAACCGATGTCGCCACACCGGTTCCAGGCCCCGGCCAGGTTCTGGTGCAGGTGACAGCAACGGCAAAAAACAACACGGATCGCAAAGCTCGCGAAGGGCTGTATCCAACACAGGACAAAAACGAGGTTACGTCTTTTCAGATGGGCGGTGAAGCGACGCTGACGTTCCCCCGCATTCAGGGCGCCGATGTCGTCGGGCGAGTCATTGCTGTTGGAGAGGGCGTCAATAAAGGCCGGCTCGGCGAGCGTGGCCTGCTCGACTTCAACCTCTACCCGGATGCACGCCGCACCATTAATCTCGCTCCGGACTACTACGGCCATGGCTGCGACGGTGGCTACGCCGATTTCATTGCGGTTCCTTCCGATCAGTTTCATTGTATCGATAACCCCGAACTGGCCGATGCGCAATTGGCGACCATGGGCATGTGCTCCTATCAAACGGCACTGCATATGCTGACCTCTGCCCGGGTCAAGGCCGGGGAGCGCATTCTGGTAACCGGTGCCAGTGGGGGAGTCGGAACCGCACTGATTCAGTTGTGCCGCATCATGGGCGCCGTGCCCTATGCACTCAGTCAGGCCGACAAGGCCGATGCCCTGCTCAAACTGGGCGCTGAGGCGGTACTGGACCGACACACCATGCAGGGTTTCACCGACAGGGTATTGGCTGCTACCGGCGGTCACCCCATCGATGCGGTCATGGACCTGGTCGGGGGTGAGTCGACAAATCTGTTCATCGACACCATGATTACCGACATGACCAGCCGCAACGACTACCCGAGGCTAAGCATCGCCGGTGCCAGCGGCGGCAACCTCAGTGAAATACTGTGGACCAAGATTTATTTGTACCAGGTACAGCTGTTTGGCGTGTCTCACGGTACCCGGGAAGAGGCGGATCAATTAATCGAATGGATACGAACCGAGGATCTCAAGCCAGTGCTTCACGCAGCCTTCAAACTGTCCGAACTGCACCTGGCTGAAAAATACTTTGTCAATCGCGGCAGCAATTACCTGGGCAAGATCGTGATTGTGCCGGATACGCAATGGGCCGAGCACGGCGCCCCCTTTGCGCTGGAGAGTGCCCAATGAACCCAGCAGCCGCACCGACAACGCTGACACTTCAACTGCTTGATACCCACGCCGGGGGTGATGTCAGCCGAATCGTAACCGGCGGAATTGCGCCATTGCCAGGTGCCACTGTGCGAGCCCAGATGGAATATTTGCGCGACCATGCAGACGGGCTGCGCACGCTGCTGCTTGAGGAACCCTACGGCATTCCCGAAATGTCGGTCGACTTGCTGGTGCCTGCCACCGACCCCAGAGCGGCCGCCGGCTATATCATCATGGAAGTGATGGGGTATCCGATCTATTCGGGTTCCAATACCCTGTGCACGGCAACCGCCGTACTGGAGACCGGCCTGGTCGATAAACAGGAGGGTGAGCAAACCTTCCTGCTGGAATCCCCGGCGGGCCTGGTCAATATTACGGCCAGAGTTGAAAACAACGAGGTAAAGGCCATCACCTGTGAAGGCCTGCCCAGCTATATCGATACCTATCAGGCGCAGCTTGATGTACCAGGCATCGGCACGGTTACCTACAGCATTGCCTACAGCGGCGGCTTCTATGCCCTGGTAGACGCTGCTCAGTTGGGATTTGCATTAACGCCCGACGAAGAGCGCGCGCTCAACGACTGTGCTTTCGCCATTGTAACCGCGCTCCAACAACAACCCCCGTTGTCACACTACAGCCTGGGTGATGTAGGGCCGCTTCCTTTTCTGCACTTTATGGGGCCGGTTGAAGAAGTCAGTAGCGGCCGCTTCCGTTCACGCTCTGCTACCTATGTGCACCCGGGCGTTATTTGCCGCAGCACCACGGGAACCGGCACCTCAGCTCGCCTGGCGCTAATGCACTACGAGGGGCTGATCAAACCCGGCGACCAGCTGGAAACGATCTCGTTGCGGGATACCCGTTTTGTAGGGAAATTTACCGGCTTTGAACAGCAGGGTCAGTTTTCAGTGATTGAAAACACCATCACCGGTAGAAGCTATGTGATTGCAGAATCAGACATTATCGTCAATGTTGATGACCCCATGGTCAGCAGCCCAGGGCTCGACAAACTGTTTAGCGCGCGATAAACCGCTCAGGAACGTTTTACCCCATCCGTCGAATTGAGTGGGGGCAATTGACAGGTACCGGTGCTGCAGTAGCGCCGGTCAAACCGGCGGTCGGCCCAGCGTCGATAGACCCTGCTGGCAATGGTCTTCACCCCGGGCCATAACAGCGGCCTGAACACCCAGCCAACACGGGTATGCTGCCAGGCGCTGACTGTCGCATTCAGGCCCGTCACCCAGTCGCCATCGGTTGTTTGCAAGTGCAACGTCCTAAGCAGGACTTCCCGGTCAGGTTGATGCGAATCCGGTAGGTCGTGTATGTCGCGCAGGGCCAGGCCATCGTCACAAAGCCGACGCAGCAGGCGAATTTCTTTGGCGCACAGCGGGCAAGACCCGTCAAAATAGAGTGTATTCATACCCGTTTATACGCATCGACTGTGCGCCGGGATCAATTCACCCAGTTCTGTGGTCTCAAAAAGTGCGTCAACAAGCGGTCTTCATCGCTACCGGGCTCGGGCGTGTGGCCATACACCCACTGCACATGGGGTGGCAGCGACATCAGAATCGACTCGGTACGTCCGCCCGATTGCAACCCAAACAGGGTACCCCGGTCGAACACCAGATTGAATTCCACATAGCGGCCCCGGCGAACTTCCTGCCAGTCGCGGTGAACCTGGGTGTAGGGCGTCTCTTTGCGTTTTTGCAGGATCGGCAAGTAGGCATCAAGGTAACTGTCGCCCACCGCTTGCATAAAGCCAAAACAGGTGTCGAAATCCCATTCATTCAGATCGTCATAAAACAGACCGCCGATACCACGGGCCTCATTACGGTGTTTCAGATAAAAGTACTCATCACACCAGCGCTTGTAACGTGAATACACCGACTCTCCGAAGGGCAAACACGCCGCCCGGGCGGTTTCATGCCAGTGGACGCAATCGTCATCGAAACCGTAATAGGGTGTGAGGTCGTAACCACCCCCAAACCACCAGACCGGTTTCATGCCGTCTTTCTCGGCAACAAAGAAGCGGACATTGGCGTGCGACGTTGGCACGAAGGGGTTGCGCGGGTGGATCACCAGCGAGACGCCTAACGCCTGCCAGCGGCATCCGGCCAATTCTGGCCGATGCGCCGTCGCGCTGGCGGGCATGGTATCGCCCATCACATGGCTGAACCCGACACCGCCTTTTTCAATGATCGGTCCGCCCTGCAGTACTCGTGAACGACCGCCACCCCCCTCGGCCCGATTCCAGCTTTCCTCGGTAAAACGTGCGGTTCCATCTTCACGCTCAAGGGCCGCACAAATGCGATCTTGCAGATCCAGCAGGTAGGCTTTGATGGGTTCAATATCGAACTCAGTATCGGTCATTCGGTCTCCAGAAGAGGTTAGGGCGGGTGTCGCAAGGGCACGTCTCAGGCACGGTATAGCTGCTCGGTCAGTAAGTCCCGGATCTGGCTCGGCTGAGCGCCGGCCAGCGTCTTGCCCGGTGCAATGCCATCCAACTCAGCGCCCAGTTTCAATCGCACTTGCAGGCGGTCGGTCATCGCCGGTTTGCCACCGCGATTGGCGCTGGTCGACACCAACGGCATGCCCGCATGGCGACACAATGCACGGGCCATCGGATGCCCGGGCACTCGAACCGCAATGGTCGGGCGGTTACCGGTCACCCAATCGGGCAGGCTGCCATTGTGTTCGACAACCCAGGTAAACGGGCCTGGCCAGCGTTCTGTCAGGCGGTAAATCAGGTCAGAACTCAGAGGCGCGAGAAAAGGAGCCAATTGCTCGTAGTCATTGGCAATAATGATCAGCCCCTTCTCCACTGATCGTTCCTTAATGGCCAGGATTCGACCCACAGCATCCGCGTTCCAGGGATCACAACCCAGTCCCCAGACACCTTCGGTCGGGTAGGCCAAGACACCCCCGGCCAACAATCGCCTGGCCAATTGGCGAGCGGAAAAATCGAGGGCAGCGGGTAACAGGGCGTCAGTCACAGTCGGGGGATCCGGTTTTACGTCGAAGAGGCGGAAAGGGTACTGAATTAAAAGACGCGAAACAATAACAGACGTGGGGTTGGAAAAGACGCGAAACAATAAAGGACGCAAAACATGGAAAGACGCAAAACAATAAAAGACGTCAGTACATGTCCGGCGTCTTTTCATGTTCCGCGTCACTTTATGTCCTGCGTCAGTCCATGTCCTGCGTTACTTAATGTTCTGCGTCACTTTATGTCCTGCGTCATTCAAATCCGACAATAGCCGCCGGGTTGCTGTTGAATCCAGCCCGCCAGCTCCAGTTCCAGTAGCGGTTCCAGCAGGGTGTGGCTGGCACATTCGAGGTGATCGCTCAGCACATCCAGCGGCTGAGGTTCAGACGACAGCAAACCCAGCAAGGTGGTTTGCAGCTCAGGCAGGTTTGGGTCCAGTGGTGGGCAGGGCGCTTGGATTGGGCGGGTGCGCAGTGTGTCCAGCGCTCCATCGTCCACCAAATCATCCATGCCGGTCAGCAGTCGAGCACCCTCCTGAATCAGTCGGTGGCAACCAGCGGTGTTCGGATTACTGATATCACCGGGCAGCGCGAAGACTTCACGCCCTTGCTCCAGCGCGTGCTCGGCGGTTATCAGCGAACCGCTGCGCTCAGCAGCCTCGACCACAACGATGGCGTCACTTAACCCGCTGATGATTCGATTTCGGCGTGGGAAATGACCCGGCTTGGGCTGGGTACCCAACGGGTACTCTGAGACCAGAGCACCGTGCCGCATGATATGGGAGAACAGCCCCGCGTTCTGCTTTGGATACACCCTGTCTACGCCACAGCCGAGTACCGCCAGGGTTTTACCGCTGCTTTGCAGGGCGCCTTCGTGGGCGCAGGCATCGATCCCGGCCGCGCCACCACTGGTAACAACAAGACCGGCATCACTGATGCCCTGGCCAAATGCCCGGGCGTGCTGGCGGGCCGACAAGCTGGCATTACGGCTGCCCACAACACCCACCTGGCGCTGACTCAACAAGTCGGGATTACCGCGAACCCACAACATCAGTGGCGGATCAGGAATGTGAGTCAGCAATTGTGGATACGTCGAACACTGCAAACTGACCAGATGGCAATCTTCCTGCTCCTGCCAGCGCATTTGCTCCAAAGCACGCCTATAGACCGGGTGCTGTTCACCCAGCCGGTGGATGTCACTGAGGGTCTGTTTAATGGCGGACGGGAGTGGCCACTGTCTGGCCTGTCGGAACAAATCGCGAGGGTCGTCGACCACATCAAGTAACTGGTGGCAACGTTTCAGGCCGAGGCCGGGCGTCAATACCCAGCACAGCCAATGCAGGCGCTCATCCATGGAAACGGGTCCTTTTCCCTGATTGTCAGCCACCGGCCTTTTCCCTGCCGGTTATGGCTTTCAGTAAATCGCAAAACCGGCACCGCTCCACCGTGAGCAGTACCGCTTTGGCAAGTCGTTCGTTGGATCAGAAACCGGGGGAACGCACCTTGTCGCCTACGCTCATCGGAAGGTCGGCTTCAAGAACCAGACCATAGGATGCTTTGTCGAAAACGCGAAACACCATCATTAGGCCCGCTTCTGTTTCCGGTAACTGCAGTCGATCATTGGTGACCGGATCGCGGACCTGGTCACCCCGAAGAAAGATGCGGAAGATGTTGCCCGCTTCAAGCCCTTCGCGCTGCCCTTTATTAATGGTCACTACATCAAACTGGCCAATGCTTCGCACGCCCCGAGCCACCCGCAGAATTTCACCCTCAACGCCATCGGGCGGCTCACTCGGATAAAATACAGAATTCAACAGGGTTTCATCGGAAGGCAACAGGCGATCACGCAGACCAATTTGCTGGTTTGTGCGCTGCAGACCCAGGGTACCAATGTCCCGGCTATAGTCAGACAAACGCGCCTGACCCAGCTCTATGGCTTCAAACCCGAGGTCTTCTCCGGTGTCCGGATCGGACAGAGGCTCGCCTTCACGGTAGATCTGATAAGTGCGCAGTGCTTCGTCGAACTCACCCCGGGCATAGACGGTGTCTCCGGCGCCGACAATCAGCCGACCTTCCTGACCACTGACAATATAAGGGGCTTCCGCCAACTGGTTTTCAGACAGAATGCGATTGCCGGTCAGAAATCCTGCCACGTATTCGCGAGGTATGGACGGAATAGCGCCCAAAATAGGCGTGATCCGGGCCGTAGGACGCAGCTTGACCAACCCGCCTTCAACATCCTCCGGCGACACCCTAACGGTGCTCGCGTCTTCACCCCGCGACAAAGTGGTCAGCCGTTGCTCGCCATCAATCAGAATCAGCCCGATAACGTCGCCCGGGTAAATCAGGTGTGGGTTTTCAATTTGAGTATTCAGTTGCCAGATGTCCTGCCATTTCCACGGATCGGCCAGGTACATCTCAGCGATATCCCAAAGTGTATCGCCTTTCTGAACGGTGTAGCGTTCGGGCACATCGGCATTGAGCGCAACGTTTTCCGACCACGCAGGAAGCGCGCCGAAGCACAGAATGACAAAAGCTGCGATGGTGTTCCTCATGGCCAGTTTCCCTATAACAATCTACGGTACAGTCAATGGTGCGCCACGATAAGGTCAATGGTGCGGTCAATACTAACGATTAGCCTAACGATCAATCTTCATGATCAGTATATAAGCAGTCGCGCGCAAAGCCGACCTGCAATCGCGCAGGTATGAACGCTTCGTTCAGCCGGTTCGGTAACCGTCGGGTCTCACGCCTGATCATCGATCCGTAAAGGCGGCCGGGGTCCGATCTGTATGTTGCGCAAACAACTACTCTAAGAGTGACCACTTTTAGTTTAGCAGTCAATCGCTTAGCGAGACATATTAAAGCCCACTCTGAGCTGTTTTAGGCGCTTTATCGTTGGTTTTGAGAGCAAAGTCACACTAAACCCGTATCGGAGCCCCGGTCAGAGAGTCCGCCTAACGCTGTATGTCCCGGTTTTTTTACCGTTTTTAGCGGTTCGTCGTGCGTTGCAAGCACCGGTTAGCGCCCATATTGTGTAAAATACCGTCATAACACACCGAATTAAGACAGGGCACTGGAACCATGGCATTACTCGACATACTGGAATACCCCGATCCTCGTTTGCGAACCGTCGCCAAACCGGTAGCGACCGTGGATGAGCGCATTCGAACCCTGGCCAGCGATATGCTGGACACCATGTACGACGCCCCCGGCATTGGTCTGGCTGCCAGCCAGGTCAATGTGCACGAGCGGGTTATCGTCGTGGACATTTCAGAAGAACAGGACGAGCCGCATGTGTTCGTTAACCCCGATTATGAAAAGCTCGGTGACGACATCGAGTACCAGGAAGGCTGCCTGTCGGTGCCCGGGTACTATGAAAAGGTTTCCCGGTCCGACAAAATTCGGGTGAAAGCACTGAACCTCGATGGCGAGACCTTCGAACTGGTCGCAGAAGACCTGTTGGCGATTTGCATTCAGCACGAGATCGATCACCTGGATGGCAAGCTGTTTGTCGACTACCTGTCGAATCTGAAGCGCACGCGGATTCGCAAGAAGCTGGAAAAACAGCACAAACAGATGGCGTCCTGATTCATGTCACTGAAGGTCATCTTTGCCGGAACTCCCGAGTTCGCGGCCGAGCACTTGCGCGCGGTGCTCAACTCAGACCACGAGGTCATCGCCGTTTATACTCGCCCGGATCAGCCCGCCGGGCGTGGGCGCAAACTCACCGCATCCCCCGTTAAGACGGTGGCCGAGCAAGCGGATATTCCGGTTTACCAGCCAGCCACCTTGCGCGACACCGACGCCCAAACACAACTTGCAGCCCTGAACGCCGACCTGATGATCGTCGTCGCCTACGGGTTGATTCTGCCGCAAACGGTACTCGATGCCCCGCGCCTGGGTTGTATCAATGTTCACGCCTCCCTGTTGCCCCGCTGGCGCGGCGCTGCACCCATTCACCGGGCCCTGCTGGCTGGCGACATTGAAACCGGTGTCACCATCATGCAAATGAACGCCGGACTCGATACCGGTGACATGTTGCTCAAAGCCCGATGCCCGATCACGCCCGACATGACCAGCGAACGCCTGCACGATGCACTGATCGAATGCGGCAAACCGGCACTGATCGACACGCTGGCCAGCCTGAACACCGGTACCGCCAAAGCGGAGCCACAAGATGACGCCGAAGCCACCTACGCCGAAAAACTCAGCAAGGCCGAAGGCAACATCAACTGGAGCGACAGTGCCGACCACATCGACCGGCAGATTCGCGGGCTCACGCCCTGGCCGGGCGCCTATACGCAATGGCAGGGCCAGACGCTGCGCATTCATCAGGCCCGCCCCGGTGACCGGATTGCGACCAAACCCCCGGGCACTATTGAACAGATGGGATCAGACAATATGGTTGTCGCCTGTGGCCGGGGCACCCTGGTCGTTGAGCGGCTGCAGATGCCTGGCAAGAAAGCCATGTCTGCGGCCGATGTTCTAAACGCACGTCGCGCGGCCTTTGAAGCCGACCCGATATTCGGCAATACCCAACCCCAGCCAACCGAGGCCGCCCAATGACCCAGAATGTCCGTGTCCTGGCGGCTCAGACCGTACTTCAGGTGGCCGATCATGGTCGCTCCCTGAGCGATTTGCTGCCGCGTTATCGCGACACCCTCGAAGAAGCCGATCGTGGCCTTTACCAGAAACTGGTCTACGGCACGATTAGACATTACCTCAGCCTCGACGAACTGGCCCGCGCCCTGCTCGACAAGCCGATTCAGCACAAGGAACGGGTTATCCAAATGCTGTTGCTGGTGGGCCTGTACCAACTGTTGTATCTGGACATACCGGAACATGCGGCCATTAATGAAACCGTCGACGCCACCAAACCGCTCAAGAAACCCTGGGCGAAAGCCCTGCTGAACGCGGCCCTGCGCCGCTTTCAGCGTGAGCGCGAAGAACTGATTGAAACATTGCAAAACAAGCACGCCATGCCTGGCTGGCTGACCCGGCAATTGCGCAAGGATTACCCGGAACAATGGCTCGACATCATGGCCAGCAGCAATGAGCAGGGGCCGATGATCTTGCGCGTGAATCAGCGCCAGGGCAGCCGTGAAGACTGGCTGACTGAAGCCGATGAAGCCGGCCTGTCGATCACCCCGTCCGCCATTACCGCCTCTGCCGTTACCCTGGCACAACCGGTCGGCGTGCTGCAGCTGCCGGGGTTCGAGCAGGGGCGAGTCAGCGTGCAAGATGAAGCAGCCCAGCAATGCGCCTTCCTGCTTGATCCTCAGCAGGGAGAGCGCATTCTTGATGCCTGCGCCGCACCGGGTGGTAAAACCGGACACCTGCTGGAGCGGGCAGACGTTCAGGTCACCGCCCTCGACATCGACGCCGGACGCCTGGAGCGGGTGCAAGAGAACCTGGACCGAATCGGCCTGAAAGCCGAACTGAAAGCCGCCGATGCGGCCGAATTGAAAAGCTGGTGGGACGGCACACCCTTTGACCGGATTCTGCTGGATGCCCCCTGCTCCGGCACCGGCGTCATTCGCCGGCACCCGGACATCAAACTGTTGCGCAAACCCAAAGACGTGGAGTTTCTCACTCAGGTACAAGACCAGTTACTGCACCGTCTGTGGCAAACGCTCAAGCCGGGCGGAATACTGCTCTACGCGACCTGTTCGCTATTGCAGCGTGAAAATTCAGAACGGGTCAGTGCTTTTGTAAACCGGCAGGCCGATGCTTCAGTTGTGGAGCTGCAACTGGCGGGTGACGCCGAGGTCTCGGTCGGGGTACAGTGGCTGCCTCAGCCTGGCAGTCACGACGGATTCTATTTTGCATTACTTAAAAAAGCAGATGGATAACCCTGCACAAAAAAGGAAGCGGGCGTGAAGATCATCATGTTAGGGGCCGGCCAGGTCGGCGCTACGCTGGCAGAGAACCTCGCCAGTGAAGACAACGACATCACTGTTGTCGACACAGACGCTGAACGGTTGCGTAACCTTCAGGACCGGCTCGATATCCGCACCGTCACCGGCATGGCCTCTTTGCCTGATATTCTGGCGCAAGCCGGTGCCGAAGACGCCGATTTATTGATCGCCGTTACCAGCAGCGATGAAGTCAACATGGCGGCATGTCAGGTGGCCTACACCCTGTTCCGCACGCCCACCAAGATCGCCCGGATTCGCAGCCCGCAATACACTCAGCACAGCGAAAAACTGTTCACCCCCGAAGCGGTGCCGGTGGATGTACTGATCAGCCCGGAACAACTGGTCACCAATTACATCAAACGCCTGATCGAGACACCCGGTGCCTTGCAGGTGCTGGACTTCGCCGACGGCAAACTCCAGCTGGTGGCAGTCAAGGCTTATCACGGCGGGCCGCTGGTGGGTCAGGAACTGCGTTTTTTGAAACAACACATGCCGTCGGTACAGACCCGGGTCGCCGCCATATTCCGCAAAGACCGGCCAATCATTCCCGAAGGGTCCACGGTGATTGAAGCTGACGACGAGGTGTTTTTCATTGCCGGTCGCACCGACATCCGCGCCGTCATGAGCGAACTGCGCAGCAAGGAGCGCGCCTACAAACGCATCATCATTGCTGGCGGCGGTAACATTGGGTATCGGCTGGCGCTGGGCCTGGAAAGCCGCTATTCGGTCAAACTGCTGGAGCGCAACGAAGTCCGATGCCAGTGGCTCAGTGAAAATCTGAATCATGCCGTTGTGCTGCGCGGCGACGCGTCCGATCAGGACTTGCTGTTGGATGAAAACATCGAAGACACCGATATCTTTCTGGCACTGACCAACGACGATGAAGCCAATATCATGGCCTCAATGCTGGCCAAGCGCCTCGGCTCTCGCAAGGTAATGACGCTGATCAACAACTCGGCCTATGTTGACCTGGTGCAGGGCGGCGAAATCGACGTTGCCATTTCACCGTCGCAAACCACCATTGGTAGCTTGCTGACCCACGTGCGTCGCGGTGACATTGTTAATGTGCATTCACTGCGTCGCGGTGCCGCTGAAGCCATTGAGGCCATCGCTCACGGCGACCGGAAATCATCCAAGGTCGTCGGCCGTGCCATCGAAGACATCGACCTGCCGGAAGGCTGCACCATCGGTGCTATTGTGCGCAATGAAGAGGTCCTGATCGCCCGCGATGACCTGACCATTGAATCCGACGACCACGTGATTCTGTTTTTGATCGACAAACGACGCATTACCGATGTAGAACGGTTGTTCCAGGTGGGGCTGACGTTCTTTTAAACCACCATTGTATTGAATAGCTGTATAGGATGGTTGCATAGAAAGCCGGACGGTTCGGTGGCATGAGTGCGGGACGCGGGCGTCCTGCCCGCTGTTACATGAAGCGCCCCTGCAACCCTTGTTACGTTGGCGGCATCAAGACCCTTAAACCATGCAGTAGGAGTTGAATCGAACCATGCATTACCGGATGACCATCAAGGTTCTTGGGTTGCTGTTGATGGTATTCAGCCTGTCGATGCTGCCGTCCGTACTGGTGTCTTTTTATTATCAGGATGGCATTCACAATGCCTTTATTCTGGGGTTTCTGCTGACGCTGATCGCTGGCTTTGTCAGCTGGATGCCGGTTCGCCACTACCGGGGTGAATTGCGCACCCGCGATGGGTTTGTCATTACCGTGCTGTTCTGGATCGTATTGGGCCTCGCCGGTTCCATTCCGATTCACCTGGCGCCGGCCGCGACCACCAACTACACCGACTCTTTTTTTGAAGCCTTTTCCGCGCTAACCACAACGGGCGCTACCGTCGTGGTCGGGCTGGACAGCCTGCCCAAAAGCCTGCTCTTCTATCGCCAGCAACTGCAATGGATGGGCGGCATGGGCATTATTGTGCTGGCCGTTGCTGTCTTGCCGATGCTGGGCATTGGCGGCATGCAGCTGTACCGGGCGGAAACCCCCGGGCCCGTCAAAGACACCAAACTGACGCCCCGCATAACCGAAACGGCCAAAGCCCTGTGGTACATTTATCTCGCGCTAACCATCGCCTGTGCGTTGGGCTACTGGGCCGCTGGCATGAGTTTGTTTGATGCCATCGCTCACAGTTTCTCGACCGTGGCCATTGGTGGTTTTTCCACACACGATGCCAGTATCGGGTACTTCGATAGCATCGCCGTGGAAATGGTCGCGGTGGTGTTCATGGTGTTGTCGATCGCCAATTTCGGTTTGCACTTTGTGGCCTGGCGCAACCGCAGCATCAAGCAGTACCTGCTCGACCCCGAATACCGGTTTTTTATCGTCATTTTACTGGTCTTCGTGGTAATGACCACGGTGACACTGATTCTGACGCGCGTCTACGCGCCCGGCGAGGCCTTGCGCTACGGCCTCTTCGAATCAGTCTCCCTGCTGACGACTACGGGTTTCGGCGCCGCCGATTTCGCGGCCTGGCCGTTGTATTTGCCCTTTTTCCTGATTCTCGCCTCCTTTATTGGCGGCTGTGCCGGATCGACCGCCGGTGGCATTAAAGTCATTCGGACCATGTTGCTGCTCAAGCAAGGCTTGCGCGAGATCAAGCGGCTGATTCACCCCGCCGGCGTGTTTCCCATCAAAATCGGCAAACGCCCGGTCGGAGATCGGGTGATCGAAGCCGTCTGGGGCTTTTTCAGCATGTACATCCTCATCTACGGAGTGATTTTGTTCGCGTTACTGGCCACCGGCATGGACTTTGTCACCAGTTGGTCGGCCGTTGCCGCCTCCCTGAACAACCTCGGCCCGGGTCTGGGCGACGTTGCCAGCCACTACGCCAACATCCCGGACATGGCCAAATGGGTACTGTGCGTCGCCATGTTGCTAGGTCGCCTCGAAATTTTCACCTTGCTGGTGCTGTTCTCGCCTCAATTCTGGCGCAGCTAAAGCCGCTGCTCGCCCTTAAAAGGCCAGAAGCCGGCTTTGGCAGAAACCCGCAGCCGCTCCCGGCTCTCCAGCCACAGTGACCCCGCCCCACCGCCTATGTATAATGCGGCGTTTGATTTTTGACCTTCCGACATCAGGACGTTTCGCTGTGACTGAACAGAACTCGCCATCGACAGCACCACCCCAAAACGCCACCACAGCCCGGAATCTGAAGACCTTCCAGGGCCTTATTCTGACGCTGCAGCAGTACTGGGCCGACCAGGGTTGTGTCATCCTGCAGCCTCTGGATATGGAAGTCGGCGCCGGGACCAGCCATCCGGCCACATTTTTACGCGCCATTGGACCGGAAACCTGGAACGTGGCCTATGTGCAGCCGTCACGTCGCCCCACTGACGGCCGTTATGGCGAGAACCCGAACCGTCTGCAGCATTATTACCAGTATCAGGTCATTCTGAAGCCAAACCCGAGCAACATTCAGGAACTGTACCTGGGCTCGCTGGAAGCCATTGGCGTCGACCCGCTGGTGCACGACATTCGTTTTGTCGAAGACAACTGGGAAAACCCGACACTGGGTGCCTGGGGGTTGGGTTGGGAGGTCTGGCTGAACGGCATGGAGGTGACTCAGTTCACCTACTTCCAGCAGGTCGGTGGCATTGAATGCTACCCGGTCTCGGGCGAGATCACCTACGGCCTGGAACGCCTGGCGATGTACATTCAGGACGTCGACAATGTCTACGACCTGGTCTGGACGATCGGCCCCGATGGCAGCAAGGTCACCTATGGCGATGTCTACCTGCAGAACGAAATCGAACAATCGACCTACAACTTCGAACACGCCGACGTCGACAACCTGTTCCGTCAGTTCGAGTACCACGAAGGAGAAGCCCGCAAGCTGATCGACCTGAACTTGCCGTTGCCTGCCTATGAGCAAATCCTCAAGGCCGGTCACACCTTCAACTTGCTGGATGCTCGTCACGCCATTTCGGTCACCGAACGTCAGCGCTATATTCTGCGCATTCGCGCCCTCTCCCGGGATGTGGCCAAAGCCTACTATGAAGCACGCAAGGCCATGGGGTTCCCGATGGCGCCAAAAGCGTTGCGCGACGACATTCTCAGTGCCGAGAACAAGGATTAAGACCACATGACACAGGCTGATTTTCTGATTGAACTGGGCACCGAAGAACTGCCGCCCAAGGCACTGAAACCGCTGCAAGATGCCTTTGCCGACGGACTGACTCAACGTTTGAAAGACGCCGGCGTGAGCTTTGGCGACACCGAGCGCTTTGGCGCACCCCGCCGCCTGGCCGTGCTGATTCGCGATCTGGGACTGGCCCAGCCGGACGAAGCCTTTGAACGCCGCGGTCCGGCAGTAAAAGCGGCGTTCGACGCCGATGGCAACCCAACCAAAGCCGCCGAGGGCTTTGCCCGTGGTAATGGCGTCAGTGTTGATGCCCTGGAGCGCATGGCCACCGACAAAGGCGAATGGCTGGTCTACCGGGGTGTTGAACCGGGTAAAGCCACGGCCGACTTGCTGCCGCAACTGGTACAGCAAACGCTCGATGCCCTGCCCATTCCCAAGCGCATGCGATGGGGCATGAGCCGCGACGAATTCGTGCGCCCGGTACAATGGCTGGTCATGTTGCTCGGCAACGAGGTGGTTCCCGCCACTATCTATGGCATTGAATCCGGTCGTTTCAGCCGCGGCCACCGCTTTCACGCGCCCGCTAATCTGGACATCCCAGCGCCCGCCGCCTATGCCGACACCTTGCGCAAACAGGGCAAGGTGCTGGCGTCTTTCAATGAGCGCCGGGACTATATTGCCACCGAGGCAAAGGCAATCGCCCGGGCCGAAGGCGTCGAGGTCGTGATTGACCCTGACCTGCTCGATGAAGTGACGGCGTTGAACGAATGGCCCGTCGCCCTGATCGGCAGCTTTGAATCCCGCTTCCTGTCAGTGCCTGCAGAAGCGCTGGTGTCCTCAATGCAGGAACACCAGAAGTACTTCCCGACACACGACAGCAAGGGCGAACTGGCTCCCCGCTTCGTGTTCATCGCCAACCTGGAAAGCAAAGACCCGGCTCAGGTCATCGCCGGTAACGAAAAGGTGATTCGACCGCGCCTGGCCGATGCGGCCTTCTTCTGGGACACCGACCGCAAAACGCCGCTGGTCGACCGGGTCGAGAAACTCAAATCAGTGACCTTTCAGCAGCAACTGGGCTCCATGTACGACAAAGCCACCCGGTTGCGCGCCATCGCCGGTGAGATTGCCCGGCAACTGGGCGATGACATAGAGCAGGCCGAGCGCGGCGCCTGGCTGGCCAAGGCTGACCTGGTCACCGACATGGTGTTTGAATTTGACGACATGCAAGGCATCGCGGGCTACTACTATGCGTTGCATGATGGCGAACCCAAGGCTGTCGCTCAGGCGATCATCGAGCAATACCGACCAGCCGGTGCCGGTGACGAACTGCCGCTGAGCCGCGCGGGTATGGCCGTCGCCCTGGCCGACCGGCTGGACAACCTTTCCGGTCTGTTCGGCATCGGCCAGCCGCCCACCGGCACCAAAGACCCCTTTGCTCTGCGCCGCGCCGCCCTGGGCGTGTTACGCATTCTGGTTGAGCGGGATCTGGATCTGGATCTGGTCGACCTGGTGACCTTCGCTGCCGACCAGCACACCGATCTGCCGCAACGCGATACGCTGGTCAGTCAGGTAGTTGACTACGCCCTCGACCGGTTCAGCGCCTGGTACGCCGATGCCGGGTTCCGCCACGACGTGTTTCAGGCGGTTCGGGCACTGAACCCGAGCCGGCCGCTGGACATCGACCGGCGGGTCAAGGCCGTTGCCAGTTTCAGTCATCTGGTTGAAGCCGAAGCCCTGGCCAGCGCCAATAAACGGGTATCAAATCTGCTCGCAAAAGCCGAAGGCAGCGTCAGTGATCAGGTTGATACGACACTGTTTGAGAACGACGCTGAAAGCACGCTCTGGGAAGCCATTCAGGCAGCAGAGGCCGAAATCACACCCATGCTGGCCATCGTGGATTACCAGGGTGCACTGCAACACCTGGCCACCCTGCGCGACAGCGTTGACGCCTATTTTGACGGCGTCATGGTCATGGCCGACAATGCCGCGCTGCGCAGCAATCGCCTGGCGGTCTTGTCGAAGCTGCGGCAGTTGTTCCTCAAAGTAGCCGATATCTCAGTGTTGCAGAGCCAATAGGCCGGTGTGAACGCAGGCCGCTACCGGTCTGCGTCTCTTCCCCGCGGGAAAGGCTAAATTCACTTAAACGACATCGTCCGGACACCGTTTGTCGGTACACTGGGCGCCACTTTTAACCTGGCGAGAGCTGACGCTATGTGGTTGGCCTACCTGCGAACCTTTGTTTTTTACGCCTGCTTCTACGGGCCCTTTACCATTCTGTGGGCAACGTTTTGCACGTTGTTTGCCTATCTGTTGCCTTACCGGATGCGCTATCACTTTGTCGTCGGTACCTGGGCCAAAGTCACGGTATTTGCCAGCCGCTGGATACTGGGCATCAAATACCGTATCACCGGCCTTGAGAATCTCGACGGCAAGGCAGGCGTGGTGGTCTCCAATCACCAGTCAGCCTGGGAAACCTTTTTCCTGCAACGCCTGTTTCGCCCCCAAACCCAGGTTATTAAACGCAGTCTGTTGAAAATACCCTTTTTTGGCTGGGCGTTTTCCACGTTGCGCCCCATTGCGATTGACCGGACCGACCGGGTCGGGGCCATGAACCAGATTCTGGAGCAGGGTGTGCCGCGCCTGAACGACGGCATTTTCGTGCTCATCTTCCCGGAAGGGACCCGAGCGGAACCTCACAAGGTTCGAAACTTTCAGCAAGGGGGCGCACGACTGGCCAAAGAAGCGGGGGTGCCGCTTATTCCGGTGACCCACAACTCCGGTGACTTCTGGCTCAACAAACGCTTTGTCAAACTGCCCGGCACCATCGATGTGATCATCCACCCGCCCATTGATCTGACCAGCCTGAAAGCAAGCGAAGGGTCCAAACTGGCCCACACCGTCATCAGTGACGGGTTAACACGTATTCAGGCACAGAACGAGCGGGTATCGCGCAAGCGCGAATCGACGTAATGCAGACTGGTGGGCGGCGATCGTAGGGATAGGATTGACGCAGAGCGTTGCTGACAAAGCGCGGATGAGGTGTAAAACAACTCATCCGCGCACAATCAATGCCCCGGCCGGTTTTATGGTAGGTTGGCGTCTATAGCGGCTTGAATGTCAGCTTGCGGATAGGCACCACGCAGGATGTCGGTACCTATGACAAACGTCGGTGTACCGGTGATGTTCAACTGTTGTGCCAGCGCCTGGTTGCTTGCCAGCGTCTGTTGCACCCAGTCGGCCTTGGTTTCTTCTTCTAACTCTGCCCGGTCGAGCCCCAGTGAGTCGATCACCTGCCAGATTTCGCTATCCTGACCCAGACTGCCGGGGCGTGCCAGCAGGGCATCGTGGTACGCCTGATATTGATCCGGATGAAGTTCATTAATCGCCAGGCCAAACCGTGCTGCTGTGACGGATGTTTCCGAGAGAATGGGCCATTCTTTATACACGATCCGCAAATTCGGGTTGGCCTCGGTCAGCGCTTTAACCGTATCCGAAGCGCGTTTGCAATAACCGCAATTGTAGTCGAAGAATTCAACCAGGGTCACGGTACCGTCCGGGTTGCCACCGACCGGATCGTTAGCCCCATTCGTTAACTGGGTGCCAACTGATGCCAGCAATTCATTCTGACTGGCGACCTGTGCGGCCTGCTCCCGCTCCTGCAAAATCCCGATGGCCTCCATGACAATCTCCGGGTTTTCCAGAATGTAATCACGCACCATCTGGTTAACGTCGTCTTCTGTCAGATTCTCCGCCTGGGCAACCACCGCCGTGAAGGCCAACAAGGGCATCAACAGCAATAAACGAAGCCGTGCGAACAGGGTTTTGGGGTTAAACATGGTATCTCCAACAGCTGAATGGTTTTGGGCATTAATTATAGCCCAACATTGATCGTTTATTGCCCGAAACGAGCGCCGTCCCGGGTTAAATAGTCTTGCTCGGCCGGGGTTGATGACCGATTCAAAACAGCATTACGGTGTGGGTAGCGACCGAACTGTTCGATGATCACGCGATGCTGGCTGGCAGAATTGTGAAAACCCGACAAGGCGTCGCGCGCGCTCGGGTAGTCGCTAAGCAGTTGGTCGATTTGTTGCGCCAGCGCCTGATGGCAATCCAGCGATTCAGCGTGCATCAGCGGCATCAGGCAGAACATCCGGCCGCTCATGCCGAGCAGGCTTAAATGGCCATTGTCGATCGCCTGCTGACTCCACTGTAAGGCAAGCGGATCCCAGGCAAAGGCCTCGGCTTGGCCGCGGTAGAGGTTTCGACTGAACTGATCAACCATAATGATCAGCGCCAAACGACCTTGCGGGTGTTCGAGCCAGGCTGTCAGTTCACCGTCGACGGCGCGTTGGTGATCCGTGGCGAAACGATCAGCAATGTGCCGGTCGGTTTCCTTGCCACCACTGAACCAGCGCTTTTGGTAGTGCGGCTCGGGGGGCTCCTGATCGCCAAACCAGAAATCGAGCACGGATTGCCAGGGTTTCATCTGCGTACTTCAGGCCGCAGCCTGCTCAGTCTCTGTTTCAGCACCAGAGTTTAGCAGACTGCCTGCCACCATCGTCCAGTAGATTTGCAGAGTATTGACCCAGCGATCAGTCCCGGGGCGCAACGCGGATTCCCATTGCTCAGGCAGCACCAGTTGCTGTGACAGGCTTTGCCGCCCAGTTACAGCGCCGACTGGCAACGCTGGCAACTTACGCATGGCCTGGTGCCAGTTCAGGTACAGCCTGGCTAACTGGCGATCGCGCAGCGATTTTGCCTCGTCACTGCCCGGCTCAAAACCCGCCCAAAGGTGCAATTGCTGCGCTGACTGCAATGCCGAGAACAGGGCCCGGCCCAACGCGAGGTTGGGGTGTGACAGGGCGGCTTTGGGCCACAGGCCCTGGGCACTGCTGCGCCAGCGCTGGGTGAGCGACGCAAGGTCCTGCTTGGGTGGGTTCTTTTGCAGGCCCAGGGCATGTGCCATGGCAGCCTTTTGGGTAGAGCGGGTGGCATTGTAATGACGCATCACCAGAATCGGCCGAACCGTTTTACCACTGAACGCGCCGGCCGGTGGTACCAGGGCATCCACCGCAATCCCCGTAGCGCTGACTCGCTGGCCGTGTTTCTGGTAGGTCTGGTATTGCTTCAGCAACGCGCTGGCAGGCACCCGTACGCCGGCTTCCCGGTGCAACGCCTTCTGATACCCTGCCGCATTGGACAGAACCCAGGTAGCGGGCGACGTCATGCGGAACTGACCCTGGCTGGACTCCTCATCTGCGTCTGGAACCGACTCTGCCGGACCGATCCACTCCGGCCACTGGTCGGCCGTGACGCCCAGGGTAGCGCAGAACGACTTAAAATCCGGCCAGGTCGGTGTCAGGGTGTTCAGTTTACGAGTCAGTCGCGTTACCTGCCGGGCTTCCTTGTGGCCGATCAGCGTCTGCATCATGGCTTCCTGACGCGCTTGAAGGTGTTCAACCACAGGCGCGATTCGCAGCATCAGGGCATCCGACCAGGCAGGTTTTAGCCGCGCCAGGATGCGCTGCCACTGGTTGAACGCTCCCCAGGTCCAGTACGTAAAGGGCGGGGCCAGCGCCCCCAATTGCCGGGTCAGTTCACCCGTCAGTTGCTGCATCGTTACCGCTTGCAGATAGGGCAGCCCAATCTCGATCTCGCACCGACGCCGCAGCCACTGCACTGAACTCTGGCGCACCGTCACGAAGGGGGCATCGCTGATGCGCACGGCCGTCACCGGGGCCGAATTCAGGTAAGTGGTGATCTCATGCGTCAGCGCAAACAACAGTAATTCGGTATCCGGGTCCAGCTCCAACCCGGCCTCTGGTTGCCTGCGCGGCCGAAATATGGCCACAGGCACCAGCAACAGACCAGCGATGACTAACTGAGACAAAGCCGCACCGGGCTGGCTGCCCCAGACCGAAACCGACAACAACGGCAAGATCAGCAACAGCGCAATCAACGGCAGCAACAGGTAGATGGCCAATGGGATGGCGGCCAGAACCAGCAGACTGAACCGGGTGTCGAGCTCTTCGTCCGGGTGTCGGTAGCGGCCGGCAAAATAGTGGCTGAGCCCGCCATCGAGCAGGTGCTGGCGAAGTTCTTCGGCCGATATTTTCTGGTTCGCCGTCGCCGTTTCTGCCTCGATGGACAGACCCGCCCGGGTCAGTTTTTTAGCCCACTGCCGGGCTTTCTCTTCCGGCAGGTTGCGAGCCAGCACCGTGCGCCGGCTGGCCATCAGGTCGGCCAGTTGCGCATCGGAGAGTTTAAGTTGCTCCTTCAGTGTCAGGCTGAGCTGTGTTTTGTTGGAGACCGAGTCCTGAAAACCCAGGCAAACCAGATGAAACCGTTGTGCAGACATGAGTGAACCGAGCCTTGTAAGCAGCGAAGGGGGCAGAGTGCCGCGAGAGCCCCAGAATTAGCCAGGACGCGGTTTTGCGCAAGCGGCAAAGGTTCAAACTGTGCGCTGGTTCAGATGCCTTTGCCGCATGCAGGCTCAGCGGTTAAGGCCCTGGCGAATCAGGCGACCGGCGCCGCGTGCCTGGCGCATAACGGCTTTCCAGTCGCGTTTGCGCGCAAGCCGGTTTAGGCGCTGGGCGCGACCGTGGCGGGCCTGCTCCAGACACTCATATACGGCGCTCCAGAGCAGGTCCAGATTGTAGCCCTGCGCGCCCTGATCGAGCCGCACCGGCACCAGATCGGTAACCGGCAGGGCGAGATCGGTCGCGATCTGCTGCAGTGCCTCCTTGATCGCCGTCGCTTTGAGAGACGCAGGCGCATCCAGATCATAGGGTGGCGACCACTCCCGGGCTGGCGACAAGCGATCGATGTGGCTGACTACGCCGAGTATTGGCGGTTGTCGGCGGCTGGGGTTATTCCGAAACCAGTCGCGAATGGCATCCAGTGATTGACGGTCCAGTGCCCGGTCGGCCCGGTGCGCAGACACCACCCATAAGATGCAATCAACCGCTTCAAGCTGAGCGCCCCACTCCTGCGCCGTCAGCTCCCGGCTGACGCCAGGGGTATCGGTCAGCATCGCCAACGGCTCGCCGGTTTCGTCGCTCAATTGATAGCGTTCGGCACGGGCGGTCATCGGCAGCACATCGACCGCGCTCTGGGTGTCGTCCAGTAAAGCATTCACCAGGCTCGACTTACCCACCTTGAGCTGACCGGCAACCAGCACCTGAACCGGCCCCGGCGGCGGGCGCATTGTTTGCTCCTGCCCGGCCAGCCTGGCCATTTGACCGGCATCGGCCTGCAATCGGCCTGAGTACAGATCAATCGCGGCCCGGCCGACTTCTTCCACCCAGATACGAGCACCCTTCTGCTGCAAATAGTCGGTGGTGCGGTCGAAGGCGACATTCAACAATCGTTCCCGAACTTCCGCCAGCACGGCCGACACCGGATTAACCACTCGCACCAGTCGATACAGGGTTTTCGCCCCTTTGTAATACGACTGACTGGCGCTGCCCAGGTGCCAGAGCCGCATAACCTGCCCAACCTGAATGTGGCTGGAACCCGGTACATGGTCACCCAGAACCAGCCTTAGCCGCAGGCTGACCCGTTCACTGAGCAACAGCACCTCGGGCAAGGTGAAATTCCAGATCGGGTCTTTGTGGTCCGGGTAGTAGTGACGGGCAACCTGTTCAATGACGACACGAGCGCGCTGCAACAGCAACGTCTGGCTGCCGAGAATGATCTTGTCGGTATCCCTTGCCAACTGCTGCACCTCAGCCCAGGCGGCCATTTCCTGCGGCGACCAGTCAGCCTCGGGCGGGGACACCGGCTCGGTGTCTTCTGTGGGCTCTTTGGTATTGCCAGCCAGGCGCCGCTGCAACAGATGCACCAGGCCGTAGCCACCACCGGTCAACAGCGCCGTGAACACCAGCCAGTAAAGCAGCCAACCCTGTTGCCACAACCAGAGACCACCCAGCGGAATCAACAGCACCAGGGGCAACAGCATCAGCAATAACACCAGGCCAATCACCAGAATAAGCGGGCCCTGCCGGCGAGGTTTAGGTTTCGCGGTCATGATGCTCCCTGCGCATTCGGTCGTGAAACAGCCGGTAAGCCTCTTGCAGCGAGCCACGATACGCATTGGCAACGCCCGTGGGGTCTGACTTGCCCATAGCCGACTGTTTCAGGTAATAACACGCAGCCCGGCCGAGGGCATAGGTGACCGCAGCACTGGCCGTTCCGGCAGCAACAGCACCAACCGATTGCCCATACACCGGGACCAGCTTACCCAACTGGCGCGCCGCAAAACTGGCACCAATGCCAACCAGGGTGCCGGAGCCCAGCGAGGTGCCGAACTCAGCCAGACTGCGCCGGTCCCAGTCGAGCCCGTAGATACGCCCAATGGAGTGCAACATCTTGCCTTGCAGCGTCGGTACCGTCACAAAACCCGCCAGCGGGATCAAATCGGTCAGTCCCGCTGCCGTCGCGTAACCCATCAGATGCGGATGTACCTGGCGCAGCCGGTCATCCGCGTCAGATGACTGCAGACTGCGCAGTTGCTCGCTGTGTGCCGAGTCCAGAACCTCGTCCAGCGCGCTCAGCAACGCTTCCAGACCATAATCCGGATCGGAAAAGCCATCTTCCGGGGGCGTCAGATCAACCGCGACCGCATGTACCGGGCCATCACCGGGCACGTTGTCCAGCCGGGCCGCCTGCGTCATCAGGGCACGTTGCAGATCCACCAGGTCGGTATCACGGTGCAGTTCCACGTAAGCCGGGTGGTCACGGTCATCCGGGTAGGCATCGTGGAGGCGGGTTTGCACCAGCACCAAAGGCCAGTTGGGGTGGTGCTTGCGAATCCGGGTAACCTGTTCAAACACCTCATCCTGCTGCGGGTCCATCGCCCGGGCCACCACAATCAGGGCATCGGCCTGGTGTTCCTGCGCCACCAGATCGTCTTCCGGTGAATAGCCCACCTCACCCAGGCCGCGCGTGTCGATAAAGCGCACAAGGGGCAGCTCGGCTGGAAAATCGAAGGACTGGGCATGACGCGTACAGGGTTTAAAGCCCGCGCCGATCTCAGCTTCGGGGTGGCGGGTAATGGCATGAACGATCGACGTTTTTCCCGACTGCACTTTACCGAGCAACCAGAGCACCGGCACCGCTGCGGGGGTCGTTGGTGCAACGCGTTCACTGACGCCGGGCTGCGGAGACAAGACGGCATTCACAATGCGTTTCCAGTTTTTCCCCCGAGGTTCCGATGCCATAAATAGGGTCTTCCTTTACATTGCCGCTGCTGACAGAGTCCAGTATGGCAGGTCGCTCTTCAAATGAAACCGACAGACTGGACGACAGCCCGGCCCGGGTTACACTGACCCCCAGCCCGGTACCGACTCTCCGGCGCCTTTACAGCAGAATACACCAACCAGTCATCAGGACACCGGCATGAAAAAACTCAAAAATGAAAAAGAACTGGTCAAAAAAGCCATTGCCATGGGCAAGACCTATGGCGAGTCGAGGGGCGTTGTCGAATTTGAAGCGACCGATTCTGCAGAAGAAAAAATCGAATACATCTACCGATTGCTGGTGCACGACAAGGTGATTCAGCCGCTGCCCAACGACCAGATTTCACAGCAGGCCATGCGCCACAGGCTGGCGATCTGGGCGTCCAAAACGCCCGACTAAAACTGTCCGACTTAACGTGATCGACTAAAAAGCGCCAAGCAACAGGCTCAATCCATGAGAGCCGCCGAAAATATAAATCGCGCAAATAACCCCTTCACCGATAGACGCACCCAGCAAGGTTTTCCACAATCGGATTCTAAGCACGCTGCACACGTAGACGATCATATCGGTGGGCACAAAAGGCGCGAACCCCCAGAGGCTGATCACCAGCAGTTCGCGCTTGTGAAGCAGGCGAGTCAAACGCTCAACCTGGCGAGGGTATCGTTGATGAAAGTACTGGTCGAACCGCACCTGGCGGGCCATCAGGTACACAATAGCCGACGAGGAATAGACCGCGAGCTGGTTAACCAGAAACAACGGCAATGGCGGAAAAACCAGAATACCGGCCAGCACAAAGGGCGTTGAGGGTATCAGCGTAAAGCCCCTGAGGGTCGAGACCACAAAATACAGAAACAGGCTGACCAGCAGATTGTCGTTAAAAAACTGCCGTAACGCGCGCGGTGCAAACAACTCCGGATTCAGAAAATGGCTCTTCGTAGTTTCCTGTGGAAATCCAGTATAATCAGGACTTGATCATACCGAATTTACGGGGAGTCTTTCTGTGGAAATCGAAGAGCATTAT
>NZ_AUIH01000013.1 GCF_000423605.1 Saccharospirillum impatiens DSM 12546
GTGGCACGCTCATGGGCTATCAAAGAACATTTCCGACCCTTTTGGGACTACCACAGTAAAGGTTGGGCGAAACGCTATTTTGAGAAGTGGTACAGCTGGGCTATTCGTTGCCGTTTGGAGCCCATCAAGAAAGTGGCCAGAATGCTAAAAGCGCATAAAAATGGCTTGTTGAATTACTTCGATCACCGGATCAGCAATGCCGTCGCCGAGGGATTAAACTCAAAGATTCAGACGGTAAAGTCCAATGCTCGAGGTTATCGTTCTTTCGAAGGCTTTAGAACGAGCATACTGTTTCACTGTGGGAAGCTGGATATGCTGCCATAGGGTTCCACAGAGTTTTACGAAGAGCCATAATTTGATCAGTACTGGCTTCTGTTAGTGGATCTGCCTTGCGAAAAAATGGACATTCAAGTCGAAAGTGGGGGGTTTTTCCACCTAGGCGATCAGTGTCGGCCTCGAAACATGTACGTTTAGAGTTCCAAGCCCGAGGGTGCATGGTCACAGACAGTCCATCGAGTTCCTCATCCCAATCAAATTCTATTATATTGTATGTGAACGTGAAAATGGCATCAGATTTGAAAGGAACAGTGGCACCGGCAGCCACCATCATTAAATCGTTACCATCTTCGACACGGTCAACCGAAACCTTTGGATCATGCTCATGACCTGAAATGAAAACTCGTGCTCTACTCCGGATGTAAGACTTCACTTCACCTTGATCTTTATACCAATGCAAAGGGTGGTGAACCAAAACCACATTCTCTACTCCTTCAGTCCGAGGAATAGTGAACTGACGCGCACCTATCATCAGCTCAGGGTGTTCATCCCGTTCCTCTCCATGACAAAGGAGTGCAGAATTAAGTCTGATAAATCGAATTGAGCGACCAGGTGCTAGCTTAACCTCCATTCCTGTCCCATATGCGCCTTCATCATTGAGGGGGCAATTGTACCCAAAGCTAAACTGGCCATAGTCTTCGAACCGTGCAAAAAGAGCCGCTCGGTCAGTCGAATTGCTGAGGATTTTCTCGTATTCAGTAGCACCGCCTTTGCGAATGTAATCTAGTATCTGCCCACCTGAATATGATAGCTTGGATCGGTCCAGATCATGATTGCCAGGTACCATCTGTACACAGTGGATTTCAACACCGATACTCGCAGCCAAATCGTCTAGCCATTTGCCCGCTTCCTCATACTCAGCTTTCTTGCCTGAATGAGCGATATCTCCAGTTACTAAAACACCACTAGCAAACCCACCTGCAATACCGGAAACCACCTCTCTTGCGTCGTTAATCAATTGCTGTTTTACATCGTTATGTATGTGAACCCGGTCATCCCTCTCTTGACCGAAATGGATATCAGAGACGTGAACAAATACTGCGGACATGCATCCCCCTTCATAAAGGCTCACATATACCAAGCAGAAAGCATGCTAGCTAGTAGAGCAAGATCTACCTTTTCTGCAACTGTCGACTTGTCATACTAAGTTGAATTGAGAGAGACTACAACATACCTTATTGGAGTATTTCATTGATTCTGGACACCAATGTTAGTGGTAGTATTGACACCTTAAGCTAGGTGTCTAATGGCCAGGAAACGACGTTACGTTACTCCTAAATTCAAGCAGGAAGCGGTCCATCAGGGGTATGCTCAACGGTCGTGGTGTTGTCATTAGACGCCTCAAGGCTCTGACCTGCCCCCAACTTTCTAATCCACCCAGAACTTAGTAATGTTCATCACCAGAGAGGACGATGAACATGAAGAGGCTGATTCGGAGCCTGAAGGCTAAATAGATACTAGATTGGAGTATCGGAACATGCCTGAAGCCCAAAAAGGATGCAGGTGAACAACTGATGACCTACTACAACCGGCAGCGACCTCACACATTCAACGACGTCATTTCACATACTGCTGCTAAGAAAATTTTCAAATATGTCCGGGATTTGTTGACCTCTACACTGACCTCCTACATTGGGAAGCAGCTACTGCGAGACGGTTCGGAGGTCGAATATGTCGCCGTTAGGTCCGGGGCGCCCTCCCAGCAAGGCGCGGGATAGTGAGCAGTTAGTTGGCTAGCGTTAGCTGATGGCGTTTAGTTGGTGGCTACAACCGCCTCACAGCCTCAACAGCCACCTCATTCAACCCATCACCCCCAGCCTCCAAATACGCCTTCACCTGCACCTTCATCGGCTTCGCCCAAAACTTCCGCAAATGCCCCGCCACTGCCTCCGCAGTAGCCTCCGGCGTCTCCTGCCTCGGCGCATTATCCGCAATCTGATTCACCATCTTAATCAGCGTATCAATCTGGCGGCTCATGAAGCGCTCTCTTCAGTCGGTTTCAACAACCCCCACTGCTTCTTGTGCTGCGCCCGGTGCCGCTCCTGCCAGGCACTCGGCTGCGCGACTTTCTCGCACTGAACTGCTGTTACCTTGTACTCGGGGCAGTTGGTGGCCCAGTCTGAGTTGTCAGTAGTAATCACGTTGGCACCGCTCACCGGGTGATGGAAGGTGGTGTACACCACGCCCGGTTGCATGCGGGTGCTGATTTTCGCTTGCAGCACGGTGTCGCCAGCGCGGCTGGTCAGGCCGACCCAGTCGCCTTCGTTAATGCCGCGTTCTTCAGCGTCGTGGGGGTGCAGTTCAATGATGTCCTGGTCGTGCCAGGTTTGGTTTTTGGTGCGTCGGGTTTGCGCGCCTACGTTGTACTGGCTGAGGATGCGGCCTGTGGTCAGCAACAGCGGGAACTTGCGGTTGGCGCGTTCGGTGGTGGGCACGTAATCGGTCACCACGAAGCGGCCTTTGCCGATCGGGAAGTCTTCTTCGTGCATGATCGGGGTGCCGTTCGGGTGCTCGTCGTTGCAGGGCCACTGAATGCTGCCGAGTTCGTCGAGCTTTTGGTAGGTCACGCCCTTGAAGCTCGGCGTCAGGCTCGCGATCTCGGCCATGATCTGTTCCGGGTGTTCGTAATGCATGTCGTAACCCAGGGCGTTGGCGAGGTCCTGTGTGATTTCCCAGTCTTCCTTGCCGGCGAGTGCGGGCATCACTTTGCGCACGCGGTTGATGCGGCGTTCGGCGTTGGTGAAGGTGCCGTCTTTTTCCAGGAAGGACGAACCCGGCAGCAATACGTGCGCAAACTTGGCGGTCTCGTTCAGGAACAGGTCCTGCACGATCAGGCATTCCAATGAGCCGAGCGCCCGCTCGACATGCTGGGTGTTCGGGTCGGACTGGGCGATGTCTTCGCCCTGCACATACAAGCCCTTGAAGCTGCCGTCTATGGCGGCGTCGAACATGTTCGGAATGCGCAGGCCGGGTTCGGAATCGATGGTCACGCCCCAGGCGGCTTCAAACGCCTTGCGCGGTGCCTCCTGGGATACGTGCTGGTAGCCCGGCAGTTCGTGCGGGAAGCTGCCCATGTCGCAACTGCCCTGCACATTGTTCTGGCCGCGCAGCGGGTTTACGCCCACGCCTTCGCGGCCGATGTTGCCAGTGGCCAGTGCCAGGTTGGCAATGCCCATCACCATGGTCGAGCCCTGGCTGTGTTCGGTGACGCCCAGGCCATAGTAAATCGCGCCGTTACCTGCGGTGGCGTACAAGCGGGCGGCTTCGCGAACGCTGGCCGCTGGCACACCGGTAATGCTTTCGGTCGCCTCCGGTGAGTTGCGCTCTTCTTTAATGAAGGTGTTCCAGGCCGCGTACTCTTTCGAATCACACCGCTGCGCAATAAACAGGCGGTCTTCCAGGCCTTCGCTGACGACGACGTGCGCCAGGGCGTTTATCAGCGCGACGTTGGTGCCGGGCTTGAGTGGCAGGTGAATGGCTTCGCCGCCGTGGGGCGTGGTCATCAAATCAATCTGGCGCGGGTCGGCGACAATCAGTTTTGCGCCCTGGCGCAAGCGCTGGCGCATCTGGGAGGCGAACACCGGGTGGGCGTCGGTCGGGTTGGCGCCAATCACCACAATCACGTCGGACTTCATCACAGAGTCGAACGTCTGGGTGCCAGCGCTTTCGCCGAGGGTTTGTTTCAGGCCATAGCCGGTGGGCGAATGGCACACGCGGGCGCAGGTGTCGGTGTTGTTGTTGCCAAAGGCGGTGCGCACCAGTTTTTGCACGAGGTACGCTTCTTCGTTGGTGCAGCGTGAGGAGGTGATGCCGCCCACGCTGTCGCGGCCGTATTTGGCCTGAATGGTTTTGATGCGGTCGGCGGCAAAGGCCAGGGCTTCGTCCCAGCTCACTTCGCGCCAGGGTTCGTCGATGTGGTCGCGAATCATCGGTGCAGTCAGGCGGTCCGGGTGGGTGGCGTAGCCGAAAGCGAAGCGCCCTTTTACGCAGGAATGGCCATGGTTGGCGTGGCCATCCTTGAACGGAACCATGCGCACCAGTTCGTTGCCTTTCATTTCGGCCTTGAACGAGCAGCCCACACCGCAGTAGGCACAGGTAGTGACGACCGAGTGCTCCGGCTGGCCCTGCTCGATCACGGTATTCTCCATCAGCGTGGCGGTTGGGCAAGCCTGCACGCAGGCCCCGCAGGAGACGCATTCGGAATCCATGAAGTCTTCGTCTTGCCCGGCGGATACAGTCGATTCAAAACCCCGGCCATCGATGGTGAGCGCGAAGGTGCCCTGCACTTCTTCACAGGCGCGCACGCAGCGCGAGCACACAATGCACTTGCTCGGGTCGAAGGTGAAATAGGGGTTGCTGGTGTCTTTTTCCGCGTCGAGGTGGTTTTCACCTTCGTAGCCGTACCGCACTTCGCGCAGGCCGACGGCACCGGCCATGTCCTGCAATTCACAATCGCCATTGGCGGAGCAGGTCAGGCAATCGAGTGGGTGGTCGGAGATGTACAGTTCCATCACGTTGCGGCGCAGCCTGGCGACGCGGTCCGTCTGGGTGTTCACGCTCATGCCTTCGGCAACGGGTGTGGTGCAGGAGGCCGGCAAACCCCGGCGCCCTTCAATCTCGACCGCACAGAGGCGGCAGGAGCCGAAGGCTTCCAGGTTATCGGAGGCGCACAGTTTGGGGATCTGAATGCCCGCCAGCGATGCCGCGCGCAGCACGGAGGTTCCCTCGGGCACCTGTACCGGTTTGCCGTCGATGCTCAGGCTAACAGTGCCTGCGCTCACGGCCGGTGGTGGCGTGCCCAGGTCACGATCTGTCGCGGTATTGGGGTCGTAGATGTGCAGCATGGTCAGCTCTCCTCCGTCGTGGTCGACGGGGTGGTGCGGGCAAAATCGTCCGGGAAAAACTGCAGCGCACTGCGTACCGGGTTGGGCGTCATGCCGCCCATGGCACAGAGTGAGCCGTCTTCCAGGGTGTCGCACAGGTCGTGCAACAGAACGAGGTTGGCATCGCGGTCCTGGTTGTCGCGGATGCGGTCGATCACTTCTACGCCTCGTGTCGAGCCAATGCGGCACGGTGTGCATTTGCCGCAGGATTCAACGGCGCAGAATTCCATCGCGAAGCGGGCCTGTTCCAGCATGTCAACGCTGTCGTCGAACACGACAATGCCGCCATGGCCAACCACGGCGCCCACGTCGGCGAAGGCTTCGTAATCGAGCGGGGTATCCCACTGGCTTTCGGGCATGTAAGCGCCCAGTGGCCCACCCACCTGTACGGCACGCATGGGCCGGCCGGAGGCAGAGCCACCGCCGTAGCCTTCGAGCAGTTCGCGCAGGGTAATGCCAAAGGCGAGTTCAACCACCCCGCCCCGCTCAATGTTGCCGGCCAACTGGAATGGCAGGGTGCCGAGCGAGCGCCCCTGGCCGTAATCGGCATAGGCCTGGCCGCCTTCGGCCAGAATATAGGGGATGGCGGCGAGCGTGAGTACGTTGTTCACGGCCGTCGGTTGACCAAACGCGCCTTTTAAAGCCGGTAATGGTGGCTTAACCCGCACCTGGCCGCGCTTGCCTTCGAGGCTGTCGAGCAGGGAGGTTTCTTCACCGCAAATGTAGGCACCGGCGCCGAGGCGCACTTCCAGATGAAACGCCTTGCCGGACTTCAGCACGTTATCGCCCAGGTAGCCTGCGGCTTTGGCCCGCGCAATAGCGTCGTTCATGACCATCTGCGCCAGTGGGTATTCGGAGCGCAGGTAGATGTAGCCGGTTTCAGCGCCAACGGCGAGGCCGGCGATGGTCATGCCTTCAATCAGCAGGTAGGGGTCGGCTTCCATCACCAGGCGGTCGGCAAAGGTGCCGGAATCGCCTTCGTCGGCGTTGCAGACAATGAACTTCTGGCCGGAATAGCGGCTGTGTTCGCTTTGTGGGTTTGCATCCAGCACGGTTTGCCATTTGATGCCCGCCGGAAAGGCCGCCCCACCCCGGCCACGCAGGCCGGAGGTTTTGACTTCATCAACAATCTGCTGGGAAGTGGATGCCAGCGCCGTAATCAGGCCATTGAAGCCGCCGTGGGCGCGGTAATCGTCAATCGAGACCGGGTCGGTAATGCCAGCGCGGGCAAAGGTGAGCCGTTGCTGGTGCTTTAAATAGGGGATCTCTTCAGTAGGGCCAAGGTACAGGGCGTGACCCGCGCCGCCTTCGAGCATGCCACTTTCGATCAGCGAGGGCACGTCTTCCGGCAGCACCGGGCCATAGGCGACGCGCCCGGCATCGGTGTCGACTTCGACCAGGGTCTCCAGCCAGAACAGGCCACGCGAGCCATTGCGCACCAGGGTAATGTCGGCGCCCTGAGCATCCGCTGTTTTAGATAGTACCCGTGCGACGTCGTCGGCACCCAGGGAGACGGCGGTGGTATCGCGCGGCACGTAAACACGGGTCATGCGTCGCCCTCCGTCAGCGGTTCCGGGTCGAGCGGCACGGTGATGGCGTCGTCGAGGATGGCATCGAAGCGCGTGGCGCCAACCCGGCCATGAATGTGATTGCCAATGCGTACCGAGGGGCCAGTCGCGCAGTTACCCAGGCAATAGACGGGTTCCAGCGTGAATTCGCCATCGGGTGTGGTCTGGTGGTAATCGATGCCCAGGCGTTTGCGGGCGTGCTCTTCCAGCGCCCGACTGCCGCGTGCCTGGCAGGCTTCGGCCCGGCAAATTTGTACGCGGTGGTTGCCGATCGGCTGGGTATTGAAATCGTGGTAGAAGCTGATCACCCCGTGCACTTCGGCGCGGGTGATTTGCAGCCCTTCGGCAATAACGGGCACCGCCTCGGTGGGAATATGGCCCAGGGAATCGCGCACCTGGTGCAAAATAGGCAACAGGGCGCCGGGCATGTGTTTCAAGTCGGCAACAATGGCCTGCACCCGGGCCCGGGTGTTTGAGGGGGTTGCTTGGGGCATTGCGGCTCACCTGTGGTCTTGTTGTAGTCGGGTGGTGCAGTCGGGTGGGTGTCGACCCCTCTTGTAAAAAAGGTGCACACGGACACGTCTATCCAGTGTACACCTCCAATACGGGCGCTTGTACTACCCTCAGTGCAACGCTGCGCCCATGCTCGGCTGCAGCAGTCAGTCAGGCCGCGAATGAGCCGTGCGGATCAATCACGAATTTCTTGGCGGCGCCGCCGTCAAAATCAGCATAACCCTTGGGCGCCTGATCGAGGTTGATCATCTGCACGTTGACCGCTTTGGCAATGTGCACGCGGTCGAACAGAATCGCTTGCATCAGTTGGCGGTGGTATTTCATCACCGGGCACTGGCCGGTGTGGAAGGAGTGGGATTTCGCCCAGCCCAGGCCAAACCGCATGCTGAGCGCACCTCGCTTAGCCGCCTCTTCCTCGGCACCCGGGTCATCGGTCACGTACAAGCCGGGAATGCCAATCTGGCCGCCGGCGCGGGTGACACTCATGGCCGAATTCAACACGGTGGCCGGTTGCTCATGGGCGTGGTTATGGCCGCAGGCATGTGCTTCGAAGCCCACGCAATCGACAAAGCAGTCGACTTCCGGCTCACCGAGAATTTGCTCAAGCATGTCGGGCAGCTCGGCATCCTGTTTCAGGTCGATGACTTCACAGCCAAAGCTGCGCGCCTGGTCGAGCCGCTCGTCGATCATATCGCCGACAATCACACAGGCCGCGCCCAGCAAGCGAGCACTCGCTGCCGCTGCCAGCCCCACAGGGCCCGCACCGGCGATGTAGACCGTAGAGCCCGGGCCGACGCCTGCGGTTACACAACCGTGGAAACCGGTGGGGAAAATGTCTGACAGCAGGGTCAGGTCCTGGATCTTTTCTTTGGCCTGGTCCCGGTCCGGGAACTTGAGCAGGTTAAAGTCGGCGTAAGGCACCATGACGTATTCGGCCTGGCCACCGACCCAGCCGCCCATGTCGACGTAGCCATAGGCCGCACCCGGGCGCGACGGGTTAACGTTGAGACAGATACCGGTGCGGCCTTCCTTGCAGTTGCGGCAGCGGCCGCAGGCAATGTTGAAGGGTACCGAGACGATGTCGCCTTCGTGCAGAAACTCGACATCCCGGCCGCATTCGATGATTTCGCCGGTGATTTCATGGCCAAGCACCAGGCCGGGTTCAGCGGTGGTGCGGCCACGCACCATATGCTGGTCGGAGCCGCAAATGTTGGTGGTCAGTACTTTCAGAATCACGCCATGGTCACAGCGGCGCTGGCCCAGGGCCAGTTCCGGGAAGGCGATGGATTCAATGGACACTTGGCCGGGGCCCTGGTAAATCACCCCGCGGTTGGCTGCGTTGCTGGTCATTGCGTGTTCCTTTTTTTGTTGGGTGTAGTGGAACGGTCGATTGTTGGGTGTTGTGGAACGGTCGACTCCACTTTAGCCGGTGGCGATGGATTGAATTGCCCCGTTGCGACACTTTCCACCCCGGGAGCGCACGGCAATCGCGCCGCTTTTAACACGCTGTATGAATGCTGTGCCCGCACGTCACTGCATTGCCACTCAGCAGATACTGTATTAATATCCAGTATCGAATTGACCAATCCGCCGCACAGGCCCGTGCCAATTGCGGCACGGGCACACGGCGACTCATGGGAGTAGTACCTTGGATTACCAACTGATAGGAAAAACCTTGGAAAACACCGGCAAAGACATCCAGAAGCTGAACAACAAACTCGATAAAGTCCTGGAAAAGTTGCTGGAGGTCGAGACTCTGGAAGAGCGCAAAGCCGACGCCATTGCCCATATTGACAGCGGCGATATCACCGAAGCGATCAACATTCTGAAAACGGTCGAGAAAGACCAGTCCAAAGCCGAAGATTTGAAGGTTGAAGAAGCCAAGCTGCGCGAAGAGCTGGAAGCCTTGCGGGTAACGGCTGAAAAAGCGGCCAAAGGTGAGATTGAAGAGGCGGGAACTGAAACTACAGAGCACAATACCGTTGAAACGGATACCACCAAAGACAGTGACGCCGCCTGATCAGGTAAAACCCGAAGCGTACCCTCTCCCCGGCCCTCTCCCGTGGGACGGGAGAGGGAGCAATCAGTTGGGTGAATGTAACCTAAGCCAATCGCTCGCGACACTGAATGCAACAGTTCTCTCTCCACCACCGGGGGAGAGAGCTAGGGAGCGGCGTAGCCGTTCGTTCTTCTCCAGCCCCGCCTGACCTCCACGCCACAAAACCATCAAGAAAATAGAACGGTGGCCGTTATTCTCTATTACTATTAATGAACTCGAGCAGGCTAAAACCGGCCCGGCACCCCTCGATTCACCCAGTCCCTGGAGCGCAAGCATGATCCGACAACTGTCCATCGGTATTCGACTGACCCTCACCTTTGTGCTGGCTGCAGCGCTCTTTGTCGTACTGGGCGTGTTCAGTCTGTTCCAGTTGAACAGCCTGAAGCAGCAGATTACCGAGATCGATGAGGTGCTGGTGCCCAAACAAGTTCTGCTGGGGGATATGAACAGCGAATTCCTGCGGCTTCGGGTTAACCTTGGCAATGTGGTAACGAACCTGATGGGGTCGCGCCAGCAGGAATTTCGGGATGCCGCACAGAACGCGCTGGACAACATGGCATTGGCCAAACAGGGGTACCTGGACCTGATCGATAACCCGGCTGACCGCGACGCCTTTGCCGAGTACGAAGCCGCCGAAGCACAGTACCTCGATATGGTCGACCAGCTAAACGGTTTCATCGATGATCGCCAGTTCGCGATGGTCTCTGATCTGCGTAATGACGAGATGGCACCCGCGGGGTCCAACATCAGTGCCCTGATTCGCGGCTTAATCGACGTGGAAAGCAGCCGGGTGGAAGCCGCATCCGTTCAAGCCGACCGGGTTTACGACCAGGCGTTGCTCACCATTGGTTCAGCCATCGTCATACTGGTTGCGCTGCTTGCAATGGCCGCCTGGGCGCTAACGCGCAGTATTACCGGGCCACTGCGTTCAGCGGTTGACCTGGCCGACGCCATCGCCGACAACGACCTGACCTCAACCATCAGCAACGGTGGCAAAGACGAAATCACCCAGTTGGTCACTGCGATGGCGCGCATGCAATCGGCCTTGCGCGATACCCTGGCTCAAATCAGTTCCAGCTCGGAACAGCTGGCCTCTTCTTCCGAAGAACTCAGCGCCGTAACGGATGACAGCACGCAAAACCTGCGTCGCCAGAATGAAGAAATCGAACAAGCCGCCACGGCCGTGAACGAACTGACCGCTGCGATTGAAGAGGTCGCCAACAATGCAACAGGCACCGCTGAAGAATCTCACGAGGCCGAAAGCCAGACCCGCATCGGCCTGGACAAGGTGAGCGGCACCGTCGCCGCCATTGAACGGCTGGCCAAAGCGATCACCGATACGGCCAGCAACATGGAAGCGCTGGCGTCGAAGGTGTCTGACGTGGGGTCGGTGCTGGATGTGATTCGCGGTATCGCCGAACAAACCAACTTGCTGGCATTGAACGCGGCCATTGAGGCGGCCCGGGCGGGCGAAGCCGGTCGAGGTTTTGCCGTGGTGGCCGATGAAGTACGGGCCCTGGCAAGCCGCACGGCGGATTCGACCAAGGAGATTGAAACGATTATCGAGGCCGTTGAAACCGGCACTGATCAGGCGGTCACCGCCATGCGCGACAGCAACACCAGCGCGACCAATACGCTGGAAGCAGGCCGGGATGCCGGCGATGCGCTGCAGGCCATTGCCGCCCTGATCGAGAAGATCAACGAGCGCAATACCGCCTCGGCCAGTGCCACCGAGCAGCAAGCCCAGGTGGCGCGCGAGGTCGACCGGAATCTGGTGTCGATTCGGGACATTGCCGTGCAGAATGCCACCGGGTCCGATCAGACCCAGGCCGCCAGCAAAGAACTGGCGCGCCTGGCCGACAACCTGAACAAGGTGGTGTCACGCTTTAAGGTGTAACCCACGGTAGAATTGGGCTTGTGGCAATGGCCCGCAGCGGCCACCGGGTGGTCCCTTGTGGGGTCGGCGTGAACCCTTCCATGGGGCCTAGACCACAACATCCATGTTGTGGACTCCCCCACAAGGGACCACCCGGCAACCGCAGCTAGTCTTCATTGGCAAACGCATCAACCGGATGCCCGGTCAGTTCGCGACGATCTCGATTCGACTACCTGCCTGCGATGGCCGCACGTCGATGCGTTGCGGTATCTGCTCTTTCAGTTCCGAGACGTGCGAGATGATGCCCACGCTGCGCCCGTTGGCGCGCAGCTCCATCAGGGTCTCAATGGCCAGATCCAGTGAATCCGGATCCAATGAGCCGAAGCCCTCGTCGATGAACAAGGCATCCAGCCGAATGCCGCCGGCATAGGCTTGCACCACATCCGATAGCCCCAGCGCCAACGCCAGTGCGGCCATAAAGCTTTCCCCACCGGAGAGCGTATTCACCGGGCGGGATTTTCCGGTGTAGGCGTCTTCGACATCCAAGTCCAGACCCGATGCCACATTGCCCTTGGTTCGGTCTTGCCGGCGCAGTAACTGGTAGCGGCCCTTGCTCATGGTGGTCAGCCGGTGGCTGGCTTCGATCAAGACGTCGTCGAGCAACACGCTGAGTACGAACCGCTGCAGGCTGATGCGCTGGCCGTTTCGGCCACTGGCGACGTCGGCCAGAGTGCCGGTTACGCCATAGTCGGCCTCCAGCTGTTTGATTGTCTGCAGGGTTTCCGCCATGCGTTTTTTAACGTCGGTAGCGGCTTTTAGCAGGGCCTGCTGTTCATCGTAGTGGCGGGTGGCGGTCTCCAGAACCGTCCGCGTCTGTTTCCAGTCGGTGTCCAGTTGCGCCAGGTCTGGCTGAGTTTGCCCGGCCAGCGCGGCTTCCTGTTGTTGAATGCTCCAGGTGAGTTTTTCACCCGCCTGGCGATGCTGCTCGATCTCACCTTGCCATTGCTCCAGCTCGGTTTCGTCCCGCCGCGCTGCGGTGAACTCCGCTTCCGTGGCAAAGGGGCTGTCTTCAAGGGCTGTCTGCCAGCGTTCTGTGGCCCCCGTAAGGTCTCGTGTCGCGTCGGCCAGTCGACGTTCCTGATCCGACACCCGGGCCTGGGCTGCGGTCAACGATTCCTGGAACCGGCTTTGCCGCTCCCGGGCCTGCTCCCAGCGTGCGCTGATCTGGTCGATGTTTCGGCCAACGTCGGCCAGGCGGGCTTCCAGCGCCCCGGCTTCCCGGTAGGCCTCCGGTATGGCGGCTTCCAGACTCTCGACCGATTGCTCGGCCGCTGCCCGCTCAGCAACCGCCTGCTCGCGCTGAGACCGGGCCTGTAACTCTTGCTGGTCGATCTGGCTGATGGCCTGGCGAGTGCTTTCCAACTCGGTTTTGGCGGTTTCCAACGTCTGTGCCTGTTGTTGCAGGGCTTTCAGTTGGCGCTGGCTGGTTTTGTAATCCTGCTCCAGATCCGCCATCGACCGTTCGGCATACTCTTCCAGATCTTCCTGCAGGCGCTGCGCCTGCTGGCTAACTTCTTCGGCACTGTGTTGCGCCCGGTCACGGCTTTGCCGGGCCTGGTTAAGCGTCTCCGCCTGAGCGTCGAAGGCAGCCCGGGCCTGCGCCACCTGCTCCCGGTTGACGGGCTCTGCATCGGCAGCGGCGGGTTTTGGGTGGGCCTCACTGCCGCACACCGGGCAGGGCTCGCCTTGGTTTAACTGAGCCGCCAATTGCGCGGCCTGGCCCAGATGCCAGGCCTGCTCCACCTGCAACGCTTCGGTTTTCAGAGCATCGGCCCGGGCCTCTGCGGCGGTGAGATCTTGCTGCCAGCGCCCGGCCTCGGCCCGGTGCCCGGTGGCGGCCTCGTTTAATTCGACCCAACGCCGTTTCAGCTTACCCAGACGGGTCAGGCGTTCCAGCCGGTGCTGGAGCGTCAGTTGGTCGGCGGCCAAATCGGCGGATTCCGCTATCTGGCGCTCCAGTGTTTGCAGTTGCTGGCTCAGCGTCGCCTTTTGCTCGGTTCGCGCCCGGGCGGCCTGGTCAAATTGTTCAACCGTTGAACGCGCACTCGCCAGCCGGGTTTTGGACGCTCGCCATTGCTCACTCTGGGTACGCAACCGGGTCAGGGTCTCCTGTTCCGATTTCAGAGCATCGAGCCCTCCGTGGACTTCCCGGGCGGACTCCAGCTCGGCCTGGATGGCCGGTTTCTGTTGTTCAAGATCGGCTACCGCTTGCGTCAGTTGCGTCAGGGTTGCCTGCTCTTTCCTCTGGTTGCGCTGGCTCTGCTGCCAACGCTCCCAGACCGGCTGTTGCTTCTCAGCCTGCCGGGCAGCGGTGATCCGGGTTTCTTTTTCGGTGATCGCTTTGGTGGCCAATTGCCAGTCGTGCTGTGCCGCCCGGTCTTTCGCCAGTTGCTCGAACTGTTGCTGCAGCGCCTGGCTGTCGTCAAGCGCGCGCCGGGTTTTGGCTTCGGCCTTGAGCGCCTCTGCCTGCGCCTTGCGGGCGGTGTCTACCACCGGCGCCAGCTCATCCAGGCGTTCATCGAGCGCGTCGGCGGTTTCGACCCCGGCTGAATCGAGGTGACCGGCCAGTCGCTCGGTCAGTTTTTCGCGCTGGTTGCGAATCCCGGACGCTTGTTCTTTTAACCGGTCTTCGATGGCCTTGAAGGTGTGCGTCTGGAACAGTTGACTGAAAATGGCTTCGCGGTCGTTCGACGAGGCCAGCAACAGTTCGCGAAACTTACCCTGCGGCAATACCATAACCTGGCGAAACTGATCAGCATTCAGGCCGGTCAGGGTCTGAATTTCGTCGTTGATCTCACGAACGCCTTTCAACGGCAGCAACTCTGCTTCCTGCTCGTCAAAGGGGCGCGCTAGCAAGGCCGGCGGCATACGCCAGAGTCTGGCATCTGCCTGGCGAACGGTGACGCCTTCTCCGCGTTTCTTGGCCACTTGCTGGGTGGGCGTGCGCTCAATACGGTAAAGAGTCTCTCCCAGTTGGAAGTCGAATACGATGCAGGTATCGAGATCATCCGGTGCCTGGTCGGAGCGCATGCTCGCTGGCTCGCGCTCGCCCCCGGTGGTAACGCCATAAAGGGCAAAGCAAATGGCATCGAGCAGGCTGCTTTTCCCGGCCCCGGTCGGGCCATTAATGAGATACAAAGCTGATTCACCAAAGCGCGTGAAGTCGACCACCTCTTCGCCTGCGAACGGGCCAAAGGCGCTGATACTAAGACGCTGTGGTTTCATGCCTGGCCCTCGCTCTGGTGCACCGACTGAATCACCGTTGTCAGAGCTTCGCGCTGGGCATCGCTCAGCGCCTCGCCCTGGGTTTGCTCGAAAAAGTCGGCAAAGAGTTCCAGCTCAGTGCGCTTCAATTGCTCGCGAGAGGCCAACTGGGCGGGCCTGTCGGGCGCCAGACCCGGCTTTTCAAGGTGCAGCACATTCGGGTACACCTGGCGCAGTTGATTCAGCGTATCGAGAATGGCGCGAGTGTCTGTCAGGCGCACCAGTAGGTAGTCGTCATGGCGCGGGTCGTCTTTGCCTTGCGCCATCAGGGTATCGAATTCCCCTTCCAGAATGCGCAGATCGTGGCTTGGCGCCAGTGGCAAAGCGGTGACGTCGACATCCCCGCTGGCCGGCAAGTCCACCCGGGTTACGCCTTTTTTCTGCGTCACTTCGGAGAAGCTATACTTCATCAGCGAGCCGCAATAGCGAATGTGGGCCACACCCCGGTATTGCGGCGCGTGCAAGTGGCCCAGGGCAACGTAATCAAACTCGCGCATGGGCTGCCAGCGAACCGTGTCGGCACCGCCCAGCGACAGCGGTCGCTCTGAATCGCTTTCCTCGGCCCCGCTGACAAAACAGTGAGACAACAACACCCGGCGCTGACCGGGCTGAAACGCCGACTTAACGCGATCGACCAGAAAGGTATGAGCCTCGTCGAAGCTGCGCACATTTTCGCCGAACACAGACCGAACATGCTCGGGCTGACAATAGGGAATGCCATAAAACGCCACGTCGCCATCGGCGTGTGGAATGACAACCGGGGTATCGACCTGCGCCAGATCACTGAGTATGTGCAAGCCCGCGCCCTGCATCATTCCAGCCCCGAAGCCCAGGCGCTCGGGGCTGTCGTGATTGCCGCTGATCATGATCACCGGCACGGCTAGGTCAACACAGAGCCGCCGCAGCGTCTGGTTGAGCAGCGTCACGGCTTCCGCCGGGGGGACTGACCGGTCGTAAATGTCGCCGGCAATGAGTACCACATCTATGGATTCGGATTCGACATAGGCGATGAGCTGGTCGAGTACACCGGCCTGATCGGCCAGTAAAGACTGGTTGTGAAATTGTCGGCCCAGGTGCCAGTCGGAGGTGTGCAGCAGCTTCATTGCGTCGGTTCCAGATTCGGGTCGCCAACCTTAGCCGGTCTCGTGGCCGGATTAAACCCGTTCATGTTCGCCTTCAGGGCGATACTTACCGTTTTCGCACCTATGTTCGTTCGAACAATTATCAGCCAATAACGACTAAAATAAATCCAAAACGATCATAAAACTGTCATTTTTTGTCTGTATGGTCGAATTCGCTTGTCATTTATTTTCGTTCGATGCTACTTTTCAGGCTCGTTCGAAAAAATTAGTAACAACAAACTCAAGTCACACCCACAAGAGTGAGAACGTCTGATGAACAAGAAACTGTTAGTCCTCGCGGTCAGCGCTTTGGGCGCTAGCCAGGCTTTTGCCGCCACCGAAATCGAACTCTGGCACGCCATGGGCGGCGCGCTGGGCGAAAAAGTCGATGAAATCGTATCTGAATTCAACGGTTCCCAGTCCGATTACGTGGTCAATGCCAGCTACCGTGGCAACTACAACGACACCATGACCGGCGCGATTGCCGCCTTCCGGTCTGGCGAGCAGCCCGACATCGTTCAGGTGTATGAAGTCGGTACCGCGACCATGATGGCCGCTGAAGGCGCCATTTACCCGATGTACCAGATGATGGATGAGCTGAGCGACGGCTTCGACCAGGACGATTACCTAAGCACGGTGACTGGCTATTACGCCGATGAAAACGGCAATATGCTATCGATGCCGTTCAACAGCTCAACGCCGGTGCTGTACTACAACAAAGCCATGTTCGCCGACGCTGGCCTGCCCGACCGCGGCCCGCGCACCTGGGAAGAAATGGACGAATTCGGCAACAAACTGCTTGAAGCGGGTTACGACTGCGGTTTTACCACCGCCTGGCAATCCTGGATTCACCTGGAAAACCTGTCGGCCCGTCATGACGTTCCGTTTGCGACGCAAGCCAATGGTTTTGGTGGCCTGGACACCGAGCTGGTGTTCAACTCCGATGTTCAGGTGGCACACATCGAGCAAATGGGTGAATGGCAGCAGGAAGGCATTTTCAGCTATTCCGGTCGCACCAACGAGGGCTCGGCCAAGTTCTACAGCGAAGAGTGTGGCATGTACACGGAGTCGTCTGCGGGCTATGCCGGTATTAACGCCAACGCACAGTTTGAATTTGGCGTAAGCCCACTGCCGTACTGGGCGTCCGCCATCGATACACCGCAAAACACCATCATCGGTGGTGCCACCCTGTGGACACTGCGCGGTCAGGACGACGATCACTACGAAGCCGTAGCGGCGTTCTTCGACTACCTGTCACAACCTGAAGTACAGGCCGACTGGCACCAGTTCTCAGGTTACCTGCCGGTCACCTATGACGCGATTGAACTGACCCGCGAACAGGGTTTCTACAGCGAAAACCCGGGCACCGATACCTCGATCAACCAGATGACATCGGTTGAACCAACGGCGAATTCACGCGGTCTGCGACTGGGTAACTTCCCACAAATTCGCGGCATCATCGATGAAGCCCTCGAATCTGTCTGGAACGGCGATGCCACTGCTCAGGAAGCGCTGGACACCGCTACCGACCGCGGCAACGACCAGTTGCGTCGTTTCGAGCGCGCCAATCGCTAAGCGGCTTTGCACTGACGGTGCATTGCCATTGTACGATTCTGTGTTGTACGACCCTGTACTGCGATGAACAGGAGCCTCCCGGCTCCTTTTAACGCCGGCCCGAACGGGTTCTTTACTCCGGTAAGCCGGCGTCCTTTTTCACTTTTGCGCAACGAGCCAAACCATGCACGACAATGCGGTTTTCAGCCATAAAGTGCTGCCCTATTTTCTGATTGCCCCCCAGTTGATCATTACGCTGGTCTTTTTTATCTGGCCTGCTGGCCAGGCGCTCTATCAATCGTTTTTGATTGAAGATGCCTTTGGATTCTCGGTGGAGTTTGTCTGGTTCGAAAACTTCATCTACTTGCTTGAGGACCCGGAATACTGGAACAGTGTCCGCGTCACCTTTGTGTTCAGTGCCCTGGTGGCACTGGTCGGTATGATTCTCGCGCTGTTACTGGCGGCTATGGCCGATCGGGTGGTAAAAGGTGCTGGCGCTTACAAAACGCTGTTGATCTGGCCTTATGCCGTCGCGCCTGTTGTCGCCGCCGTTTTATGGTGGCTGATGTTCAACCCCTCCATGGGCGTGCTGCCTTTCTGGATGGACTTGTTTGGCTACGACTGGAACCACTATGTGAACTCCGGCGAAGCCATGACCGTGGTGGTCATCGCGTCTGCCTGGAAGCAGATCAGTTATAACTTTCTGTTCTTCCTCGCGGGCTTGCAGGCCATTCCCCGCTCGCTGATTGAAGCGGCCGCGATCGATGGCGCCAGCCCGTTCAAACGGTTCTGGCAAATTGTGTTCCCACTGCTGTCGCCCACCGCCTTCTTTTTGCTGGTGGTGAACATCGTGTACGCCTTCTTCGAAACCTTCGGTGTGATTCACGCCACCACGCTTGGCGGGCCTGGCAGTTCCACCAAAACGCTGGTGTACAAGGTATACGAAGATGGCTTTGTCGGGCTTGACCTGGGCGGTTCGGCCGCGCAGTCGGTCATTCTGATGATCATCGTGATTACCCTGACCGTGGTGCAGTTCCGCTACGTTGAGAAGAAGGTGCAATACTGATGGTAGAGAATCGTCCCTGGCTTACCGTGACCCGGCATCTGGTGCTTATTCTGGGTGTGTTTGTCATTGGTTTCCCCATCTGGATCGCGCTGGTGGCCTCCACCAATTCGTCCAGCGAGTTTGTCTCTGGTCTGATGCCACTCTGGTTTGGCGATGAAGGCTTCGGTAATTTCCGGCGCGTACTCAGCAACGAAGAGCGCGTGCTTGGCGTCAGCGTCTCGGCTTCGTGGATGATGTGGAACAGCTTTATCATGGCCATGGTGATCGCGGTCGGTAAAATTGTGATTTCCATTCTCTCGGCCTATGCCATCGTCTATTTTCGCTTTCCGTTTCGCAAAACCTGTTTCTGGCTGATTTTTCTGACGCTCATGCTGCCGGTGGAAGTGCGCATTCTGCCGACCTATGAGGTGGTGGCCAGCCTGGGTATGCTCAATTCCTATGCCGGCCTGACTATTCCGTTGATCGCCAGTGCAACCGCGACCTTTCTGTTCCGTCAGTTTTTTATGTCGGTACCCAGCTCGCTGATGGAAGCGGCGCGCATTGACGGCGCTGGCCCATTCAAGTTTTTTAAGGATATTTTGCTGCCCTTGTCGGTGAACAACATTGCCGCCCTGTTCGTCATTTTGTTTATTTATGGCTGGAACCAGTACCTCTGGCCTTTGCTGATCACGACCGATGAAGACTACTACACCATTGTCATGGTTATTAAACGCCTGATGTCGGCCGGTGAAGGCAACATTCCCTGGAACATCATCATGACCACCACCATTTTGGCCATGCTACCACCGGTTATTGTGGTGCTCGGCATGCAAAAACTATTCGTCAAAGGCCTGATTGAGCAGGAAAAATAAAGGGGACTACGTGTGGCCACTGTTTCATTAAAAAACATCAACAAAACCTACGCCAACGGTCATCAGGCTATCGAGAACTTAAACCTCGACATTACCGATGGCGAAATGCTGGTACTGGTCGGCCCGTCGGGCTGTGGCAAGTCGACTTCTCTGCGCATGGTCGCGGGGCTGGAAACCATTTCCGGTGGTGACCTCTACATCGACGATGTTCGAGTCAATAATCTAGAGCCTTCCGAACGCGACATCGCCATGGTGTTTCAGAACTACGCACTCTACCCGCACATGTCGGTTTATCAGAACATGGCTTACGGCCTGAAAAACCGCAAGGTGCCCAAAGACGAGATCCAGAAAAAGGTTGAGAAAGCGGCCGAGATTCTGGAAATCACCAATTTACTGCACAACAAACCCGGGCAGCTCTCTGGTGGTCAGCGTCAGCGCGTGGCGATGGGTCGGGCCATTGTGCGCAACCCCAAGGTGTTTCTGTTTGATGAACCGCTGTCGAATCTGGACGCCAAATTGCGGGTACAAATGCGCATCGAGATCAAACGTCTGCAACAGGAATTCGCGACAACGGCCATTTACGTGACGCACGATCAGGTAGAAGCCATGACCCTGGCCGACCGTTTGGTGGTGATGAACGAGGGTAATGTCGAGCAGGTCGGCCCGCCGATCGAGCTGTATGAAAAACCAGCAACGCAATTCGTCGCAGGCTTTCTCGGCTCACCGGCGATGAACTTCCTCGATGCCAGCCTGAACGGCAACCGGCTGACTTTGTCGCCCGATGTGGTGCTGGATCTGAACGACCCGAACCTGCCAACCGGCGCGCACGATCTCGAGGTTGTGCTGGGTATTCGGCCGGAACACATGGAAGCCTGCGACGAAGCCGGGGCTGACTTCACCCTGAGCGTCGACATGATTGAACCGCTGGGTGCCGACACTTTGTTGTATGGGTATTTCCCGGGTACGGACACGCTGATCACTTCTGAACAACCCGGCAAGCAGCAATTCAAGCGCGGCCATCGTCTGGCATTGCGCATTGACCGGGAACGCTGTCACCTGTTCGACAAAGCAACTGGCAAGAGGCTTGGCTCATGATTGCCAGCCCCCTGATTGCACACCGGGGCGCGTCATTGCTGGCACCGGAAAATACCCTGGGGGCGATGACCAAGACCCGGGACATTGGCACACCCTGGGTCGAGATCGACGTCAACCGGCTCGGCGATGGTACCCTGGTCATGTTTCACGACGACCAGCTCGGGCGACTGACCTCTGCCCGCGGCAGGCTCTGCGATCAGCGCTGGGAAGACGTTCAGTCGCTGGACATCGGCAGCCATTTTTCAGCCGACTACAGCGGTGAACGCATGGCAAGGCTGAGCCAGGCGCTGGATCACATTCAGGCACTGGATCTCGGTCTGAACCTGGAAATTAAGGTCTACCCGGAGTTCACGCCCGAGCAAATTGTGTTCGATACCATCAAAGCACTGGATACACAGTGGCACAATTTTGGCAAACTACTGATCTCGAGTTTTAACACCGAGGTGTTGGATCTGCTGCATCACTGGCGGCCAAGCTGGCAATGCGGCCACCTGTGGGAGCGCATTCCCAACGACTGGGCACGCAGAGCCGATGCATTGAATCTGGTCAGCGTGCATTGCGACCACCGGTTTCTGACGCCCGAACTGGCGCGCAGCATTCGCGCCAGCGGCCTCGACCTGTATTGCTACACCGTGAACGACCGGGAGCGTGCAGCGCAGCTTATGGACCTGGGAGTCGATGGCATCATCACCGACGACCCTGTGCTGCTCGGCAGTACCCGATAGCGACTACCCGCTGCCGGGTTGCGTTGTGATCCAACCTAGTATGTACCCTGTTTTTGCACCGGAACCGTGATCTCATGAAAGTCACTGAACGCCAACAAGCCATTCTCGACTGGGCACAACGACAAGAGCACCTGGAGGTGGATGCCCTGGTGGATCGTTTTGGCGTGACGCCGCAGACCATTCGGCGAGACATCAACCAGCTGTGCGAGAGCGGTCTTTTGCGGCGGCGTTATGGCGGGGTCAGTCTGCCGTCTTCGGTAGCCAACCTGTCGTTTACGTCCCGCCAGGTTCTGAATCAGCTTGCCAAGCAGTCGATGGCTCGCAAAGTCGCTTCGATGATTCCGGACAACTCGTCGGTGTTTCTCGGCATCGGTACCACGCTGGAATTTGTCGCACGGGAGCTGTCGCAGCACCAGGGGCTGAAGGTGCTGACCAACAATCTCAACATTGCGTCGCTGCTGTGCAACAGCCCCAACATCGATGTTATCGTCTCCGGTGGCCAGTTGCGCCACAACGACCACGATGTGGTGGGTCAGGAGACCACCCGGTTTTTCACCGACTACTACGCCGACTATGGCCTGATCGGCACCGGCAGCCTGGATCCGCAACGCGGCCTGATGGACTTCGACATGCGCGAAGCTCAAATCAGCCGTGCGATTCTGGACAACAGCCGACACCGGGTACTGGTTGCCGATGTCAGCAAATGGGAACGCCAGGCACTGGCCCGGGTGGCACCCTTCACCTCGCTGGACTGGTTTGTCACCGATGAATTACCCGACGCCCCGGCGCAATGGAGACCACCGGCGCTGAAGGTCATCGAGACAGGCACACCAACCGACGAAGCCTTGCCAGCCCCTACTGAAAACGAGGTCAACCCCAACGAATGAACACTCTGGATTTTAGCCAGGCGCGGTTTTTGTTAACCGACGTCGATGACACCCTAACCAGCCATGGCCGGTTACTCCCGCAAACCTATCAGGCACTCTGGGCCCTGGCCGACGCTGGCATTCACATCATTCCGGTTACTGGCGGGTGCGCCGGCTGGTGCGATCAGATCATCCGTACCTGGCCCGTTGCCGGTGTCATCGGCGAAAGCGGCGGCTTCTACATCGTAAAAGACTCAGAGCACCGCACGCGCTGGCATTACTGGCAGGATCTGATGTCCCACCGGGCCGATCAGGCGGCCATCGTGCAAACCATCGATAACCTGCCCTTGCCCTTTGACGTACAGTACGCCAAAGACCAGTCGTTCCGGCACGTCGATGTTGCCATTGATTATAATCAGGATGCCCGCCTGACTCCGGACCAGGCCGACACCGTGGTACACTCGTTGCGCCAGGCCGGATTCAGCGTGAAGCAAAGCTCAATCCACATTAATGTTTGGCGCGGTGCGTTCGACAAAGGGGCCATGGCTCGCCGATTGTTGGCCGAGCAATGGCAACTGACCGATACCCAGATGCAACAGCAGGTTGTCTTCGTCGGCGATGCACCTAACGATGAGAGCATGTTTGAGTTTTTCCCCAACTCCGTCGGCGTTGCCAATATTGCCCGGCATCTTGAACACATGACGCACCACCCAAAAGCCATTACACCCTCTGCCTCTGGCGATGGTGTTACCGAACTGATTCAGACCTGGCTAGCGAGCAAGGGCCAGGCAACAACACTGGGACAATAACGGAACATGGGAGTTCTGATTCAACTGGCCGGCGCCATTGCCTTGCTGCTGTGGGGCATACGCATGGTCCAAACCGGTTTCAGCCGGCTGCTCGGCAGCCGCATGGAACGCCTGCTGCGTAAAACCACCCGCAACCGTCCACTCGCTTTCAGCAGCGGTGTCAGCGCGGCTTTTATGCTGCAATCGTCAACCGCTGTGGTGTTGATGGTCGGTGGTTTTACGGCCGCGAACATGATGACACTGACGGCGGCCCTGGCAACGGTTCTGGGCGCTGAATTCGGTGCCAGTCTGGCGGCGTTCCTGCTGAACCTCGATGTTCAGGCACTGGCGCTGCCGCTGGTGTTGCTCGGCTTTGTCTTCTTCAAAAACAGCACCAGCCGTGCCTGGAAACACGCCGGGCGGATTACCATTGGCATTGGCCTGGTGTTGTTGTCGCTCGATTTGATCGGCGATTCCACTTCGGTGTTACGCGACAGTGACATCATGGCGCTGTTGATCAACCGGGTCGAATCCGATTCGGCGTTGGCCATTACCCTCATGGCCATTATGACCTGGCTGATTCACTCCACATTGGCCAGCGTATTGCTGATTGCCCAGTTCGTCAGCGACGATGCGATCAGCATGAATGCTGGCCTGTTCATGCTGCTCGGTGCCAACCTGGGTGGCGCCATGCCCGCGCTGATCGCGGGCTGGTCACTGAATCGCAAGGGTCGTCAGGTGGTGATCGGGAATCTGATCTTCCGGGGCGTCGCCATGGTACTGGGCCTGCTGATACTAACGCTGACGGCGGGCCTGCTCACCGATTACCTGCCCGGGGGTTCTCTGGGCATAGTGGTCGCCCACAGCGTGCTGAATCTGGTCAACGGCCTGGTGCTGATGCTGTTCCTGCCCTGGCTACTGCCGCTGATCAGCCGCACCGCACCCGGCGAGGAGACAGGCACCGATTTGTCGCAGGAACAGGAAGCGCCAATCTATCTGGCCATCGACGACATTCACAACCCGCGCCGCGCGATGGCCAATGTGCGCAACGAGGCCATGCACATTGCTGAAATTGTGTTTCGCATGCTCAACAACAGCATGGATGCCTTTGACGACAAGGAACTCGCGCGCCAGATCAGTGAACTGGACGACGACATCGACCGGCTGCACCGCGAGGCGCTGAACTACATTCTGTCGATTGATGCATCGGATCATTCACAATCGACCCAGCCGTTGCGGCGCGAAATCATTATTTACATGACCAACCTGGAACACATTGGCGACATCGTCGATGCCAGCCTGATGCATCAAGCGCGCACCAAGGTCCGCAACAATGTGGATTTCGATGCGGAGCAGAAAGCCGTGCTCAACCGGTTGCACGATGAACTGGTGGATGCGTTTCGCTTGTCGCAGGCGGTGTTCACCAGCGACAGCCTGACCCTCGCTCAGGACTTGCTCGCGGTAAAGCGCAACTACCGCACCGAGATCATGGCGGCACGCCATGCTCACCTCGATCAGTTGGGTGGCCACCATTCGGAGAACCTGCTCTCGACGCAGATTTTCATCGACGTACTGCGCGACATGCAACGCATCTGCTCGCACCTGACCGCAGTGGCCTACCCGGTGATCAAGCGCAAGAAAGCAGAAGTCGCCTCGGTATCGGCCAGTTGACTGCAAGCCTTCTAAATACAGAGACTTCAAACTCCGGAATTAAGTGCTCGTGCAATGCGAGCGTTGGATGCCGGTGATGCCTCTGTGGGGAAGTCCGCAGCAGGGATGCTGCGGCCTAGGCTCCATGGACGGATTCACGCCGACCCCGCAGAGGCATCACCGGTGTCCGACGCGGACCTTTACCATTCAAAAGACTCAATGGGGGAACTTTAAAATCAAACCCCTTATATCAATTAGTTACCTATAGATTCTTTTTAATTCATTTATAGAATCACTGACCTTGGTTACTCTTGGGGTTTTCCGAGCGGGAGCACCCCCTGAATGACCTGGCAAGGCTGCGCCACCATAGTGCTGGCACTGATCGCCCTGGCGACGATGGCCAGCGGGCGCTATGCGCCGCACTGGGTGATGCTGGCGGTGATGATTGTGCTCAGTGCCAGCGGCATCATCAGCCCCGAAGCCGCCCTGGCCGGGTTCAGCAACACGGGTCTGATGACCGTCGCTGCCCTGTTTGTGGTCGCCGCCGGTATCCATAACTCAGGTGGGGTGGATGTGCTGGTCAACCGGTTTCTCGGTCGGCCAACGTCGGCGCGGCGGGCCCAGGCGCGCATTATCTTCCCGGTCGCCCTGCTCAGTGGCTTTCTGAACAACACCCCCGTCGTTGCAACGCTGATTCCGGCCATTCACGCCTGGTGCCGTCGCATCGGCATTGCACCGTCCAAGCTGATGATTCCTCTAAGCTATGCGGCCATTCTGGGCGGTACCCTCACACTCATGGGCACCAGCACCAACCTGGTCGTTAACGGCCTGTACCGGGACCTGACCGGCGATACGTCGCTCTCGCTGTTTTCCATTACCGCCATTGGATTGCCCGTTGCTCTGATTGGCCTGGTGGCCATTGTCTGGGTGTTTCCGCGCGTTCTGCCGGAGCGCCAGGATGCCCAGAAATTCGGCTCGCTGCGGGAGTTCACACTGGAGGTTCGGGTGAACCCGGAAGGTCCGCTGGTGGGTAAAACCGTCGATTCGGCCGGGTTGCGCAACCTCGACCGCTTGTATCTGGTTGAGATTGAACGCCAGGGTAGCGTAGTCACCGCGGTGCCGTCTGAAGAACGCCTCATGGCCGGCGACCGACTGGTGTTTGCTGGCGAGACCCAGGCGATTTCCGACCTGCTGCGCATCCAGGGCATTGTGCCCTCTACCCACGACGACGAACCCAGTCTCGACCAGCACCGCGCCGAACGCCGCCTGGTCGAAGCCGCCCTATCGCCCCGTTCAGATGTCATCGGCCAGACCATCCGCGACGCCCGCTTTCGTGACCGCTTCGGTGCCGTTGTGCTGGCTGTTGCCCGTCACGGGAAACGCGTACAGGGCAATCTCGGTAACATCCGTTTGCAAGCGGGTGACGTCTTGCTGCTGGAGGCCCGCCCTGCTTTCGTTAGTCGCCAGCACTACGCACAGGATTTTTTGCTCATCAACGACCTGGAGACAGAGCGACCCCGCCACGACAAAGCGGGCCTCGCCTGGGTAATTCTGGCCGCTGTGGTCCTGAGCGCCACCTTCGGCTTGCTCAGCATTCTCAACGCTGCCCTGCTCGGCGCCTCGACGATGATTGCCACCGGTTGCCTGCGCGTCAGCCAGATTCAGAAAAGCCTCGATGCTCCGGTATTGCTGACCATTGCGGCCTCGTTCGCGCTCGGCAACGCGCTTCAGATCACCGGGGCCGCGGGCGTGATCGCCCAGTGGCTGGTCTCCTTGAGCGGTGGAGACACCTTGCTGATGCTGATCATGGTGTATTTTACCGTCTCGGTGCTGACCGAAATCATCACCAACAACGCCGCCGCTGTGGTCATGGTGCCGATCGTGCTGTCGATCACCAGTGCCGCCAACGTCGCAACCGAGCCCTTTATCATAGCCGTCATGATGGCTGCTTCAGCCAGCTTTGCCACGCCCCTTGGCTACCAGACCAACCTGATGGTGATGGGGCCAGGTGGTTACCGGTTCAGTGATTACCTAAAGGTGGGGCTGCCGATGAATCTGCTCATCGGCGTCTCTACCCTGGTGGTGATCAGCCTGCGTTACGGGCTGGTGTGAGCGGTTACTTACGCCTTACGCATGACGCTTAACCAGATAATCCCACTGAGTACCACGGCCCCGCCCAGCAACTGAACCGGCGCCAGCACCTGCCCCAGAATCACAAAGCCCAAAAACAGCGATGCCACCGGCTCCAGATTCATCACCGGGGCATTGCGGGCCATGTTCAGGCGCGGCACCAGCACGAATAAAACCGTCGAGGCAGTGCCATACAGGGTTGCCAGGCTGGCCAGGGCTATCCAGCCTGCCTGGCTCTGCGGCAAATTCAGGCCGCCCGGCACGATACCCAGCCCACCACCGATGGCCATTAACGCCAGAACCGTCACCATGGTGAACACGCTGCGCACGGCACCGGGCAACTGCGACAACCGGTTTTCGGTTACCCAGATAGCCACAGCAAAAAACAACGCCGCTGATTCAGCCATAATTACGCCCGGCAACCAGCTCGGGCCCATAGCGGTCGGGTCTGCCAACCAGGTGCCCAGATCCAGCACCATCACCAGGCCGACCAGAATGACCGTCATGATCAGCGCATAGCGCAGCGTTGGCCGCCTCCCGCCCAGCAACCAGGTTAACAACGCATACAGGAGCGGCCAGGTATTCACCAGCAACAAGGCAACCGCCACGGGAATGCGCGCCACCGCTGAATACAGGCACAGGCTTTGTCCGGCAATCATCGCCCCCAGTAACAGCTGCCAGCGGCGCTTGCCCGCCGGGATGCTGAGCCGGTGGCCTTGCGCCAGCACCAGCGTCAACATCATTAAAAAGGCCAGGCTGCCCCGCGTCAGAATGGCCAGTAGCACACCGGTGCCGTCATCAAAGGCCACCCGGGCCGCGACGTGATTGGCGGCAAACAGGCAGGCGGCAGACACCAGGATGATAATGGCCAGGGGGCGGGCCAGATGTTGTGAGGCATTGGGCATGATGTGATGGCGACTCAGTTGGTGGTTCGTTCAGGCTATCATCTTACACCCAAGGTCAATATCGGGCCGTGGTGGAGTAAAATTTTCCTAGTACCGGGCGCCGCATCCCCCTAAACTGATTTAAGGAGTCTCTGAACAACTCCCCCGGGGCTCCTTCAGCACCCAGTAATGCGCTGTTCGTAGCAAGGCCAGTAACCGGGCACCCGCCTGTGACAGTCACGGTCAGCGCAACAACAACGACCCGGAGGATGGGGATGCCGACCGTATTAAGTTTTGACGACCTCGACAACCTGATCGAAGGCGCCGCCTTTATGGGCAGTGGCGGGGGTGGCCCTCTGCCGCTGGCACGCAGCTTGCTGGCGACGATGAAGCAACAAGGCATGAACCCGACACTGGTGGAATGGGCTGAATTGCCCGCCAACTACCGGGTCGCAACCACAGCGGGCATTGGCTCTCCCAATGCGGCGGAATCCGTTCAATCCCCGTTCACCACAGCCCCAAAACGCATGATCGAGGCGCTCGAAAGTGCCCTTGGGTACTCCATTGAGTGCCTGATCCCCGGCGAAACCGGCCCCATGAACAGCCTGATCCCCATGATGGCGGCGGCTCAGCTGGGCAAACCGGTGTTGAACGGCGATGGGGCCGGGCGGGCCATGTCCACTCTGGCTATGAGTACCTTCAATGCGGTCGCACCGATACAACCCTATCTGCTGGGCAATGAGACAGTCACGCCGGAGGATCAGGTAACGGCCCAGCTCACCGTCCATACCCCCGAACAGGCCGATGCCCTGACGCGTGGCGTTGTCAGCGAGGCCAGTTTCGGTTCCAGTGGCGCTTTTGCTACCTGGCCATCCACCGTCGGTAAACTCGCGCAAGTGGCGGTAAAAGGGTCGGTCGGCCAAGCCATAGACGTTGGCCGCCTGCTGAAACAGGTGCGCGCCCAGGGTGTCGACCCGCTGCCCGCCCTGCAGAACTATTTTGGCGGGCGCATGCACTGCCTCTATACCGGCACCCTGACCCAGGTCGACAGCCACACCGCCCAGGGCTTCGACATTACCCAGATTCGAATGGCCTGCGACGGTCAACCCGGTTTAACCCTGTATGCGCTGAACGAATCGATGATGGCCTGGCGCGACGACCTGGCGCACCCCTTGGCCGTCGGTCCAGATAGCCTGTGCTGGGTGACTGAGAATGGCGTACCGTTTACCAATGCCACTCTGAGCGATTTCATGGGGCCAGCAGCACCCAAGCTGCACCTTGTCGGTCTCAGTGCCGTCACTCAGATACTGACACCCAATATTCTGGCCGCGTACCGGGCTGCGCTATCCCCGATGGGTTATCCCGGCCCCTATCAGTCAATGTCTTACTGGGAAGAAGCTGAACATGGACGTACTTGAGCAGCTTTTTTTCCGGGGAATGTGGCAAAACACCCGGGACACCATGTTTCTGCTATTGGTGAAAGACGATGACTTCTTCATCCACAACATCAACCCGGTGCTGGAGGCAGTGGTTGGGGTCAGCAGCGATCAGCTAAAAGGAACCCGGGTGGCAGACTTCCTGCCCGATCATGAGGTTCAGATTGAACGCTACCGCAACTGTCAGCGCGAAGACAAAACCATTTACTATGAAGAAGCAGGCGTCGCGCCCGATGGCTCTGTGCACTATTTTCACACCATGCTGGTCCCGATCTGGCATGAGGGTCACCAATACCTGCTCGGTTCGTCACGCAACATCGATGACATTAAAGAGGCCGAAACCGTTTTAGCCCATGCCAAAGAAGAAGCTGAATCCGCCAATCGGGCAAAAAACCTGTTCCTGGCGAATATGAGCCATGAACTGCGCACGCCGCTCAATGGCATTGTCGGCACGGTCTCGTTGTTGCGGGCGCGCGGTCGGGACCCAGAGTTACTCGAACACCTCGACCTGGTCGAGCGATCTGCCGCCGCCATGGAACGACTGACCGCAGATATTCTGGACTTGTCGAAGATAGAAAATAACCGTCTCGACATCGATCTGGCGCCTTGCAACCTGCGTGAGCCCGTGCGGGATTCGTATGTTCTGGTGCAACAACAAGCCGAAGACAAACAACTCGACTATCACTGCGCCATCGACGATAACCTGCCCGGGCAGGTACTCGCCGATTCAGCCCGCATTCGTCAGATCCTGTCTAACCTGCTCACCAATGCGATCAAATTTACCGACAGTGGCAAGGTTGAACTGGCGGTGCATTATCAGCAAACAACGCCGGAAACCGGCCTGGTTAACTTCGTGGTCAGCGATAATGGGATCGGCATTCCACAGGAAAAGCTGGCAAACGTGGGTATCCCGTTCTACCAGATCAGTCCAGAGCGTAACCGGGGGCACGAAGGCTCGGGGATTGGTTTGTCGGTGTGCAAATCCCTGGCTGAATTAATGGATGGACGCTTTCATATTGAAAGCCAGGCCGGAAACGGAACCCGGGTAAGTGTGCACATTCCGGTTCGCCTGCTCATTGACACACTCGATTCGGACAAGGTACCCCAGCCCGGTATTCCCAGTGGTCTCAGTATTCTGGTCGCTGAAGATAACCCGGCCAACCAGATCATCATCCGCCGTATGGTCCAGTTCCTTGAGGCCGACGTTGAAGTGGTCAAAACCGGATTGGATGCCGTGCGCCGGATTCAGGAAAAAACGTTCGATCTCGTATTGATGGACATCAACATGCCCGAGATGGACGGCATCACCGCTACCCGACAACTGCGCGCCGAAGGCTATACGCTGCCAATTGTCGCCTTGACGGCGGCGGTGATCGATGAAGAGCGACAAGCCTGTTCCGACGCAGGCATGAACGGCTTTGTACCCAAGCCCGTTCGCATCGAAACGCTCAGAGCGGCCATCCGCGACGCGTTCAGCTGAATCACCGGACCGACTCAGACACGGGCAGGTACCCAAACAGACGTGAGTTTGTAACGAGTTCCCGGTACAGTTGACTCACACGCAAGACGTTCAGGATTCTGCATCATGTTACGACTGTTTAAACTCGACCAGAACACCATTCACCAGTTCCCCAACGATGAGCTCACCGAAAAAACCATTGCTGATGCAGACTGGCTGGACGCCCACGAACCCGATGCTGGCGATCGCGAACTGATCAATGCACTGATGCGTTCAGATCTGCCGCAAAGCAGTGATGTGTCGCAGATTGAATCGTCCGCCCGTTATTTTGTCGACGATGAAGGCGTACACGTGCATTCCCTGTTTCTGAGTCACTCCGAAGGTCGACACAAGACCGCAACGGTCGCCTTTATTCTGCAAGCCAAACGGCTGATCACCGTGCGCGAAGGCAAACTCGCCGACTTTCGTTTGCTGCGCCTTCGCGCCCGGCGCGGCCAGGTAGAAGCCACCTCGCCGGCCGACCTGATGATGACCATCTTCGAACAGAAGGTGGAGAATCTGGCCGACTTCATTGAAGACATTCATCGTGACCTGGAAGGCGTCAGCAAGGTGGTGTTGGAAGAAGAAGACTCGGACCTGGAATGGGCCATTGACCAGCTGGCCAAACTGGAGGACAGCAACGGCAAGATCCGCCTGTGCCTGATGGACACACAACGCTCCCTGACTTTTCTGCAGCGCCAGATTCGCAGTCAGCTCAACAGTCCCGAGCTGTGCAACGAAGTACTGCACGATATCGAAACCCTGCTCACCCACACCAGCTTTCTGTTCGATAAAATCAACTTTCTGATGGACTCAACCCAGGGCTTCATCAACATCAATCAGAATAAAATCATCAAGACGTTTTCCATCGCGGCGGTGGTATTTCTGCCACCCACCCTGGTCGCCAGCATCTACGGCATGAATTTTAACGTCATGCCGGAATTGAACTGGATGCTGGGCTACCCGATGGCTCTGGTACTCATGCTTGCCTCCGGCATAGCACCTTACTGGTTTTTCAAACACAAAGGCTGGCTATGACAACTGATCAAACAAACAAGGTGCTGATCAGATAGCCGGTATAGGCCAAATACGCGACCAACAAGGCACCACCTTCAATCCGGTTGATTCGACCCGGGCCGCGCAAGCCATATCCGAACACAAAAAGCACCAGCGTCAGACCAGCCATCATCATGATGTCGCGGTAAAACACTTCCGGGCCGACAGACAGCGGGCTGATCAAGCCTGCAATACCAACCACTGCCAGAGTATTAAACAGGTTGGAACCAATGATGTTACCGAGCGCAATGTCATGCTCCCCCTTTCGCGCCGCTATGATCGACGAGGCAAATTCAGGCAATGAGGTGCCCACAGCCACAATGGTCAGCCCGATAATCAGGTCACTTACGCCCAGACTCTGAGCGATGGAGACCGCGCCCCAGACCAGGATGCGCGAACTGATAATCAGCAACACCAGGCCAACACCCAACCAACCCAACGCACGTTTCAGCGGCATGGGTTCAACTGACAATTCCGCTGCCACTTCAGTTGCCAGAGCATCACCCTGCTGACGCAGACTCTGACGAATGGTCCAGCCCATCAGGGCAGCAAACACACCCATCAGGATAACCGCATCCAGCCGGGTCAGTTCACCATCCCAAATCTGCCAGCCGGCGAGTACAGTAACCGCCATCAGAATGGGAAGCTCCTTGCGCAACACCTGAGAGTGCACGGCAATCGGGCTGATCAGCGCGGTAACACCCAGAATCAACGCAATGTTGGTAATGTTCGAACCGTAAGCATTGCCCAGAGCGATCCCCGGGTTGCCCTGGGTGGCAGCCAGCGCCGAGACCACCATCTCCGGAGCCGAGGTACCAAACCCGACCACCACCATACCAATCAGTAGCGGCGGCATTCCGAAATGACGGGCGGTTGAGGAGGCGCCGTCGACAAACCGGCCCGCACTCCAGACCAGCAAAATCAGGCCGAAGGCGATAGCAAACAGTGGCATTAACATGGTGGTTCCTTAAAAAACGTGCAGAGGCAGACTCGAATGAGCGCTGCGTGGTCGGCGTACCCCGACCGGAGCAGTGTAATAAACTACATGAGCCTGAACAGGTGGATTTTTACGAGCCGGCCCACCAGTCCCAATAAAAAAGCCCGAGGCTTCACCGCGGGCTTTTTATGCCGGATCATTTGAGAAGTCGGTTGAGTCGCGACCCCGCTAACGCGCTCCGGCCAGCATCGCAGCAGCCATTCGCCCGGCAATGCCTCCCATGACAATGGCGTGCAATAACCCGTTCCCCGACAGGTAGCCGGTATCGTTACTGCCCGACACGCCACGGGCGGCGCCACCGGCGGCCAAGAGGTTGGGCAACACATGCCCGGTCTTATCAAGCACCCGGCCTTCGGGCGTGATCTCAAGCCCACCCTGGGTATGGAACAAAGCTCCGGTTACCCGGATGGCGCAGTAAGGCGGCTTTAGCAGATCTTGCGACGCAAAGGTGCGCCCGAAACGATCGCTCTGGCCACTGTCAGCCAGGCTGGTCATTTCAGAAAACGTCGACTCCAGTGCTGACAGATCCATGTTCAATTCACGGGCCATGTGTTCGAGTGACTCGAAGGTTTTGACCGATCGCGTCGCCATCGCATTCTGGTAGTCCTCGAACTGGGTCAGGTAGTCGTGAATACGATCATCGTAGATATTCCAGGCGTATTGGGTCGGCTGCGCCAGCACCTTGGCAGCTTGCTCGGAGTACCCGCCGTGCTCATTGGAAAAGCGCTGACCGTGAATATTTACCTGAATACCGCCTTGCATCATCACCGCCCAGGAAATCAATGTTTGCGGTGGATCGGCCAGAGAACCATGCCCCTGAAAAGCCCCCAGGTCTTTCAAACTGGCCCCCAGTTGTTCGCCCCAGCGAAGGGCATCGCCCTGGTTCCCTTCGTGGCCGTAATAGAGGGCTCGCTCCATCTGAGGCAGATACTGTTTCACCAGGGATGGATTGCCGCCATAGCCATTACAGGCCAACAATAGCGTGTCGCACCCCAGCGTTTCCCGCGAGCCGTCCGGTTGCTCGTAGGTCAGCCCAGTAATGCGACCGTCGGGGTTTGCATAAAGATCGGTGACCAGGGCATCGGTGATGATGTCGATGCCCGCGTTTTCGGCGGCATTGAGTAAGGCTCCCATCAATTCTTCGCCGGTTCGACGAGGCGTACAATGCATGCGCTCCGCGCTGTGGCCCGGGTACAAAAACCCCTGTACCAGCTCAAACGGAATGTTGTGTCGATCGGCCAGCCATTCGATGATGCCTGCGGACTGTTCAGCGAGGGTGTTCACAATGGCCGGGTCTGCTTCTTGGCCATTCTTCTTTTGAATGTCGCTGGCCATCAACTCTGCAGAGTCAACGACACCAACGGCCGTCTGAAAGCGAGTGCCTGCGGCGGGCACAAACCCGGAAGACATTGACGTACTGCCGCGAGGAAAGGCGTCACGCTCCAACACCACCAGATCAATGCCGGCTTCTTTGGCCGCCAGGGCGGCTACCAGGCCACAGGCGCCGGCACCAACAATCACGAAGGGCATACTGAATTCGAAGTCTTTCGATTCAGCCCCGCTATGCACAGCACTCATAACGGACCCTCACTACCGGAACCCGCCTGGGCTTGAAAGGCACTCAGTATCTCACCCGAACCGGCCTGCCAGACAGCTTCATGACCAGTGATGTATTCCAGCACCTCTTCCAGGCATCCAATGCGATGCGGTTGCCCCATCATCCAGGGGTGAATGTTCAGCCCCAGCATCCGCCCACCCTGAGTGGCCGATTCTTCCATCAGAAAATCGAAGGCATCTTTCACCTGTTGCACCCATGAATCTTCCGAGTGCAGGTTATTGCCAATAATGAACTGATCTTCAAGCTCCGTAGGCAGTGGCATCATCATAAGATCGCCATGATCGGTCCTGAACCGATAGGGCATGTCGTCATTCACCCAGTCACAGCAATAGCGAATGCCTTCGGCAGTCAACAGATCCGGTGTGTTGTCACTCTGATTTTTGGCCGGACTCAACCAGCCCTCAATGGATTGCCCGCTGTGTTTGCGAAGCGTATCGAGTGTGCGTTTGATCTGCTCTGTTTCTTCGGTTTTATCCTGCCCGCCGTAGTGCAGGTGATCCATATTCCAGCCGTGCGCCAGCAGTTCCGCACCGGTATCGGCGAGCCGACGCATCAAACTCGGGTATCGCTCCGCCACCTGACCGTTCAGCGCGTAAGTGGGCGTGATGTTGTACCGTTCAAAGGCTTTCAGAAACCGGAATATACCCACCCGGTTACCGTAGTCCCGCAGTGAATAGTGCCGCAGATCAGGGTAAGGCATGGTCATGCCATTGGGCACTTTAAACGGAATACCCCGCTGATTCAGCGGATAAAACTCAACCGACACATTCACCCAAACCGCCAGTCGTTTTCCATTGGGCCAACGGACCTGGGGGCGATCGGTCAACATAGACCAGTCGTAGCGGTTGTGATCGTTGCCGTATTGGCGCCAGGGGTATTCAAGGTAGTCGTCTGGCAAGCTCATCAGCGCTGCCCTCCGTTCTGGTGGGCAATCGCATCGCGAGCATCATCATAGCCATTGGCCAGGTAATGCTCGGCAATCTCCCGCCCGGTTGCTACCCACACGTCCGAATGGCCGGTAATATACTCAAGGGCTTCTTCAAACGCTTTGATCCGGTGCGGGGAACTGATCTGGTAATTGTGTGTCGGTATGCACATGACCGTGCCTGATTCGGCTCCTTCTTCATACAAGCGGTCAAAGTGCCGTTTAAGCATGTTCAGGTAATGACGCGGCTCCACCTTATTCACGGCGTACACAATGGTGTCGTTCATCTCAAGCGAGTACGGCATTGACATGAAGCGTTTCCCCGACCGTACATGCACTGGCGTGGGCTGATCGTCATGAAACAGATCGCAGGTGTAGAAACCGGCGTCATCGCCGAACAATTCAGAGCCCACCTCGGCAAACAGATCCAGAGTGTGCTCGGAATGCGACAGCGCCGGCGCCAGATAACCCGCGCACTTCTGACCGGTATGCCGATGAATGGTCTCGATGCTGTCGCGGATCATCGCCCGCTCCTGCTCTTCACTCATGTTGTAGGTGTAACGCGTGTTGTAGATACCGTGACTGAAAAACTCCCAGTCGCGCTCTTTGCAGGCAGCAATGATTTCAGGATGGTGATCGCACAAGGCAACCGATAAGGAAACCGAACCACGAATGCCGTACTTTTCAAGCAGATCCATCTGGCGTTTATGGCCTACCCGATTACCCCAGTCACGTAGGCTGTAGCCTGGCACCGCCGGATTGGGTTGCGGCCAGGCTTTTCGCGATGGATTGGGTGGGGGATTCAATTCGTAGAACTCGATATTGGGCGCTACCCAAAACGCGACCCGGGCATCGTTGGGCCAACGTATTTTAGGCCGATTCTCGTACGCGTAGTAATCGTAGGCATTCAGTGATTCCATCATACGGAGCTCCTCTTACTTGGTGATTTCCTGATCCAGCCAGGTTTTCACATCCGCGACGGTCATCACGTCGGCGTATTTCAAATGCAGATCGGTCAAATTCGCGTAATGGTAGCTTTCGTGTTTGTCGGCAACGCATTCTTCCGGAACAATGGTCCTGTACCCGCGCGACAAACTTTCCACAGCGGTGGCGCGAATACAGCCAGAAGTAGAACCGCCGGTAATAATAACGGTATCCACCTGGTGCCAAACCAGCAAAGACTGCAAGGGTGTTTCAAAAAAAGCCGACGGCATGCGCTTGGTGTAAATGGGCTCAGTGGTTGGGTCGATGTCGAGCCGGTCATCAAACTCGGCACGCTCTGAGCCATGCTTGATGTTTTGCAATGAGTCCGGCGTGTCGGTTCGGGTTCCCCAGACACCGGCGTCATCGGCGTTGTCCATAAAAGCGACATGCGTCCAGACGACCGGCCAGTTAAGTTGGCGAAACCGTTTTACCAGATCCATCACATAGGTCATCTGGTTCGGGTCATGTTCATACGCAGTTTTGAACAAATCGGTACGAGTATAGGCTTTTTGTGGGTCCACATTAACCAGCACCGCTTTCTTGCCAAACCCGAATGGCACACGCTGCGGGTTAGCCATCACCTCATGGAAAATCTCTTTTGCCGTCTTGTCGGTGGTAATCATACGTTGCCTCCTGTTCGATTCATTGCGTCTGCTCCCGGGAGTCTTCGTACTGCTGACCCAGCTCCAGCATAGACTGAGTGCCGAGGTAATCGTTCAACTCGGTAAAATTCAACATCTGATCCCGAAAATTGTCGGTGGTACCATCCCGCTTAAGGGTTTCAAAAAATCGACTGGCCATAAAGGTGAATGCACGAACCAGTGCTCCCGGGAAAATCACCATGGAGAACCCTTGCTGCTGCAGCGATTGCGCATCCTGCAGCGGCGTATCGCCCCCTTCGACCATATTGGCCATAATCGGCACCTTACCCTGAAAAGCCTTCATCACCTGGGTAATCTGCTCCGCTGAGCGAATGCCTTCCACGAATACCATATCGGCACCGGCTTCATAATAGGCGTGCGCCCGCTCCAGCGCGATATCAATACCGTCGGTGGCAATGGCATCGGTTCGACCAATGATCAGTGTCTGGTCACTGTCACGGGCATCAACCGCCGCCTTAACCTTGCCTGCCATCTCACTGGCACTGACCAGGCTTTTTCCTTTCAGATGTCCACACCGTTTCGGGTACGTCTGATCTTCCAGTTGTATCGCATTGGCACCGGAGCGCTCCAGCAGCCGAACACTGCGCATGACGTTCAGGGCGTTGCCAAAACCGGTATCACAATCCACCACGATGGAGACATCGTTGCGTTCACGAATGTGACCCAGAGTGTCGTTCACTTCCGACAAACTCATCAGGCCAATATCCGGCCTACCCAGCTTGGTGTAAGCCAGGCTGGCTCCGGACAGGTAAACGGTATCAAACCCGGCTTGCTGTGCCAGGGACGCACTCAATGCATCGTAGACACCCGGCGCAACGACAATATCAGAACGGTGTAATCGACTTTTCAGGCTCGATGAGTGGGGGGTGCTCTGGTCTGCTTTCATAAATAGGATCATCCAGATTGGTTCATTATGATGTGCGAATGTGCACGTCAGGCCGACTCCGACTTGACGCTTTATATTTCATCCTGTGCCAGCGCTCACGATTTCGTTTGATCGTCATGCGCGAGTGGAAGAGTCTCCACTGAAGTCTTATTCGCGGGCATTGGCCAGATCGTTCCAGACATCCTGGCGAACCAGCAGACCCGCCTGCAGTTCAAAACGATCGATGAACCGAACGTCGCTGAATGCAACGCCATCGGGCCACTGGCCAGCCAGGGTGCCGTGGGTGGTGACAACGGTGGTGTCCATTCCGTAGGCAACATCGGTCGCGGCTATCGTTTTTTGGACATACCGGTACCGCCCCCTGGCCCAGTCAACCAATTGCGCCAGCGAGGTGAGCTCACCGCTTCCGGGAAACGACATGACAAAGTCGGCAGCCAAAAACGTCTCCGCCTTCTGCAGATCCCTGGCCTCCATTGCCGCCAGATAGTCGCTAACCACGGCAGCGGCATCAGGGGCACCGACACCCGGCTGGCGTGGTTCGCCACCCCGACTGTATTGATCGGACCCGACTTCATGAATCCAGACGGTGATCGCATCGGGACGGGCCTGGGTAATGCCTCTGACCACGCAGGTCAGAGCGCGCATCAGCCGGTGCTTGATGTCTGGGCTGTATCCGTTAAGCAGGTTGACCTGAAGCATTGGCATAGGGGATTCTCTCCGAAGCTGCCGTAGTGACGCACTGTTCACTCACAGCAATTGTCTTATTCTAATGTACTATACTTAATACATTTATATGTGCTATACCTGTGGCCTGTCAAGTAAAGACAGTCGCAGCGTTAGAGAGGAACTTCCATGGATGCACCCCTTCGCTCAGGCGGGCCCGGCGGCACCAAGTCGCATCAGTTGTTTTTACTGCTCAAAGACGCGATCGTGAATGGCCGCATGACACCGGGTACGAAACTGCCCGGAGAATTAAAACTGGCGGAAGAACACCGGGTATCGCGTGTCACCGTTAGACGGGCGATGGACGCCCTGACAGAAGAAGGCCTGATTTACCGGAAACCGGGCATCGGAACCCGCGTCTGCGAGCGGCCCGTAGGCGCTACTGTCATGACCGCAAGCGTCTCAAATTTGCTGCCGAACATGGTCAAGCTGGGCGAGAACTCACGAGTTCGCCTGCTCGAATTCGTGTATGAGCAACCCTCTGAGACCATTCGAGAACGGCTCGGACTGGGCGAAAATGACCGTACCCAGCGTTCGATCCGGGTCCGGCTTTCCGAAGACAAACCTTTCTCCTATCTGGTCACCAACGTGCCTGAACACATCGCCCTCAACTACAACGAAAGCGATTTGGCCAGTACGCCTTTATTCGTTTTGCTCGAACGCAGCGGCGTGCATGTCGATCATGCGTCGCAGAGCATATCGGCAACGCTTGCCACCAAAGAGGTAGCCCGGGCACTGGACGTCTCGGTGGGTTCACCTTTGATATCGCTAAACCGGGTGGTGTTTGATAAAGCCGGCAATGGAGTTGAGCACCTGCAGGCACTCTACCGCCCCGATCGCTATCGAATTCAGATCGACCTTAATCGCGCTGGCACAGAAGATGACCGCTACTGGCAGACGATTGACTCTCTGGACGGATAAACCTTTCAGGCCTACACGTACCTGAATGCGATGCGAGTGTTGACAGACCTGAAAACCTTGGTATACCTTTAATTGTACTATTTCTAATACATTTAAAACGACTACCTTAATGATCTTTGTCTTTCGAATCAGGGATCAACGGCCAGAGTAAACCAACCGTCGGGGCAACGTGGAAGTGACATGAGCAGACAGACCTTGTTCGACAAAATCTGGCAAAGCCATGAAATTTGCCAGAATGATGAAGGCCAGAGCTTGCTGTGGGTCGACCGGCATCTGGCTCACGAAGGGTCGTTTCACGCCTTTAATAAGCTTGCCGAGCGTGGCCTGACCGTGCGTCACCCGGAACTGACGTTGGGCATTGCCGATCACTATGTGCCGACCCTCTCGCGCTCCCTCACGGATGTGAATGAAAAAACCCGCAACGTTATTGAACAACTGATCAGCAACACCCGGGCTCACGGGGTACCGTTGATCGGGATGAACGATCCGCGCCAGGGCATTGTTCATGTCGTAGGCCCGGAGCTTGGGCTCACGCAGCCAGGCCTGGTGATGGTTTGTGGCGACAGCCATACCTCCACACACGGAGCATTGGGTGCCCTGGCATTTGGTATTGGTGCCTCGGAAGTGGCCCACGTACTGGCCACACAGACATTGTGGCAGAACAAACCCAAGCAATTGCGCATTCGTATCAATGGATCGCTGTCGCCAGCCGTGTCGGCCAAAGACATTGCCCTGGCCTGGATCTCACGGCTAGGCGCCGACGGTGCCCGGGGCTACGCCATCGAGTACGCCGGATCCGCAATCGATGATCTCAGCGTTGAAGCCCGCCTCACCCTGTGCAATCTCTCCATTGAGGGTGGGGCTCGCTGCGGCATGATCGCACCGGACGAGAAAACGATCGAGTACCTGCGTGATCGACCCATGGCGCCAAAAGGCGAAGACTTTGAGTTCGCCTCAACCTGGTGGCGAACGCTGGCCACAGATGCAGACGCCAGCTTTGACCGCGAGGTCGAACTGGATGCCTCAGATATAGCACCTCAGGTGACCTGGGGTACATCACCTGAAGAAGCAATGCCGATTACGGGCCGAGTACCTAACCCGGACGACGAGCACTCTCCCGATAAAGCACGGCAACACCGCGACAGCCTGGAGTACATGGGTCTGAAGCCTGACCAGCTATTAACCGACATTGTTATCAACCGGATATTCATTGGCTCCTGCACCAACGCTCGCATTGAAGATCTTCGCGCGGCTGCGGCTGTGCTCAAAGGCCGAAAAAGTAAAGTGCCCGGGTTAATCTCTGCCGGTTCAACTCAGGTAAAAGCGCAGGCAGAGGCTGAAGGGCTGGATCAGATATTCATCGATGCGGGCCTGGAGTGGCGAGAATCAGGGTGTTCCATGTGCGTGGGTATGAACGGCGACCAGTTGAAGTCGGGCGAGCGCTGTGCATCGTCCACCAACCGGAATTTTAAAGGACGGCAGGGCCTCGGCTCCCGCACTCATTTAATGTCACCGGCTATGGTCGCGGCGGCTGCCGTAGCCGGACACCTGGCCGACGTGCGCCCCTTGCTTCAGGAGGTTTCTCAGTCATGACGCCTTTTACCCAATTGACCGCCCCCGCTTGCCCGCTGGTAAGAAGCAATGTGGATACCGACCAGCTAATACCCGCGCGCTTTATGAAAGAACCCCGCCGGGTTGGGTACGGTCAGTTCCTGTTATACGACCTTCGCCACGATGACACCGGCAAACCCATTGGTGATTTTATATTGAACCAGCCCGGGGCCGACCAGTCTCAGATCATGGTCACCCGTCGAAACTTCGGTGCCGGGTCTTCTCGCGAAGCGGCTGTCTATGCACTGGTGGATTTTGGATTCCGGTGCGTCATCGCGCCCAGCTTTGGCGATATTTTCTCTTCAAACGCCGTCAATAACGGCCTGCTCCCCGCACTGGTGAGCGAGGCTGATGCCGATCGCCTACTGAACGCGCTGGAGACCGAGCCTACCCACATCACTGTGGATCTGGCAACACAACAGATTCACTTTGCTGACCAGATTATCCCATTCGATATCAATGCAGTTTGGAAAACCAAGTTGCTGAACGGCTGGGATGATATTGATCTGACCGAAGGATACAGATCGGCAATCGACAGCTTTCTGTTGACGTATCAAACACGGTATCCCTGGACTCAGGGCCAGCCGGAAGGAGCACTCGGGCTAATCGCCCGCGACAATCGATGACGCAAACCCCAAATAACCCGGACCTAGCCAGCCTAAGCAGTAATCGGGCTTACAGAACAACAGGCAGCACCCGGATTCATAACAACGAGAGGTAATAATAATGAAGCAGTCATTCCTGAAACATACCGCCATGGCAATTGGCCTGGTGTCTGCCCTATCGGTCACGAGCATCGCTTCGGCTGAAGAGCGCATTACCGCTGTTCATGCCTTTAACACCTCGCTGATCTATACCCGCAGTTTTCTGGAGTTTGTCGACAAGGTTAACGAGCGTGGCGAAGGCGTCATTGAAATTGACGTGCGCGGCGGCCCGGAAGTCATTGGCCTGAGTGAGCAACCCGACGCTGTGCGCAATGGCATCGTCGACATGGCCTATACCGCAGCCAGCTTCTACGGCGGCACAGTACCAGAGCGGGACATCATGGTCGCTTCCAACGCCAACGCCATTTATGCCCGTGAAAGCGGCGGCATAGACCTGTTGAATCAGATTCACCAGGACAAGATGGGTGTGTACTACCTGGGCTGGTTCGACAGCGGCGTAAGCTACAACCTCTACACGGTCGACGAACCCACCATTGGTGATGACGGACGCCTCAGTGTCGACGGTCTGAAATTGCGCTCCAACCCGGTTTACGATGCATTCTTCCGTGACTACCTCGGTGCCGAACCGATCAGCCTGCCCACAACCGATGTGTACGCCGCCCTGGAACGTAACGTTGTAAACGCGACGGGCTGGACTGAGATTGGCCTTGCCGATCTGAACTGGGACCGGTTCCTGAACTACCGGATCGAGCCTTCGTTCTTCTCAACCGACATGGGTGTGATCATCAACCTGGACAGCTGGAATGCGCTAAGTGATGAAGCAAAAGCCATCCTCCAGGAAGTGGCCATCGAACATGAGCGTGACAGCGCCCTGACGTTGGCAGAGGATGCAAAAACACAGCGTGCAGAAATGATCGACAATGGTATGCAAATCGTCGATCTGCAGGGTGACGTTCGGGATCAGTTTTCCGAATCAGCTCGTGAAGCTACCTGGAACCGCATGCGTGGCCTGATGGAGCGTCACCCAATGGGGCTGGAGCACTACGACTCACTGGTAGAAATGTTCAACGAACTCTAATAGGTTGTTGAAAAGGCTTCCTGCCTTTTTCAAACCAAGCTACGACAGGTACAGCACATGCTGGTGTACCTGTCGTCCTTAACGGCTGCCAGCAGGTGAACATCATGCGCATTGCCAGCAAGGCCTACAAGGCCCTGATTGATCTACTCGCCATCATCGCCGGCGCTATGCTGGTATGGCTGATGGTGGCCATCGTCCTCACCGTCGCATTACGCAACCTCGGCTTGCAGCCTTCGGCCTGGTTTTTTGTGTCTACCGAATACGCCATGTTCTATCTTACCTTGCTGGGCGCGCCCTGGCTGGTTAGAGAAAAAGGGCACGTTTATATCGAATTGTTCACGGCAACACTGCCCAAATCCTTCCTCAACATTCACAGTCGAGCCGTCTCTCTGTTTTGCGTTGTGGTCTGCCTGGTACTGGCCTGGAAAGGCTATGACCTGGTGATGCAGAATCTCAGCCGGAACGACTACGATGTGCGCGCTTACTTCGTACCCAAATGGATACTCACCATCGTCTTTCCCTTCTGCTTCTTCCTGATGGCGACCGAGTTCTTAAAGTTTGTTGTTGGAAAAGACATATTGCACAGCGGTGAAGCGGGGATAAAAGAATGATGGAATGGTATTTTGCACTGGGCTTTCTGCTGTCACTGATCGTTCTCTTTATGGGCATCGGCACGCCCATCGCACTGGCCTTTCTCGCTGCCAACGTCATCGGCTCATGGTATTTCATGGGTGGGCAGAACGGCATTATTCAACTGCTTAATAACGGCTTCGGATCGCTGTCAAAATTCAGCCTGGTTCCCATACCGTTGTTTCTATTAATGGGGGAACTGTTCTTCCGCTCCGGGCTTGGCATGAAGATGTTCAATGCCATCGACCAGCTCATGGGCAAAGTACCGGGCCGGCTTTCTTATGTCACAGTCGTCGGTGGCACAGCATTCAGCACCCTGAGCGGTTCATCCATGGGGTCGACCGCTTTGATGGGCTCATTGCTCGTCCCGGAAATGACCAAGCGGGGCTACAAAAAACACATGTCGATCGGACCCATTCTGGGTACTGGCGGCCTGGCCATCATCATTCCGCCTTCAGCACTGGCTGTATTGCTGGGTACGCTGGCGAAAATCGACATTGCCCAATTGCTGATAGCGGGCATCATACCGGGGCTGATACTGGCACTTTTCTACATTATCACCATTTGGGTGCGTACCCGGCTCGACCCGGACGCTGCGCCCGTCTACGAGCTGGAACCGGTACCATTTCTAGCAAAAATCAAGCTAGTGCTGACCGACATAATTCCCATGGTGGGTGTCATGGTCATCATCGTTATGATGATGCTGTCTGGTCTGGCAACACCGTCGGAGTCTGCAGCCTTTGGTGCACTGGGTGTGATTATTCTGGGCTTCGTTTACCGAAAAATGAGTTGGGGCGTGTTTACCCAATCGGTCAGTGGTGCATTGAAAGTCACATTAATGGCGTATCTGATTGTCTTTGGTTCTGCGACTTTCAGTCAGCTACTGGCGTTTTCGGGAGCCTCAAGCGGGCTGATCGAATGGGCGACCTCTTATGACCTGGCGCCAATCTATATGCTACTGGCCATGTTCGGTGTGCTCTTACTGCTCGGCACATTCATGGAGCAGATTTCGATCATGATGCTGACGGTTCCCTTCTTCTTCCCACTGGCAGAAACACTGGGGTTTGACCTGATCTGGTTTGGCATCATCATCTTACTGGCACTCGAAATCAGCTTCACCACTCCACCCTTCGGCTTATTGCTGTTTGTGATGAAAGGCGTTGCACCGGCAGGCACCAGCATGCGGGAAATCTATACAGCAGCCATTCCCTACATTCTGTGTTCCATGTTGCTTGTCGCGCTGATGATTATCTACCCGCCGATAGCTACCTGGTTGCCGGGGATGATTAACTGAAGGTTGGGTTAGTCAAATGTAAAGTGGGCGTGAGCAGCTATTCGGTTAATCACCAGAACAGAGCAGACCTCAAGATGGTTCTGGCTATCATGACCCACTTTACATTCAAACTGGCACAAGGATTTCCAAGGGTAATGAACCTTCCTGGCGTCTATAACCGACCGTTCATTTAGTTCAGAGAGTTCTTGGTGGATAAGCTCCGATCGAAGTTTACTGGGTAGCGTTTAGCGCCCGATTGTTACACACTGAAGTAGCGTGCAACAATTACTGCAACGACAGGCGATCCTATGTCCCAACCAGACCTGAACCTCATTCGAGTCTTCGTCATGCTGTACGAAACGCGCAGCGTTACCCACTGTGCGCAACGATTAAATGTGACACAGCCCTCGGTCAGTTATGCTCTTTCAAGGCTGCGCGACCAGCTCGATGACCGGTTATTTGTGCGCCGCCAGCAGTCCATGACACCCACCATGACAGCTCACCAGATCTATCCTGACCTGAAAGCTGCGTTGCAGACGCTGGAAACACACTTGAACAGCCGGCATCACTTCGACCCTGTCAATTGCAATATGCGTTTTAGATTGGCACTCACCGATCTGGGTGAGATGGTGTTCTTACCCACCATCCTGAATTATCTTCAAAAAGAAGCGCCAGACCTGGAGTTGGAAGTGGTACCGCTGCAAATAGAGGATGTTCCAGAATGGCTAACTGCAGGGCAAGTAAACGCTGTTATTTGCAGCCGTCCCATAGAACTGCACAGCCTGGAGCGACAGACTATCATTCGTGACCGCTATGTTTGCATGGCGCGGGCCGATACGTTCGAGGATGGGCCCATTGACCTTGAAACGTTCTCCCGACGCAAACAAGTGGTGGTTGCCGGAACTTCTGGCCACAGTCTGGTTGAAGATATCCTGCATCAGCTGAATGTTCAGCGCAAAGTGGCGTTGGAAGTACCGCACTTTTCAATTCTGCCCAGTTTGTTGATGGCCAGTGGCTTGTTGAGTGTGCTGCCTGTACAAATTGCCAACCAGTTTGCCGCTGGTCATGACCTGGCGGTAAGGTCGCTTCCTTTTCAGGTTCCGGATTTTAATGTCTCGCTGTATTGGCACACCCAAGCCAACCGCTCACCGGCACAGCACTGGTTTTGTCAGGCCGTGCTGGAAGCGGTACGTTCAATGAATATACCGGAACCTGATGTACTCATTGATCGCTTGTTTGGCAAAGCAGGAACGCCATCCAACTAATCACCAAAGGTGGTAGTAACTTCAATCAAAAATGGACGGTTGTTCTGGTTTAATGCCTGTTGAAACAGGTCCTCAAACGCTTCTGCATTGTCTGCTGCTCCAGAGTCCACACCATAACCTCGGGCGATAGCACAAAAATTCAGATCAGGCACATCCAGCCCGGGAGAATCTTCTGCACCGAGCAGCGAGGCGAAACCACGCAAGGCTCCATAAGTGCCGTTCTTCAGAATAATAAATATCACGGGAACCTGATACTGAGCAGCTGACCACAGAGCCGTAATACCGTAGTTGGCGGAGCCATCACCAATAACGGCAACCACTCGACGGTCAGGCATACCCAACTGCACACCCACTGCCGCTGGCAGACCAAACCCAAGACCTCCTGCAGCCGGGAAGAAGTAGCTGTTGGGTTCAGTCATTTGAATATGAGACCAGAATGCCTCCTTGGTGGCCGTCGCTTCTTTAACGTAGGACACGTTTTTAGGTGCCAACCGGTTCAGCAAGTGGAATAGATTCTCCGGATTCATTGCCCCTGGTGGGTCTTTGGGCAGCGTTGGCTTGGCCATTGCTTCTGGAAGCACTCGACCCCTCACATCAAGCGTATCGACCAGAGCGGCCAGCGACCGTTTTACACTGGCCACCAGTGCTTCGCCAAAAGGAGCTCGGGCCGCTTGATGGGTATCACCAGTCAGGTGCAGTACCCGGGCCCCGACTGGCAGGTAGTTGCCCGGAATGTCCTTGTGATAGCGAAAGACGGGGGCACCCGCCACGAGAATGACATCGTGCCCTTCAAGGTGCTCACAGACTTCCCGAATGGAAATGGGCAATACACCTCTGAACGCCGGGTGGTTCGTCGGAAACGGACAACGGGATTCAGACGGCGCCACCCAGACTGGCGCCCCCAGTTTATTGGCAAGCCTTACGGCATCGGCATTTGCCCGCTGCGCGTCTACTTCAGGGCCGAGGACAAGTACCGGGTTTTCAGCCTGAGCCAGCAAGTCGGCCCATGCCTGAACTTGCTTCTGACCAGGTTCAGCACCCACCTGGACTTCACGTTCCAGCAAGTGAGCCATATTGGCATCAACTTTCTTGTCCCAGTCGTTGTGTGGGATCGACAGATAAGTCGGACCGGGGGTTGGCAAAGTGGCCTCCTGTATGGCCTGGCTCAGAGCCCTCGGTACATCAGCCGCCTCCATTGGCTCAAAGCTCCATTTCACCAGCGGCTGCGGCAACTGAGTCGCATCCACGTTAGTCAGCATGGCTTCGACACCGACCAGATTGCGGGCCTGCTGGCCAGCGGTTACTACCAGTGGGCTTTGCGAGTAGTACGCATTGGTTAAAGCTCCCATAGCATTACCGGTACCAGCTGCCGCATGCAGATTGATCATAGTGGGTTGCCCGGTTGCCAAGGCGTAGCCATCCGCCATCCCCATGACAGCCCCTTCATGCAGCCCGAGTATATAGCGAAAATCGCTTGGGAAGTTTTTCAGAAACGGCAATTCATTGGAACCGGGATTCCCGAAAACCGTGGTCATACCGTACTTTCTCAATAACTTATAAGTAAACGCGCGAATCGAATTGTCGGTCATATCTGAAAACACCATTACATACTATTGGGTAAGACCAGGACGAGCCACGGAAACAGCAGCAAGATGCCCAGCCGGACAAAATCAGACAGAACAAAAGGCAGCACACCCTTATAGATCTGCCCCAAAGAAACATCAGGTGCAACGGACCGGATGATGAAGCAATTGATACCAATGGGTGGCGTAATCATGCCCATTTCTACGGCCACTACCACCAGAATGCCAAACCAGATCGGATCAAAACCAAGGCTTTGAACAACAGGAAAAACAATCGGTACCATGAGGATGATCATGGCCATGGGGTCAAGCACGCAGCCCATCACGATAAAGGCCGCCAGTATCAGTAGAAGTACTCCGTAATCACCGATAGGCAATGCTACGAGCCAGCTGGTCAAGGTTTGGGGGGTTTGTGTTACAGCCAGGAAATAGCTGAACAACATGGCACCCACCAGGATAATGAAGATACTGACCGAGGTACGCAGTGCTTCGATCAGGCACTTTATCGTTGTGTTGAAATCCAACCGACGTCTTACCACACCGATAATATAGGTACAGACCGCACCCAACGCAGCGGCTTCTACGGGTGTGACGATGCCCAGGTATATCCCGCCAACAACCGCCATAAATAGCAGGATGACAGCCCAAACGCCTTTGAGTGCGTCCAGCTTTTCACGCCAGTCACTGCGCTCACCGGGCGGCATCGAATCCGGCTTGCGCCAGGCGATGATCAGGATCACAGCAACCTGAACCAATATCGCAAGGATGCCGGGAATAATGCCGGCAACAAGCAGCTTGCCGATATCCTGTTCAGTCAGAAACCCATAAAGCACCAATACCACAGACGGGGGAATCAAAATCCCCAGGGTACCACCCGAGGCGATTACTCCGGCCGCCAGGCTGTTGCTGTAACCCTGACGTTGCATCTCAGGCAAAGCCACTTTTGTCATGGTCGCCGCGGTGGCAACAGAGGACCCACAGATCGCGGCAAATCCACCGCAGGCCGCCAGAGTCGACATTGCCATGCCTCCCTTATAACGACCCAGCCATGCTTGCCCCACGCGGAATAACTCCCGGCTCATACCTGTTGCAGTGGCGAATACGCCCATGAGGATGAACATGGGAATCAGGCTTAGGTTGTAATTGGTTACTGTGCGTATTGGTGAAGAAGCCAGCGTAGCCAGTGCCGGGTCAACACTGATAACGGCAGCAAAACCACCCAATCCGACCAGACCCATGGCAATACCCACGGGCACACGCAAAAAGATCATGGTAAACAGGGCAACAAAGCCCAAAATAGTTATGAGATCACGGTCCATCAGGTGGGTTCTCCCGCATTTTCAGCCGCTTCATCGGCAACGCTTTTCTTGGATGGCAACCCCGCTGGATTGACGATCAACAGCCAAAGTCGGGCGAGAATCAAGAGCGTAGATGCGGCAACGCCCATCCAGGCCATGAAGTAAAACGGCCAAACGGCGGTCCGGGTATCGACAGTCAACTCTCCACCGTTTCGGACCGAGCCAACCTGTTTCAAAAGCATCCAGCAAAACAGGCCAACAAAAATGAGGATCAGTACCTGACCCAGAACGTCCACGACACGCTTAAGTCCGTCATTCATTCCCATGTAGAGCAGATCCACGGAAATGTGTTCATCGCGCCAGGACGCGCTCGCCAGCCCCCACAAAAGGGCGACGCCCAGCATAAGACTGGCGAAGGCGTGAGCGTCAGGAATAGGGCTGCCAAGCACGTACCGGGCACCGGCAGACACAAATACCAGCACTGTAACAGCAGCAAGAAATACACCTGCGATGCGCTCCACCCAGGTAGCGAATGCGTTGAGTAAATGGGTAAATGGCATTATTCCGAGTTTCCTGTCAGGAAGGGAGAGCCAGCCAGGACAACCTGGCTGACTAGGTGTTACTTACTCTCCGTAAAGGGCATCAACCGCACGCAGGCGATCCATCAAATCATCCCAAAGAACATCCGGATCATCACCGTTGTCACGCACGGCAGCAGCCCAATCAGACTGAAGATCGCTGGAGGCTTCGACCCAGGCGGAAACTTCAGACTCGGTGGGTGTATAGACCTCGTGGTCCGGGTTAGCGATAAACTCCTGACGAGCCTTGGCACCTTCCTCACTCCAGACTTCAATCAACCGGCCAGACCACTGCGCACTGCAATGTTCATCCATAACCGCCTGTTCTGACGCAGACATATTATTATAGGTATTCTGATTCATGATGAGCCCGAACACATTGACGTATAGCGGCACATCAAGATGGTAGTCGGCCGAATCACTGATGCCGAACGTCTTCAGGCTGTCCCAGGGGAAACCGATACCATCGACGACACCACGGGCCATCGCTTCGCGGGACTCAGGTGCAGACACCTGAACGTTACTGGCTCCCAAACTGCTAAACAGGTTGCCCACATTGCCATTGGGCGGACGCATGCTCAGGCCATCCAGATCTTCTGGCAGTACCACACGTTCACCGTTCATGTGCAGGGCACCCGTTGGCTGCAAAAACAACATACAGACCTTGGCACCATCGACTTCATGAGTACCGTGTTCCTGATACCAGTCGTGGAATACGCCCGATGCAGCAATAGGGTCAGATATTACAAAAGGGATTTCTGCAGCGCCGGCAATTGGAAAGCGACCTGGTGTATAGCTGAAGTTGGTGTACGAAATGTCTGAGATACCATCGCGTGCCATATCGTGGTGGTCTGCTGACGCACCCAGCTGCTGTGCTGGATACAGAGTGAAGGTCAAAGACCCATTGGTAGCTTCGGTAATGGACTCCATCCACGGTTCAAAACCACCAGTTGACAGTGGATGACTGTCAGGCACCCAACTTGCCAGGCGGATATCAGTTTCTGCATGGGCTGACGACCCTACAGCTGCCAGTGCTGTCACCGCCGCCAGTGATACACAGAGTTCATTGAGCTTGAAAGACATAGGAATTCACCTTTTAGTTGTTGTTTTGCAGTTTTTTTAGCTCGCTGATCAAGACAGTTTTCGATCGGCAAGCCAGTCGAAATAATCATCAAATTGGGTAGTGACGAGGCCCCATCTGCACGGTCATCCAGCGCAGCTCTGTAAATTCATCAATACCAGACCGGCCACCGAATCGACCGTAACCGCTGGCTTTGACACCGCCAAACGGCATCTGCGGTTCGTCGTGTACCGTTGGACCATTAACGTGACAGATACCAGATTCAATTTGCTGGCTCACTTTCATAGCCCGGGCTATATCCTTGCTGAAGACGGCAGCTGAGAGTCCATATTCCGTGTCATTGGCGATACGAATGGCTTCAGCATCATTCCTTACCCGGATCACAGACAACAATGGTCCGAATGATTCTTCTGTGTAGAGCCGCATCTTGCTGGTAACGCCATCGACAACCGTAGGTTGCATGATGACCCCTCGGGCCTCGCCGCCCGTGGTAACCCGCGCACCCAATTTCAAAGCGTCGTCAACCAGAGCATTCTGCTTCTTGCCCGATTCTTTACTGATCAGGGTGCCTAGCTGATTAGACTTGTCTGCCGGATCACCGGCTTTGAGTGTTTTCACTTTTGCTGTGAGCTTTTTAACAAACTTATCCGCCACTTTTTCATCAACGATCACTCGCTCAGTGGACATACAAATCTGGCCCTGATGGAAAAAAGCACCAAAGGCTGTAGCCGCTACGGCCTCATCCAGGTCGGCATCATCCAAGACAAGCAGCGGTGCTTTGCCACCCAGTTCCAACAACACTGGCTTGAAGTGCTCAGCCGCTTTTTGGGCAATCACCTTCCCAATACCGGTCGAGCCGGTAAAGTTCACACGACGAACGGCCGGCGCTTCAATAAGGGCGCTAACCACTTTGGCGGCATCTTCCGGGGCGTTTGTGATGCAGCTGACTTCCCCGTTATTCAAGCCAGCATCATGCAGCACCTCAGCAATTAAATGATGAGTGGCCGGGCACTGCTCAGAAGCCTTGAGGATTACGGTATTGCCACAGGCCAGTGGTGTCGCTATCGCTCGGGTGCCCAGAATAATGGGGGCGTTCCAGGGTGCTATGCCAAGTACCACACCACAGGGAACCTTCACGCCCATAGCCATGTTGTCGGGCACATCCGATGGAATGATGCTGCCCTGAATCTGCGTAGTCAGTGATGCCGCTTCACGCAGCATGCCTGCCGCAACCATACAATTGAATCCGGCCCAACCTGCAGTAGCGCCAGTCTCGGCGACCATGCGCTCGATGAAGTCACCCTGACGGGCCTCCATCAGGTCAGCAGCCTTTAGCAAAACCTCTCGCCGCTGACTCGGCCCGGTTTTAGACCAACTGGCAAATGCTCTTTCTGCTGCCAATACAGCACTTTTGACATCCTTTCGACTTGCAGCAACCGCCGTTGTGACTGTCTTTTCAGACAAGGGGTTGGCCCGCGTAAAGGTTTTTTTCTTTGCACCCAGCGCAGATTGGCCGCCGATCAGGAGTTTGAGATCAAACATGCTATGCCTCTTGTGATTATTGGACTCGAGTACGAATGCGACAAAGCCTTGAGAACGGTGGCTTGAACACAGCTTTATTGTCTTTTTTGTAGTTTTTTGATCTTAGGTTGACGAGATAAATCAATCAAATCGATAGTATTTCTTCTATATATAAACAGTATCTATTTACCAGAAGAACCCGGTGGCGCCATCCGGTGAATGAGGTGGGCAAAAATGGACAACAAAGCTTTCTTAGCAAGTAACCACTAACCGGCAAAAACCTACATAAAGGGCTCAGCTCTGTTATTCGGAATTGAACGGCATTCATTCGACAAAGATCAATTTACCCCGAGGCGCTGGCAACCACCGCTCAGCGACCGGGAGTGACATCGAAAAATGCGATCATGTACGTTCCGTTCCTGGCAGCGACTAAAAAAAGCGTTGAACAGCCCGGGTTAACATCGTATTGCGCTAATAAGGGCTCATGCCTGAGTCTGTTTTGGAGAGAAGGTGAACGTGATAAGGGATGTGGGGGACTGGCTTGTGTTGCCCTGTGAGTGTGCTTGTTGGGCTGGGCACGGCGGCGGGTCCATTCGTTCCCGGCGAATGGTCGACTAAATTGCCTGGAGCAATTTTGCATGAGCGAAGCGAGCCCTAAGGGCAGCCGCCAGGGATGGTGGCTGTAACCCGGCGCTGTGATTCCGCGCATCCTGCGCTCCACCCCTCTGGGGTCATCGGCAAAGCCGATGCTCAAAAACGCTCCAGGCGTTTTTGTAGCGAACGATTCCTACCGCCTCCACCACATCCAAAAAAAAAGCCACTCTGTGGAATGAGTATTCTTGTTGGGCTGGGCACGGCGGCGAGAATGATTCGGCACATCCATGTGCCGAACCCCTGCGGGGCGCCCTTTGGGCGTCCAAATCGGCAATCCTGCCGATTTGTCGAACCCGGACGCTGTGAGCGAACGATTCCTACCGCTTCGCGGATCAAAAAAAAGGGCCACCCCTGAGGGTGGCCCTTTTTTTGATTGGTGGAGGCGGCGGGAATCGAACCCGCGTCCGCAAGTCCTCTACTCTCGGTCCTACATGCTTAGTCACTTCTTTAATTTACCCTTGCCGTTACCGAAGGACAGGTGCGACTCGGGGAGCCTGGAATTAGGTTTTAGCAGCTCCGGCCCAGACAACCTTATGCTGCGATCCTGAATTATTGACAGTCAGCAGCCCCGTTCAGGCACAGGACAGTGACCGCCGGACCGGTTAAAGGGTCCAGTTTGAAGGATTATGCGGCTAGCGCGTAACCTTCGTAGTTGTCATCGTTTGCAACTATGAGTTTGCAGCTTTGGTTTTACGAGATTGGCTACCATCTCGGCATGCACCTTGAGCTTTGTAACCCGCGTCGAAGCCATGTCGCCCCCGAAACTGGTGTGTCATTCATCCGTGATGACCAAACTCTGGTGGTTCTTCCTGATTGTCTACTACTGGACTATTCCAGTACCTGTTTAATGGTGCTGAACTGATGGAAGTTCAAGCCCCTTTCAACAGCAGCCTAGTCTAGCACGAAGGCGTTAGTGATTATACGCCTTCAATACACGCTGTTTCTGACGACCCCATTCGCGCTCTTTAATGGTCGCCCGTTTATCGTGCAACTTCTTACCCTTCACCAGGGCAATGTCCGCTTTAACCTTGTTCTTCTTCCAGAACAGGGATAAACAGACCGCCGTATAGCCATCCTGCTCGGACTGGCGGGCAATTTTGTCGATTTCCTTGCGGTTCATCAACAGCTTGCGCGTGCGCGTCGGGTCAGCGATCACGTGGGTCGAAGCGGCTTCGAGCGGTGTTAAATGGGCACCGATCAACCAGGCCTCGTTATCCTTGAAAATAACGTAGCTGTCGACCAGTTGCGCCTTGCCGGCGCGCAGGCTTTTAACTTCCCACCCCAGCAGAACCAGCCCGGCCTCATACTTTTCTTCAATATGGTATTCGTGGCGGGCTCGTTTATTCTGGGCAATGGTACCGCCCGTGTGGACGGTCTTTTTCTTGGATTTACTCATGACCGGCATTATACAGGCCTTCCCCCCGGCTGGCGCAAGCGGTTGATTGAGGAATTCATCCGGTGAATCAATCAGTTGCGGCATTTGCGCTGATCCAACACACGGTTTCAGGCACACTGAGTGCCCATCGAATAAAGCAGGATTAAGGCAATGGTTCTGGGTTTTCTGGTGTTGCTGGTCTATTGGCTGGCTGGCGAAGCGCTGTCACAGTGGATTGGCTGGCCCATTCCGGGCAATGTGGTGGGTCTGGTCCTGCTGTGGATCACGCTGACTCTGCTGAAAAAGGTACCTCAACCGGTCGCCGAGGCCAGCAAAATGCTGATCCGCTACCTGACTCTGCTGTTTGTCCCCGCGGGTGTTGGCCTCATTGAACACTGGGACCGCTTAATGGCCAACGGTCACTGGATGTTGCTGATCATCGCCATCAGTACCGTGCTGGCAGCACTGGCCATGATCGCCACCTTCAAATTGTTTCGGGTGAATGCCTCATGAGCGTGTCGATCAACCTGTTACTTGCTATCAGTATGACCCTGGGTATCTATCTGCTGGCAGAACAGATCTATCGCCGTGCCGGGCGGTCTGCGCTGCTGCACCCGGTAATTGTCAGTATTTTCTCAATCATGGGCGTCATCACCCTGCTTGGCTGGGATTACCCGCAATATCAGCGCGATACACAGATGATCCACTTCTTACTCGGCCCTGCCACTGTCGCCCTGGCCGTGCCACTGCATGAGAACATGGCGCTGATCCGCAGGATGGCCGTGCCGCTGCTGGTTGCCTGCTTCACTGGCGCTCTGGTGGCCTCGGCCAGCGCCGTTATTCTGTCCGATCTGATGACCGCTGACGACGTACTGTCACTGAGTATGAGCGGCAAGTCGATCACGACACCCATCGCCATAGGCATGGTCGATAACCTCGGCGGCAGTGGGTCATTGGCAGCTGGGTTGGTACTGCTGACCGGCGCAATCGGCACCCTGTTATTACCAACGCTTATGCGCCTGTGCAAGCTGACTGATCATGCGCTCTATGGCTATGTGCTGGGGTTGACAGCTCATGGGTTTGGCACCGCACAGGCCTTTGAAAAGTCAGCGACCTGCGGTGCCTTTGCTGGCCTGTCGATGAGTTTGACCGGAGTGGTTACAGCGTTTCTGGTACCGCCACTGGTGCCCTACTGGATGGTGTGGTTCTAGTCTCGCTGCTATCCGTCGCTCTCTTGACCTGAATCAAGCACCAACCCTTTTTCTGGACTAGGCTGAGCCGATAATAACGATAATAAGCCATGGAAAGGGAGCTGTGCGTGTGAAACCTGCAACTGTCAGTCTGATTGGGCTGGGCCTCTTTGCGGCGGCCCTTCTGTTAGCGATGATACTCGGTTCGAGTGTCAACGTATCGCCCGATGCCACCAGCAACCCATCGCAGGCAAGCCTTCACGAGGGAGTCGAGGGCTTTCCGGCCGATTGCGCCAGCTGCCATGGAGACCGCCCGGACTACGCGCTGGCGGGTGCCCGGACTCAATATGTAGAATCAGGGCACTTTCTGGGATTTGACCTGGAAACGCCGCACGCTTACTACGCAAACGGGGGCGGTTGTCAGAGTTGCCACACACACGAAGGGTTTCTAGAGTTCCTCGATACCGGCCAGCGCGAAGCCACCCCCTACATTGAATGGCCTTCTCAACCGGGCTGCTTTACCTGCCACGAACCGCATGAAACCGGTGACTTTTCACTGCGCACCACCGCTGCGGTCAGCCTGATCAACGATCGGACCTTCGATGAAGGCGCATCCAACCTTTGTGCAAACTGCCATCAATCCAGAACCGACGCCATGACGGCGGTCAAAGCCACCCCCGCCAACCAGGTACGCAGCTATTTTGGTCCTCACTACGGTGTTCAGTCAAACCTGTATCTGGGTACCGGTGCCTATGAATTCAGCGATAAGGCCTACAGCAGCTCTCAACACCGCTTTGTGGTCGAGGAAGCCTGCATTGGATGCCACATGGCCTTGCCAGAAGGACGGTACAGTTTAACCGCTGCGCTTGGCGGACACAGCTTCAACATTGGCATTGGTGAAGCAGAACACAGCCAGCTCAACCCAACCTCGTGCGCCAATTGCCATGAGGGCATTGGCCAGCTACCCGGTACCCGACTGTTCGATAGCCCTGCCAATGACGACTGGGACAACGACGGCAATCTCGAAGTGGCCCAGGCTGAATTTAGAGGCTTGCTCGAACGACTGGTGAACGAAAACGGATCCGGCTTGCTGCAACAGGGCGAAGCCCCCCTGTTCACCAACACAGGTGAATTCAACACCCGGGCTCCAGAAGGTCTCATGCGCACTGAGGCAGAAATGGCCGCACTGTTTAACTACAAATTTATGAGTTCAGACCGCAGCCTTGGCCTGCACAATATGGTCTATGGGGTACAGATTCTGCAGGACACCATTGCGGCCCTGGATCCGACTTTCGATACCAGTACCCGGCCACGCTGACGTATGAAGATGAGACAGTTCTGGACATCCTTGTGGAAGATGCCTGCGAAGTGGCGCTGGCTGCTGCTGCCATTGGGTGGCTGGCTGGCGCTGATGATCGGAGCTCTCGGCTGGGCATCGTTTAACGGTGTCATGCACGTCACCAGCACCAACGACTTTTGTTACAGCTGCCATATTGGCAGCGATACCATTGTCGAAGAGTATCAGGCCTCGACGCACTTCAACAATGAACATGGCTTCGTGGCGACCTGTGCCGACTGCCATATCCCCCACGAGTTTGTGCCAAAACTCATCACCAAAATAAAGGCAACGGGGGATGTTTACCACCAGATCGCAGGAACGATCACGCTCGAAAATTTCGAATCCCATCGCCCTGCGCTGGCACAAGGCGTATGGGATGACATGACGGAAAACGATTCTCGCGAATGCCGCAATTGCCACAGCCCCGACCTCTGGCAAACCAGCCTGCAATCAACCCGTGCTCAGAACAGTCACAACCCGGCATTCTGGGCAGAACAGGATCTAACCTGCATCAGTTGCCACAAAGGGCTGGCTCACGCTTTACCGCAATAGCCCGTAAGCCCCTTTCGCAGGTTGCTGAAAAAAGGCTTCCTGCCTTTTTCAAAACACGAGATCCAAAAGTTGCAATTTTGCCTCTCTCACACAACCAATGACTTAACAGTAATTAATTTTGCCGGAACGCCCGAATTGTCGGACCACAGGTTCCAGTAGCAGGCCGCCGAAATTCTACGAATTTCAACCGCCTGTTGGCGATATGGGCTTTAAAAGCAGTACATCGCTTTCGTGGGCCAGCACCAGCTTGTCGGTCAGGTGCGGGCTTTGAGCATCAGACCAGCGCGCTCGCCAACGGGCACTTTCGGGTTGGGAAAGACAATGTATTCCGGTTCGGTGCCTACCCGATACTCCTGACTGCCATCGCGCCAGATCAACGTGCCGGGTGCATACTCGGTAAAATTCAATGCATCATCAGGAATGAAAAACTCCCATTGATCACTGGTAACGTCGATGGTGTGGCACACCTCAAACTCCGTGACCGGCCGTTTGGGCTGCTCCGGTAACGGCTCACCGGCGATCAACTCGCGCAACGCAAAATCGATACCACGGTAACGGGACAGATCATTTTCGCCAAAGGGCTTGACCGACCCAAGTTCGAGCGTAAAACTTTCGGCACCATAACGCAGCGATGAGAACGATGAAAACGTATTGGCTTCCTGTTGCTGCAATAGAACAGCGTCGATATCCGCCCGTGCCAGGAACGCTTTCTGATTGTCTGGCAACTGCCGCCCTTCAACAAAGGGGTATATGCCAAAGCGCTCACGCTTGCTGGCGCGTATAGCCGTATGCAGATCATAGTGAAAGCGTTGTTTAACCGTTACCGGCTCTTCTGCAAAGAAATTGGCAACATAGGCTTCCAGTTTGGCGGCCCGCTTCACCTCCTTGAGCGAGGTATCGTATTGTTGCCAGTCGCCCGCGAACAATCGATTCATATTGACGTCTGTAAAGCGCCTGGCGATGTTCATCGACCAGGGGTTCCCCATGACAAACAATACCCTCTGCCCGGCCTTCTGCTCTTCATCCAGAATATCGCGCACCATATCCCGCACCAGTTCAATCGGTGCGGTCTCGTTGCCATGTACAGCGCAGGAAATAACCAGCGACGTATCGCAAGCCGTATTGGGTTCAACACGCAACACACCACAGTCGAGCAGGGTCACTTCAGTGCCTGCCGACAGCACTGAGAACTCCGGTGTGACGGCATCATCGGCCGTAGCCAGGGTGTGTTGCAAGAAATCGGCGTGGGGGCCAAACATGGGGTCAGTGCTCCGGTTCATTACCAAAAAAAGGCCGCTTAAGGCGGCCTGTACATACCATTCATTGTGCTTACAACGCTAGCGGGGGCGCAAGTGGCCCAGCAAGCGTTTTTCGAGTTGCTTGAATACACCCAAAATACCGAACGTCAGTATCAGATAGATACAAGCCACAAAAATAAACGCAGGGAATGGCGCATAGTACTGAGCGTAGATGTTTCGGGCTGCACCCAGCAAATCAATGATAGTGACCACTGACGCAATGGCGCTGGCATGCAACATGAAAATCACTTCATTACTGTAAGCCGGGATTGCACGGCGAAAGGCACTTGGCAAGACGATTCGGCGCATCCTTTGAGCCCAACTCATCCCGTAGGCTTTGGCCGCCTCAATCTCACCGCGTGACGTTGCCTCAATGGCACCACGAAAGATCTCGGTGGTATAGGCGGTGGTGTTGAGCACAAACGCGATCAGGGCCGGGTAAAACGCCCCTCTGAAAATCTCCCACCAAAAGGTATCCTGAATACCATCAATCAGGGTTACCCCGTAATAAATCATATAAAGTTGAACCAGCAGGGGGGTGCCGCGAAACACATAGGTATAGACCCACACCGGACGACTGAGCCAGGGGTTTTCCGAGGCACGCATGATCGCCAGTGGAATGGCGATCAAACCACCAATAATCAGTGACAGAAACACCAGTTGCACAGTCGTTACAAGGCCACCCCAGTATTGCATCAGCGTAGCCGGGGTAAAAATATCATTGCGTTCAAGCAAGGCAATAATGGCTTCCATAATCAGCTGCCTCCCTTAACAACGCCAGCGCTGTATTTGTTGTTCAACAGTTTGAAAATGATGTCTGACAACCCAGCGATAGCCAGGTACACGATGGCAACAGGTATGAAGAACTTGAACGGAGAGCCGGTCGACTTTGCCGCCTCGCTGGCCAACCTGACCATATCGGCCAGGCCGATCACACTGACCAGGGCTGTGGTTTTCAGCAACACCTGCCAGTTGTTGGCGATACCGGGAATGGCGTGGCGCATCATCTGCGGAAACATGATGCGTTTGAATACCTTCCAGCCACTCATTCCGTAGGCTTTACCCGCTTCAATCTGTCCGTTTTCAACGGCCATGAAGGCACCGCGAAATGTTTCAGACATGTAAGCGCCGAAAATAAAGCCGATGGTAAAGACCCCCGCCATAAACTCGTTGAACTGAGGGTAAGGCAAATCAAAACCGAGGTCGTAATTCAGATAGTCAAGAATGGTGTTCAGTGCGATCTGGCCACCGAAAAACAGCAGCATCATCCAGACCAGATCGGGGACACCCCGAATCAGCGTGGTGTAAAAAGTGGCCACGCCTTTGGCCAGTCGATTGCTGGACATTTTACCCCAGGCCCCCATTAACCCCAGAAATACAGCGAGGATTAATGAAAACACAGCCAGCTCTAACGTAATAATGGCACCGCCAAAAATGGACGGTCCATAGCCCTCGAAATCAAACACAGGCTCTACTCTCGTTATTGTTTAATTGACTGAGTTGCTTGGTCTGCCTACGCGACTGCACGGCAGACAACAAAGCGCAGTGTGAAGCAGGCCGAGTAACACAGAACCTAAGGAGCGGCTGAACAGTCCCCGGGGGCAATCATTCAGCAACACCTTAAGGGGCCGGACGAGTCCGGCCCCCGATCAAACGTTCAACGAATCGAATTCGTTACAGCTTGATGTCGATATCAAAGTACTTCTGCATGATGGTGTCGTAGGTTCCATCATTTTTCAGTTGCTCAAGCGCAGCACTGACCTGTTCTTCCAGAGCGGCGTCACGCTTGCGAAAAGCAGCGCCTACGCCTTCGCCGAAGATACGAGTCGGTTCTTTAATGAAGTCGCCTACCTGAGTGACGCTGTCGTTGCCATCCAGCATTTCAATGCCAACCGGAGCGTCGATGAACATGGCGTCCAGACGACCGCCTTGCAGATCTACAATCATGTCATCGGCAGTGGTGTAACGGACCACTTCAGCACCGGTCAGAAACTCGGTTACGTAAGTATCCTGAATGGTGGCACGCTGAACACCGACGCGCTTGCCATCGGCGCTGCCCGGCATAAAGCCATTACCGTTAGGTGCAAAGAATGCAGACGGGGTAGTGTAGTAAGGCTCTGAAAACAGAACGCGCTTCTGACGCTCTTCGTTGATCGACATAGAGGAGAAGATCATGTCGTATTTACGAGCCAGCAAACCCGGGATGATACCGTCCCAAGCCTGAACGACCCATTCACAGTCGCTTCCGGAAACGATCTGGCAGACTTCGTTGCCCAGTTCGATTTCGAAACCGGTCAGCTCACCATCGGGTGAACGGTATTCAAACGGTGGGTAGGGTGCGTCGACGCCTACACGAATGTTGTCCCAGCTCTCAGCGGTTACAGCAGAGGTCATTGCGAGCATACCCGCAACAGCAATTAACGTTTTTTTCATTATGGTTGACTCCAGTGTTGTCATTCGATCAGGTGGTTCCTGATTCCTAGTATGAGGGGGCTGATGCCACCCCTTTTTCATCATCCCGTCGTCCATAACGTTGGGCACAACCGGGTAGGTTGAATTGGTATCCGGCGCGATCGGATACCGGACACGTCCTGTGTCCATACCAGCTAACGCTGATCATACGGCTTGGCCGCCCCCGAATGCGGGGTCCGGCCAAGGGATTCCAGGGTCTGCAATGAGCGACGCCTGCAATCAATAGCTCGGTGCAATAAACTGTTTGAAGCGTTCCGACTTGGGGTTGTTAAACACCTCTTTCGGATCGCCGTATTCTTCAATTTTTCCCTGGTGCAGGTACATCACCTTATTGGAAACATCCTGGGCGAACGCCATTTCATGCGTCACCACCACCATGGTGCGCCCTTCTTCCGCCAGCGCCCGCATGACTTTCAGCACCTCACCGACCAGTTCAGGGTCCAGTGCCGAGGTTGGCTCATCAAAGAGCATCACCTCAGGGTTCATTGCCAGAGCCCGGGCAATGGCGGCCCGCTGCTGCTGCCCACCTGACATGTGTGCCGGGTAGTAATTGCGTCGATCGTACAACCCAACCCGGTTCAAATGCTCTTCGGCGCGCTCTATGGCTTCTTTTTTACTGATGCCGAGCACATGAACCGGCGCCTCGATGATGTTTTCCATCACCGTCATGTGGGCCCAGAGGTTGAACCCCTGGAACACCATGGACAACTGGGCACGCATCTTTTCAACCTGTCTAATGTCGGCAGGTTCCCGAACACCACGGCGATTGGTCTTGAACGCAACTTTCTCACCATGCACCTGAATGTCACCTGAAGTGGGGATCTCAAGCATATTGATGCAGCGTAGAAAGGTACTTTTACCCGACCCGGAAGAACCAATGACGGAGATAACATCGCCTTTATGTGCTTCCAGTGAAATGCCCTTGAGGACTTCAAGCTCACCAAAACACTTGTGTATGTCGGTGGCTATCAGCGGGGCTACTTGCTGACCCATTGTGGTCTCCTGATCCGTTCCTGCCTGCGGTACCTGCCGAATGTCCGTACACTGTTGCCACTGGACACCTGAGGCCGGCAGAACTGATTACTTTTTATGCGTTTTTGTTGCTGGCATTTTGAATAAGCCCGAGTGCATATGCAAAACATAATCGCACCCGGGGTTGTGGTTGTGCGACATGCGCTTGACTTCGGGGGATTCACCGGCCTGTTCAGCGACAGCCAGACCAGCGTAGACAAGGCTACTCGTTACACCATTCGCTCAGCGCATGCCGGGAGGCTGCGTAGAAGCCGCGCTGGCTGGTCCAGCCATCGGCCGTGGCGACGCCTGCATCAGGATAGCAGGACCGGGCCGACGCTTTATGCACTGATTGATGCCGCAATGGATTCGCCTCTTGAACGCTGTGCATTATCTTACAACACGATTATTCGGGCACTCTGACTGCAAAGTCACCCAAGCGTCGTTACCGACCGGGGATCACTATGGTCCCAACCACGGCGAGAAAGAGCAATGGCAGCCCAGTGTCTGTGGAGTCAGTACGCTGTAAACCCGGGTCAATCGAAATGAATATTTGACACTATGGCCAAAAATTCAACGCTGACGGTCTGCTACTGACCGACCCCGCCTCAGACAAAGCAAAGTGCGGACCACTTCCCAGACCTTTTAACCTTAGTCGAAAATTGGCCGCTAAAACACTGCACAGCCCCTTAACTTTTACAGCTTTGAGACATAAGGGCGGCAATCTGACGTGACGGCTATCGCAAAAATTTAGCATTTCCTGACTGGTTGCCCTATTTTAAACCCTGCTTTATGCTCAAGCACCACAGTTGACCATAAGTACGGTTATATCGGAGTCAGGGCACGGGTCAGGCTTTGAGGTGTTAGGTACACCTCAAAGCCTGACCCGTGCAGATTGCGGGGACCTGTACTGTGGCGGCAACGCCAACTGTCGGCCTGTGCCTCAGCGTGGTCTCATTCTTGCTGAAGCGATGGCTCCCCGCTGCTCTTCCTCACTGAGCATCGGGCCAAAGGCCTCTGATGAGCATTTTATGTACAACAGAGGCTTACATAATAAAAGGAGAGATATAACAATGAAGAAAAGTCTGTCACTTTTTGCTGGCGCAGCGCTTGCGACGGCAATGGCTTCAACCGCTGTTGCGGACACCTTTGTGTTTTGTTCGGAAGCGAGCCCTGAAGGCTTTAACCCCGCATTTTACACGTCTGGCACAACCTTTGATGCCTCTTCGCGCACCATGTTCAATCGACTGGTTGAATTTGAGCGCGGCGGCACCTCAGTTGTACCCGGACTGGCTGAAAGCTGGGAAATTTCCGAAGACGGCCTGACTTACACCTTCAACTTGCGTGAAGGCGTGAAATTCCACGCGCGGTCAGACTTCCGTCCAAGCCGTGAATTCAATGCCGAAGACGTTGTGTTCAGCTTTGAACGTCAAATGAATCCGGATCATCCGTTTCATGGCGTCAGCAACCAGGACTATGCCTACTTTGGTTACATGGGCATGGCCGACGCGATCGACTCGATCTCTGCGCCGGATGACTACACCATTGTCTTCAACCTGAGCGCTCCGAACGCCACCTTCCTGGCCAACCTGGCCATGGATTTCGCCTCCATTCACTCGGCTGAATACGCTGACGCCATGATGGATGCCGGCACGCCGAACCAGGTCGACATCACGCCTATCGGTACCGGCCCGTTCATTCTGGCTCAGTATCGCAAAGACTCTGTGATTCGCTATGTACGTCACAATGCGTACTGGGAAGGCGCTGCAGACATCGAACGTCTGGTGTTCTCAATCACGCCTGATGCCAGTGTGCGTTATGCAAAACTGCGCGCCGGTGAGTGTCACCACATGGTGTATCCGAACCCTTCCGATGTTGCAGCCATGCAAGACGACCCGAACATCAACGTGCTGTCTCAGCCCGGTCTGAACGTCGGTTACCTCGCGTTCAACACCAACAAAGCACCGTTCGACAATGATCTGGTACGTCAGGCGCTGAACATTGCGACCAACAAAGAAGCCATTCTGGATGCGGTTTACCAGGGCGCTGGTCAGGTTGCCAAGAACCCGATCCCACCGACAATGTGGTCTTACAACGAGAACGTGGTCGATTATGACTACGATCCCGAGTATGCCCGTCAGTTGTTGGCCGAAGCCGGCTTTGAAGATGGCTTTGAAACCGACATCTGGGCAATGCCGGTACAACGCCCTTACAACCCGAACGCTCGCCGCATGGCTGAGCTGATTCAGGCTGACTGGGCTGCGGTTGGCGTTGACGCTGAAATCGTTTCTTTCGAGTGGGGCGAGTACCTGGAACGCACCCAGAACGGTGAGCATGAAACCATGATGCTTGGCTGGACAGGCGACAACGGCGACCCGGACAACTTCCTGAACACCCTGCTGGGCTGTCAGGCGGCTGAAACCGGTGGTAACCGCGCTTTCTGGTGTGACGAAGAGTTCAACTCTCTGGTAGACCAGGCACTGCGTACGCCAGTCGTAGAAGAACGCACAGCTCTGTACGAAGAAGCTCAGGTTGTATTCAAGGCGGCAGCGCCCTGGATCACCATTGCGCACTCCGTCGTATTCGAGCCGGTACGTCCGGAAGTAGAGGGATACGTCATGAGCCCGTTCGGTTCGCACTCCTTCTACGGGGTTAGCCTCGCAGACTGAGTCAGAATCTGACCCTCCAAACGTCCCTATCAGGGCGGCAGACTATCTGCCGCCCTTTCTTGTTTATAAACCGCCGACATCATCGCTGGGTGATGCAGGCACCGGCGCCTATCCGGTACCGGCTCAAGCACTGCACCGGGCCGTGATCCCCGGTTCGATGCATTAGCAGAAACCAGGTCGCCTGACCCTACTGGTTTCAGTCCCGAAATGGCACATCAACCATTTCAGGTTGGAGAAAAGACTCAATGCTACAATTTTTAATACGCCGTCTGGGCATGGTGATTCCCACCTTTATCGGGGTCTCACTCTTCACCTTCGCGTTAATCTACCTCATCCCCGGTGACCCCATCACCATCATGGGGGGCGAACGCGGGTTTGGCGCTGAAGAGCGCGCTGAACTCGAGGCCATGCTGGGTCTGGACAAGCCCATCTGGCAGCAATATTTCATCTATCTGGGCAATGTACTTCAGGGTGATCTCGGTACATCCTATGTGACCCGTCAGCCGGTGATGTCTGAATTCATGACACTCTTCCCGGCCACCGTGGAATTGACAGTCTGTGCGGCTATCTTCGCGGTGATTACGGGCCTTACGCTGGGTATACTGGCCGCCATCAAACGGGGTGGCATACTCGATCACACGGTGATGACCATTTCGCTCGCCGGTTATTCAATGCCCATTTTCTGGTGGGCTCTACTGCTGATTCTGTTCTTTTCCGTCAACCTGGGCTGGACACCGGTCTCGGGGCGGCTCGACGTCATGTTCTGGGTAGATGAAGTCACCGGGTTCATGCTGATCGATACGCTACTGTCCGATGAAGACGGAGCCTTCCTGTCTGCGCTGAGCCACCTGGTACTGCCCTCTATTGTTCTGGGCACTATTCCGATGGCCGTCATCGCACGGATGACCCGATCTTCCATGCTGGAAGTGCTCGGTGAAGACTACATTCGCACCGCCCGTGCCAAAGGCCTTTCCAAGCGGCGCATCATCGTTAAACACGCCTTGCGTAACGCCCTGATTCCGGTGATTACCGTGATGGGCCTGCAGGTCGGTTTGCTGCTCAGCGGCGCCATTCTGACCGAAACCATCTTTGCCTGGCCGGGTATCGGCAAATGGCTGGTTGAATCGATTGGCCGGCGCGACTACCCCGTGGTTCAGGGTGGGCTGTTGCTGATTGCCACCATCATCATTCTGGTCAACCTGCTGGTCGACCTCATGTACGGCGTGGTTAACCCGCGCGTACGTCACAGCAAGTAAGGAGCCAGCACATGACAATGACTTCCGAAACCCAGACGACGGTGCGCATGCCACAAACACCGCTTGCCGAATTCTGGTCGTACTTCATTCAAAACCGGGGCGCGCTGATCGGCTTCTGTTTTATCGTCTTTATCGTCCTACTGGCGATTTTTGCCAATTTCGTTGCACCGCATCACCCGCACGAACAGTTCCGGGACTTTATTCTGGTGCCACCGGCCTGGGCCGAGGGTGGCAATGCCCAGTTCTGGTTGGGTACCGACGGCGTTGGCCGGGACATCCTGTCGCGTCTGATTCATGGTGCGCGCCTGTCACTGCTGATTGGCCTGGTGATTGTGTCGGTATCGCTGGTACTTGGCATTTGCCTGGGGCTGATCGCTGGCTACTTTGGTGGCTTTGCAGACGTCGCTATCATGCGCTTTTCCGACATTCTGCTGTCGATGCCGGCCCTGTTGCTGGCCATCGCCATTGTCGCCATTCTCGGCCCCAGCATCGTTAATTCGGGGCTAGCGCTGTCGCTGGTGTACTTACCGCACTATGTGCGACTAACGCGTGCTTCGGTGCTCACCGAGATCAATAAGGACTATGTGATTTCCTCACGGGTAGCCGGTGCAGGTGCCTTACGTCTGATGTTTATCGTCATTCTGCCGAACTGTCTGGCACCGCTGATCGTTCAGGCAACGCTTGGTTTCTCCAACGCCATTCTCGACATGGCAGCACTCGGTTTCCTCGGTCTCGGCGCCCAGCCACCTTTGCCAGAATGGGGCTCCATGCTGGCGACAGCACGGGAATTCATTCAGAGCGCCTGGTGGGTAGTGACCTTTCCCGGCCTGATCATTCTGGTAACAGTACTGGCCTTCAACCTGATGGGTGATGGCTTGCGCGATGCCCTCGACCCGAAACTGAAACAATAGGAGACCGACATGACAGAGACTGATAAGAGCCTCCTGGTCGTACATAACCTGTCGGTGGCCTTTGGTACCAAAGACAATCCGTTCAAGGCGGTCGACCGCGTTAGCTTCCATGTTGAAGAAGGCGAAGTGCTGGGCATTGTTGGTGAATCCGGCTCGGGCAAAAGCGTCTCCTCGCTGGCACTGATGGGGCTGATTGATTTCCCCGGTCGGGTAACCGCCGATGAACTGCGCTTCAAAACCACCGATTTGCAGACACTGAACGAGAAAGCCCGGCGCAAGATCACCGGTGACGAAATTTCGATGATCTTTCAGGACCCGATGACCTCACTGAACCCCAGTTACACCGTGGGCAATCAGATAATGGAGGCTATTGAAGTCCACCAGGGCGGCAGCAAAAAAGAGCGCATGACTAAGGCCATCGACTTACTTCGCCAGGTCGGCATCCCTGCGCCGGAAAGCCGCATCAACAGTTACCCGCATCAGCTCTCCGGTGGCATGAGCCAACGGGTGATGATCGCCATGGCGATTGCCTGTGACCCAAGACTGCTGATTGCCGATGAACCGACCACGGCACTCGATGTCACCATCCAGGCCCAGATCATCGAGTTACTGCTCAAGCTGCAACGCGAAAAGCAAATGGGCCTGGTGCTGATCACCCACGACCTGGCGCTGGTTGCCGAAGCCGCCGACCGGGTGGTGGTGATGTATGCGGGACAAATCGTTGAAACCGGGCCGGCCAGCGAGATTTTCAAGGCACCCAAGCACCCCTACACCCAGGCTCTAATGAACTCCCTTCCCGAGTCGTCCGAAGGTAAAGACCGGCTCAATGCGCTGCCCGGTGTTGTACCTGGCGCCAACGATCGGCCACAGGGCTGCCTGCTGAACCCGCGCTGCCCATATGCGACTGATCGCTGCCGGGTTGAAGAACCTGAGCAATATGGCCCGCGGGGTCGTCAGGTGAAATGTTTCTACCCGCTGGATGAATCCGGGAGACCGACGGTATGAGTGAACCGATAATGAACCAGACTGCTTCCGCTGAATCGACCAAAAAAGCACCGATCATGAGCGGCGTTGGCCTCAAGCAACACTATCCAGTTAAACAGGGGTTTATGAAGCCCCCTGGCCTGGTTAAGGCTTTGGATGGTGTCAACTTCTCGGTGGAAGCAGGGAAAACACTCGCCGTTGTTGGTGAATCCGGTTGTGGCAAATCAACTCTGGCGCGCTTGCTGACCATGATTGAGCTGCCCACCGAAGGCGAACTGAACTTCGAAGGCAAAAACCTGCTGACTCTGGACCGGGAAACCCGCAAGGAACTGCGCCAGCGTATTCAGATTATTTTCCAGAACCCTTACGGGTCACTGAACCCGCGCAAAAAAGTCGGGTCCATTCTGGAAGAGCCTCTGGTGATCAATGGCAAGCTGACCAAAGCAGAGCGCAAAGAGCGCGCACTGAATTTGCTGCAGAAAGTGGGGCTGAAGCCTGAGCACTACGATCGCTACCCGCACATGTTCTCGGGCGGCCAACGTCAGCGCATCGCCATTGCCCGCGGCCTGATGATGAACCCCAAGGTTGTGGTTGCCGACGAGCCGGTATCGGCGCTGGATGTTTCAGTTCAGGCCCAGGTGTTGAACCTGATGATGGACCTGCAGCAGGAGCTGGATCTGGCCTATGTGTTCATCTCACACGATCTGTCGGTGGTCGAGCACATCGCCGACAAGGTCATGGTGATGTACCTGGGCAAAGTGGTGGAATACGGCGCGACCGAAGACATCTTCACGCACCCGCAGCACCCCTACACCCGGGCACTGCTGTCGTCGACGCCGCGCATTGATCCGGAACACCGAATCGAGAAAATTCAGCTAACCGGTGAACTGCCCTCGCCCCTGAACCCGCCCAGTGGCTGTGCATTCCATGGCCGGTGCGAATTCGCCAATGAGCGTTGCAAAGTTGAAACTCCGGCCCTGAAGGACAAGACGGGAGAATCATCCGTCGCCTGCTTCGGTATCGATGAGAACCGACTTCCATACATCGATCGTTGATCCGACGGGCCGCAGTCTCATGGCTGCGGCCCGCTTTACTCCTCACGGCTGTTCAATAACACTATTGGGTAAGGACAGCACCGGATTGCACATACCGTTGCAACTCTTCAACAACGCGACTGCCCGACTCCGCGTAGGTTAACCCCTTGCGAGCGATCGCTTCAGCACCGGCCGTATTCCCCTGGCGAGTTCTGAGTTCCGCCAATTGCAAATACAGGTCAGGCGCTTGAGGCTCAATTCGCAGTGCCCTCAACACCAATTCCCCGGCCTGGTCCCACTGGCCAACCGCGGCTCGCTCCCGAGCAGACCGCTGTAATGAATCCACCAGGCTGCTTCGGCTGGGCGGCGCCATATCCGGCGAACTTCCGAGTTGCTCTTCCTGTCGCTCCCAAGTGCTCAGACGAGTATCGTTCGGCTGATCGACCGGCACCGATACACAGCCAGCGAACCCAAGCACCGATGCCAGCACACAAGCCAGTCGTCGGTTACGCACGGCTGCCCTGCCGACACCCATTAATTGAACAGTCGCTGCCACCAGCCACCTCCGTCTTCGCTATCGGTTGTGCCAGGCTGAGCATCACAGCCTCGACGCTGCGGAGGTTCAGATCCGGTAATAAAGGGTAATTCGCGCGCACCGTCACATCGCACGCTGACCTGAGCACCCCCGGCGTTCACCGGGACTCTGACCACCGCCGCTGGCTGCCCGCGTCGCTCCTGGTTCGGATTCAACCCGGCCATGATGTCTGCCCAGATAGGCAATGCGCCGGTCGATCCAGTCAGTGGCGTAGGCTCGTTACCATCACGGCCGACCCAGACAACCGCCTGTCGATCGCTGCTATAGCCTGCGAACCAGGCATCCCGGCTGTCATCTGTCGTACCGGTCTTGCCCGCTAACCACCAGCTCCCGGGCAGTCGCCACTGTAGGCTGCGCGCGGTGCCTTCCAGCGTAACCCGGTGCAGCGCTTCCTGAACCAGATACATTTGCTCGGGGGCAAAACGCTGCTCAACCCGCAAATCAAACCGCTGCAGCACACCATTGTCGGGGTGTACCACCGCTCGAATGGCGTTCAAGGGGCTGTAAAAGCCGTTGCCGGCGATGGTTTGATACATCTGCGCAATGTGAAACGGCGACAAATCCACCGCACCCAGCATGACCGAGGGCACCCTCGGCAAGCGTTCATCCACACCGAGACGATCGATCACGCCGAATACCTCGGGCAGCCCGACTTCCATACCCAGGCGCGCAGTAGCCTGGTTATAGCTGTTGGCAAAAGCGTCCAGGAGTATCGGTGTGCCGTGGCTTTCCTTGTCGTAGTTTTTGGGTTCCCAAAGATCGCCATCAGCCGAGGCCACCTGCACCGGTGCGTCACTGATTGGCGTCGCCAGGGTGTAGCCTGCTTCCAGTGCAGCCAGATAGACGGCCGGTTTCATCAGAGAACCCACCTGACGACGCGCATCCAATGCCCGGTTGAACCCGGCCAGTTCAGGTCGTCGGCCACCGGTGATGGCCAGTACATCGCCGGTGGAGGGGCGTGTAACCACGGCGGCGCCTTCCAGGGTGTTATCCGCCAGGCTATGGTTCCGCTCCAGCTCGGCCAGGCCTTGCGGCAGTACTTTCTCCAGGTGATTTTGAGCCAATGGGTCCAGCGTGGTGAACACGGTTAACCCTTCGGCCAACAGATCCTGCCGCCGGTATCCCTGATCGAGCTGCCTGCGCACCAGGTCCATAAAGGTCGGGTAGCTGGCATCGCCCGGTACATTGCTGATATCCAGACCGGCCGCCACTGCGCGATCGTACTCGGCCTGGGTTATGACGCCGGCATCACGCCAGACCGATAACACCACGTTGCGCCGGGTCATGGCCTGCTCCGGGTTGCGTCGCGGGTTGTAATAGGAGGGCCCTTTGATCAAACCCACCAACAACGCTTGCTGGTGAATGTTGAGTGACCTCAGCGGGCTGCCAAAGAAGAACTGGGCGCCCAGCCCAAAACCGTTGATCGACCGGCGCCCTTGCTGGCCAATGTAGATTTCGTTGACATAGGCCTCGAGGATCTCTTCCTTGCTGTAATGCCACTCCATCAGCAGCGCCATCAGGGCTTCGTTCCCTTTGCGCCAGAGTGTCTGATCGGCGGTCAGGAACATATTCTTAACCAGCTGTTGCGTCAGGGTACTGCCGCCCTGGGCGATGGACCCGGAACTGACATTGGCCCACAAGGCACGGGCGATGCCGACCGGTGAGATGCCCCAGTGCTGAAAAAACCGGCGATCTTCAACGGCAATCAGTCCTTCAAGAAGCGAAGCGGGCACTTCAGTCAATGGCAGCAGCAAACGGTCTTCACCACTGCCCGGGTAGATCTGGCCAATGTAGAGCGGGTCGAGCCGGGCCACCATAACCGACTGCCCGGCCGGGGTGACCATATTCACCAGGCTGCCCTGGCTGAAGTCCAGCTCCAGTCGACGGGCGGGTTCGGGGTTGTCCCAGAAATCAAAACCGCGCGTGTGCACCGAGAGCGTCTGCCCCCGGCGCAGGTACCGGCCCGACTGGCCCAACTGACCGGTTTGGCGGTACCCCAGCGCCTGCAGCAATGATTCCACCTGATCGGCACTGACCGGCGCGCCGGCATAGAGCTCCTGAGCTTCGCTGTAGACCCGGGCGGGTACGGTAAACCGCTGACCTTCGAAGCGCTCACGCACGACGGCATTCAGATAAAACATCCAGGCGATCAGCACAGCAGCGCCAATTGTGCTTAACTGAAACAGTCGCCAGCGCCATAGGGCACCGCGGCTTTGCTTGCGAGCCTTGCTGCGGCGGCTGGAACGGGATTTGGGTGCTGCACGGCGGGTAGTGCCGGCGCGGGATCGAGTTGGTTTCTTTGCCATGGCGCGGGAGTATAAAGGGCGAAACGGTCGCTGTCTTTGGCCGTGTTGGCAGAATGAACAACTCAGGTTTCGGGGTTCGTTGCCATCTTATTGGCAGGAGTCCGTACCAGGCACCGGGTATGCCTAGCAGGGGTCGGCGTGAACCCATCCGTGGGGCCTAGACCGCAACATCCATGTTGCGGACTTCCCCTGCTAGGCATACCCGGCACCTGGCACTCAGCTGGTCGGCAAACTTTGGGTCTGTCAATTGACTGAATGATCAGGATCAGTACACTGCCCCGCCCCACCCGGTCGCCGACGTTGTCTGACAGACGCTGGCCGTTCGTCAGTCTTCCGGCATCTGCCGGACTAACAGGTAGTTATGCGAATGAGTCATCTGGATATTTACGCCGTCGGCCAGGCGCTGGTAGATGAAGAATACAGTGTCGATGAAGCCTTTCTTGCCACCCTGGGTGTCGCTAAGGCGCACCGGACTCTGATCGATTTCGAGCGCAGCCAGACTCTGCGCGCTGCCGCATCGCAAGAGGGCACGCTGCTCAAACGCATGAATGGTGGTAGTGGCGCGAACAGCCTGACCGCCAGTGCCCAGCTGGGTGCAAAGTGCCACTTTTCCTGCCGGCTGGGGGATGACGCAGACGGCGATTTCTACATTCAGCAACTGACTGAATCCGGCGTGGCTACCGACCCGCACGATCGGGTTAAAGATGGCCATACGGGCGTCTGCCTGATCATGGTGACGCCGGATGCCGAGCGCACCATGAACACCTACATTGGCATTACCGACGACATTGGCATCGACAACGTCAATTTCGAGGCCCTGGCAGCGGCCGACTGGCTGTTTCTGGAAGGCCACCTGTCTATTTCCAGCCTGGGGCACCAGGCGGCGCTGGCCTGTCGCAACCGGGCACGCAAATTGGGCAAAAAGATTGCCGTCAATTTCTGCGACCCGGCGGTAGTACGTCTGTGTCGCGAGGAAATGACCGAACTGCTCAGCGACCGCTGCGACTTGCTGTTCTGCAACGAGGAAGAAGCCCGAATCTGGAGCCACAAACCGGATCTCGAGGACGCACTGTCCAGCCTCGACGACCTGGCCGATACCTGGGTCATGACGCGGGGCGACCAGGGTGCCATAGCCTTCGATGGCCACACCCGCTTTGAAATTCCCGCCCACAAAGTCCGGGCGATCAACACCACAGGCGCCGGCGATACCTTTGCCGGTGCCTTCATGTATGGCTTGTCGCAGGGGCACAGTTACCAGACATCCGGGGCGCTGGCGAGTCTCGCCTCGGCCGTGAAGGTTCAACATTCCGGTGCCCGGCTCGACCAGGCTCAATTACTCGACTGCCGGAAACGCATTCTGGGCCATTGAACAGTGGTTCAACCGCACCGGACAGTCGTTTTTCGTCGTCTGTTAGGAGAAGTGTCGAGCGGGTCACAGCAAAACATTCACTTTCTGGAAGCCACAGGGTTACACTAGCTTTCACAGATGTTGCACTCGCTGTTGAGCGCCTATTCACAGGCGCCGGTGTAGCCAATGATCAAAGTGTAAGGATGTCCCATGAAACAAGGTTTCCTGTTCTCTGCCACTCAACAGGTGGCTTCCAAAATAGCACGTCCGACGGTGTCATTAACGCTGGCTGTTCTGCTGTCTCTGTCGGCCGGCTCCACTCTGGCTGAGAGCAAGATCTACACCTGGACCGATGCCGAAGGCACTGTTCACTACGGTGACCGCCCCCCACGAGACACCCAGTCCGAAGAAGTCAGTATTCGCGGTCAGCGCCAGGCAGCGGTTGAAGTCAGTGCCGCCCAGTTGAATGGCACCTGGTTTGGCCGTGGCCCGAACGGCGGTGAAACCCGCATTCGCATTCAGGAAAACGGCGCCATCCGCTTCACCCAGACCCGCCCGGACCAGTCAATCTATACCTATCAGGGCATCTGGCGCCTGGAAGACCGAACGCTCAGCGTCATCACCGAGTTTATTGAAGAAGGCGGCGGTGGCACCGGCATGCAGCGGTCAGTAGAACCGGTGCAGCTCACCTATACCTTCACCTCGTTCAACCCGGAAAGCTTTACCCTGCGCAGCCAGGGCGAAGACATCAACGTAAGCCTGGTGAACTGATCCGCAGCACACACCAAAACCACACACGCCGGCTCAACGGCGTGTGTGGTTTTGGGCGTTTAAAACAACGTCATTTGTTCATCCACCAGGGCTGCGAAGTCCATTCCCAGAAAATGCAGAATGCCGTCGGCAATGGGGGCCAGCTGCTTGTCGAGGTAATGCTCGTAATCCAGCGGTGACTCAATAAACGGCTCGGGCTCTACGCCATTCAACGTCACACGATACCGGATTTCTCGCCCGCTCCACTGTGGCTGTCGTTCCTTGCGTTTCAACGCTGCCTGAACATGCGGCGGTTTCTGTTTCTCGTAGGAGGCCAGCGAGCGGCGCAACCGTCGGCGATAGGTAAGGTCGTCATCGCGCTCACCCGCCAGCAGGGCAGCGACTTCGGCTTTAACGTAACCGGTTACGTCTTCATGCATGAACACCCGGCGGTAGAGTTCCCGCTGAAAAGTCTTGGCCAGCGGCGTCCAGTCGGATCGCACGACCTCCAGCCCCTTGAATACCAGCTCAGGCTCCCCGTCACGCACGATCATCCCCGCATAGCGCTTTTTCGAGCCTGTTTCCTGACCACGGATCGTGGGCATCAAAAAGCGGTGGTAATGGGTCTCGTATTCCATCTCAAGATGGGATTCCAGATCAAATTCATCGCGCAAGCGGGCCTGCCACCAGGTGTTCAACTGGCTGGCCAGACCCTTGCCCAGCGCGGCCGGATCCTGATGCCGGTCAACCCAGACAAACACCGAGTCGGTGTCGCCGTATATAACCTGGTGCCCCTGTCGTTCAATGTAATCCCGGCTCTCATTGAGAATCTGGTGACCTCGCAGAGTGATTGAGCTGGCCAGGCGTGGATCAAAAAACCGGCACAAATTGCTGCCAAGTACGCCATAGAAGGAATTCATCAGAATCTTGATCGCTTGCGACAGCGGCGCGTTGCGGGCTTTTTTGGCCTCGTCCCTGGCAATCCATAGCTGGTCAATGACGCCCGGCAGCAAGTGACCGGTGCGATGAAAACGCGCGCCCAGAAAACCTGGCACTGAATCCGGTTCGGGCCCCTCAAGACCCAGGTGCAACCCAAGGGGATCGATCAGAAAGGTGCGAATGATGCTGGGGTACAGGCTCTTGAAGTCGAGCACCAGCACGTTGTCGTAAAGGCCTGGCTTGCTGTCCATGACAAACCCGCCCGGACTGTGCTCAGTCAGTTGTTGATCACCCACGGAAGGCGCCACACGGCCGGCGCGGTGCAGCCTGGGCAGATACACATAACTGAAAGCGGCGGCAGAAGCACCGATACGATCCAGCGAAAGCCCCGTCAGGTGCGCCCGTTCGACCAAGAAACCCCAGAGGTCTGCGGTTCTAAAAATGTCGAGCACCAGTTGGGCGTCTTCCCGGTTGTAGGTGTAGAGCGCAACCGGGTCGTCACGGTAGAGTCGCTCAATTTCACCGACACGATCATCGCTGTTGGCAATGGCTTTACCCCGGCCCAGCAAGGCGCGCGCGACCGCCTCCAGCGAATAACTCTCAAGTGACCAGGCCGCCGAGCGCAACGTGCCGGGGCCATCCACAACCTGGCGACCCTCCAGCTCTATGCGCTGACGGCCCGATTCGCGTCCCTGCCAGCGAGCAGCTTGGCGGTCACGACCGATCGCCATGGGTATCCCCAGTTGGTCACAATGTTGCTGCAACACCCACAGATCAAAGTCGACCACCGCCCAGCCCACCAGCACGTCGGGGTCGGTGCGCTGTACGAAATCGAAGAAAGCTTCCAGTGCTGCTCGCGGCGTGGCAACCCAGTGAAAATCATCCGCCGTCTGCAGGGGTTTATCCTGCCCCCGGTCGACCACCCAGACGGCGCTGGCAGAGTCGGTAACCGCCGCAATGCTGTACAAATCCGGGGCTTTTCCGGGAACAAACCAGGCGGTTTCGATGTCCAGGGACAGGACACTCAGCACCGGTCTGGCCCGGGCCGGACGTGGGCGCTGACCATCCAGTTGCACGCCAGCCGTAATCAGCCGTTCCATCAAAAAGCGATCGGCCGGCAGTATATCGTCTTCCCAGACACGCAACTGCTGATCCCGGCCACGGCGAACCCATTGCCGCTGAGCACTGAACTGGTGAGAGTAAACGGGCACAACGGGCTCGCCACTGAGCAGTTTCAGCTCAGCATAACCGACCTCGGGCACTGACCCGACGGCAGACCAGACCCGGCCCCAGGCAGCGCGTTCGGCGACCGGTATAAAACAGACTGAACGCTGGTTAGCAACTTGCCAGCACTGAACCTGATCACCGGTTTTCAGCCAGTAACGCAGCTGTATACCCTGATCGTTTTCCGACCAGTGTCGGCTGAGCACAAATGCCGACGGTAATGACTGGCTGTTCTGAGGCATGGCAATTGCTATACTAACGGAAGTGACTTCGAAGGAATTGTATATGCTTTTACTGGGTGAGCGGTCGCCTGTTACCGATCAATTGCAGGAACGCCTGAAAATTCTGGCGGACAAGCTGTTTGAAGACCGACCGGAAGGCCAGTTATTGTCGCTGGATTCCGTCAACGACCTCTACGCCAGCCACACCCGTGAGACCTTGTTCATTCTGCGCAGTGGCACACTGCAAGGGCATCAGGATGAGCGTCACTGCCTCTACTACGAGCCCGGTGATGTCGTCGGGCTGTCCGACTGTTACCAACTGCCTTCGTTTCGAATCAGCAGCGATGGGCCGGTCGAGCTTGAAGCGTACGCCGCCGACACTCTGCTCCAACACTGCCTCGAGAGTCGTCAGCGGCAATCGATCTGGACCAGCTATCTGATCTCACTGTCTGCCCTGTTCATGCACGCCTTTGGCCGCTACCTGAGCGAGGCCGAACAACAGCCGCTAACCGGGTTTTTAAATTTTACCGCCGGTGAAACCATCATCGCCGAAGGCGACCCGGCCCACGAGGTATTTACCATACTGACCGGCCGGGCGAAGGTCACCGTCGCCGGCGCCCCGGTCGGGGAAGTACTCAAGGACGAGATATTTGGCGCCATGGCCGTGTTTACCGGCGAGCCCCGCTCAGCCACCGTAACCGCCGCAGAGCCCTGCACCGTGCTGGCCGTGCCCAAAGACCAGTTCATCTCCCTGATCAAATCTCACCCCGATACCGTACTGACTCTGATAGAAAACATGGCGCGCAACATTCAATCGCTGAACACTCAGTTGACCGACAAGTGACCTCTTGGCGGTGAGCCCTCCTGGGCCAAGAGGTGCAAACCCAGGAAGCCACTGACACCAACCTCCGTCAATCGCTTGATTCACCGGCCAGGTGTCTCCTCTGCGTCGCCCACAGATGACCTCACAGACACAACTCAATAGAGCCAGTTGCAAACGCAGAGGTGACCTGTGTAGTCAATTTCCTACACAGGGTGTCACTGATGACGCCTTTCTCTCACACCCTGGCCTCTGCATAATGCACTCATTGCTCAGGACGAGCTAGGGTACATCGGATGCACCCGGTGCAGGACGCCAAGACCACATACTGGTTTTCAGAACCTGTTTCCGGTTTTTAAAACCTGAAGTAAGGTTTTACAGACCTGAATGCAGTACCCAAAGGACTCCTCAGTGGGCAGCTGAGTCGGCCAAGGCAGGCTGTTTCCCTACCCGGTTACCCTTCATCCGAGATGGGAACGGTTTTGCCTCCAGGCTGGTGAAGCCGCGACTTGTCGCATCGGCTGGCCACCGACCTGTTGCCCGCAACCCGACCTGAACTTAGCACCCTTTCTCAACCTACTCAGACTCAGGGCCTTAGAACCGCTGGCTTGACTTCCTTCCCGTGTGCCCCATCCTCATACGATCATCTGCACACATCGAGCACTCATGTCTGACGACGTTGCAACCACCGCTCATTTTGAGAACCGCTATCAGCGAGAACTGCCCGACACCTATGCCCGGGTTTCACCGACTCCCTTGAAGAACCCTCGCTGGGTGGCCTGGAACAGTGCCCTGGCGCATGATCTGAATTGGCCACACCCGCCGGATAACGATTTACTGCACGCCTTTGCTGGCCATGGCCTGCTCGAAGGTACCAAGCCCATCGCCCAAAAATACGCCGGCCACCAGTTTGGTGCCTTCAACCCCGATCTCGGTGACGGTCGTGGACTCCTGCTGGGCGAGTGGAACGATGGCCAGGGCCAGCACTGGGATTTTCACCTGAAAGGCGCCGGTAAAACTCCGTTCAGCCGGTTTGGTGATGGCCGGGCGGTATTGCGGTCGTCCATCCGCGAATATCTGGGCAGTGAAGCCCTGCATGGGCTGGGTATTCCGACCACCCGGGCACTGGCGCTGGTGGGGTCTGATGAACCGGTCATGCGCGAACGACTTGAACACGGAGCCATGCTGCTGCGCATCGCCAAAACACACATCCGATTCGGCCATTTCGAATGGTTTGCCTTCAGCGGCCAAACCGGGAAACTGGAGCAATTGCTGAATTTTTGCGTGACACACCTGTTTACCGACTGCAGCCGTCAACCAGACCCGGCCGCGGCTCTGTTTGACGCCGTTACCGTGCGCACGGCGCACCTGATCGCCCATTGGATGAGTACCGGTTTTTGTCATGGGGTGATGAACACCGACAACATGAGCATCATCGGCGATACCTTCGATTACGGCCCCTACGCCTTCCTCGATGCCATGCAGCCTGGCTTTATCTGCAACCACACCGACACCAGCGGTCGTTATGCCTACAACAGGCAACCCGATGTCGCGTTCTGGAACCTGCAATGCCTGGCTCAGGCACTGGCCGGTATTGCCGATCAATCGGCCTTGCGTGACAGCCTGAGCCGCTTTGCCAAACACTATAACGAACGGTTTCTGGAATTAATGGGCGCCCGCCTGGGTCTGGCAACAGTCATGGACGAAGACCAGTCACTGATTCGCGACTGGATGCAACTGGCCAGCGATGAAACGGTAGACTTTCACCGGCCGCTGCGCGCCCTGGCGGAGACGGAAGCGTCCGACTGGGCCACCCTCGACGACGACTACGTCGACCGCGACCGTTTCCGCCGTTTTCGCCAGGCCCTGGCTGAACGCCGACAGCAAGAGCCCGGCGGCCAAACCCTGGCGCTGGCCAGCAACCCTGTCTCAATACTGCGCACTCACCATGTACAAGCCGTCATCGACGCCTGCGAGCAAGGCGATGATTCACTGCTGCACAGTTACCTCGCGGCCCTGCAGTCTCCGTTTGACGCACGGGTAGAATGGCAGCGCTGGCGTCAATTGCCGCCGCCAGACTATCAGGCGCAACCGCTCAGTTGTAGCAGTTAGGAGGCCATACTCACGGCAGGGTGCTACTTGCCCGCCTGTACCAGCGTGAAGTTCATCACAAAGCCAGTAATTCTTGGCCAACAAAAAGACCTGCCTGTATGGAAATCACCGTGCCATCGCATTATGGTTGCCGCGATTGAGCCGATTGCGGCTCAACCGATTATCAATGGATACCCACCACACCGATAAGGAGATCGTCGTGACCAATACTCATGATGTCATCGCATTTAACTATGGCCCAAAAGTAGGTAGCGGAGCCAGAATTCAGCTTGGTCTGAGCCTGAGTCTATGCTTCATACTGCTCATAATGTTGTTGTTTCGTATACCGGTATACCCGCTGCTTGCAGCCGCCATCATACTAATGACAAAGGCACTGCTCATCCTCGGTCAGGAAAACACCCCCATTTGCTCCATTGGAAACAAGGCGCTTGAATTCAAGAACCCGAACCCTTTGGGTATTTTACAGCTCATCCCCCTGGACAGCATTCTCTCGGTCGATCGGGGAAAAAGACGAATCGCCGTGAAATCTACTTACCAGCCTAATCCAATCTACTTGCCACTTCGATTATTCAAACCAGAACAAATCGACGACCTACAGGCCACGCTCAATCAATATGCAGTGACAAAGGAGGGCCTTATATGAAACCTGGTATCAGCTTGGTGTTTGTTTCATTTGCTCTGGAACTGGTTTCGGCCTATTTCATTCTGTTCTACCGAGTGTTGCCATCTGACTTTGAGCTCATCTTGCTATTTTTGATTATGGTGAGATTACTCGGCTTGCTTATGATGCTTACACCATTGAAAGAGACAGGCGCATACATGACATTTCTATTGTCCATTCCCTTTGTTCCACTCGGGTTTATTGGCATGCTGGGTGCGCGACATTCGTTGAATTACCTTAAACGGAAAGAGTTCGAGCAGATATTATATGACCGCTAACCTCACAGGCTAACCAATCCGGGCCTGAGCCGAACGATTTGACGAGTCAAAGGAGCCAACACCTACACGCCAACAGACCCATTGGCGTGTGGTGAACCGGAGCATACAACCAGCCGTTGTCGCTACATCTCTGTAGCAACCCACTAAACTTTGAACCGACCCACGACATCACTCAGTTCATCGGTACGGTGCTTGAGGTTTTCGGCCAGCTCACTCAAGTTACGCGATTGATCGGAACTGCGGCTTGAGTAATCGGAGATCATCTGGAGGTTCTTATTGATTTCCTCAACCACGTGGGTTTGCTCTTCCGTCGCCGTGGCAATCTGCATCGACATATCAGTGATTTGAGAAATAGCCCCTTCGATCGAACTGAACGAGTCGGCAGCTCCGGCAACATCCGTTACTGTTTTGTCGAGCACTTCAATGCCACTTTTCATGGCCCCTACCGCATCATCGACTCCGCTTTGCAGAGTTTCAATTCGTTTTTGAATGTCTTCCGTCGATTGCTGGGTCTTGCTTGCCAGTGCCCGAACCTCATCCGCTACCACGGCAAAGCCGCGGCCCTGTTCACCGGCACGTGCCGCTTCAATAGCCGCATTCAGTGCCAACAGGTTTGTTTGCTCGGCGATGCCACGAATGACATCCAACACAGACGCAATGCTGACCGCTTCGTCTGCCAGTCGACCGACTGCCTCCGATGACCGGTTCAAGCGTTCCGATAGCTCTGCCACCCGTTCATTTGCCTTCTGCGATACCTTGGTGCCCTGGCCCACCGATTGCTGTGCATCATTCGCCGCATCAGCTCCGGAGTTCGAGTTATTGGCAATTTCACGCGCCGCACCGTGCATCTCTTCGACCGCCGTAACCACCTGATCCACCGTCTGGTGCTGTTCATCCGCCAATTGAATGTTACCGGATGCAGCCTCTCGCAGCGATGCAGCACCTTGTTCAAGGTGGACATTGACCTCCTTAACCACCGAAATCGATTTTTGCAGTTTTTCGATCACGGCATTAAAGGCATCAGCAAGTTGCCCGAGTTCATCCTGTGAACGCGCTGTTAGGCGAGCGGTCAAGTCACCTTCTCCCTGGGCGATATCGTTCATTTTGTCGCGCAGCAGTTCAATGGGTCGCACCAGCATCATGGGTAAAGTAATACCGATCACCACAAAAAAAACGACCAGTATGCCTACCTGAACGAGCTGAAAGCTGGTTTGTTGAGTCAAGGTTTCAGAGGCGTCTGACGCAGCATCTTTGGCCAATTGATCAAGGCGCTCTCCCAGTGCATTCAACGAATCTCTGGGTGCATCAAACAATGCAAGATCATCCTGCATATTAGCGCTGGCGATCACCTGATCAGAATGAGCCAGCCAAGCCTGCATTTGCGCGCGGTATCGCGATGCGGTATTCGGTTCAAGCAATTCACCCATCATCTGAATCGCATTGAGACCGCGATCCAGTGCTTGCTGATAGTTGTCGAGCCTGTCCGTATTTAACGATTCCAACGTCTCAGGATCACTGTTAGCAGCCAATTCCACGTAACTGCGCATGGCAACCAGCGCCTGGTAAAGATCCCTGTCAGCATTCAAGGCCGCTGATATGGCCGGAAAATACTGCTGATCGAACGATGCCACTTCAGACTCTATAGAGTTCATAGCCCGGTAGGACTGAATCGACATCCAGAAAATGAACAATGCAAGAACTAACAGGGGCAGGCGGATTTTATTCTTTAGTGACCAATGCTTAAACGATTTCATGCAACGCTCTCTCATCCAGATAGAATCAAGCGTCTCGTGCTTATCCATAAACACGGCCCAACGCATACTCATACGCCGACTAACGCAAGCATCGTCCACACAACCCCTACCCTGGGGCGGTATCAGGTAATAGTCTAGTTCAGGATATCGGACAGATTAGAGAAGACTAAAGAAAAGAACGTAAAAAAGAATTGGGCCACTGCGTTCGTTAATGTAAAACGAAAGCCGGTTTACCGGCGGGGAAAGCATAGCGAGCCCGCCGGAAGCGGGCTCGGGCAGTACAACGTCAAAAAGCCTCGGCTGGGGTAGCCATCAGGGTGTCACTGCCAGCCACGACTTTGGCATGGTAACCGAGCGTCTCGGGCAACAGTCGCTGCATAAAGAACCGGGCCGTCTCCAGCTTGGTGCGATGAAACTCAGATTCATGCTCCGCGGCGGCTTTGGCCATCATCGACCACATATAAGCGTATGCAGTCAGGCCAAAGAGGTTCAGGTAATCGCAACTGGCTGCGCCAATCGCATTCGGGTCCGCTTTAACCTGGTTCAACACGGTTTCAGTCGCGTCCTTTAATCGAGCAAGAGCGTCCGCCAGAGGCCCAGTGAATTCAGCCAGAGTCGGGTTGGCGTCAATAAAGGCCTGAACTTCTCCATGAAAGCTCTGAAAGAACGCCCCCTGATTGGCGGCGACTTTACGACCCATCAGATCGAGTGCCTGAATGCCGTTAGTGCCTTCGTAAATCTGGGCAATCCGGGCATCACGTACAAACTGCTCCAACCCCCATTCACGAATATAGCCATGCCCACCCAGCACCTGCTGTCCAAGAATGGTCGCATCCAGGCCACGGTCGGTGAAATAGGCTTTAGCCACCGGGGTCAGCAAAGCAACCAGACCTTCGGCTTTGGTTCGGGTCGCATCGTCCGGATGGCCCTTGGCCATATCCAGCCACATGCCCACGTAGGCGGCAAAAGCACGGCCCCCCTCATTGTAGGCCCGCTGCGTCAGCAACATGCGTCGAACGTCGGGATGTACAATAATCGGGTCGGCAACCTGGTCTGGCTGCACTTTACCCGCCGGTGACCGGCTTTGAATGCGTTCACGCGCATAGTCCCGTGCCAGTTGATACGACACATCGCCAAGCCCAACACCCTGCAAACCAATCGACAGTCGCTCGTAGTTCATCATCGTGAACATCGCCGCCAGGCCGCGGTTTTCTTCACCGACCAGATACCCCTCCGCGCCGTCGAAATTCATCACACACGTAGCCGAGCCCTTGATACCCATCTTGTGTTCAATGGACCCACAAGCGAGCAGATTGCGTTCGCCCAGAGTTCCGTCGGCATTCACCTTGAACTTGGGTACCACAAACAGGGAAATGCCCTTCGGCCCGGCTGGGGCATCCGGCAACTTGGCCAGCACAAGATGAATGATGTTCTCGTTCAGGTCGTGCTCGCCACCGGTGATGAAAATCTTGGTGCCGGAAATTTGATAGGTACCATCATCACCAGGCACCGCCTTGGTTTTCATAATGCCCAGATCGGTACCGCAATGCGGTTCAGTCAGGCACATTGAACCCGACCAGCGGCCTTCATACATGGGGGGCAGATAGGTTTGTTTCAGTTCGTCACTGGCATGATGCAGCAAACACAGGCAGGCACCTGCCGTCAGTGCCGGGTACAGAGCAAAGGAGGTATTGGACGCATAGACCATCTCTTCAAACATCACCGTGAGCATCTTCGGCATGCCCTGACCGCCAAATTCCGGGTCACCGCCCAGGCTCAGCCAGCCGCTCTCGGCGTAGGTTGCATAAGCCTCTTTAAAACCGGTCGGTGTCGTGACCTCGCCGTCGTTCCAGGTGCAGCCTTCTTCATCGCCCTGACGGTTGATGGGGAACAATTCGTTCTCGCAAACACGCGCGCCCTCTTCGAGAATCGCCGACACCAGATCCGGCGTCACTTCAGACGTGGTGGGCATACTGGCCCAGAGTTCGTCGGCTTTGAACACGTCGTGCAGTACGAACTGCATGTCCTGAATCGGTGCTTTGTAGTTTGCCATGATCGGTTACCTGGTTTCTGAGCTTTGTATTTGTTAAGTCGAAACAATACCTGACGTTACCCAATTTTCGGAATTGGCTACTGGCCAGTATCAGGTGCCGGGTGTGCCTAGCCGGGGTAGTTCGCAACAAGGATGTTGCGACCTAGGCCCCATGGATGGGTTCACGCCGACCCCGGGTAGGCATACCCGGTGCCTGATACGAACTCGTGGCACTAAAGTAGACCAAGCCACATAGGTGCCACCTCATAAAGCGGGCTCACCAGAGCCCGCTTAAAGGCAGATTATTAAAACGCGAAGTGCGCTTCATCCATTGCCATGGTGCTGTCCACACCGGCCAGCATGCAGCCTTTGTGTCCCGCAGTGCGCGGCAAAATCCGGTCGAAGTAGAACTTCGCGGTGGTCACCTTCGACTGGTAGAAATCCACTTCATCAGTGCCTGCGTCCAGGGTTGCCTGAGCTTTTTCAGCCATCAGCGCCCAGTAGTAAGCCAGCACAGCGTAGCCCGAGTACATCAGGTAATCGACCGCTGCACCACCGACTTCTTCCCGGTTCTGCATGGCTTTCATACCGATCTGCATGGTCAGGTCGCCCCACTCTTTATTCAGGGTGGCCAACTGAGTCACCATCGGTTTAATGGCTTCGTTTTCGGCATTGGCTTTGCAGAACTTGTGCACAATTTTGGTGAAATTCTTCAGCGACTCGCCCTGAGTCATCAGCACCTTGCGGCCCAGCAAGTCGAGAGCCTGAATGCCCGTTGTGCCTTCGTACAACTGGGCGATCCGGTTATCGCGAACGATTTGCTCCATGCCCCATTCCTGAATGTAACCATGGCCGCCATATACCTGAACGCCGTGGTTCGCCGCTTCCGTACCCACCTCAGTCAGGAACGCCTTGGCAATTGGCGTCAGGAAGCCGAGCAGATCATCCGCTTCTTTCTTTTGAGCCTCGTCTTTGCTGTATTTGACCTGATCAACCATTTGGCTGGCGTGCATCATCATCATGCGGCCGCCTTCGGCAAAGGCTTTCTGAGTCAGCAGCATGCGCCGTACATCGGGGTGAACGATGATCGGGTCGGCCGCCTTTTCTGGCGCTTTCGGGCCAGTCAGGCTGCGCATCGCCAAACGATCACGGGCATAAGTCAAGGCGCCCTGGAACGACAGTTCAGCCGAGGCAACGCCCTGCATCGCCGTTCCCAGACGCGCAAAGTTCATAAAAGTAAACATGCACTTCAGGCCCTGGTTCGGTGGCCCAATCAAAAAGCCTTTGGCGCCATCGAAGTTCATCACACAGGTCGCGTTACCGTGAATGCCCATTTTGTGCTCAATGGAGCCACACTTCACGTCATTGCGAGTACCGTCTGGCAAAACCTTGGGCACGATGAACAACGAAATGCCTTTGGTGCCTTCAGGGGCACCCGGCAGGCGAGCCAGTACGATGTGGACGATGTTCTCGGCCATATCGTGTTCGCCTGAAGAAATAAAAATCTTGGTGCCGCTGATCGCGTAGCTGCCATCGGCATTTTCTTCGGCCTTGGATTTCAACGTACCCAGATCAGAGCCACAGTGAGGCTCGGTCAGGCACATGGTGCCGGTCCATTCACCGGAAACCAGCTTCGACAGATACACTTCTTTTTGCTCATCGGTACCGTGCAATTCAATCGTGTTCATCGCGCCGTGCGACAGACCCGGGTACATGCCCCAAGCCCAGTTCGCGGTTGATACCATTTCCGACACGACGTTACCGATCGAATCCGGCAAGCCCTGCCCACCAAACTCAGTGGGTTGTGCCAGCGACGGCCAGCCGTTATCGACCCATTGCTTATAGGCTTCTTTAAAGCCGGTAGGCGTGGTGACTTCACCGTCATTCCAGGTGCAGCCTTCCTGATCACCCACCTGGTTCAAAGGCGACAGCACTTCTTCACAGAACTTGGCCGCCTCGCCCATGATCGCATCGACCATATCGCGGGAGGCGTCTTCGGCACCAATGGCCTGGTAGTGTGCTTCTGCGTTCAGCATCTCATGCATGACAAACTGCAGATCGCGCAGGGGGGCTTTATAAGCTGGCATTGTCTTCACCTCAATAGGGCCCGAAGGCGGTAATCAGTCGGCTCAGCTTTACCACAACGTTAGCACGGTGGATCTGACCTGACTTCAGTGTTCAAACGATCGTTTGAAACATACGTTCGCATTCGGGGTCTGTCAAGCGCCATCCATCCTGTGATCACAGGTGAGTGCCCGGCCCATGGCATTGCTTCCATCCCGGCATAAACTGTCTCATTAGTGTCGAGTTTGGCGCAAAAAACAAGGGGATTTGCGCAGACGAAAACCGCGCAGACTCTTTACCGATTACCGACATCCGCGAGCGCACCTTCCCGTATACGAAGGCCTGCAGAAACCGGTTTGGCGGAGTTATTTGCGGGAAACACCCAGTTTTGCTCAACAAACCGGTTACGTGACCCGAGGCGTATAAAGGGGGCAGTTAGATCTGACGCGTTCAGATCCTAATTTTCAAACCACTGGCATCGTTATCGCCAGATATCCGACACTATACGATAGGAGTTCCACCATGACATTGATCAAACGTGCCTCGATGACCCTTGCCTCTGTTCTGTTTGCAGCAACCGCCTTCGCTGGTGCTCACGTGGCCGATAAAGACATCGTTGAAACAGCCATTGAAGCCGATGACTTCAACACCCTGGTCGCGGCTGTTCAGGCTGCCGGGCTAGTTGAAACGCTGCAAGGGGATGGACCTTTCACAGTATTCGCCCCCAACGATGCAGCCTTTGCCAAGATCCCAAGTGATACCCTGAACGGCCTGCTCGAAGACCCGGAAGCCCTGGGTGCGATCCTCGGCCTGCATGTGGTATCCGGTAAGGTCATGGCCGAAGATGTGGTGGGCATGAGCAGCGCTCAGACCATCACCGGTGAAACCCTGAACATTTCCGTAATGGGTGGCAACGTCATGGTCAACGGTGCGACGGTCATCGCGACTGACATCGAAACCTCAAACGGTGTGATTCACGTGATCGACACCGTCATTACCGAGTAAGCCAGCACTTGGTACATCACTTTTCAGCGTGATGCGTTAACGGGCTTCGGCCCGTTTTTTTTGCCTGGCAGATCTGGTTTCACTTCCCCAGATAAAAGCGGTTGGCTCAATACTCCCGGCTCAAATCAACCGGGTAACGCGGTTGCTGACCCGCTTCGACACGCTGCTGATTCTCGATCGCCAGCCGAATCACGTCGGACGGATCGCTGATCGAGGCGATATGAGGGGTTATCCAGATATCCGGATGTCGCCACAACGGGCTGTCATCGGCCAACGGCTCAGGGTCAAACACATCCAGAATGGCACCGCCGATCAACCCCACATCCAGAGCCGGTATCAGGTCGTCTTCAGCCAGCGATGCACCCCGACCCACATTCATGATGACCGGTTTGCGTTCGCACCGTGCCCATAGCTGGCTGTCCAGCAAGCCACGCGTTTCAGACGTGAGTGGCAACAGGTTGATCAGATAATCGGCCTTGGCAAGCCCCGCCCGCAGACCCTGCTTGCCGGTCAGTGAGACTACCGACTCAATGGTTTTGGGACTCTGGCTCCAGCCACTGACCTGGTAGCCCTGCTGAACCAGTGCCTCAGCAACCGACTGACCCAGCTCGCCCAGGCCCAACACCAGCACATTGTCGCCCCAGCGACCATCGTGCCAGTCCCAGCGCTGCTCGGATTGCGCTGCATACAGCCGTGGCATGTCCAACTGCCAGTTACTCAGTTGCGCACAGACATAGCGCACCATGCGATCTTTCAACGACTGCCCCATAAAACGCGCCACCGTCCAGTCTGCCGGAAAACCCGCATCGAGCAAGTGATCAACACCCGCTCCCCAGCTCTGCACCAAGTGCACGTTGGGAAAGGCTGCCCAGTCCCGGGTTTGCGGTTTCCAGGCGAGTACCAATCGGATAGTGGCCGGGTCAAAATCGTCACCAACAACCCAGACAGGATCGTTCACGCCCAGTCGTTTAAAATCGGTCTTGATTGCATCCAGCCGGCTTTCGCTGCCCGTCATATCCACCAGAATGGCCATACTGCGTCTCTGTGTTCGGATTGAACCCATTACCCTATCACAGAGTGCAAAAGCGGGGCATGCGCTAACGTGATCCGGGCAGTCGCTGGTTTTCCTGCTCGATGTACTGATAGAAAGCGACATCGTCGAGTTGACTGGCCGCTGCACGATCCAGCACCAGGGTGGCGCTCGGATGCATCTGCAGAATCGACGCCGGGCAACGCGCTGCCAGCGGGCCTTCCACCGTCGCACGTACCGCCATGGCTTTGCTCTCGCCTGTGGCTAACAACAGGATGTGCCGGGCTTCCATGATGGTGCCAATGCCCATGGTGAGCGATAAATGCGGCTGGAATTCGCCTTCATCGAAAAAGCGCTGATTGGCTTTCACCGTATCCGGTGTCAGCGTTTTGACCCGGGTGCGCGATGCCAGACTGGAACTGGGTTCATTGAACCCAATATGACCATTGCGACCGATGCCCAGCAATTGCAAATCAATACCACCCGCCTGCTGAATGGCGTGTTCGTATGCCTCGCAAGCCACCATCGGATCCCGGGCAGCACCATCAGGCACCGCCGTGTTGGCCAGATCAATATCCAGATGTCTGAATAAATGCTCATTCATGAAATAGCGATAACTTTGTGGGTGGGTACTCTCCAGGCCCAGGTACTCATCGAGGTTAAAGGTACTGGCCAGGGCAAAACTCAACACACCGCGTTGCACACGGCTGATCAGCTCTTCATACAAAGCAATGGGCGTTGAGCCCGTTGCCAGTCCCAGTATGGAGCCTGGTTTATGGCGTAGCTGATCCGCGAACCGGTCTGCACCATAGCTAGCAACCTGTTCGGGTGTGTCCAGAATAACGATCTTCATAAATAAAACTCAGTCTAATGGTCAGAAATAGCCAGTTTTCTAATTGCTTAGGGAGCATCAGCCAGCTGTAATTTCGGTTCAACCAGCGAGTTGCGAAAGAGGAGTGTCGGGGGTGTCTATTGGTGGCCGTTAGACCGCATGGATGCGGTCTTCGAGCCTACATGGACGTATTTACGGCGTGCCACCGATAGACACCCCCGGCAGTCCGACTAGCAAGAGAGCAGAAGCAGCCACCGGCGCAGTCATGAAACCAACTTGCGTCCTGCCCGCCAAAGCCCCTTTACATTCAGGGACTCATCAAACCAGGTAACGTCGGCCACGCGCCCGGGTCGCAAGCTACCAAAGCGGTCGTCTATGCCCAGATACTCGGCCGGGTAGCGGCTGGCCATCGCAATGGCTTCGTCTGCGGGTACCTGCAGGTGCTCGCAGCAATACCGGACCGCATCGACCAGAGAAATAGCGCTGCCGGCCAGACGTCCCGCCGAATTGATCAAACGGCCATCAACTTCCGAAATCCATTCTCCATAGAGCCTGAACTGCTTGTCCACCGCGCCAATGGTCGCCATCGCATCACTGACCAGATACACCTTGCCCCGCGGTTTAGCGGTAAGCGCCAACCGCAACGAAGCCGGGTGCACATGAATGCCATCGGCGATGACACCGCACCAGGTCTCATCGCTGGTCAGGGCGGCGCCCACAACTCCGGGCTCTCGACCGGTTTGTGGGCGCATCGCATTGAACAAGTGGGTAAAACCGGAAAGCCCGGCACGGATCGCCGGCATCACCTGATCATAAACAGCGTTGGTGTGACCGGCACTGACGCGTAACCCCAGCGACGCCATGCGTTCTATGTCACTGGTGAGTACTTGCTCCGGCGCCAGAGTCACAATACCCGGAATGGTTGCGGCCCGTTCCAGCCACTGCCAGTCCGCTGCTTCCAGTTTGCGCAACTGATCTTGCTGGTGCACGCCGTTGCGCTCATTGCTGAAAAACGGGCCTTCGACGTGAATGCCCAATATGCCGGAATGCAGGTCTGAACTGGCCAACACTGCGGCGTCCACCGCCTGCTCAGTCACAATTCGGGTATCGGAGATCACCGTCGCCAGAATACGTGCCACGCCCTTACGCGCATGGCCTTCGGCCATGGTCAGCAGCGTTGCCAGAGTCGGGTCATTGTTGAGCAGGGCGCCACCGCCACCGTTGGCCTGTAAATCCAGTAAGCCTGGCGCCAGCAGGCCGTTGTCGAGGGTCTCGCGTTCATAATGAGAGGGCACATCCGCCGGCGACACACACCCGACAATGCGTTCGTTCTCTATCAGCAGCGCACCCGAATCGTGACGTTCATACCCATCAAACACAGCGGGGGCTATTAACGCTGTATGCATTGTTGTTCCTTCCTGGCCGTACCCGGCACCCTTCCCGTTTTGCATCCCGACAACCGGAATCGATTCACGCGGGTTGGGTGCGTGGGTCATTGACTGCCTGAGCGGTCACGTGTCGGCCAGTCCAGACGGCTCAGGCCGGTACGGTAGACAACTCAGTCACAAAATCGTAAATGTCACCCCGGTACCAGGACCGGGTAAATTCCACCGGGCGATGGGTGCTGTCGAAGCCCTGGCGTTCGATGTACAACACCGCATCACCGGGTGCGACGTTCAGAAACCGGGCGACTTCAGCATCGGCGTTATGCGCGGTCATGGTTTGCAGTGCGCGAACCGGACGGGCATTGGCAACATCAAGCGCCTGATACAGGGAATCGGTTACTTCAGCCGAGTCAGCAATGATGCTGCCCGGAACCGAGGCAATTTCATAAGCCATCGGCGTGTCACTGGCAAACCGCACCCGGGTATAGCGGCCCACGCGGCTGCCTGGCGACAAATTCAGAGCCATCGCTTCGCGCGGTGAAGACTGAACCGTAACCCGGCTCACCCACTCTGAAGAGGGCTTCAAACCCCGGGTGATCATGTCTTCGGTAAAACTGTTCAGTACCGACAGATTCTTGTGGATCGACTTGCGCTCACCCGAGGTCACCAGAGTTCCGGCGCCCTGGCGCTGGCGCAACAAGCCTTCGTTAACCAATGCCTCGATGGCCTTGCGCACCGTGACTCTCGATACGCCCAGCGCCATCGCGAGCTCTCGCTGGGGCAGCAGATAGTCGCCATCCTTCAGCAAGCCCTCATGAATCGCCTGACTCAGGGAGCGGGACAATTGCGTGTAAAGCGAACCCGGGCGCTCCGGATTCGGCGTTAAAAAGGTGATCAGATCCTGATCGGTCGTGGGGGTGCTGGCCATCAGTCGGGGCTCCTCGCCAGTGCCAATCGAAGTGCCCCGTCCAGTGCATCGCCCTGCGCGGTGCGCAGGTGCGAACGATGCCGCTCTGCCAGCAGCGGACTGACCCGGGCTGCAAGCCCGCCCATCACTGCCAGTGGCTGTGGCATGGGCATCAGGACGTCCAACAATCGATTCAGAATATCGAGCTGGGCAGAGACGATCTGGCGGGCAATGGGATCGGCCTGGTCATACCAATTCATTACCAAAGGCGCCAGCTTACCATAATCTACCGATTGGGCCTGTTGGGCCCAACCAATAAGCCCACTGACTGAATCATCGTGCAAGGCCCAGACTGCCTGCGTCAGGTCACTGGCATCGACCAAACCATCCCGCTGCCAGAGTGCATGGCGAACAGCCTGCAAGCCAAGCCAGGCGCCGCTGCCGCCGTCATCCAGTGGGAACCCCCAGCCAGAGACCTGACGCCACTGGCCTTGCTGGCTTGAAACACCCACCACACCCGTGCCAACAATCAGCAATACGCCATCGCTGCCACCGTGGGCGCCCAAACAGGCAATTTGCCCATCGTTAAGCAATTCGAACTGTGCAAAACCGTGTGGACGCTGCAAGAACCCGGCAGCAGCCGAGTCTATTTCTGAACCTGCCAACCCGGCCACAACGATCACATGAGACCGGTCCTGTGGCTGAAAGCCCGCGGCATGAAGTGCTTCGGCCGTGGCCTGGTCGATGGATCTCCAACTGGTTTCAACACTCTGATAGACATTGGCACTGCCCGCTCTGGCCTCGGCCAATATATGACCCTGCCGATCCGCCAGCCGAACCCGACAGGAGGTGCCACCGCCATCGATGCCCATAAAAAGAGGCGCGCTATCTGCAGTTTTCATCGGTTGTCGCCTCCTTCGCTGGGTAGATATTCAGGCAATTTGACGCGAGCTTGGTGGTTCGTGAACGGGCGTTTATCGGCACTCGTGCCCGGCATAACCGTCGTTCTGCGTCATTGTTATTGATACCCTCCGGGCAAACCGGGTCTGCTTCGGGGGTCACGGTCAATTGGCGCTAGAATACGACCTTTCACTGGCCATGACAATACCAATATAATACCTTTAAAGAAATGCACACCAGGAGAGTCGAACATGATGCTGACCGCCGAGCTGGCCATCACCACCCGGGAGGGCCACTACCACCTGCAGATAACACTGCCCAAAACCGGGACAGCGACGTCCGCCGCTACCGAATTGTGTTTCTGCATGGCTCACCCGCCCACCGCAGAGAGTGTGTCGGGCGCTCAGTTACTGGATGCCCAGGGAGACTGGCATCGCCTGGCACTGGCAACCCCCTGGACCGGTGAACACCCCGTTACTCTGAGTTTTTCGGGCAAGGGTGAGCTTAAGAAACTGACTGACCGCCCCTACGGCGTATATCTGGTTCAAGGGCAGCAACGGCTACCGGTCCAATTTCCGGGCGAACCCGCGCGGCACTTCATTCAGCCCGCTGAGGTTAAGTCCAATACGCTGTCGTTCCTACCCCGCCCCAGACAATCAGACATTGGCCAGGGCCGTATGCACTGCCCCTCGACGCTACAATTTCTCGATTCAACTACCGGGCCGGCCTGGAATACTGGCTGGTTTCAGCGCCTGTCGAGTCGACTCAGCGTACCTGCGCCCACCCTGTCGGAGCAGGGATACCTGATACACGCAAGGTGCGAACCCGGCCTGCCGGAACGATTCCAACTGCATATCAGTGAGCAAAACGCTGAGCTTCGCTACCGGGATGACGCTGGTTTTTACGCGGGCCAGGCATACCTGATGCAGTACCTGTTGCAGTGGCCCCTGGCCGGCACCCTACCCGAGCTGACCATCGCCGATACACCGGATTTCGACTACCGCGGCGTGCATCTGGATGTGGTGCGGCACTTTTTTGAAGCCGACACTGTGCAACACTGGCTCGACATCATAGCCCTGTTCCAGTTCAACCACTTTCACTGGCACCTGACTGACGACGACGGCTGGCGTGTGCCCAGCGCCCGATATCCGGAGCTAGAACGCGTGGCCGCCTGGCGCGGACACGACCTGCCGGTGTGTCCTCAAATGGGCTCAGGCTCTGCCCCTTACGGGGGTGTTTACACAGAGTCCGAGATTCGCAGCACAGTGGCTCGCGCTCAGGAGCTGGGTATAACAATCGTTCCGGAACTGGATATCCCCGGCCATGCCCGCGCTCTGTTGATCGCCCTGCCCGAGCTGGATGAACCGGACGATACGTCTCTCTACCACAGCGTTCAGCACCACAAGCGCAACGTCATCAACCCGGCTCTGAGCAGCACCACCAAGGTCATGCAGACTCTGCTCGATGAGTGGTGCGCGCTATTTCCCGGGCCATTGCTGCACCTGGGTTCCGATGAAGTCCCCGACGGCGTCTGGCGGGGGTCGCCGGCCGCTCAAGCCTGGTCTGCCAACACCGGTCTGCCAATCGATACCTTGCATGGCCATTTCATGGCACAGATGGAAAGTGAAGTTCAAAGACGCGGAAAAACCGCCGTCGGGTGGGAAGAGATGCGCACCGGGGAGGCTATCTCCACCGACACCTGGATCATGTCCTGGCAGGGCATAGAAGCCGGCCAGGCAGCGGCCGAGGCTGGCCACCCGGTAGTCATGACCCCCGCCTCCCATTGTTATTTTGATCTGGCAGTGACCGACCAGGCAGACGACCCCGGCTATTACTGGGCCGGCACGGTCTCACTGCAACAGGCCTGGCACTATGATCCCACTGCCGGCTTGTCCGAACCCGCCAAAGCCCGCGTTAAAGGGGTGCAGGCCTGCCTCTGGACAGAGCTCGTCGAGACGCCTGAACACGCCGAATACATGTGGTTTCCACGACTGCTCGCAACGGCCGAAGTGGCCTGGGGCGCAACACCCGGCCGGCAGTTCTCCGACTTTGAAAGCGATGCCCGGGTCATCATGAACCTGTTGGCTCACCTTGGCATTACCGGGCGCGATGAACAGGCAGGCTGGTAAACCATTGATATTTATAAATTTTATGACAGGCAACTGAAAAAACGATAAGAAAATAACAGCTGGTCATTGCTTGGTACTATTATTGGTATTATATTGGGCTTGCCCTTATCAAAGCATTCACTAAAAAAGATCACAGGCTGTGATCGGCTAACAATAAAGAGGTTCATATGAAACTCATCAAGAAGTCACTGGTTCTGGCAACTGCCGCGGCCGCCCTGGTAACCAGTCATCAGGCTATGGCTGAAAGCACAACCGTAGAAATGTACAGCTGGCGTATTCAGGATGAAGCGTTGATCGATTACATCAACGACAAAAACCTGATTCCGGGCGTTCAGATCAACCTGAACGTCTACACCGAAGACATCGAATCCAAACTGCGCATCGACATGCAGACCAACCGGCCTGATCTTTATCACGCCAAAGCGGGTTCCGCCTGGATACAACCCTGGATCGACGCCGGCGTCGCCGCCCCGGTCAGTGACCTGGACATCGACTTGTCGGCCTTCGGTGATGCCGCACTCGCCGGCGCCACTGGCAGCGACGGGCAGGTTTACGGCGTTCCCTTCGTGATGCAGATGGAATCGATTCTGTACAACAAAGCCGTCATGACCACCGAGCCAACCACACTGGACGAACTGGAAGCCACCTTTGCCGACCTTAAAGCGCAGGGCATTGTGCCGCTGCACGTTGACGGACGTGATGGCTGGTACCTCAACCAGGTGCTTCACGAAACCCTGCTCGCCGGTCTGACCAGTGACGAATGGGCTCAGGGGGTGGTAGACGGCACTGCCTGTTTCACCGACGACATCTATGTCGACGCCATGGCCCGCTTTAAATCCTGGCAGGACAAAGGCTATCTGAACCCGAACCCGATGGCCGACGACTATGGCGCTATGCGCACCGGTGTCGCACTGGGTTCCTCTGCGATGATGATCGACGGCATCTGGTCAGCGACGCCAGCGTCTCCGGTTTACCAGATCGACCCGGATCTGCAACTGGGCTTCATGGCCATTCCCGGTTCGGCAAACAAGGTCTATGGATTTACCGACGCTCACCTGGCTTATAACCCACAGTCCGACGACATCGAAGCGGTTGAAAAGGTGCTGGAATTCTACGCATCGCCTATGTTCGCCCAGTTGTTCGCCGATATGGTTGAAGCGGTCCCGGCCTCCAACTACCCGGTAGATGTTGATAACGAACGGGTACAAATGGCCTCGCAAATGATTGCCAACAACTCCCTGGTCGCGCAGCCGTTTTTTGCCGATTCGCTGATCAGTACAGACCCCGGGTATCGCCCGCTCGTCTCGGAAGGCATGCAGGAACTGTTGGCTGGCAAAATCACGCCACGCGGGCTTGCCGAGAAAATCCAGTCTGGTCTGAATCAGGCGGGTTATGTGGGCGCGGCTAACTGCACACTGTAATAGGCAGTAGTGACCCTGGTTCCAGGGTTTGCACCATGAGAGCGGCGAATGCCGGTGGTGCCTCTGCGGGGAAGTCCGCAACATGGATGTTGCGGTCTAGGCTCCATGGATGGATTCACGCCGACCCCGCAGAGGCACCACCGGTAGTCGCCGCGGACCAATACCACTGCAATTCAAGCAGCCGACGCCTTAATAGGAAGCCTCCCTAGGGCTCCCGTTACTTCTTCTCTACCGCCAGCAAATGTGACTATCATGACCCGACATGCCCCTGCAGAGCCTATGGCCCCACTGAGCACCGCCGACATGCCTGATGCCAAACAAGCCAGCCGTTTTAGGCTGAGCTATCGAATGATTGAAAAGATTCAGCGAACACTGCTGCTTACGCCCGGCGTTTTACTGTACAGCGTGTTCAACTTTATTCCTCTGCTGATGCTGTTTTACCTCAGTCTGGTCAGTTGGCCCGGCATTGGCCCCAAAGAATTTGTTGGCCTGGAAAACTTTGCCAAAGTACTGACCCAACCTTATTACCGCGATCAAATGATCAACGCCCTGCTGCAAAACGTGATCTTTTTTGTCGTCATCATCGGTTGTTTTCTCATCATCGGAACCGGGCTTGCGTTGCTGCTCAGTTTCCGTACGCACGGCCGGAAAATCTATCAGACGTTGTTTTTTCTGCCCTACCCGATGGCCGGTGCCGCCGTCGCCTATTTGCTCGATTTATTTGTCCACCCGCGTGGCCCGCTGAACGCGGCACTGACCCAGTGGGGGCTGGTCGATGCGCCCATTCCGTTTCTGGGTTCGGAAGATACCTCGCTGATTACCATGGCTTTGTTTTACTCATGGCACCGCATGGGGTTTGCGATCATTCTAATCCTGTCCGGCATTCTGGCAGTGCGCACCGATTTGCTCGAAGCCTCAATGCTCGATGGCGCCAATCGCTGGCAATCGATCCGGCACATCGTGTTTCCGGTACTGGGCCCCGCGTTCATTCTGATCACCGTGATTGTAATGGTTGATGTGTTCAACAACGCCGATTACATACTATTAATCATGGGTCCCGAGGCCGGGCCATTGCGCTCGACGGACATCATGGGCACCTTTTTATTCCGAACGGCTTTTGGCGGCAGTGCCGACACCACCGACACCAATTTCGGTTTGGCGGCAGCCATCGGTTTGCTGACAGCGCTGATGATTTTGCCCGCCGCTGTGTTCCTTGCGCTGCGCAACCTACGGAAAACCTGAGGCTGTTATGGATAAGATATTCAAACTGAGTAAACGTGAACAATTGCTGGTTCAATTCATCATGCTCGCCTGGGTCGCCGTGGTGCTGATTCCGTTCGGCGCTGCACTGATCAATGCGCTCAAGCCCAATGTCGGCCAGGTGTTTCGTGACCCCTTCGGTTTACCGGATCCCTGGACCTGGAGCAACTTCGCCAAGGCCTGGGTCAACGCCAATTTTGCCCAGTACTTTGCCAACTCAACCATCATCGCCGTCAGTTGCGTAGTGCTGGTAACCTTCTGCGCCAGCACCACCGCTTTTGTCCTGGCGAGAATGCCATTCAAGGGCAGCACCTTCATTTTTATCTGCTTTTTGTTTGGCGTCATCATCCCGATTCGCCTCGCACTGGCACCGCTGTTTGATATCGTGCGGTCACTGGGTCTGCTGGATTCGCTGCTCGGGGTCATTCTGGTGCAGAGCGCAAGCATGATGCCGGTATCGGTGTTTATTCTGGTCAGTTTCATGAAGAATATTTCTTCCGAACTGGAAGAAGCGGCGAAAATGGATGGCGCCCTGCCATTCACCATCTACTGGCGCATTATTTTCCCGCTGATGCGCCCGGCAATTGCCACCATTGCCCTGCTCACTTTCGTGCAAGCCTGGAACGAATACTTCCTGCCGCTGATCTTCCTGCAGTCCGAAGCCAACTACCCATTGACCCTCGGCCTGCAACGCTTCAATCAGCAATTTGCCATTCAATGGCACATGATGTTTGCTGGCATCCTGATCATGATGGGACCGACCATTCTGGCGTTCATGCTGGCTTCCAAGCAGTTCATTGCCGGGCTGACTCAGGGTGGTGTGAAGGAGTGAGGGTTGATTCCGGATTTTAGCGCATTCTCAATCTCAACCATTGACCCCACGGCTGCGCCGCCCCCCTCTCTCTAGCTCTTTCCCCAGTGGTGGAGAGAGGACTGGGATGTGCAGCGTCGCGAGCGACTGGCGCGGGTCATATTCCAACCAACTAATCGCTCCCTCTCCCGTCCCACGGGAGAGGGCTGGGGAGAGGGTTTACTCCCGGTTTTTCCGCACTCCAATCGACACCACAGCAGTAACGGCTGCGCCGTCCCCCTCTCTCTAGCTCTCTCCCCCAGTGGTGGAGAGAGGACTGGGAAGTGCCGTGCCGCGAGTACCCATTTCAGCCAACCCACTTTCTGACCAAAACCTCATTTTACGCTATTGACCTTCCCTCCGCCGCAAGCTCCAGACTCTCGCTGACACAAATATTTACACTGTTATATTTACACCATATATTTCTAGTGATAAGTTTGCATCGTTAACTTAACACCATGAACATACCCGTGAACACTACAGGAGCACGACGATGAACGGATTAATAAAGGGATGGGCCCGATGGGTGGTGCGCGGCCGGTGGGCTGTGCTGGCGCTGGTCGCCGCCGCCATTGGTGCGTCTTTCCTACCGATGAGCAATCTGTATTACGACAACTCAAACGAGCGGTTTTTCCTGGAAGGTGACCCGAACCTGGCCACATTCAACGACCTGCTGTACCGCTTTGGCGATGTTGAATACCTGTCGGTCGGGGTCGATGCCCCGATGGGCGATGTCGACCTGTTCACCCCGGAAACACTGGGTGTGATCAGCGAACTGACCCGGTTTCTCGAAGACCAGCCCGAGGTTACCCAGGTCCGGTCACTGAGTAAGTACCAGTACACCCACTCGGGCGGAGGCATGCTCAGTACCGACACCGTCTTTGAGGAGATTGACAACTCAGCGGCCCTCGCCGAAGGCCGCGACATCATGGTCAATGAAGAGATGGCGCTGGGCAGCCTGCTGACCGAAGACCTGCGCCATACCCGCATTGCGGCGCGCGTGCAGTATGAATCCGGCAGCAGCGAACTGAAGATGTCCCTGATGGCATCGGTTCGTGAGTTTATTGAGACCCAGGATTATGAAGCTCGCGGCTACCCGCTGCGCTTAAGCGGTCAACCCGTCTTTACCGAGCAGTTCGAAGTACTGTCCAAGAACGACCAGGCGTGGATCAACCCGGCCATGGCCCTGGTCATGATCATCATTCTGGCGTTCAGCTTTCGCTCGGTCACCGGCACCCTGGTGCCCTGGGTACTGATCGGTACGGCCATCACCCTGGTCACCGGTATTCAGGGGCTGATGCGCTGGCCACATTCGGTCGTTGAATCGGCATTGGTGCCTGCGCTGATCATCATTGGAGTCGGGGTCTCGGTGCATGTTCTGGTCGAGTTCTATCGATTCCGGGCCGAAGGACAAACGCCCAAAGCCGCCGCGCAAAGCACCATTGAACACCTTTGGGTGCCCGCATTTTTTACCGCCTTCACCACGGCCGCAGGCTTTATGGCGTTGAGTGTCACCCAACTGTTGCCCGTGCAGCAATTCGCCTGGCTGGGCGCCATTGGTGCCATGACGCTGTTCCTGCTGGCGATGACGTTATTGCCCGCGGTATTGAGTTTTATCCCCTGGTTTTCCGATCGCACGCGTCACAGTGTCGACACCGGTCTGGTCGCGCGCATTACCACCGCGGTTCCGGGCTTCACCTATCGCAACCGCCGCTTGCTGACGTTGCTGGGGGCAACCCTGCTCGCGATCAGCCTCGCGTTGATTCCGCGCATTGAGGTGGACTCGAATTTCATCACCTATTTTAAAAAATCCAACCCGACCCGGGCCGACCTGAATTATTTCGACGACAAGTACAACGGCATTCAGAACGTTGATCTGATGATCGACAGCGGCGAAGTCCGCGGCATTCATGACCCGGCATTTCTGAGCGAGGTAGACAGCCTGCAGCAGTGGCTTGAAACCCAGCCTGAAACCGGTGAAATCAATTCGCTGATCGACTTTCACAAACGCATCAATCAATCGCTGAACTTTGACGACCCGGCCTATGCCCGCCTGCCCGATTCACGGGAAATGGCGGCTCAGTTTCTGTTGCTGTACGACAACAGCGGCAGCGATGAAGACCTGACCGACGCCAAGGATTTCGACGAACGCTGGCTGCGGATGTCGGTACCGGTTCGCAACATGGCTGCCACCGAAACCACTGCGTTTCTGGACCGGATGAAGCAATACATGCAAGACAACCACCCGACCCTGACGACCGAAATCAGCGGCAGCATGGTGATGTACAACGCTCAGGATCAATACATCAACAAGGGCATGTTCCAGTCGTTTCTGGTCGCACTGGTGATCATGGCCGCCAGCTTTATGGTGTTGTTCCGGTCGCTGAAATACGGGCTGATCGCCCTGGTGCCAAGCATCGTCCCCATCCTGATGACCGGCGCCTTGCTGGTGATTCTCGGCATTCCGTTGAACCTCGGCACCATGGTGGTTGGCGCCATGACCATGGGCATCGCCGTCGACGATGCCATTCACATGATGAACCGGTATTTACGAGCTCGCGGGCGCGGCATGAACGCGGCGCAAGCCATTGAATCAGCCAGCAATCAGGCCGGTCGCGCTGTGATATTCACCTCCATCGTGCTGGTGCTGGGTTTCAGCATGATGCTGTTTGGCTCCTTCATCCCCTACATCTACACCGGCTTGTTTGCCGCCAGCATTATGGCGCTCGCGTTGTTGGGCGACCTGATTTTCCTGCCCGCTTTGCTGCACCTGATCGATGGCCGCAAGGCGGTTGAGGCCGACCACACTCCCACTCTGACTCCCTCATCCACCGGAGGCGCACTCTAATGTCTGTTTTCAAATTCGTTACCCTGGGTTCACTGACTCTGGCTGCCCTGTTCAATGTTGCTCAGGCAGAGACCCTCAGTGCAAGAGACATCATGGAGCGGGTCGACAACCGCTACACCGGCGACTCGTCCGTCTCAGATGCCAACCTGATTCTGATCGACCGGAACAACCGCGAACGGGTCCGTGACCTGAGGTTGTTTTCATTGGAAGAAGACGGCGTTACCAAAGCCGTCACTTACTTTCTGGCACCGACAGACGTTGCCGGCACCTCGTACCTGAGTTACGACCACGACCAACAGGAAGATGAGGCCTGGCTGTATTTGCCCGCGTTAAAGCAAGTGCGCCGGGTCGCCGCCGGTGATCGTTCCAACTCGTTTATGGGCAGTGACTTCACCTATTCCGACTTAAACGGCACCACACTCGACTGGTACCAGTACGAGATGCTGAGCGACAGCGAAACGGTAGATGGTCAGGAGGTCTGGTTGATCGAATCGCGGCCCAAGCCCGAATTCGCCGAACAGGTCTTAAGCGAAACCGGCTACGAGCGGTCTCACCTGTGGATCCGCAAAGACAACTTTATGCAGGTACAGGGGCAGATCTGGGTTGAGCGGGGCGGCCGGGTGAAGTATTTCAGCGCACGCGATATCGAACAGATTGACGGCATCTGGACCGCGCACCGCATTCAGATGATCACCACCCGCAATGGCGAACGGGAACACGGCAGTGTGTTCCAGATCAACCGGGTGCAATACAACGACCACACCGATCCCGGTTTGTTCACCACTCAGGCCATGCTACGGGGGCTGAACTGATGGCATTGCATTCTGCACGGCTCAGTGCAATAAGCCTGGCGCTGGTGTTGCCATGCCTGGCACTGGCTGAAGACGATTTTTTCAGCGCGCTCGACACCCAGGCTGAGCCCGAAACACCGGCGCCCCCGGGCCCGGTGCAGTGGCTGGGCTGGGCCCAGCAAAAAGTGGCCTATGGCTACCGCGCCCCGGAACCGGGCCCCAGTCGCGACCGGGCGGCACTGACCCGGGTTGAAAGCCAGCTTTATGGCCAGATGAACGCGAGGCACGAGGCCTGGTCTATGCGCCTCGCGGGCTCGGTTACCTACGATGCCTTACCGGATCTGAGTGACGCCGACGCCTGGGAAACCCACAATTTTACCGACAAACAGGCCGAAGAACGACGCTGGCATGGCCAGTGGGCCGACAGCTATGTTGGCTGGCAGGACGGAAACTGGTGGCTCAAAGCCGGCTACCAGACACTGGCCTGGGGCGAGGCCGAATCACTCATCGTGACCGATGTGCTGGCCCGGCGCGACCAGCGCTGGCCTGGCCAGCAGGATCTGGAGCAAACGCGTTTGCCGGTACCGGCGATTACCCTGAACTGGGCCGGAAAACTGGACCTGGCCGTGCTTGGCTGGGCCGAAACGGATCTGCGCCCGGCACCCTTTGACGACTTCGATCAGCTCGCTGGCCTGCGTGCCAATGGCATCGACATCCGCCACAACGACGCCGACAACCCGGTGGGCGTAGCGCTGCGCTGGCAACAACGCTGGCCCGGCCTCGACCTGACCTGGATAGCCGCCGACGTCAATGCCTTCGAATCGACCCTGAGCGATGTCAGCTTCAACGGTGCGGTGCCTGAAACAGCCACCTTCACACCAGAACGGCGCCGCGTACTCGGAGCAAACGCCCAGCTTGCCCGTGGCAGTTGGTTGCTCAAAACCGAACAGGGCTGGCATCAGGGTGTGCGTCACGCGACCAACAACACCCTGTCTCCCTGGGTCGAATCTGATCAGTGGCGGGCCATGCTGGGGGCCGACTACAGCGGGTTTCGCAACCTGACGCTGACGCTGGAACTGGGCAGCCAGTTGCTGCTCAACCCGGATGCCGCGATTGAAGACGATGAAGTTCGACTGTCGCAGTCCGTTCGGGCCCGGTACACCACCTGGAACAACCGGCTCGAACTCACGGCTCAGGGGGTGAATTTACCCGGCGAGTCCGGCCAGGTGGTCAGGCTGGCCGCCGACTGGCAGGTCAGCGACCCATTCTCGATGGGCATCAGCCTGGTCGATTACCTGGCGCAGGACAGTGACCAGGCGCTCTATACCGTGCGTCACCAGGACGCGGCGATCCTAAACCTGCGTTACGGCTTTTAATTGACCCTCGGGTTGCTGACGAAGCTCAACGGGCGAAACACCGGCTACTTTCTGGTAAACTATCCGGTGTTTCGGTTTTGGGGATTCCAATGAGTCAGCAAAAGAAGTCCGGTTATCACCATGGCAATCTGCGGGTCGCGTTACTGGATGCCGGTTTCCGGTCGCTTGAAACCGGGCACCTGGAAGACCTGAGTTTGCGCGCCCTGGCAAAAGAGGTCGGTGTAACGCCGACAGCAGCCTATAACCACTTTGCCGACAAGATGGCATTGATGGTGGAAATGAAAACCGAAGGCTTCCGGCGTTTTGATGATTATCTGACCGCTCGTCTCGATACCGTCAAAGAGGCTTGTCCGGAAGACAAAGTACGCTGCCTCGGCCGTGCTTACATGGCCTTTGCCTTCGAACACCCCGGCATCTTCAACCTGATCTTCTTCTGGACGCCCGAACAGAAATACCTGACCGACGCCCTCGCCCAGGCGGCAGCTTGCGGCGAAACCCTGCTAAAAGACATTGTGGCCGAGATGCTGCAAGTCGACAGCGTCGAGCTGAATGATTACCAGAAATCGGTTGCCTCGTTCAGCGCATGGTCAATGGTGCACGGCACAACTTTGCTGCTGAAAACCGGTGTGGTTGATGCCGTGACCTATTGTGGTAACTGGCCAGCGGAGTTCTCCAGCCAGAACCGCGAGTCTCAGTCCCACATACTTGAGCACCTGCTGGAAATTCAGATCGAGGGTCTCAAACGGGTGCTGCCCAGCGTTAAACCCTGATTGCACGCCCACTCAAACAGACTCACCCAGGGAGCAGAGCGACAGCAATGACGACCGTCTCCATTCAATGGCAACACGCCCCGGTAGGCTACATTCAGGGTGACCCCAATCTCACCCTGCTACAGAATCTGGATGCCGACGGCATCACACTGCGCAACGCCTGTGACAACGGCGCCTGCGGCGTTTGCCGGTGTCGCCTGACATCGGGTGCCATCGACTACCGTGGCCGACACCCTTACGGTCTGAATTCCGGCCTGCAAGCCGACGGCTGGATTCTACCCTGCATCGCCTACCCCAAAACACATGTCAAACTGGCAGACTTGCGGTTTTCGGATGGAGCCTGAGGCTCGTTAACTGAGTTAGATATTCGCCAGACAAATACTGTTCCATGATTCCCACCCCTTACGGTGCAAAGCGGACTGCCGGGTATCCCTATCCGGGGTCGGCGTGAATCCATCCATGGAGCCTAGACCGCAACATCCATGTTGCGGACTACCCCGGATAGGGATACCCGGCAGTCCTTCGTCATGTCTGTGGTTATGTTTGGCGAATTTCTAACTCAGTTAACCAAGAAACCGCTGTGTTAACCCAATTTGGTATTGATCACATTCAGTTCCGTTTCCGGCCAGTTTATTATGGCTCCCGGGTTACACTAGGGGTCATGAGATGAGGAAACTCCTGTGACCGACCGCCGATACCAACAAGCCCGACTCGCCCGCGACCATCGCTTCGACGGGCGCTTTTTCGTGGCGGTTAAAACCACCGGTATTTACTGTCGGCCTATCTGCCCGGCGCCGGCCCCTAAAGAACAAAATGTCCGCTATTTCGAGACGGCCATTGCAGCGGCCAACGCTGGCTTTCGGCCCTGCCTGCGCTGCCGGCCCGACAGCGCCCCGGCTTCCTGTGCCTGGAAAGGCACCGATACCACCCTGGAGCGGGCCTTGCGGTTAATTGATGACGGCGCCCTGTTAACCGGCAGCGTGACCAGCCTTGCCGACCGGTTGGGGATTACCAGCCGGTATCTCGGTCAGTTGTTTCAGCGCTCCGTCGGCACCAGCCCCAAACAATATGGCCTCTACCAGCAGGTGCTGTTCGCCAAAAGCCTGCTGCAACAAACGAACCTGCCGATCACCGAGGTGGCATTGGCGTCTGGCTTTAACAGCGTGCGTCGCTTCAACGATTGTTTTGCCAGAGTGCTTCGAATGACGCCGCGCTCGTTACGACGCCCGGGTGTCAAACCGGCTCCTGAACCCGGTATACGACTGTTTTTAAGCTACCGCCCGCCTTACGACTGGGCGGCATTGCGCGACTTCCTGCAGACCCGGTTAATCGACACTCTGGAATGGTGTGGCGACGACTTTTATGGCCGAACCTTTCGCCTGGCCAGCGGCGCATCGGGCCGTTTTACCGCCTGGCACCGGCCCGAACGCTGTGGCTTTGAAGTCGCCCTTGAGTTCAATCAGCCATCGGCGCCGCTGCCGGTGGTACGCACCATTCGTCGTTTGCTGGATCTCGATGCCGACAGCAGCATCATCGATGCACACCTGGCGCCGATTCAGGCACAGGTGGGAATCGAGCGTCCGGGCTTGCGCCTGCCAGGAACCTGGGATGCGTTCGAAGCCGGCATTCGTGCCATTCTCGGTCAACAAATCAGTGTGGTGGCAGCGCGCAATCTGGTCCGCCAACTGGTGGCAGAATACGGGGGCACCTTACCCGGTTCGGATGACGCGGTTCGCTTGTTTCCCACCCCGGCGACCCTTGCAGCGAGCCGCCTGGATTCACTGAAAATACCGGGCCGCCGACGCCAGACCCTGATCGACCTCGCCCGGCTGTTCAACACCCGGCCGGACTGGGCGGCCGATCCGGAGCACTGGCTCGCACTCAGCGGCATCGGCCCCTGGACGATCCATTACGCGCGCATGCGCGGGCTGGGTGACAGCGATGTCTGGCTTGGCTCCGATCTGGGTGTGAAAAAAGCCCTGGGTCAGGCGAACGGAGCATCGGGCAAAGCATGGCAACCCGCTGATGCCTCCCCCTGGCAAAGTTATCTAACCTTTTATATGTGGAGTCTGCTATGAACCCGGTGTACCAGAGCGTACTGACAACCCCGATTGGCACCGTGCGCATTCTCGCCAACGACACCGCCATCACCCGCATCGATTTTGTCGACGACGACGGGCCATCGACGCTGGCAGAGAACGCGGTAACGCTTCAGGCTGAAACTCAGCTGCGCGAGTACTTTGCCGGCCAGCGCCAGACATTCGAGTTGCCGTTGGTGCCGGCAGGTACGGCATTTCAGCAACGCTGCTGGCAGGCATTGGTGCAGATCCCCTACGGTGAGACGCGTTACTACGCCGAACAGGCGCAACTGATTCAGCGCCCGAGCGCGGTGCGTGCAGTCGGCGCTGCCAACGGCGCCAACCCGATCTCCATTGTGGTGCCCTGCCATCGCGTCATCGGGAAAAGCGGTCAGTTAACCGGTTATGCCGGCGGTCTGGACAGAAAGGCCTGGCTACTGGCCCTGGAGCGGGACGCTGTAACCGCTGGTCAGTGACTCCGGCAACGACACGGCGCCAACCGCCCGTTGATAGAACTCAACCGGCCCCGGGTCGCCAATAAACCCATACACATAGCCCCGGGCTCGCAAACGGTGCAGTGCATCAAGCAGCAGCGCCTTACCCAACCCCAGACCACGGGCCGACTCTGCCACGCCTGTGGGCCCGAAAAAGCCGGGGAAGGTGACATCGAAACAGGCAAACCCAAGAATCTCGCTGCCGCGCCGGGCAATCAACACTCTGCTTGGCTGATGACTCAGACCGTTAGCAACCTCGCTCGACCAGAGCGTCCCGAAATGGTCCCGGACCCAGTCAACAATTACCTCCCGGTCCCAGGCCCGGGCCGGAGCCAGTTCATACCCTTCAGCCATGGGCGGAATCACGGGTAAATCGGATAATGCAACGATCATGTCGGCCATGCTGAGATCCTGTATGTATTGAACGTCGACAATTTAACAGCCAGACCGCCCGGTTTGGAAATCCGGACCTGTGAGCATGCGAATGAACTCAAAGTGAACGCAAGACGCAAAACATCAAAAAGATGACCAGTTGCACTCGCGCCTCAGGTTGCCCTGCCGGATAATAGAGACATTGACGCAGCACCCGGCCCTTTCTATCTCTGTGACACGCTAACGCTGTCGCAACGTTGAGCAAGACCGGACGACAAGGAGACATCACCATGCGCGCCATCGCTTTCGTTTTCATGCTGGCTATTGCCCCCTGGGCCTGGAGTGAAACCCGGGCCGAGCCGGTCAGTGTCAGCACCATCGCGTTTGCTGACACCCAGTCCGGCGCCTGCAACCTCGCTTTTGAGCGGGCAGAAGATGACGCCCGATCAAAACTGGGCACCAGCGACGAGGTGCGCCTGGAACTGGTCAGCCGAACCGATGAACGGCTTGGCACCACTGACGATGGTCGCTTTGAATGCCAGGTAGAGACCCTTTGGCTTGAACGACAGTCGATCACGACCGAGCCACCCGCACCACAGAGCCCCGTCAACGACCCGCTTCGTTTGGGTGGCCTGGAGTCCATTGAGGGTCGTTACCAGGCGGATTGCCGGGCCAGTCGCCGCGGTGAAGCGTGCCGCGAGCAAATTGAAGCAGAAGCCGCCGATGCACTGCTCAACCGCCTGCTACAACGCGAAGGCCTGAGCAGAGCAGACCTGGCGCTGGAAGCCGACGGGTTTGAGGGCAGCCAGACATTCGATTACGACCAGTCCGACCTGACGCTGACGATGAACGGCTCCTTTTACTTTATTCGGGTTGCCCCGGCGGCTGAAGCGGCCAGCCCATCAACCGATGCGCCGAAACCGGTTGGTACCCAGGGCGAGCTCACCCGGGCCAAGCCAGCGGAGCCAGGCCCGATGGATAACCTCGACGTCACCCTGTTTTATGTCTGGGACGGCAACGACAGCGCCAGCCAGGACGACCTGGCACTCAGCGCACGTCGCTGGGGCGTGGGGCTCTGGGTCGACAACCGCATTGGTGTTTCAGCCTTCTGGGGCGATGAACGGGCCGGTATCGCGGATTCGCGCGGCAAGGTCTACAACACTGGGGACCGCTACGATATTCGCGGTGTTGGCATCGGCTACCGGTTGTTCGATAACCGGTCTGTCACGGTCGAGAACATGCTGCATTACGTGGATGCCCAACCCTATTCAGTGGCAAACCTCGACCCGGATTGTGCTGGCTGCACGCCACGCGCGTACGAAGCGGACGACTACTTCCAAGCTAGCATCAACCTGAAAACCAACAACGAAGGGCTCAACCTCGGCTGGATGCTTACCTGGAAACTGCGCGACGATGTCACCGAGTTCGACAGCCTCTCTGGCGGCTGGTATGTCGAGCTGCAATTTTAGACGAGGGCTTTACTCCCCCGTCCCCAGTCGCTAGCCTTGCCCGCTCATTTTGGTTGTCGGCGAGCGTTTGATGTCATCAGAATCCCGGGCTCTTTGCTATGCGCTCGCTGCCGTGCTGTTGTGGTCAACCGTGGCCACAGCCTTCAAAGTGGCGCTGGATTTTGTCACCGTCAGCCAATTGATGTTTGGCGCCTCGGTGTTTTCTGTGGCCGCCCTGGCGGCGACGCTGCGCGTTCGGGGCGAATTGCGTCAGGCCTTACAGCGGTTCTGGTCTGATCGCGGCTCTGCTTTTCGACTGGGGCTGGTTAACCCGGTGTTGTATTACGCGGTTCTGTTTGAAGCCTACGACCGTCTGCCCGCCCAGGTAGCCCAGCCAGTCAACTACACCTGGGCCATCACTCTCGGGCTGCTCTCGGTACCCTTTCTCGGCCACAAACTGACCCGCTGGGATTTGATCGGCATGTTGCTTGGTTATTCCGGCGTGGTGTTCATTTCGCTGGCGGGTAAAAACATCTCAGGCACGCTCGACGGCTTTGGCCTCTTTCTGGCGCTGTTCTCAACCATACTCTGGGCCGGCTACTGGCTGCTGAACGCCCGTGACCCGCGCCCACCGATCGTCGGCCTGTTCCAGAACTTCACCTACGCCCTGCCCTTGCTGCTGATCTGGATGCTGGCCACCGATGGCTGGCCCAGCCTGAACAGCTGGCAACCCTGGGCGGCCCTGGCTTACGTCGGTGTATTCGAAATGGGCATTACCTTCGTGTTCTGGCAACTGGCGATGCATTACACCAACAACGCCAGCCGCATCGGCACACTGATTTTCCTGTCGCCTTTCATCAGTCTGTTCCTGATCCACTTCGTGCTCGGCGAACCGCTGCAACTGATGACGTTTGGTGGGCTGGGTCTGATCATCGCCGGACTCTGGTTGCAGCAACAGATGGCTCGGCGGGAACGCGGCATTAAATCCTGAAGCCTGTTTAGTTAATCTTAGTGATTTCTCTGCAGCCAGTAATACATACTATTCACTCAGGCTTCGGAGTTCGCTGCGAATACAAGCGGCGGCTGCCGGGTGAGCCCCTGTGGGGTAGTCCGCAGCAGGGATGCTGCGGCCTAGGCTCCATGGACGGATTTACGCCGACCCCACAGGGGTTCACCCGGCAGCTGACGCGGGCCAATACCACACAGCCAACTCAAACTTCGAAATTTAACCTCTAACCTTCATCAACCGTCTTAAACAACTGAAACCCGCGCGCTTCATAATTGGCGCGCGCATTGGGGTGATCCCCCGAACAGGTATGCAGCCAGATGCGTTTGGGCAGGTTGCCCTGCTCATCAGCGAACGCCCAGGCCAGGTGCAACGCCTCGGTTAGAAAACCGCTGCCCAGGCCCTGGCCGATAAACGGCCGCGCCAGCCCGAAGTTCTCAATTTCAATCTGGTGTCCCTCGCCATCAATGAGTGGCTGACGCACCATCTCCACATAACCGGCCGGGCTGCCCTTCACATACAACACCCAGGTGCGGACTTCCGGGCGCTCGACCTGGGCTTGCCATTGTTCCAGCGACCAACGGTTCTTTTCATTCCAGTCCCAGTCTTCGCCCACCAGCTGGTACAAAAACCGGTTAAACGCGGCCTGACGAATCTCCGCTTCGACCAGCACCGCATCGGGATGGTCCAGCCGCTTACCCGTCACCGCCTCGGGCGACCGCATCTCCAGATGCCAGACAATCATCCGAACAGCTGCCTTTTGCTGACGACGATGCCGGTTTCATCGGCATAAAGGTACATACCCGGTTCAATGGTCTGGCCGGCAAAGGTGACCGGCACGTCCACATCACCGAGGCCTTTTTTCTCGGTCTTAACCGGAATGCTAGCCAGCGCTCTTACGCCAATGGGCATGCGCTGCAGTTCGTGGATGTCCCGCGCGCAGCCATTGATGACCACGCCTTGCCAGCCATGGTTAACGGCATCCAGCGCGATTTGGTCGCCAATCAGGGCTTTCGACAGCGATGCACCGCCATCGACCACCATGACTTTGCCATCGCCATCGGTACCGGCCAATTCCTTCACACGGGAATTGTCTTCATAGCACTTAACCGTCACCACCTCGCCAAAAAACGCCGGCTTGCCACCAAAGTTCTGAAACAGGGGCTCCAGAACGAGAACATCGTTTGGGTTGTCATCACATAAATCGGGTGTATTCCACATTGGCTCTTGACTCGCTTTCCTGGGCAATGAATGATCGCTAACGTTCAGTCCGGGATGCCAGACAGGCAAAAAACAACCCCGGGCCAAGTTAACAAAAGAATGAGTGCCGTCGTGACGTTCCATGCCACCGTGATACCCGAATCCCATACTGCGTCAACCCGCAGGACTGCGCCATGCTGACTACAGAGCGACTGGTTCTGGTCAGCCCGGAAGTCATCAAGGCCTCCGTCCTGCTCGAATACCACCAACAAAACATGACCCATTTTGCCCAAGCAGGCGGCACTTTGCCAGAGTCACTCCGAATCTGCCGGCAACGCCTGAAAGCGGAAACCACCCTGTGGAAGAACGACCGCTCTTATCGGTTCTACGGCTTGCTCGATGGCGATCTGATACTGGATGTCAGCCTCAGCAACCTGGTTCGCGGGGTGTTTCAGGGTGCCCACCTGGGCTACAAAGTAGCAAGCCAGCACACCGGACAGGGCTTAATGACCGAAGCTGTCGACGCTGTGGTCACCCATGCGTTCACCCGATTGCGTCTACACAGGGTGATGGCCAACTACCAGCCATGGAACCTTGCCAGCGGTCGCATACTGGACAAGCTCGGGTTCGAACGGGAAGGGTTTGCCAAAGACTACCTGTTCATTAATGGTCAGTGGCGGGATCACATTCTCACCTCGAAAACCAACACAGCCTTCCGGTTCAAACAATGATTTGCAGCCACACTGACGATTCAGGAGCCCATTATTCAGGTGGTTAATAAACATGGCTCTTCGTAGTTTCCTGTGGAAATCCAGTATAATCAGGACTTGATCATACCGAATTTACGGGGAGTCTTTCTGTGGAAATCGAAGAGCAT